>CAZDNG010000046.1:0-635 GCA_964506835.1 uncultured Polyangiaceae bacterium
CGCCGCCACTGCTCGTCACGCCGCCACTGCTCGTCACGCCGCCACTGCTCGTCACGCCGCCGTTACCGAAACCGCCGATCGCGAGAACGATCACGCCGCCGATCCCGCCGATTCCGCCGTTCGAAAACCCGCCGTTCGAAAACCCGCCGTTGGACGCGCCGCCGTTGGACGCGCCGCCGTTGGACGCGCCGCCGTTTGCTGCACCACCGCTCGAGACGCCACCGGAGCCCGGTGCCCCGCCCGTTGCGGAGGCGTCTGGACCATCCGTGACGGTGCTGAACGAGGAGCCGCCACACGCCGGTATGGCGCTGGCGGTGGCGGTGGCGAAAATCAGCGACGGGACGAAGCGAGGTGTCTTGCGTTTCACGGTAAGCGTCCTTTCAAGGAAGCGTTACGCGATTCGCTCTGAAGGACAACCTCGCCCCCCGAGAAAGGCCGCGCACACGGTGCGACGGAGTCGTACCTACAGCGGTTCCCGCTCAAGCGCACTCACTTCAGCGCGCTGGTTCGCTGGCAAGGCCGCGGGCGGTGCCGCCAGTGCACAGAGACCGGGCGCCGCCAGTACACCGCGACCGGGAAGGGCCCCGGTCGCTGCCAGGCGTTGATCGATCTTGGAAGGCTAGATCGCGATCCAC
>CAZDNG010000046.1:735-29449 GCA_964506835.1 uncultured Polyangiaceae bacterium
CAATGAAGCGCGAGTGAGACCACCGGCGGACCCGGCGCGGGTCGTTGGCAGCGCGCCGAGAGCGCGCGACGCTCCGTGCGGATCTCAAAAAATCAAACCGCCCCGGTCGCTGCCAGGCGTTGATCGATCTTGGAAGGCCAGATCGCGATCCACCAATGAAGCGCGAGTGAGACCACCGGCGGACCCGGCGCGGGTCGTTGGCAGCGCGGAGGTGTCGCGCGACGCCACTTCCGAACCTCAAAAACAAACCCCCCCGTGCTCGCAGCAAACGAACCGCGCGCTTTGCTACGCAACTTGCCGCTGCTGTTGCGTGTCGAACCGCGGGAACATCGCGCGGAGCTGGGCGGCTTCGCCCTCGAGACGCACGCGTTCTGCCGCGCGCAGGATCGAGTCGAACCGGACCGCCTTGTGTCGCTCGCGTCGAAGGAGCGCGCGGATCGATTCGTCGCGGCAAGCGTGCCCGCAGTACGACGACTCGTGAAGCGGCCCAGAGCCCTCCAAACTGCGATTGCACCACACGCAACGGGATGCCCGCTGATGACTCTTCGCCCCGGTAAACCGGAGGTCCGAGTGGAGCGTCGGGGTCGATTGCTGTGCGGTCATGATAGCGAGCAATTCCACGAACCGTGCCGGCCGGCGGGGTTCCATGTGCTCTGTTCTTCTCTTCCTTCGCCCCAGCGCGCCGAGCGGGAACGTACTACTTCAACTACCGGGAATTTCTCCTTTTATCGATGTGGTTTTTGTCATGACTTCCCCGCGGCTCACGCTCGAAAGCAAGTGCGAAAACCACCTTCACCGACATGCAGGGTCCCGTAGCTTGCGCAGTGCTCGTACAGGAGTTGCGCAAGTTCCGTTCGCTCGTCCGTACAGTCCACGAGTGAGGCACGCCGTCCGGCGGCTGGGTGGCGGATGCTGCCTTGGGTCGCCCGGACTAGGGCAACGAGGCGGATTCAGCGAGCCATGGCGGCGCGCAAGCGAGCGTTCGACGACAGCAAGGTGATGACGAGTACGAGGAGCGCGGCGCTGAACGCATAAGGGTACTCCGGACGAATCTGATACAGGCCGGTTCCGACGACGGGGCCGAGCAATCGACCGAGGGCTTGTGCGGAACTGTTGAGGCCGGCGACGGCACCCTGCTCGTCGTCGGAAACGCCGAGCGAGATCGCCGCGGTGACGCCGGGCATTGCGAGCCCCTGGCCGAACCCTTGGAGCGCGAGCGCGAGCGTGAGCGTGAGCCGCTGGCGCGCGACGATGAGTCCGAGAAAACCGACGAGCGCGCACGGAAGGCCGTTCGCGAGCAGTCGAAGCGGCGTCCAACGAAAGCGGCGCACGAGCACGCCTTGAGCGAGCACGGCCACGACGCCGTAACAGACCAGCGCAATGCCGACCGCCACCGCCGTACCCTTCGGCGTCAGGTGCAAACGATCCTGAAAACAGAAGGCAATCGTCTGTTCCATCGCGACCGACGCGAGGCTGATCGCGAGTCCGACGCCGAGGAGCGGCCACACCTTGGCGGCGACCGGTCGAAGCGACGACGGGGGCTTTCGCGTGAGGTGGCGCGCCGGCTCCTTCAGGCGCGCGGCGATGAAACCGGCGTTCACGAACGCGAGCCCCGCCGAGAAATACACCGGCGCGAGCAGACTCACCTTCGAAAGGCCCGCGCCGATCGCGGGGCCGAAGATGAGCCCGAGCCCGAACGCGGCGCCGATCACGGCCATGCCCGCCGTGCGATCGTCCTTGCCGGTCACGTCGGCGACGTACGCTTGCGCGGTCGGCAAGGTCGCCGAAGAGAACGTGCCGCCGATCGCGCGACAGGCGAGGAGCAGTGAGAAGGTCGCGATCGGCGGAAAGGCTCGACGTAGCCCGGCCTCGGCGACGATGGCGAAGAGCACGAAGCTGACGGCGAAACCGAGGACGCCGATCAACAAGACCGGCTTTCGTCCCACTCGCTCGCTCCGTCGGCCCCAGATCGGGCTGACCACGAGCTGCATCAACGCGTACGCCGTCGACAGCGCCCCGACTTCAATCTCCGAAAAACCGAGCTCGCGCCCTAAAGGCGCGAGGATTGGAAACAGGACCGAAAGTCCGAGGATGCTCGTGAAGAGCGCAACGAAAAGAATGGGCACGAGGCGGCGGCAGTATAGGCGCCGCCGACCCGAGAGCTAGATGAAAGGAGCCGCGAACTCAGCCCACCGTGTGAATCTTCTCCGGTGCGATCTTGAAGATGCAGCGCACCTCCGTCGGCGTCCGGAATGGGTACGTGTCTTTGTCCATGTACTTCTTCGCCATCTTGTCGATGTGCGCGTCGGCGCCCTCTTCCGTGACGCCCACGACCTTCCCTTGAATGCTCAGGTACCGGTAGGGGTTTTCCGGATCGAGGATCGCGAGGCCCACCTTGTTTCGGACGCGAAGGTTCTTGTCCTTCAAGCGTCCCTTCGCGGTGTTGACGAGGACGTGCTCGCCGTCGAAGTCGATCCACACAGGCGTCACCTGCGGCGTGCCGTCACTCATCAGCGTCGCGAGGTTCGCGAAGGCTTTTTTCGTCGTCAGTAGGTCGCGATAGTTCTCGGGAATGGTCGACATGGGGAGTCCTCCAAGGGGTCCGAAGCATCCGACTCGAACCGCATAGCGTCAAGCTCGCTTGCGGCTCGCCTCGGGATGCTCGGGGAAGAGGCGCCCCCGCCGAGACTTTTCTTCCCACGTGACGTCGATGCGCCCGAGACTCGGGCGAATGAAACGTCGGATCGTCACGCGGAGGCCCGATCGGGCCGACTACGCGATCAGCGTCGTCGGCGAAACGAGGCGACCGCTCCGCGACTTCTATCACGCGCTCATGAGGCTCTCGTGGACCACGACGCTGCTCATGATCGGCGCGACGTATCTTCTGGTGAACGCCGTCTTCGCTGCGGGCTTCGTCGCGACCGGCGGTCTCGCGAACGTGCGACAAGGGTCGTTCGTCGAGGCATTTTTTTTCAGCGTCCAGACCCTGGGTACCATCGGCTACGGTGCGATCTACCCGGTCTCTACCGCGGCGAACGTGCTCGTCGTCGTCGAGTCGCTCTTCGGGTTGATCCTCACTGCGCTCGCGACGGGGCTCGTCTTCGCGAAATTCTCGCGGCCGACTGCGCGCGTCGTGTTCACCGGCTATGCCGTCATCTTCCCGATGAACGGCGTGCCGACGATGATGCTCCGGATCAGCAATCAGCGTGGAAACCAGATCGTGGGCGCGCAGATCCGCGTCGTCCTCTCACGGACCGAGCGCCTCGACGATGGGTCCGTATTTTATAGAAATCTGGATTTGAAGCTCTCTCGGGAGTACGCGCTCTCGCTCTCTCGTTCCTGGACGGTCTTGCACGCGATCGACGAGAAGAGTCCGTTCTTCGGGCGCACGCCGGAGTCGACGGTGGCCGAAGAAATCGAGCTCCAAGTTTCGGTTCTCGGTCTCGACGACACGTTCATGCAGACCGTTCACGCGAGCCACCACTACTTCACCCACGAGATCCTCTGGGGTGCGAAGTACGCCGACATCCTCACCGAAACGAGCGATGGCAACTTCATCCTCGACATGAGGAACTTCGACGTCGTTCAGCCGACGAAGGCCACCGAAGCGTTCCCTTACACGTGGTCGGGTGTCGCACCTCGGTCCGTTCCAGCTGGAAAATAGGCCGATTCGACCCTTTTCGCCTCAAGCTTCGCGAGGAAGTGCCGCTCCGAGAATTCGAGGGCACTGCCGCGAGAAGCCATGTTCTTTCGATCCGCCGCCAAAACCACAGCAGAAGAAGCAGCCACTCCGAGCGCCCGCTCTCCGAAGGCTACCGCCGAGGGTGAGCTCGACGCGGCCGTCGAGGCGTTTGCCGGCGTGCTGCGCACGGTCGGACGGTTTCCGCTGGCCCTTCAGGGCGTCGATCCCGAACAGGTCGCCGATTTTTGCGAACGCTGGGCGTCGCACTTGCTCTTGCGCAAACCAGCGCCGGAGATGGAGGCGGACGAGACGAACGACGGCAAAGGTCCTCGTTCGATCCGACAAGAGGGCGGCGAGGTGCGTCGCGAGTGGAGCGCTGCGCTCAAGTACGTCACCGGCTTGCGACGGAACGAGCACGCGCAGGTCACTCGCGCGCTCGCCGACCTCCGGCAGACGATCTGGGCTTTCGTCCGCAGCCTGAACCAGGCACTGGTTTCCGACGGCGACGCCGACGGTTCGGTGAAAGAGCAACTCGTTCGACTCCAGACCGCGGCGCGCCAGAGCTCGCCCGAAGATCTACGCCGCGAGGCTTTCGCCGTCGCCGAGACGGTGACCGGGCTCGTCGAACAACGGAAGAAGCGGCAGCTCGCGCAGACGACGGATCTCGGCGCTCGCGTCGTAGCGCTCGGCGCGGCGCTCGAAGAGGCGCGTCGCGAAGGCACGCTCGACCCGCTCACTCGCCTCAGCAATCGCCGCGCGTTCGACGACGCCTTGCAGCGCACCGCGGATCTCGCCGTCTTCGGACAGCGGATGTGTCTCGTCCTCGTCGACATCGATCACTTCAAGGCCATCAACGACAAGCACGGTCACCCCGGTGGTGACGAGGTGATCAAGCGGATCGCCGAGTGCCTCGTCCGAACTTTTCGGCGTCGAGACGACATCGTCGCGCGCTACGGCGGCGAAGAATTCGCGATCATCCTTCCCGACACGAACCCGAAGAGCGCGGCGCTCCTGACGGAGCGGTTCCTCGCTTCGGTGCGTACACTCGCCATCCCAGCGCGTTCCGGCGAGATTCGTTTGACGGTTTCGGCGGGCCTCTCCGAGCTCGCGAAGAACGAATCCCCGCTCGCGTGGCTCGACCGCACCGACAAGGCGCTCTACGAGGCGAAGCGAACCGGACGCGACCGGCTCGTCAGCAGCGTCGAAGACTCGACGCCCCCGCCCGCGGAGAAACCGGCGAACGGCGCGAACGTCTGAAATCGACGCCGCGCCGTCCAGACCGGCTAGTGCCCGAACTCAGTCTTCGGCGTGGTTGCGGATGAACGACGCGAACTTTTCGTGCTGATCGGCGGTCAGGATCGGCAACACGACGCCGATCATCTTCACGTGCGCCGCGGTCATCTCCTTGACCATCTCGACGGCGTTCGAGCCGATGCCGGCTTTCTTCGCGTCGAACTTGTCGGTCTCGAACGCGTCGCCGAGCTCCTTCATGTGCTTCATCATGACCTCGCGCTTGGCCTTCATTCCTTCCATCTGGGCCTTCATCTGAGGCTCGAGCACTTTCTTGATCTTCGCCTCTTGATCGGGCGTGAGACCAAGCTCTTCCGCGAGCTTGTGCATCATCTCGCCCGGCCCGTGTTCGCCGTGCTCGCCGTTCCAATGCTCGTGCGGGCCGCCCTGGCCACCGGGCATATCGCTTCCTTGCGGAGGACCGCCGGGCGGCGGTCCGGGCGGCAGCGGCGCGGCGCCTGCCGGCAATGGCCCACCCGGAGCTGACGGCGGACCGCCGGCGCCGACCGGCGGAGCCGAACCGGGCGGAGGACCTCCTGGCGGGGGACCGGCAGCATGCGGGCCTCCCTGTCCATGTTCGTGCTCGTGCTCGTGCATCTCCGCGGCGTGCGCGCGCATCTCTTCCGCCTTCGCGCGCATCGCCTCGACGAGCGCCTTGCGCTGATCGGGCTCGAGCACTTTGTGGAGTCGGTTCGTCGCGTCTTGCAGCCCGGGGACGGTGGCCGCGGTCGCTTTTTCGAGGGCCTTCTCGTCGGCGTCGATCTTCGCTTTGTCGAGCTTGCCGGCACTGACGCCGGCCGCGAGATCGGCGACGAAGGCATCCTTCTGCTCCTTCGTCGACTCGCCGAGCTTCACGAGGTCCGCTTCGATGGCGTCGATCTGCGGCTTCTGCTCGGGCTTGAGCTGCACCGCGGAGAGCCCCTCGATGAGCATGCCGACCATCATCTGGTGATGCGGGTGCTCGTGCTCCTCGGGCGGCGGCGCGGGAGCCGGCGGGGGCGCCTCGGGTGCTGCCGGAGGCGGCGTGGCCGCGGTCGTCGTCTCTACCGGTGCGGGAGCGACCATCGGCGGGGGGGGCGGTGGCGCCGCGGGCGGCGGTTCTTCACCCCCGCAGGCTGCGGCGAGCAGACCCGTACAGACCATGGACCAATACAATGTTCGCGATACGAACCGAACGCGCATGATTCACCTCCGAATTGAGGCGGCATTCTTGCGCGCTTCAATCGCCCAGGGGTAGAGGCAAATCGTCATTTCCCACACTTTGTCGGCGTAGGTTTGCCGGCCCCGCCGACAATCGACCTCGTCTACTAGCCTAGCCTAGCCTTTTTGGGACAGGGCCTTGTCGACGAGACTTCTCGCCTCGTCCTGGAGACGGGCGAGATGCTCGGCGCCGCGGAAGCTCTCCGCATAAATTTTGTAGACGGCTTCGGTGCCGGATGGACGCGCCGCGAACCATCCGCTCTCCGCTTCGACCTTGAGGCCGCCGATCGGTTTTCCGTTTCCAGGCGCGCGCGTGAGCTTTCGCGTGATGCGCTCGCCCGCGAGCGTCTCGGTATGCACGTCGCTTTCGGAAAGCTCGGCAAGAGCCTTCTTTTGCGCCGCCGTGGCCGGTGCGTCGATGCGTTGATAGACCGGCGCGCCGAATCGCTCGGTGAGCAGAACGTAGTGTTCCGCCGGATCTTTCCCCGTCTTCGCGAGGATTTCCGCGGCGAGAAGGTCCGCGATGAGGCCGTCCTTGTCGGTGGTCCACACCGTGCCGTCACGCCGCAGGAACGACATCCCCGCGCTCTCTTCGCCGCCGAACCCGACGCTGCCGTCGAGGAGGCCGCTCACGAAAAACTTGAACCCGACCGGCACTTCGAGGAGCGTGCGGCCGATGCTCTTCGCGACGCGATCGAGCATCGAGCTCGACACCAGCGTCTTTCCGACGGCAGCCGTCGCGCTCCACCCCGGACGATTCTGGAAGAGGTACTCGACGGCCACGGCGAGGTAGTGGTTCGGGTTCATGAGCCCCGCGGAGCGGGTGACGATCCCGTGACGATCGCTGTCGGTGTCGTTGCCGAACGCGACGTCGAAGCGATCCTTGAGCGCGATGAGGCGCTGCATGGCCGGCGGCGACGAGCAGTCCATCCGGATTTTTCCGTCGTGATCGACCGTCATGAACGAGAACGTCGGATCCACGACGCGGTTCACGACGTCGATCGAGAGGCCGTACTCGTTCGCGATGGGATCCCAGAATCCGACGCTCGCGCCGCCCATCGGGTCGGCGCCGAGCTTCACTTTCGCGCCGCGGATCACGTCCATGTCGATCACGTTCGCGAGATCTTTCACGTACGGCGCGACGAAGTCGTGATCGACGACGAACGCGCTCTTGGCGGCGCGCTCGTACGGCACGCGGCGGACGTCGCGATTGCCGCCCGCGAGGAGCTCGTTCGCTCGCTTCTGGATCACCGACGTCACGTCGCTGTCGGCGGGTCCGCCGTGCGGCGGGTTGTATTTGTATCCGCCGTCTTCCGGCGGGTTGTGCGACGGCGTCACGACGATGCCGTCCGCGAGCCCGCTCGTGCGGCCGCGGTTGTACGTGAGGATGGCGTGCGAGACGACCGGCGTCGGCGTGTACGTCCGCCCGGCTTGCACGCGCACCGTGACTTCGTTCGCGGCGAGCACTTCGAGCGTCGTCGCGAACGCCGGTTCCGAGAGCGCGTGCGTGTCGATGCCGAGGAACAACGGTCCGTCGACGCCGTGCGATTTTCGGTACTCGCAAACGGCTTGTGCCGACGCGAGGATGTGCGCCTCGTTGAACGTCTTTTGAAATGCCGAGCCGCGGTGTCCAGACGTTCCGAACGCGACTTGTTGCGCAGGGTCGGACGCGTCGGGGACGAGCGCGTAGTAATCGGTGACGAGCCGCGGCACGTTCGCGAGCAGTCCTCGGGGGGCGGGTTTTCCAGCGAGCGGGCTATCGGTCATGGCATGGCGACTTTCTCACGTTGGTCGGATGTCGGTCGATGTAGTCCTCCCGGACGGTCGAGCAATCCCCCCCCCCGCGTCCCCACTTTGGCGCCGAGCGAGCTCGAGGGTGCCCCACAAAATAAATGGCGAAATTCTGGAAAATCTTGGTCATGGGGGTCCGAGAAAGGGAAGAAGATAGGAGAGCGCCGGGTACTGCCGTCGAAGCGAACATTCATGACGAGTTCGAGCGCGCGTGGAAGCCTGTCCGTTTGTGGGGCATTGTGGTTCGTGGCGTCGCTGGCGACGGCCGGATGCAGCAGTCGCCACGCCGAGCCGGCCGTTTCGACGGCATCGTCGGGAACGGCGCCGAAAGCCGCGGTCGCGCCACATTCCGACGAAGCCACCGACGACGGACTCGCGGCCGATCCGCGCGCGGTGGAACACGAAATCGACACGCTCGAGAAGCAGATCGACGATTCGCCGAGCGACGCGCGACCGACGCCGTCGAATTCCGAGCCGGGAAAGTCCGCGGTGCACGGCGCGGCTCGACCTCGCGCCCAACGGACGCCGGGTAGCTCCTGACCTTCCGGTGACCCGCGGGCGAGAGCGTGCGGTCTGACAGCGCCCCCTCAAGGGTTTCGGCGCCGCGCCGTTCTGAGGAGAAGAGGCGGCGCGGTCGCCTGCCGATCCCATGACGCGAGCTCGTTCCATTCGCCCCAAGAAACCCAGTTCCGCCCAGCGCGTCGAGGGACTCTTGCGCGTCGTCGGGCGCCCGGAAGCGGGACTGCTCGACGCGGCACTCGCGGGTTCCGACGTGCAGCATCTGATGGAGGGAACTCCGGAAGAGCCGGTCGCGGAGTTCGTCGAGCGTGCGTACTCGGTGTGTCTCGAATCGCACGACATCTGGCAGCGCTCTTCGGGCCCACAGCGCGCGCTGATCCGCGGGTTCTCGCTGTCGCTCTTGTCCCTCGCCGCCGAGCAAGCGCTCGCTCTCGATCGCAACCACGCGCAGTTCTTGAAGCTCGAGGACGAGCGCTCCGACGCGGCGGCGCAAGTGAGGCAGCTCTTCGACCGCAACACGTCCCTTTGCGCGCAAGCGCGCGCGGTGCTCGAGAAGGTTGCCGGTGACGCCGCCGCGGTCCGCGAGGAGATCGCGCTCGATGCGACGTTCGGGACGAGCTTCGCCGTTTCGCAAGTGCTCCATCGTCTGTCGCAGCTCGGGCGGACACTTCTTTCTTCCGCCGACGCGAGCGTGCGGACGCGCGCTCGCCTGTACGGTCTCGATGCAGCGTTCCTCGACGGCCTGTTCGCCGCCGGGGCAGAACTGCTCACCGTGGAGGAGCGCGCGGCGAACGTGGCGGGACTTTCGGCCAGCAGGGCGCGAATCGAGCAGGCGCAGATCGCCGCTTATATTTTGGTGCATCAGATCGTCGAGGCCTTCGAGGGCGCCCACCGGATCGATCGCGCGATCGCGCTGATTCCGAGTGGGCGTCCAAAACCGACGCCCACGCCGCAGCCGTTCAAGCCTCGACCCGCGCACGGCTCGTATCGCGATTTGCCCGCGGTTCGCGAAGTGGTCGACCCGAACAAAGTCGCCACTTCCGGGGGTCCGCTGCGAGTGCTCGCGCTCGAGACCGTCGAAAAGGTGAACCCGTCGGTTCGTCGCAACGTTCGATCCTGACGATTCGCTTTCAGAATCCCGCCCTTGCGGCGCCGAGCCGTTCGGAGGAAAAGAGAGCGAAACCTGATTGAATCAGACCCAGGGTGTGATGGGTGCCAGGTGCGCTTCGACGACTACACGACGGCTCCCGGTAGCCACTACGACGAGATGTTCGCGGCCAGCGGCGAGGTGCGCCCCCTGTACAGGGCGCTCGCGCAGAGCATGGCCGAACTCACGGGGCCGGAGTTCGAGGCGCGTCAACGCACCGTCGATCTCCTGCTTCGGAATCAGGGAGTCACGTTCACGGTCTACTCCGACACGGCGGGGATCGAGAAAGTGTTCCCCTTCGATCCGATCCCGCGACTGATCTCGGCAACCGAGTGGGAGCGCATCGAGCGCGGGCTGATCCAGCGCACCGAGGCGCTGAATCTCTTCCTCAAAGACATCTACGGCGAACAGCGGATCCTTCGCGACGGGTTGCTCGAGCCGGAGCTAGTCTACGGCGCGAGCTTCTTTCGCCGCGAGATGATCGGCATGGAGCCGCCCGGCGGCATCTACATCCACGTCGTCGGGACGGATCTGATTCGCGACAAGGACGGCCGGTTTCTCGTGCTCGAGGACAACGCGCGGAACCCGAGCGGGGTGAGCTACGTGCTCGAGAGCCGCGAAGTGATGAAGCGGGTGTTCCGCGTGCTCTTCGAGCACTACGGCGTTCGCCCGGTCGAGGACTACGCACACTGGCTGCGCGAGACGCTCCAGTTCGTCGCGCCGCGCGCGTCTGACGCGCCGAACATCGTCGTGCTCTCGCCCGGCGTGTACAACTCCGCGTACTTCGAGCACAGCTTCCTGGCTCGACAGATGGGCGTCACGCTCGTCGAAGGCCGCGACCTCGTCATCAAGGACGGCGCGGTGTGCATGCGCACCACCGACGGCCTCCAGCGGGTCGACGTCATCTATCGTCGCATCGACGACGACTTTCTCGATCCCGTCGTATTCCGTCCGGATTCGGTGCTCGGGTGCCCCGGGATTTTCGCGGCGTACCGGAGTGGTCAAGTCGCGCTCGCAAACGCGCCCGGCACCGGCGTCGCCGACGACAAGGCCATCTATCCGTTCGTGCCCGACATGATCGGCTACTACCTCGGCGAAGAACCGATTCTGCCGAACGTGCACACGTACATCGCGTCGCGCGAGGAAGATCGCCGGTACATCGTCGAGCATCTCGACGAGCTGGTCGTCAAGCAGACGGACGCTTCGGGCGGCTACGGCATGCTCATCGGGACGCAGTCCACGGCCGCCGAGCGCGAGGATTTCAAGCGACGCATTCTCGCCAACCCGCGTTCGTACATCGCGCAGCCCACGATCAGCCTCGGGCAGCATCCGACCGTCGTGGACGGTCGTCTCGACGGGCGCTGCGTCGATCTCCGCCCTTACATCCTCTACGGAGAGAAGATCCGCGTCATCCCCGGAGGGCTCACGCGCGTCGCGCTCCGCAAGGGGTCGCTCGTCGTCAATTCGAGTCAGGGCGGCGGCTACAAAGATACGTGGGTGCTCGCAGGCGAAGGCAAGCCAGAAGCGCCGGCGGGGGCCTGATGATGCGAATGCTGAGTCGCGTCGCGGATTCGCTCTATTGGATGGGGCGATACCTCGAACGCGCAGAGCACATGGCGCGGCTTCTCGAGGTCACGCGAGATCTCCTGGTCGACCTCAGCGAAGTGGATCGCGAAGGCGCGTCGGCGCAGTGGCGCGCGACCTTGACGACGCTCGGCGCGCCCGACGGCACCGTCGACGACGTCGTATTCGACCAGACCGCGCCGTCGTCGTTGGTCTCCGCAATCCTGCTCGCGCGCGAAAACGCGCGCCAGGTACGCGAAGTGATCGCCCCCGAAATGTGGCGTCATTTGAATCAAGCGTACTGGGCGCTCGAAGAGGCGCGCACCATGCCCCGCAGCGAGGCACGGCTCGTGCACGCGCTGACCTCGGTGCAAACGGCCAGCTTCGTCTGGGACGGCGTGACCGACGCGTCGATGCTGCGCGGCAAAGGGTGGATCTTCCTCAAGATGGGGAAGTTCATGGAACGGACGGATCGCCTCAGTCGCACGATCAGCGTGCGTATGGCGCTCAGGCCCCGGGGGTCCGATTCGGTCACGACGTCACACGAGAACGTCATGTGGATCACGCTCTTGAAGAGCGCCGGCGCGCTCGAGGCCTACCGAAAGGCCCATCCGCGCCGGGTCGACGCGCGAAGCGTGCTCGATTTTCTGGTATTCGATCGCGAATTCCCGCGGGCGATCCGGTTCTCCGCCGACACCGCCGCGGACTTCGCGCGGCGTTTGTCGGTGCTCCACGGCGACCCCGACGACGGCGTGGTCCGCGCGTTCGGGCGCATGGCGTCGCGCCTCGATTACGGCGATATCGACGAGATTCTCGATCGCGGTCCGACGGGGTTTCTCGAAGACGTGGTGTCGGAAATGAACACGGCGAGCACGGTGCTCGCGAGGAAATATTTCCTCCTCTAGCAGGTCCAGGGTCGAAAAAAAGATGCTCTTCAATATCCAGCACCGGACCGAGCTCGTCTACTCCACGCGGATCAGCGAATCCGTGATGGAGGTGCGGCTCACGCCGCGCTCCGATGCTCACCAGACACTTCGCCAGTTCAACATCGCCGTGAAGCCCGACGCGCGCGTCTCGAGCCACGTCGATTGGCAAGGAAACCCGGTGCATCAGTTCTCGGTCGTCGCTTTTCACGACCGGGTCATCATTCTGTCGAACTCGGTCGTCGAGACGCACGCGCTGTCTCTCGATCCGATGCGCGTCACCGATCCTCTCCGTCAATCCACGCCGAGCCACCGTCTTCTGGATTTCGTGCGCTTTCATGGGCCGGTCGAGCGCGACCCGCGGGTTCTCGAGATCGGCGAGCGACTCAAGCTCTACGAAGAAGTGCGGATCGTCGACGTGGTGCGCCGCGTGACCGAAGGCGTGCAAGGCGTGCTCGAATACAAGAAAGGCGTCACCAACGCCGGCACCACCGTCGTCGAAGCGCTCGATCATGGCGTGGGCGTATGCCAGGACTTCGCACACCTCGCGCTCGCGCTCCTTCGCTTGGTCGGCGTGCCGTGTCGCTACGTTTCCGGTTACCTCTACCGGTCCGATCTCCCGGAGGTCGAGACTCACGCCTGGTGCGAGGCGTTCGTTCCCTCGGTGGGGTGGCTCGGATTCGACCCGACCCACGGCGAGCTCGTCGGAGAGCAGCACATCGCGGTCGCCACGGGCCGGAGCTACCTCGACGTACCGCCGAACCGCGGCGTATATCGCGGCGACGCCGAAGAGACGATCGCCGCGTCGGTGGTGATCCATCCCGTCGACACGCCGATCAGCCTCGCGCCGTTCGTGCTCCCGTTCCACGTGCCGAGCTACGCCGAGTCACCGACGAATCGGTTGGCCGTCCCCGGCGCGCGGCTCGAGCAGCAACACCAGGCACAACAAGACCGCAACAAGGCGCAAGTCCAACAACAGCGCCAACAGCAGCAGTGACCGCAGTTCTAGTCTAGAAGGTGCCTGGTAGCTTCTACGACTCTACGTCGACGCTGACGGAGAGGGTGTGGCGGCCGCCGCCGAGGATGACTCCGCGGAGTGGGCTCACATCGCCGAAGTCGCGTCCCCAGGCGACGGTGACGTGCTCGTCGGTGGGAATGACCCCGTTCGTCGGATCCAGGTCGACGTAACCGAAGCCCGGGCAGTAAAGAGACACCCAGGCGTGCGAGGCATCGGCGCCGACGAGCCGTGGCTTCCCCGGCGGTGGATGCGTGCGAACATAGCCGCTCACGTACCGCGCCGATAACCCGAGCGCGCGGAGCATCGCGAGCTCGACGTGCGCGAAATCCTGGCAGACGCCTTGTCGCGTACGCAAAATCTCGCGGATCGGCGTCGCGATCGACGTGGTGCCTTGCTCGTACTTGAAGTCGCGGTGGATGCGCTCGGTGAGCTCGAGCGCCGCGTCGAGCACCGGGCGACCCTTGGCGAACGACTCCGTCGCGTAGGGCAGCACGTCGGGGACCAGCGGCACGAACGGTGACCCGTAGGTGTAACCGAGCGCTTCGAGCCCGTGCGCCGTGTGCTCGCGGCGGAGCAATTCCGCGACGGATTCCCACGCCGGGGTCAGCGCCACCGCGGGCGGCTCCACGCGGTTCACTTCGACGTCGCTCACCGCCGAGACGCTCAGGCGATCGTGCGGCTCTTCGAGCGAAAAGAAGTGGAGCGTGTTGCCGAAAAAATCGTGGTCCACGACCAGCTCGACCGGCGTGGGTTCGATGAGGAGCTGCGTCCTCCGCGGCGCTTGCGCCGGCGTCTCGCGCGGGGTGACCCGGGCCTCGTTGTGAGAAACCAGGACGCGCCGCTCATAGGCGTAGACCGTTTGGTGCGTCACTCGATACAGCATCCGCTCTCGCAACGTCCTCTTTCGACCGAACGTCATCGCACGTTCCGCATCGAAAATCTCGCCCGACGAGCTCCTTTTCGAGCGGCGCGAATCGCCGCGAAAAATGGCTTCGGCAAGCTCGATTCAGGAGAGCCCGTCGAGCGATTGAGACGGCTGGGCGTGCGTCAGGTAGCTTCGCGTCAAGCTCTCGGCGAAATCGGGACCGGCGAGCTCGAGCTCGGCGAGCAACGCATCGAGCTCGGGGCGCGCCGCGCCTTCGTCGAGAGACGAGAGCGCGTGTACGTCGGCGAGCTCGACGAGCGAGAGCACGCGAAGCACGATGCGCGCCTCTTCGGGCCGCATCGGCGAACGGTCGTTGTGAGGGAGCTTCTCGATGTGGTCGCGAAGCGCCGTGAGCTGGAATGCGACGGACCGCGGATTGGTCTCGTCGGTGAGGAGAAGATCGAGCACCGGCGCGACCTCGAGGACTCCAGGGTATCGCGTTCGATAAGTGATCACGCTATCGGCTATCTCGAGGAGCGCCTCGAGCGTCGGCCCGTCCTCGGGAACCACCGGCACGAGCAGTGCGCGCAAGAGCCGCACCACGTATTGCAGCCGTTCGACGCGTCGGCCCATGTCGGCGAAGCGCCATCCTGGGCCGTGCGTCATGTTCTCCATCGAGAGACCGTTGAGTGCGGAGAACAGGATCACCAGCTCGCCGAGCACCTCGAAAATGTCCGAGAGCTTCAGGGTCGGCTCGGACGTCGCGCCTTCGACGAGGCGCTCGAGCTGGCTCACGATACGCCACGAGTCGGCGGAGAGGCGATCGCGGACGACCGACGCGGCGCGGAACGCCGCGTTCAAGCTGTGCTTCAGATCCTTCGAGAAGAGGCGGCCGCCGAGAGCGAAGTCGAGCGCGTTGTTCTGTCCGGGGTCGACGAAGCCGTCGAGATGAAATTCGCTGCTTGCCTTCAGCGCTCTCACCAGGGCCGGAAGCTCCGGCACCTCCGCCGTGACCGAGTCGTCGGTGAGACGAGCGAGCAGACTGCGGAGCAGGCGCACCGTTCCTTCCGCGCGCTCGAGGTAGCGACCCCACCAGAATAGATTGTCGGCGACACGGCTCGGCATGTCGCCGCCACTCCGTACGATGGCGACCGGCTGTGTTCCGGTGCGAAGCAACGTGAGCGGATTCACCTGTTCCTCGCCCGAGAGCACCCACACGTCCTTGCTGCCCGCGCCGCGCTGCATGGACACGACGAACGACTCGCGCTCGGCCGCGACGCGCACGAGCCCGCCCGGCATCGCGCGATACCCGTCGAGCGTGCGCGTGACGAACGCGCGGAGGGCGACCGGGCGCGGCGAGAGTCGTCCTTCCGCCCAGACCGGCGCGGTAGAGAGCTCGATCCGTTCCTGCGCGACGAACGACGCCGGGCGCGCACGAATGTGGTCGGCAAGGGCGTCGTGGTCGGCCTTGGCGAGATCGCCGACGAATACCGGTTCGAACGTGCTCGGCGATTCGAAGGTCTGCCGAATGACGAGGTCTTCCAGGTGCGACAGGGTGTACGAGAGCCCTTCGGGCTCGCCGCACCAGAACGTCGGGACATTCGGCAGGACGAGCTCCTCACCGAGGAGCTCGCCACAGAGCCGGGGCAAGAAGGCGTGGAGCAGCGGCGTTTCGACGACCCCGCTGCCGAGCGCGTTGGCGACGGCGACATTTCCGGCGCGCACGGCGTGCACGAGCCCCGCCACTCCGAGCGATGAATCGGTGCGCAGCGAGAGCGGATCGCAAAACGCGTCGTCGAGCCGGCGGAGGATCACGTCGACGCGCTCGAGGCCGCGCAACGTCTTCAGATAGACGCGGCGATCGCGGACCGTCAGATCGCCGCCCTCGACGAGCGCGAACCCGAGGTAGCGCGCGAGGTAAGCGTGTTCGAAGTAGGTCTCGTTGTGAGGCCCCGGTGTGAGGAGGACGATGCGCGGACTTTCGCGGCCGCGCGGCGAGAGCGACAAGAGCATCTCGCGCATCGCCCGGAAGTACGGGGCGAGTCGCTCGACGTGACAGTCGCCGAACAGATCGGGCAGGGTGCGCGACAGGACGATGCGGTTTTCGAGCGCGTAGCCCGCGCCGGACGGCGCCTGCGTGCGATCGCCGAGCACGCAAAAACTTCCGTCCGAGCGCCGCGCGAGATCGGTCGCCGATAGATGCAGCGCGATGTTGCCGGGAAGCGCCGCGCCGCGAAGGGCGCGCAAGAAGCTCGGGCTCGCGAGCAAGAGCTCCGGCGGCACCGATCCGCGGAGCACGAGGTTCTGCGGTCCGTACAGATCGACGAGGACGCGGTTCAAGAGCTCGGCGCGCTGCGCGAGACCGCGCGAGACGAAGGCCCACGTCGGCGCGTCGATGACCAACGGAACGAGGTCGAGTTCCCAAGGTCGATCCATGCCGCGCGGATCGCCGTAAACGTTGTAGGTGACGCCGTTGTCGCGGATGAGTCGCCGGGCGCGGTCCCAGGTGCGCTGCATCTCGACGGGGCCCAGCGCGGCGAGTGCCGCGACCAAGGGTTTGCTATGCGAGTGCGGTGTACCGTCGGGCCCGAAGATCTCGTCGCGCCTCGCCGGCGGCACCGAGTAAGCGAACGGCACCGACCGAGGAGGCTCGGTGTCAGCGCGAAGCGGCGAAGTCACGGCGCCAGAAGCCATTAGGTAGCTTCTACTTCTACTTCGTATCGTCGCTCACGTGGCCGACGGCACGACGATGTCGCAACAGAGGACGTAGCGGCGGCCCAGGATATTTCCGAAATAGCGGCTCATCGTGATGCAATAACTGCCCGATGCGCTCGAAATATACGGATCCGAGGTGAATTTTTCGAGGCCCGCGTCGAGCATCAGGAAATAATGTTTCAGGGACTGATCCGCCCCGCGCGGGGCCGGCCGAAATAGGGTACGCCGTCGTTCGGCCGGGGGCGTCCTATAGGCGGTTTCGGTGACCTGGAGGCCGTGTTCGTCGAGGACATAGAGGGCCTCGACGAACGACTCTCGCTCGACCGCGTCCAGCAGTGCGGCTTCGAACTCCGGTTCGTGTAGTGGCCGCATCCGTTCGACCAGGGAGGCGAGGACGAGCTCGTTGTTGCGCTGGCGGACGCGGCGGTCGTTCAGGCGAGAAATGGCTTGCTGCCGCAGCTTGCGCCCCATCTGCAGGACGCGCTCCTGGTCGTGGAGCGCTCCGCCGTCACCCGGGTCTCGGGGCGCGCCGAAATAGAAGCCCTGGAACAGGTCGCATCCGAGGGACAAACCGGTGAGCACGTCTTCTTCGTGCTCTACTCCTTCTGCGATGACCACTGCACCGATCTGATGAGAGAGCGCGAGCAACGCCCGGAACACTTCGCGGCGATGGTAGCTCGTGCTCATGTTTTCGACGAGCGTGCGGTCGATCTTCAAGATGTCCGGCTCGAGTCGGGGGATCCGCTCGAGGTTCGAGTGCCCGGTGCCCACGTCGTCCAGCGCGAGCAAGAACCCGAGCGCTCGCGCCGCACGGCAGAACCGTTCGAGCTCTCGCGAGTCGCTGAAGGCCGACTCCAGGATCTCGATCGCGATCGACGACGGTGCGACGCCGCGATCGGCGGCGTCACTGGCGAGCACCTCGGCGCCGCGAGCGCCCGCGAGCACGAGCGACGTGTCCGCGTTGAGCGACAACACCGGCTCGAACGCCGGGTGAACGACCTTTCGGTACGCGTCGAGCCCCGCGAGCCGACACGCACGCTCGAGCTCCGCCCGCCGGCCGATCGCGTCCGCCCGTCCGAAGAGCGCTGCCGGGGTCAGCAGGTTGCCGTGGCCGTCGCGGGAGCGAGCCAGCGCCTCGACCATCCGGATCGATTGCTGGCGCACCGACACGATGGGTTGCAGAAAGGCGATGACCGGCGAGTCGGTGCGTCCTTCGGTTGCTGTGCCTTCGATGCCGGCGGTGTCCGCCATGGCGTGGAGCGTCGGCACCGAAAGTTCTCCCACCCTTCCATCATGACATAGAGAGAGCCCCATCGATCGCGCGCCGTCGGCCGCTGCGTCGGCTTTTCGATGCGCGCCTCACTCTCGTCGATAGAAATTGTGCGGAAACAATTTCGCCTCCGATTCGAGATTCCGGGAATCGCCCGCGCGGGGTTTTCCCGGCAATTCGGCTGGTTCGTGAAGAACCTGTCGACGCGATTCGTAAACTAGCGGGCAACCCCACACGCCAGATCACGGGAGAGATGGTCAATCGATACATGTAGGGTGATGAAGGATTCGCGCGCTGCCTCCATTTGTCTCACTCGATCTCGCGATGAGTGAAATCGATCCTTGCGACTCGTGCGTAGGGCGATTCGATACTCGAGCGCGAGGGTCGCCGTGCGCCGCCGCGCGCGCTCACTCGCGCTCATTCGCGCTCACGCACGGAGCTCGCGGTCTCCGACTCCACGCGAAGCGACCACTCGCGATGTCGATCGGCAAGGCCGTCGCGCCGCGTGCTCCGGATTCGCGAACCACGATTCTGATGCGTGCGAGCACCGCCACACCCCGACGGGCTCGTGACGTCCATTGCTCGTCGAGACCCCCGCGACGCCGCGACGCCGATGGTCCGTCCGAGCGAGACGAGACGCGATGCCGCCACGCCCAATGCCCGTCGAGCGAGACAAGACCGACGCCGTGACGCCCAATGCCCGTCGAGACAGCCGCGGAACCGATTCCAAATTCGCCCTGAAACATGTCGGTTTTCGACTCGAAGAAGTGTAGCAATACGCTCCATGTGGCATCCCCGAATACCGACGTGCTCACGCTGCCGGACGAACTGACGAGGGGAGTGGACAGATCTGCCGCCCCGACTTGGTGACTTCTTGAAATAACTCAATTCCGAAAATCGCTCGGGCGCTGGCGGACGCGAAGTTCGGAGCGGAAGCCCCGAGTGCACGGCGAGGCGAGGCGAGGCGAGGCGAGGCGAGGCGAGTGACGGTATGCGTGTGCTCTCGCGCCCGCGCGATCACGCGCTCACCGCGAGTATTTCCTCGGTCAAAAATCGATCACTCGCTCGATGAATTTTTTGAACGGTCGGCGTCGACCGGCTATGGTGAAAGTTGTCCGATCGATGGAACGCGGGGATGAGTTCCGATCGATGCAACATGATCGACGAAGAGCCATTGATGACGTTTGCTCCCCGCGCATTCGCGAGGTCGAGCCGCATGGAGGACTGGGATGTCTGCACGAGTGTTGATTGCCGGCCTCGGCAATGTCTTCAAGGGTGATGACGCCTTCGGTCTCGCCGTCACGCGGCGTCTCGCGGGCCGGCGTTTGCCGCACGGCGTGTCGATCATGGACGCGGGCATTCGCGGGTTCGATCTGACGATGGCGCTTCTCGGCGACTACGACGCAGCGGTCCTGGTCGATTCGACGCCGCGCGGGGGAAAGCCCGGCACCCTCTACGTCCTCGAGCCGGAGCCGAGCGAGATCGCGCCGGACATCGACTCGGTGTTTCTCGAGGCGCATTCCCTCGAGCCCGCGCGCATGCTCGCCTTTCTGCGGGCATCCGGCAAACGGCTCGGCGCGCTCCAGATCGTCGGCTGCGAACCCTACAACTTGGGGTCGGACGACGACCCTCAGATCGGTCTCAGTCCGATGGTGGAGGCGGCGATCGCTCCGGCCGTCAGCGCGATCGAGTCGATGGCCCTCGAGCTGTCGGCCATGACGCTATCGCGGTCGATCCGGCGTCGAAAGCGAGCGCCGGAACGCGCAGTCGAAGTCGAAGTCGAACCGGCGAAATCGACAGTGAGGAACAAGGGCGAACCCCGGCTCCTCATGCTGCCCGAGAAGATGGCGGTCGGCGCCGGTCCTCACTCTTCCTTCTGACCGCCGTTGTTCACGAGCCCGATGCGCGCGTCGTAGACGAGCTTTCCGTATTTCGGATCCTGAAGTTCGACGGTCGCGTCGCTCGGCGCAGACAAGGTCGCGTCCTTCTTGCCGACGAAGAGCACGCGATGCCCCTTGTCGCTTTTGATCTTGATGCTCACGGAGGTCGGCTTGTCGTCGGCGAAATCGATGCGCGATTTCGACACTTCCTTCAAGGTCGCGCCGGCGCGACGGAACACGGTCCAGACGAAGCCCTTGTCGTCCTTGCCGAAGACCAGCACGTCGGCGAGAAAATCACCGCGTTCCTTCTCCATGCACTTGGCGTGGGCGCGCGGATCGTCGCCCGATTTCTTCGTGCACGCCGCTTCCGCCGCGCCCTTCGGATCCGACTCGTTGTAGTTGATCATGTACGCGATGGTCGGCGCCGTGATCGTGTCGGTCATGCTGCGGCCGCCCGTCGAATCGGACGCACTTTCGGCCGGTTTGTCGCCACCGGACGAGTCGGACGCGGCTTTCTTGTCATCCGTCGATGGCGCGCTCGCGGAGCTCGCCTCGGACGGCGAGTCTGCGGAGGCTGCCGGCGCCGGAGTATCGGATGAGCTCGCGGGCGCTGCCGTCGGAGCGTCGGGCGGAGGCGACCCGCCTCCGCAATTCGGGAGCGCGAGCAGCGTGAACAAACCGAGCGTACGGAGAGGGAATGAATACTTCATGGATCGCTCCTTTTCGCGCAGACCGTAACCAAACTTTTGCGGAACGGAAAGCTTTCACGCACTCTCGAACACACTCCGTAGACTGTAAGCAACCTGTCCGAAGGCGTGCGGGGTCGGTGCGGGCTGACGCCCCGAGAGCAGGGCCTCGACCGCGAGCTGGCCAGATCGGACGGCTCCCTCCATACAGATCCCCCACGGCTGCCGGGTCCAATCGCCGGCGAGGGCGAATTGCGGCAGGCCGACGTACTGCGGCGCGCGATGCGTCCAGGCGCCCGGGCGGCAGGCGACGATGCCTTCGCGTGAATGCAAAAATTGGCGGGTCACCGGATTGCCCGCGATCTGTCCGGGATAGAGGCGCTCGAGGTCTCCGGTAACCCGTTCGACGATCCGTCGCCGAACGTCGCCGTCGGTGAGAAACCGTTCACCGTCGTAGCGGAGCTCCGGCAGGTGCGTATCGATGTTTTCGACGAGCGCGTCGATCAGGCGCACGCCGTCGTAGCGGTGCGGTTCCGGCGTCGGTCGGAGGACGTCGAAGAGCGTTCCTGAAGAGAGCACGTAGTGCGACTCCGCGTCGTGGATCGGACGCTCGAACCACAGGCGGATCGTGAGCGGGTGCACGTTGGACAGCTTCGTCGGATCGGCGCCCACCTTCCGTCCAATGAGCGTCGGGTCTCGCTCCGTCACCTCGACGAGTCGCTCCCACGGCAACGTGGACACGACGGAGTCGAACCCGCGCGGATCCGGCAACGCGTCTGGTCGGAACCCCTGGACGAGCACGTGCCGCACTCCGGTTCGATCGGGCGCTTCCGCGAAGCGGACGTCGATGAATCCGTTTCGTCCGAGCGCGAGCCGTTTCACCTCGACGCCCAGGCGAAAATCCGCGCCCTTTTCGCGTAGATAGCGCGAGATCGGCGCGGCCATCGCCCGAGTGCCGCCGCCCTCGAGACACCGGATGCGCGGATCAGGGAGGATGTTCGACATCCATCGGAGCATTTCGAGCGCGGACAGCTCGCTCACCCGGAGGGAAGTGAGCGAATAGAGGCATGGACCGAAGACGTATCGGACGGCTTCGTTCGGCACGCCGAAGCGCTCGAACACCGCCTGCGCGGTTTCGCGATCGGCCGTCGCGGGATCTGCGAGCGCGGGGGCGAGGTGCGCGATCAGTCGCCCGAACGCCGCGAGCGCGGGCGAGCGTTTGCCGCGCAGCGGTTCCGGGAGCCGGAGCGCGTTCACGAGCCAGAGGAGCGGCCCCCCGTCGATGCGCACGTGCCCGCGCTCGGCGTTCCACAGATGGACGCCGCGACCGGCGAACGGCGGCTTCTTCACGCCGGCGCGCTCCATCAAGGCGAAGAGGGCGTGATAGTGCTGGAACCACGCGTGAAGCCCGTGCTCGACGACGTCACCGGGCACGAGGCCCGCGACGGGCACCGGCACGTCGAAGCTCGACGTGCGACCGCCGGGCACCGGAAATGAATCGACGACCGTGACGTGCGCGCCGTGGTCGAGGAGGCGTTCGGCGGCCGCGAGTCCGGCGAGCCCTGCGCCGATGACGAGCGCCCTCATTTCAAGGGTCGACCGCGGGCAAGACGTCCTTGAACGTCTCGCCGTAGAGATCCCACACCGTCACGAAGAGCGCCGCGACGATGGGCCCGACGATGAATCCGGCTGGACCAAAGAGCACGATGCCGCCGAGGGTGCCGAGCAGGATCAACAGATCCGGCATCTTCGTGTCTTTTCCGATGAGGCGTGGACGAAGGACGCTGTCGACCGTTCCGACGACACCGAGAAACCACACCGCGAGCATGAGCGCCGTCCCCGCGTGATCGGTCGCGGCGAGGTAGAGCGCCGCCGGAGCCCATACCAGCACCGGACCGACGCCGGGGATCGTCGATAGCACGGCGAGCACCGTTCCGAGCACCGCGGGTCCTTCGAGGCCGGCAACCCAGAACGCAATGCCGCCGAGCGCGCCCTGCACCAGCGCGATCACCAAGGTGCCCTTGATCGTCGCACGCGATACCGAGAGGAACCGCGCGACCATCCGGTTTTCGTCTTCGGCCGGAAGCGGCAGGTAATAGAGGATCTTTCTCAAGATGGCTTTTCCGTCCATCAAGAAGAAGAACATCGCGTAGAGCATCACGAAGAGCAGGAAAAAGAGCGTCGCGGTTTCTCGCGCAGCCGCGGTCACCGCGCCGACCACGAGACCGCCGAGGTCGCCCGCGAGCTCGCCGAGCTTCGTGACGATCGTGTCGCGATACGGGCTCAAGGGAGCGAGCAATGGATAGTGATCGAACAGGCGATTCAGGCCCGCCGCGGGGCTCAGCGGATCGGTGACCCACGGGCCGGCGCGCTCGCTGAGACGGATCGCCTCCGTGGCGACGATGCCGAGAAAAATGCCGAGCGGCGCGATCACGACGAGGAGCGCCAGAAATACCGTCGCGCCCGACGCGAGGTTCTTGCGACCCCCGAGGCGCGCTTCGAGACGCTGGTAGATCGGGTGGAAGATGCCGCTCGCGATCGCCGCCAGGAAGAGCACCATCAGAAATTCCTCGATCATGTAGAGAAAGAGGAGGCTGATGCCGAGCGCGATCACGACGAGGAGGGTTTTGCGGAGACGTTCTCCGTCGTGGGGTTCCGTCATGTTCACTCGCCTGGGTTCGGGCTCGGTAGCGTGCCGTCGAGAGTCCGGACAGCGGCGCTCCCTCCGAGCACTTCGTACGTCATCACGGGCGCAGCTCGCCCCTTCACGTAGATCTCGCGAATCGCGCGGATCTGAAAAGCGTCTTTGACTCGAGCGTACGTATCGTCGCTGATGAGCACCGGCGCGCGGAGCTCCTTGGTGCTCGTTTCGAGCCGCGAGGCGACGTTCACCGCGTCCCCGATGACGGTATATTCCATCCGCTCTTCGCTGCCGATGTTGCCGGCGACGACCTCGCCGGTGTGAATGCCGATGCCCGTCTCGAGCGGCGCGATGCCGCGCGCGACGAGGCGTGCGTTGAGCGCGGCGAGCGCTTTTCGCATGCGCACGGCGGCGCGCACGGCGCGAATGGCGTCGTCCGGTTTCGGAACCGGCGCGCCGAAGACGGCCATGATCGCGTCGCCGATGTATTTGTCGACGACGCCGTCCTCGGCGATGATGATCGACACCATCTCGCTGAAGTACTCGTTCAAGAGCGACACCAGATCGCGAGCGCCCATTTTCTCGCTGATCGTCGTAAAGCTCCGGATGTCGGAAAAGAGCACGGTCACCGTCAAGAGCTCGCCGCCGAGCTGAACCTTTCCGCTCAAGAGGTGTTCGAGGACCGACTGGGTCATGTATTTGCCGAACGTGCTGCGGAGCTTGTCCCGCTCCTTCAAGCCGTCGACCATCGAGTTGAACCCGGCGGCGAGATCCTCGAGCTCATCGCCGGTTTTCAGCGCTTCGACGTGCACGTATTCCTGGTCGGCGAGCCGTTTCTGCGCGTGGTTCAGGCGCGAGAGCGCCGTCGACATGACGCCCGCGAGCCGAGCGCCGAGGTAGAGCGAGAGCGCGGCGGCGAGGGCGAGAATGGTGCCGGCGAGCACGAGGTGGCGCCACACGACGGCGCGAATATCGGTGACGTCGAGCGCGAGCACGGCGCTGTAGCTGCCGCTCCTCGCGCGCAATGTTTGCGACGGGAACGCGGCGAGCGCCCACATCCGGCCCGCGGCTTCGCCGAGCCGCGGTTCACTGCCGAGCGCGCCGAGGAGCGACGTGGGGAACGCGGCCGTCGTGCCCACGGCGGCGCCTTCAGGCGACAACAATGCGAGCTCGAGCCCGAGTTTCGTTCCGGCGTTGGTCAGAAATTCGCGATCGATCGGGAGACAGACGACGAGGGTCCCGGGGCCGACGGGGCGCGCCATCAAGTAACCGGGCGGCGCGTTGCCGTTCGGGTGCTCGCAACCGCGTCGCGTCACGCCGCGAATTTCGGTTCCGTCCGGCGACAGCCCGTCGATCACCGACGCGAGCGTCTCCGGCGCCGCGTCGAGACCGACGCCGCCGAAGAGCTTCCCCGAGGCGTCGAACGTCGCGACGTCGATATCCGGATACGCTTCGTGAAACGGCGCGGCCGCGATGCGGATCTGGAGCGCGTCGCGCCCCGCCATGGCTTCCGCGACGGTTCGACGTCCGGCGAGCGCCTCGAGCGTCGCGCCGAGGTCGCGGAGATCGTCGTCGAGCTCGATTTCGAAGCCGCGCATCGCTTCGGGCACCCGATCGTCGACCTCGTCGATGAGCTGCCGGTGCATCAAAAAAGACAGCAAGAATACGGACACGAGCGTCACGACGGCCGTGAACGCGACCAGCGCCGTGAGCTTCGCGCGCACCGTCCCGAGCCGCAGCATCGTTCAATCTTACACCAGGGCGCGAGCGCCTCAGTGCGCGATTGAAGGGCGTGCAGCCTTCGGCTACGACGTTCACGCTGCCGATGGAAGGCCCCCAATGATCTCGACGTGGCGTCGCTTGCTCTTGCTTCTCTCGGTTGGAGCGCTGTCGTGCAGCTCGGGTGCAGGTGACAAAGGCCAGAGCTCGCCGAGCGAATCGATCAAGGAAGGGCTCCAGAAAACCGCCGACGGCTGGACCTTCAAGACGGCGGAGTTCAGCGTCGATGCCGGCCAGGAAAAGTACCTGTGCTACGCGGTCCCCACGACCGAGAAGATGGCGATCTCGCGGTTCTCTTCCACGGCGAATCCCGTCATTCATCACTTCTTGTTCTCGGACTCGTCCGGCGCGGAGACGCCCGGCTTCACGGAGTGCAACGTGCTCTTCAAGGCGACCTGGGCGCCGATGTTCGTCGCCACGACGGCGAGCGCGAACATAGCCATGCCCGCGGGCGCCGCGAAGTTGATCGACCCGGGTTCGTTTCTGGTGCTCCAGCTTCACATCCTCAACACGACGGCCCACACCGTCACGTCGAGCACCGAAGTGTCGATGCAATCGACGGACTTGAAGGATCCGATCCCGGTCGGCATTTACGCGTTCGGCACGTCGAACATCTCGCTTCCCCCCTCGAAGACGACCACCGTCGAGGCCGACTGCACTCTGCCTGCGGACGTGCACCTCTTCGCCATGCTCCCGCACATGCACTTCCTCGGCCGGCGTCTCGAGATCGACACCGGGCCCGACGAGGGCAGCATGACGCAGACGTACCTTCGCGATCCGTACGATTTCAACGATCAGTACATCGAAGACTTCGACGTCACGCTCAAGGCCGGCACGCACACACGCACCCTGTGCTCGTACGAAAACACCGGCGCGAGCACGGTCACGTTCGGCGAGAGCTCGCACAACGAGATGTGCTTTGCCGTCGGGTTCTCGCTCGGCGGAGGCAATCTCGGCGGCTGCATCGACAGCGGGCCCGGAGACGGCGGAGGCGTTCCGCGCGAAGCGGACGCCGGCGTGTGCGGCGAAGTGACGAGTTCAACCGGCGTCGGCAAGCCGTGCACCAAAGGCGGGAGCGAATGCGCCACGGGTCAGCTCTGCTCCGCCGACCAGGTCGACGCGGGCGGCGGGATCTGCATTCAGCTCGGCTGTTCGTCGAACGCCGATTGCGGCAATGGCGGCGCGACGTGCTGCACGCCCGCCGAGGGCGGCGGCATCATCAACATTTGCATCCCCGAAGCGTGCCGTCCCGCCGATTGCACTCCGGTGAAGTAGCTCGTCGGCGAGCATTTTTGGGGGGCTTCGCCTGCATCCGCGGTGCGGACGCCGAGCGACCTTTTGCCGTTCGGGGCCGTCGGCAGTAGTTCCCTAGGTCCCGTGGAACGTCGCGCCTCGACTCTGCTCACGTCGCCGCTCTCGCTTGCGGATTTCGTTTTTCGTCTGACGTTTTTTGCGGCGGCGCCGTTCGCGATCGTCGCGGTCGCCGAGTTGTTTCCGGTGCGCGGCGCGCTCATCGACGCCGGGCTCGCGCTCTCGGTCTTCGCCGCGGGCGAGGCCGCACGACGTTGGGCGAGCCGGGCTCGACTCGTGAAGTGGTTCCTCTCCGAAGCTCTGGCCTTCGAGACCTATTATCGAGAGAAGCCGCCGCGGCCCTTTGCGTACTACTTTTTCTACCCGCTCCTGTTTCCGTACTGGCTCTCGCAGAAAGAGGCGCGTCGCGAATTTCTGATGTTCCGCGGTTACACCGCGGGCAGCTTCCTGATTCTCCTCGGGTCGCTCACGTACGACTATTTCGCGCACTGGCAGCCGGAGCTCGGCTTCGTCGCGTTTCTTCCGGCGGTCGCGCTCACGCTCGGCGTCGAGACGTTGCTCGTCCTTTCTTTGCTGATGCCGATCGCGACGACGGTGGTCTGGTACCACTCGAGTCATCGTCGCTACCGTCTCCTGACGATGCTCCTCGTCGGTATTCTGTCGACGACGCTCGCGCTCGCCGAGGTCGCGCGGCGGCGGGATCCGATCGTCTCTTACGTGGCGCGAGAGCGGGTGCGCCTTCGAACCAAAGCGGTACCCGAACGCGCGCACGCGACGCTTCTCGGCGCTGCGAGAATCGCGTGGAGCGAAGCGGTGAAGCGCGAAGGGCTCGACGGAGACGGCAAAGTCGAAGGGCCGCCGCTCGATAGCGCACGAGAGAAGCTCCAGAGCTTCTACAAGTACGACGAATCGTACGCGTTCGACTTGTGGGCGAGCCCGCGACGCCGGCCGAAAATTCTCGTGCTCTATTTCGAAGCGCGACGGAAGAAGCCGCCGATCTGGGTCGCGATCGGCGCGGGCGGCGGGGAAATTACCGCACCCGCCGAGCTTCCGAAGGGCGCCTTCGACGCCATGCGAAAGGTCGCGGACGGCGCCGACCCGCTCTTGCCGCAGTGGTCGGACGCGACGCCGAAGGCGGCGCGCCCGCCTCGCGGCGCGCCGCGCGCGCATTGACGCGCCGTCGTTTCTTCGTCGCGCAGGCGCGGCTGCCACGACGACGGATGTCGTCGCGCGTGACCTCACGACGACGAACGCCTCTCGCCGCGCTCGATTCCGCGGGGCGAACTCGAAACTCGCACTTCGATCGACATGTGTGCCCGTGTCGTCGAGTCACGGAGTTCGTCTCTTTCGAGCCGACCGAGCCATCGAGATTCGCCGCGTCGCGCCTTCACCGATGGTCAATGCGAGTCTATTCTTAATACGGTGCGGCAATTTGCCGTTCAACCGTAGTTCGGGCCCTCAACGTGTCGACTCGCTCCGTACCCCTGTTCCCGCTGTCGAAGCGATTCGGCAAAGACGATCTCATCGGTCGTCGCTATCGCTTGGTGCGACAGATCGGCGCGGGCGCGATGGGAACCGTGTGGATCGCGCACAATGAGCTCCTCGACATCGACGTCGCGATCAAAGTGCTGCGTGTCGACAATCAGAAGGCCGACCCGACACGCCTCTACAAACGGCTCCTCCGAGAAGCGCGCGCCGCGGCTCGGCTCGGACATCCGGCCATCGTGCGCGTGTTCGACTTCGGGCAGACCGACGACAAGAGCCCGTTCATCGTCATGGAGCTCCTCGCCGGCGAGTCGCTTGCCGACTTGATGACGCGGCAGCCGAAGATGGGAGCGATCGAGGCCGTCCAGTTCATCCTGCCGATCATCGACGGGCTCGCGATGGCGCACGGCCGCGGAATCATTCATCGCGACGTGAAGCCGGAGAATATTTTCCTGGCGCGCGACGAGTACGGGCGCATGCAGCCGAAAATCGTCGACTTCGGCGTCGCGCGATTCGCCGAAGCGGGCCGTTCGCTCACGCGCTCCGGCGCGCTCCTCGGCACACCGGACTACATGGCGCCCGAGCAAGCGCGCGGCGAGCCCGACATCGATCACCGAGTCGACATCTGGGCGCTCTGCATCGTGCTCTACGAGCTCGTCACCGGGCGGCGTCCGTTCGCGCGCGACGCGACGAATTATCTCGCCGTGCTCCGCGCGATCGCGCACGAGCCGGCGCCGTCGATTTTGAACTACGGCGTCGGGGACGCCGCGCTCTGGCTCATCATCGAACGCGGGCTCAAGAAGCGAACGAAAGACCGCTGGGAGACGATGCGCGTGCTCGGCGAATCGCTCGCCCTCTGGCTCTACGAACGCGGCGCGCGCGAAGACGCGCTCGGCGCGTCGCTGAAGACGACCTGGCTCCAGATGGGGCTCGACGGGATCAAGATCGA
>CAZDNG010000046.1:29549-73582 GCA_964506835.1 uncultured Polyangiaceae bacterium
TTCGCCACGATGACGCTCGCGGGCGCGTTCGTGGTCGCCGCACTGTTCGAGACCGGCGGACATCCGGTGCGTGCCGTCACGTATTGGGCGGCGACGGCGCTTCGCGCGAGCGACGCCGCCCGAGCGCCGAAACCCGTCGTTCACGTCGTCGCGAAAGCGCCCGCGCCGCCGCCCGATCCAGCTCCGGTTGTCGTGGCAGAGCCCCCTTCGACGTTTCCGTCGCCCGAACCGGAAGCGACGCTCGCCGAGATCGCGCCGACGACCGCGCCCGTTTCCATGCATCGCGCCGCGCCCCCGCACCGCCAGGCCGCTCTGCGCCCCCATCACGGCAAAGAAGGCTCGCTGCCTTCCGCCAAGACCTACGACTTCGGGTTTTGATCGAGGCGATCCGGGTGAGCGTCGAGCAGCGGCCGAGATCCGAAAGGAAGCGCCGGCTCGCGCGCGCGGCGCCGGTCGCGCTCGTCGCGTGCCTGCTGTCGACGTCAGCGACGTCCGCGTTCGCGCGCGGCCACGGCGCCAAAGGAGCGAGCACGAAAACGGCGCCGGCGAGCGCCGTCGAGTCTTCCGACGACGCGAGCGATCCGAAGCAAGCCGCGCGGCAAATGGCCCGACAAGCGTTGGCATTGATGCACGAATCGCGATGGGTCGAAGCCGAGGCGCTCCTGTCGAAGGCGTACGGCCTCGTGCCCGCGCCGACGGTCGCCGTGCTCGACGGGCGCGCGCTCGAGCAGATCGGCAAGCCCGTCGAAGCGCTCGCGATGTACGAAAGAGCGAAGACGCCTCCGCCCGGTGAAGCGCCGGAAGCGTTTCGCGAAGCGGAGGACGACGCGGCGAGCCGCATCGAGCGCCTTCGCCCCAAAGTTCCGTCGATCGCCCTCGTCTTCGAAGGACGTTCCGTCGATTCGCCCGGTCTCACGGTCTCCCTCGACGGCGAGCCGCTCGATCGGTCGGAATGGACCGACCCGATCCTCGTCGACCCTGGCGAACACGCGATCGTCGCGTCGATCGCCGGCGGCGTTACCGTCGAGGATCACGAAGTTCTCGGGCCGTCGGACGCGAAGCGCGCCGTCCTTCATTTTCCAGGCGAGCCGCCGCCCGCGCCGGCACCGGCCGTCGCGCCGCCGCCCGTGCATTCCGAGCCGAGGGCCACCGGAAATGGGGCGAGTATCTGGGGTTGGGGTGCCCTCGGCGTCGGAGCCGTAGGCTTGGGGACGGGGATCGTCTCCGGCGCGATCATGCTCGACGCGAAATCGTCGCTCGATCGACAGTGTGCGGGCGGATGCCCAGAGAGCGCGTCGAGCGAGCTCTCGCGGTTTCGCACGGCGCGCGTCGTGAGCGCGATCGGCTACGGCGTCGCGATCGTCGGGATCGGCACGGGCGGCGTGCTCCTCCTGTTCGTGCATCCGTCGCGTCGCGACGAAGCGCGCGCGCCGCTCGGGCTCTCGGTCGGCCCGGGCCGCCTCGACGTCACGGGGCGCTTTTGATGCGCTCGCTCGCGTCGTGGCTCGTCGTGCTGGGGTCGGCCCTGGTCGTCACCGGGTGTCCGCTCCTCGTCAAGGACGACTACTCGCTCAGGCCGACGGCCGGCAAGCCGTCGCCCATCGTCGACGCCGGCCACGACGATGCGACCACCCAGATGGACGCACGGAGTGACGCGCCGAGCCGGGATGCTCGCGTCGATGCCCGGCCCGAACCGGACGCCGCCCGCGATGCCGCTCCCGAGACCGGGGACGGGGCAGCGACCGATGCTCGCCCCGACGCCCCGTCCTCGTCGTGCCACGACGGCAAGAAGGACGGCGACGAGACGGACTCGGATTGTGGCGGCGCGGCGTGCGCGGCGTGCGCGGCGGGTCGCGGCTGCCTCTTCGGCGGAGATTGCGCGAGCGGCGTCTGCGGCTCGAACGGCATTTGTCAGACTCCGACGTGCGTCGACGGGGTAAAAAACGGCAGCGAAGTGGGCGTGGACTGTGGCGGCCCGTGCCCGCGCTGCAACGCGGGGCAGCCGTGCACGTCTCTCCTCGACTGTTCGGCGAACGTCTGCGAGGAAGATCTCTGTCGCGGCGCGGCCTGCGGTAACGGCGTCCGCGACGGTGCCGAGACCGACGTGGACTGCGGCGGCCCGCTCTGCGGCCGTTGCGCGGCGGGGCTCCAGTGCGGCGCCTCGACCGACTGTCGCGACGGCCCTTGCCTCGGCGGGAAATGCCGGTCCCCGTCGTGCAACGACCGCGCCCGGGACGGCACCGAGACGGACGTCGATTGCGGCGGGAACTGCGGCCCGTGCGCGGCAGGCCTCGGGTGCACGTGGGACGGCGATTGCGCGTCGAGCTCCTGTGTCGCCGGTCGCTGCGTCGCCCCGAGCTGTACCGATTTGCGCCGGAACGGCAGCGAAACCGACGTGGATTGCGGCGGCACCGATTGCCCCGCCTGCGCAGACGACCAGACGTGCTCCGTTGCCGGCGATTGTCGCGGGGCGCACTGCTCGAACGGGACGTGTCGCTCGGCCGCCTGCGCGGACGGTGCGAAGGGCGGCACCGAGACCGACGTCGACTGCGGCGGATCGTGTCCTCCGTGCGCGTCGGACGCGCACTGTGCGGTCGCGGCAGATTGCGCGTCGAAGGTGTGCAGCGGGCACACGTGCACCGCGCCGTCTTGCTCCGACGGTGTCGCGAACGGCCCGGAGACGGACGTCGATTGCGGTGGCACGTGCGGGTCGTGCGCAATTGGACGGAGCTGTCGCATCAACGCCGACTGCGCGTCTCGCGTCTGCACGGGTTCGTGCGTCGCGCCCTCGTGCACCGATCACGTGAGGAACGGCTCGGAGACCGACGTCGATTGCGGCGGCGCCGATTGCCCGCGTTGCGCGCGCACCGAGCGCTGCGCGAGCCCGAGTGATTGCGAGAGCGGATCGTGCTCGCAAGGTACGTGCCGCTGAACGCGGCGAGGTCGGCCTGAGGTCGCCACCGCGAACTTCGCGACGAAGATACGGCCGTCACGCCGTTGAGATTTGTTGCATTGGCTCGAGACTCCGCTGAAAGTAGAGGTGTGCGTCGGGAAGAGCAGTTCTTTGGTCGCCTGGTGAGCGCCGCGGCGTTCGCCGTGCTGGTCCTGGGCACCTCCGGCGCGAGCGCGCAAAACGCCGGCGGCTCGTCCAGCCCCGCGCCGAGCGCCTCTGCGACGGCCGCGCCGAGCGCGGGTCCGGCGGTGAAACCGCGGACCGCGCGCGCCTCCGCGAGCGCGGCGTCTTCGGCGTCGGGCGCCGTCGCCGGGTCGGCGAGCGCGGCTCCGGAGACGGCGCCGTCGGCCAGAGAAGCGGCCATCCCGGTGGCCGCATCGGCGGAGCCGGAACCGGTGCCGGCGAGCGCGAGTGCGGCCGTGCCGGAGCCGGTGGCCGTGCCCGCCGCGGAGCCGGCCGCGTCGTCCTTGCCGCCACTCGCCTCGGCGGCGTCTGCGGTTCCGTCGGGCGCGCCCGCTCCCTCGGCGTCCGTGGAACCGCCCGCGCCCGTCGCGCCCTCGGGGCCCGAGGCCGACGCGATGATTCACGACACCGTCGTGTTCGCGATTCGGCGAGACCACGGCGGTAAGACCATGGCCGAGCGCGCCCACGCGTCGAGCGAAGCGCTGGATCGGGCCGTCGAGACGCCGGGCGCCGAGGACGTGCGGGTCGCCCATCACGGCGACAGCGTGGCGATCTACGCGGGATCGGTCCCCGTCGTGGAGCTCTTCCCCGAAGACGCCGAGGCATCCGGGTACGCGACGGTCGACACGCATGCGGCCGCCGTCGCGTCGAGCGTCCGCGACGCGATCACCGGAGAGAAGCGACGAAGCGCGCTCGCCAGCGCCGTCTTTTCGTTCTCGCTCCTCGTCTTCTTCGGGCTCGTCGCGTTCTACGTGCTCCGCAGGGTGAGCGAGGTGTTCGATCGCCTTCGCCAGTGGGCCCTCGACGACCCCGACCGCATCACCGGAATCCGCTTTCAGTCGCAGGTCGTCGTCGGGCCGGCGGCGCTCCGCGGCGCGGCGTACGTCGCGCTGATCCTCGGTCGGTGGGTGGCGCAGATCGGCGTCGTCTACGTCTGGCTCGTCTTCGCGCTGTCGCTCTTTCAGACCACGCGGCCCTACACCGAAAGACTCACCGGGTTCGTCGTCACGCCGCTCTCGAGCCTGGCGGCGCGGCTCGCCGCGTCGCTGCCGGTCGCGGTGGTGGCCGCGGTCTCGTTCGTCGCGTTGTTCATCTTGCTGCGCTTCGTCCAGCTCTTCTTCGAGGGCGTCGAGCGGAAGCAAACCGAGCTCTCCTGGCTCCCCGCGGATCTCGCGCCACCGACGAGCATTCTCGTGCGCGTCGGTCTCGTCGTCACGGCGCTGGTCTTCGTGGCTCCGATCGTCACCGGGGACGACCAGGGAACGCTCGCGCGCGCCGGTACCGTCGCGCTCTTCGCGCTCGGGTTGTCGAGCACGCCGCTCCTCGCGTCGGTGATCGTCGGCGCGCTGATCATCTACGGGCGACGAGTGCGTGTCGGTCAGCACGCCGACCTCGGTGGCGCGTCCGGTAAAGTGCTCGCCGTCGGCCTCGTCGACGTGCGCTTGCTCGACGCCGACGGCTGCGAAATCCGGGTGCCGCATTTGCTGTCGCTGGTGCGGCCCACGCGGCTCCTCGGCGCTCGTCCGCGGGTCGTCGTCGAGCTCGCCGTCAGTGCGGAGGTCGGGCTCGGCGAGGTCCAGCAGGTGCTCCTCGACGCGGCCACGGCGTTCGGCGAGCGTGCGGTCGTCGAGCTCGCGAGCATCGACCGGGACGCTGCGACCTTTCGGGTGGTCGTTTCCGCGCCGACCGGCGCGACCGCGAGCGACGCGCGAATCGTCCTCTGCGAGGCCCTCTCGGGGGCCGGCGTTCCGCTCGGACGCACCGTCGAGCGAAAGGTGCGCAGCGCGTGAGCGCCGTCGCGCTGCTCCTCGGGCTCCTGGTCATTGCCCACCTCGGCAGTCAGCTCGTCGGGGCGCGCGCGGCGGGTTACGGCCTCGCGTCCGGAGCGGAGTATCTCGTGCTCGGCGTCGTGTTCGGCCCTTACGTGCTCGGTGTCGTCGAGCGCTCGACGATCGCGTCGTTCGCGCCGGTCGCCGCCGTCGGAACGGCGTGGCTCACGCTCATCATCGGCGTGGGCTACGGATTCTGGGGCAATCGCCGGGTCCGCTTCCGCGGCCTCGTCGCGGGCATCGCGCTCTCGGCGGTGTCCGGCGGCGCGTCCGCGGCCGCGGTGTACTTCCTTGCACCCTATGCGCTGCCTCTCGGCGAAGCAGATCGCCGGCTCCTCGCCGCCGGCGTGGGGCTCGTGTCGTGCGAGATGGCCCAGCACGCCGTGCAATGGGTCGTCGGTCGCCACGGCGCCGAGGGTCCGCTCGCCGAGCTCGTCGGGGAGATCGCCGACTGCGACGATCTCGTGCCGCTCCTCGGTTTGATGGTGTCGTTCTCTGCCGTGCGCGGCGCGATCCTGCCGATCGGCGTGCTTCCGGTGTCGCTCCAGTGGTGGACCTCCGTGCTCGGGACTCTGGTGCTCGGCGTCGCCCTCGGGGCGATCGCGGCGACGCTCCTCCGGACCGAGCCGCGCGCGAGCGATGGCTGGGGCGCCCTGCTCGGCGCGTCGCTCCTCGGGATCGGCGTGGCGTGGCGGCTCGGCATGTCGCCCCAGACGGTGACGTTCGTGCTCGGCATGTCGCTCGCCGCGTTCTCGCGTCACGGCGTCGAGCTGCGCGGCATGTTCGCGCGCACCGAGCGCCCGGTGCTCTTGCCGACCTTGGTGCTCGCGGGCGCTCAAGTGAAGGTCGACCACATCGCGCCGTTCGTCTCGATCACCGCGCTCGCGCTCGCGGTGCGGATCGTCGTGCGCCTCGCGATGGCGCCGGTGTTCGCCGGGCTCGCGCGCGCGCCGAAGGACATCGCGGCGCCGCTCGCCCTCGGGCTCTTGCCGACCGGCGCACTCACCATCGCGATCGGGCTCGTCTATGCGATGCGCTTCCCCGGCCCGGTCGGCGACACGGTGCTCGCCGTGGCCACGGTCTTCACGATCTTCGGCGAGATCGTGGGTCCGGCGTCGCTTCGCCGAGCGTTCGTCGGCGCGGGTGAGATTGCGGCCGTTCCGCCGGGTGTCGTCGCAACGAACGCGCGAGGAGCGCGCGCTCCGGAGCCGATGCCATGAGCGGCGCGAACAAGAAAAAAACCGCGAGCCAGCGCGTGGCTCAGGCGCTCGTCATGGCCGTCGTGTTCGGCCTGATGCTCGGCGTTACCAAGCTCGCCCCCGCTTCGAAGGGTGCGTCGGGGGTGATCCTCGGCGTCGGGTTCTTGCTGCTCGCCGGCATGCTGGTGAGCGAAGTCCTCGAGCTGGTCGGCTTGCCGCATTTGACGGGCTACCTGTTCGCGGGCGCGATCGCCGGCCCTCAGCTCTTGAACCTCGTCGATCATGACTCGGTCCAGCGCCTCGAACCGGTGAACACGCTCGCGCTCTCGCTCATCGCCCTCGCCGGCGGAACGGAGCTTCGCATCGATTTGCTCAAGCGCGTGCTCCGGAGCCTCGTCTGGGCGACCGCGGTGCAATGCGTCCTCGGCATTGCCGTGATCGGGACCGCCTTCGTCGCGATCAGCCGCTTCATTCCGTTCACCGCGGGCATGAACCTGTCGGCGCTCGCAGGCGTCGGCCTCCTCTGGGCGGTGCTCGCCGTCTGTCGGAGCCCCTCGGCGACGCTCGGCATTTTCTCCCAGGTTCGGCCCGACGGCCCCGTTTCGCGATTCTCGCTCGCGTTCGTCATGACCTCCGACGTGGTCGTCGCGATGCTCCTCACTGCGGCGATCGCCGTCGCTCGCCCGCTCATCGAGCCCGCGGCGGGGTTCTCCTTGAAGGATTTCAGCGACCTCGGCCACGAGATCGTCGGGAGCATCTCGCTCGGCACGACCCTCGGTCTCGCGGTCGCGGCGTATCTCTGGTTGATCGGCGGCCAGCTCTTGGCCGTGCTCGTCGCGCTCGGGTTCGGCCTCACCGAGGCCCTCCACTATTTGCGCTTCGACCCGCTCCTCGCGTTCATGGTCGCCGGCTTCGTCGTCGCGAACTTCAGCGAACAGGGCGAGAAGCTGCTCGCGGCCATCGAAGAAACCGGGAGCGTCGTGTACGTCGTGTTTTTCGCGACCGCGGGCGCGCACATCGATCTCGGGCTCGTGCGGCGCCTGTGGCCGGTGGCGCTCTTTCTCGTCGGCGTCCGCATCACGGCCATCTTCGTCGCGCATCGGTTCGCGGCGCGCCTCTCCGGCGAGGACCCCGTCGTGCGCCGCTGGGGATGGTCGTCGCTCGTCTCGCAAGCGGGGCTCACCCTCGGCCTCTCCGTCGTGGTCGAGCGCGCGTTCCCGAGCTTCGGGTCCGGGTTTCGTTCGCTGGTCGTCGCCAACGTCGCCTTGAACGAAACCATCGGCCCCATTCTGTTCAAATTCGCGCTCGACCGCACCGGCGAGAGCGGAAAAGGCACCCTCGAAAAAACCTTCCACGAATCCATTCCCCCGCCGCCGGTCGCGCCCAAACGAGAACCTGCATGACGCTTCGGATTTGGTTCGAGAGGACCGGCACCCTCGCGGCGCTCGTCGTATGCGCCGCGGCGTGCAAAGAGAAGCCGCCGGTCCCCGGTGACGCCTGCACGCCGACCGACATTCGCTGCATCGATTCGAAGACCGAGCTCGCGTGTCAGAAGGGTGTGTTCATCGCCACGCCGTGCAAGGGCCCCACGGGCTGTCGCGAATCGAACAAGCAGCTCCTCTGCGACGTCACCGGGAACGTCACCGGCGATCCTTGCTCGACCGACGAAGAGGGAAGCGCGAGCTGCATCGGCAAGGACCGCCGCATTACTTGTAGGGGGGGCAAAGAGTTCGTCGATTCGTGTCGTGGAGACGACGGGTGCCGATCGGCCGGCGCGGTCCTCTGCGACCAGTCGAAGGGCGAGGAGGGCGACCCGTGCACCGGCCAGACCAACGCCTGCAGCACCGACGGCAAACGCGTGCTCACGTGTCACGACGGACGGCTCGTCACGACCGCGCAATGCCCCGGCGAAGACGGCTGCACGATCGTCGAACGCAAGGTTAGCTGCGACCTCGGGAAAAAAGGCCCCGACAAGCGCGCCCTGCCGTAGCGAGGCACGCTCGCTCCGGCCAGCCGACGCGAGCAGGGTGAGCGTTGCCGCGGGGCGGCATGCTCGCTGTACACCTGATAACGACGCCATCGCGAGTGGCCCGAGGCGCATCCGTGACGAGTGATCCGATCCGGATGCAGTGTAGGTGAACCGAACCACTTTACAGAGGGGCGTTCGCTTGCGACCATTTGAATAGGCTGGGAGGACGGGAGTGCGGCCGATCGTCCTTTTCTGCGGAGCGTTGCGCAGATCGAGATGGAAGATAAGGCACTCACACCGGGCACGATCGTCGATCGCCGCTATCGCGTGGAGTCCCTCGTCGGAACGGGGGGAACGGCGCGAGTCTACCAGGTGTTCGACCAAAGGGATGGTCACGTCGTTGCGCTCAAGCGTCCGCTCGTAGCGGCCCTACGCCTTCGCGAAGACCTTCTCGAGCGAGAATTCGTCACGCTGTCGCAGCTGTCGCACCCGCTCATCGTGCGCGCGTACGACTACGGCGTCTTCGACGAGGTGCCGTACTACACGATGGAGCTCGTGTCCGGCGAGAGCCTCCGTCGTCTCGCGCCGATGAATTGGCGCGACGTCTGCGTCTCGCTCCGCGACGTGGCGTCCGCGCTCGCCATCGTTCACTCGAGGCGCCTCGTCCATCGAGACGTCACGGTCCGGAACGTTTTCCGGACGTCGGACGGACGAGCGAAGCTCCTCGACTTCGGATCGCTGTGCCCCGTAGGTGTGGCCAATGACATTGCCGGAACCCCGCCGTTCGTGCCGCCGGAGAGCCTCGACGGGCGTCCGCTCGACGCGCGCGCCGACCTGTTCGGCTTGGGCGCGGTCGCGCACTTCTTGCTCACCGGCGTGCACGCTTACCCTGCGGAGCGGCTCGCCGAGCTGCGAGACCTCTGGGCGCGCCCGCTCCCGGCTCCTTCGACGTCGTCTCACGAAGTTCCGGCGTCGCTCGACGCGCTCGTGCTCTCGCTGCTCGACTTGAACCCGCTCGCCCGTCCGGCGAACGCCGCGGAGGTGTTTCATCGCTTGACGGCGATCGCCGGCGTGCCCACCTCGGAAGAGCCCGAAGTGGCGCGTGCGTATCTAGCGAGCCCGACCTTGGTCGGTCGAGACGGCGCGTTGAAGCAGTTTCGTCGCTACCTGTCGCGCGCCGACTCGCGCCGCGGCGGAACGGTGATCGTCCGCGGGCAAAGCGGGCTCGGCCGTTCTCGCTTCCTGTCGACCTTGCTGTGGGAGTGCAAGTTGCGCGGCTACGCCGTCTCGCGACCCGAGGAGGCCGTTCGGGATCGAGACTACGTCGCGCTCGTCACCGAGCTCGGTCGCGAGCGGCCGACCGTCGTCGCGATCGACGATGTGGAACGGCGGGATCCGGCTTCGCTCGCGATGCTCGCGCGACTTTCCGCCGTCGCGCCGTCGGCCGGCCTCCTCGTGATCGCGAGCACGGAGCTCGACGCCGCTCTGCCGTCTCTTCCGTGGCTCTGCGCGGGTCCGCGAAACCTCTCGCTGCGGCTCGCGCCCCTGGACGCCGCGGCGACGAGTGCCCTCGTGTCGTCCGTTTTCGGCGACGCTTCGCGCCTCGACTTCGTTTCGGATTGGGTGCACCGGATCTCCGAAGGCAGCCCGCGTACGGCGCTCGAGCTTCTCCGGCACCTGGTCGATTCGGGCGCTGCTCGCTACGATGAGGGCGCCTTCGTCCTGCCTCACTCGGCGAACGACCTGGCGCTGCCTGCGAGCCTCGAGCAGGCGCTCGAGTCGAGACTCCGGAGCCTCGGGGCCGACGCGCGCTCACTCGCGGAGTGCCTCGCCCTGACGTCGGAGAGCGATCCGCTCGTGCCGAGCGAGCTCGCGATGGCCATGGGGGGCGCCGAACAGGTGCGGGTCGCCGCAGCCGTCGTCGAGTTGGTGTCCGCCGGTGTCTTGATCGAGCGCGGCCGAACGTATTCGTTCGTCGATCGTCGGATGCGGGAAGTCACCGCGCGAGACACGTCTCCGGCGCTCCAGAAAGAAATCCACGAGCGCCTCGCGCGGACCTACGGCACGGGGCCGAATCGCTCCGGCGTGCTCGCGGCGCATCATCTGCTCGAAGCCGGCGACCCGGACGCGGCGCTGCGCGCTTTGCTCGGATTCATCGAGTCCCGTTCCGATCTCCACACGCGCGGCAACGCGTTCATTCGTTCGCCCGACGGAACGCGGCTCTACGAGCGAGTTTTCGAATGGGCGACGGCGAGTCGCGCTCCCGTGGCTTCAATCCAGCTCGTCGGCAGGAGCCTCCTCCAGCAGGCCTCGGTGTTCGACGATGCCCTCGTCCGCCACGCTCCAGCGGTCCTCGAACCTCTCGAACGAGACTCGGGCCTCATCCACTGGGAACGTTTCGCGGACGCTCCGGAGCCGTCGGAGCGACTGCGACGTTGCGTCACGGCGGCGATGGAGAGGTACACGAAGGCCCCCGACGACGGTTCGGTGATGCACCCGTTTCTCGCGCTCCGCGAGCTCGCGGTGTGCGTGATGCACGTCATCGGCGTGCGGCTGCGGCAGAACGATTTCGCGGCGGTCGACGACATGATCGAGCTCGTGAATCGGGTTCGCCCGGTATCTCCCGCCGCAGACATGGTCGCCATGCTGTGCGAATGCGCGGTGCGCTCGATCCGCGGACGGAGCGCGCTCGACCTCCGGCGGCAGATCGTCGAGCGGACGTCGAGGTCCGTCGAGGGGATGGACGACGTGTCCCGGGCGGGGGTCTCCCTGCTCTCCACGTACTACATGGCGCTCGAGGAAGTTGCCTGTGGTTCCCCTCTGCCGCGAGACCGCCTTCTTCCGTTCGAAGAGCACGAAGGGTACGCGTCGCTCGTCTTCCAGGTGAAGATGATCGAAGCGCTCTTCGCCGGCGATCAAAAGAGCGCCGACAAGTTCCGTCGAGCGCGCGATCTCGCGATGATCGGAGGCGCCGACCGCGAACGTCATCTCGACATCAGCATCATCTACGAAGCCAGCGCCTATCGTGCACTCGGCGATCTCATGGGGTTGAAGCGCCTTCTCTCCACCTTCCGCGAACGCGCGGCGCGGTGGCCCGGCTGGGCGGCGGATGCACAGCTGGTGAGCGGCGTCTGCGAGGCTCTCCGCGGGAATTTCCCGGCGGCGCTCCACGAATTCGACCGCGGACTCGCGGTCGTCGGAAAGGCGAGGGGCCGGAGCACGTGGGTCGTCCTCACGACCCAACGAGCCCGCGCTCTGGTGAGGCTCGGAAGAGCGCCGGAGGGCCTCGAAGACATTCGTCGCGCCGACGCGCTCATCCAGGACGATCCGTTTTATCCGATCCTCATGGATCAAATGGAGGTCACGCGTGCGTTGTGCGAAGCGCATTCGGGGCACGGCGCGTCGGCGCTCGCGCGCGCCGAGGGCGCGCTCGCCCGCGCCGAGCATCGACAGACCACCGCGGCGTCGCTCGTCGAGCTCCTGGCGGTGACGGCAGAGACGGCGTTCGCCGTCGGTGACGTCGCCGAGTTCGAAGCGCTATCGGAGCGCATCGCGCGCATCGCGGAGCGTCTGAAGAACCCGGCCTTCGCGACGCGACACGCCGACCTCACGCGATTGATCCCGAGGGGACCGAGCGCCCGTCCGCCCTCGGATGCGTCCGGGGTGAAGACGGTGGCCATTGGGCTCGCCGCCCGCGTTCGCTCGGAGCTCGATCCGAACCGTCCGCTCGGCGAACGCTCCGGCGTTGCGCTCGGCTTGATCGCGAGCCACGCCGAGGTGAGCGAGGCGTTTCTCTTCCTGAACGGGCTGAGCGGACTCCGTTTTGCGGCGTCGCGAGGGCAGGGTCCGATGCCGGTGACCCTTCGCGACGCGGCGTCGGCCTGGGTGCACACGTGGCACGACGACGTCGACGGCGCGGTCCCCACGCCGAGCTCGACGAATTTCGAGTTCGTGAGCATCACGGCCGTCCGCGGCGCGAACGTCATCGTCGTCGGCGTGGTCGCGCTGTCCACGCGGGAGCGAGCCGCACGACCCATTCCGCCTCACTTGCTCGAATCGACGGGCGAGTACTTGCTCGAAGCGGCCGAGGTCCTTTCGCCCGAGCATTGAGGGATCGTCGCGTTCGCGGCGACGGTCCGTCTGAGCGATCGATGAGCCGCGGAAACGCCGCTCGGCGACTTCTTCGCATGGGCAAGGCCCCCATGGTTCGGAACCTCACGGCGAGCAGCGTCGCCACGCGCACGACCGGGGTCGTTTTTCTTCTATTCACGTCGATTTGCGGGTGCTCCGCGTCGTCCGGGGCGTCGGGCAGCGGCTCGAGTGGAACGACCTCGGTCATTTTCGGATCGGGCGGCCAGGGCGGGATCTTCACGAACCCTGGAAACGGGAGCGGCACCGTCACCGCGGCGTGCACGAGCGGGTGCACCGATTTTCCCGCGGCGGCGATCATCGATTCGACGGGGCCGTCTTCGGTACCCGGCAATGCGGCGACACTCTTCGGCGGCGCGGACAACTTCGATTCTGCATCGGGGCCCTGCTTGGCCGAACCGCAGCTCTCGGCGGGCAGCACCCCGGGCGCGCTATTTCCCGCGAACTGGCTTCGCCCGCGGTTTCGCTTCACGCCGACGAACGGCGAGAACCTCTTCGAGATCCGATTGCAGAGCCCGAGCGAGGCGAACGACCTCGTCGCTTACACGACGAACACGACGTGGGCGATCCCTGCCGACGTATGGACCAAGATGGGGCAAAACGCCGTGGACCAGCCGATCACGGTCACCGTTCGCGCCGTGAACTCCGGCTCCCCACGAAAGCCCGCGGGCACTCGCGGCACGATCACCGTCGCGCCCGTGCTCGCGGGCGGCACGATGATCTATTGGGCCGCGTCGTCGTCCGACGTCGCGCCCGACACCAGCAAGCTCGTCGGCTTTCGCGTCGGCGACGAGAGCGTGATCGACGCGCTCACGATCCCCGAAGTCCAAGAATCGGACATCGTGGACGAGAGCGGGCAAAACCTGAAGAGCGGCTACGGCGTGCCCAACGGACACGCGCAATGCATCGGCTGTCACGTATCGACGCCCGACGGCAACGCGGTCGGCTTCACCGATCAGTGGCCCTGGGACGACGTGCTCGCGACCGTTACCAGCGACACGCTCGGCGCGGTGCCGTCGTACGTCAGCGCGGGTGCAGAGCGCCTCATCAATCAACCCTGGCTCGGCATGCAGACCGCGTCGAAGTCTCACTGGACGTCGGGGGATCGCATTCTCGTCACGTCGTACGCCGCACGTTCGCCGGGTGGCAATCCGCCGGTCGGTTACGCCTCGTCGTACGACGCGAACCACGGCAACCTCGCTTGGTTCGACCTCGAAACCACGACGTCGATTCCGTGGCAACACGGTCAGGGCCAGGCGATGAACACCGCGATTCAATCGGTGTTCGGCACGGCGTGGGGGTTCTTCAATCTCGACGGCGAGACGCGGGTGCCGCTCACTCCGAACCTGAGTCACGACGGCACGACGCTCGTCTACACCTCGGCCACGACGTCGCAGGACGGGCGCATCGGCGACAACTCGGAGACCGATATTCACCTCGCACCCTATGGCGATCGAATGGGGGGCACCGTGACGCCGCTCGCCGGTGCGTCGACGCCGGGTGTCGCCGAGTACTACCCGTCGTTTTCCGCCGACGACCGGCTGATCGCGTTCAACCGCGTGGATACGTCGAGCGCGACGAGCGGCAAGATTTACTATCGCCCCGACGCCGAGGTGTACGTCGTTCCCGCCTCTGGAGGGACGGCCACGCGTCTCGCCGCGAACGATCCGCCCGCGTGCACCGGTGAGACGAGCCCGGGGATCATCAATAGCTGGGCAAAATGGTCGCCGTCCGTCTCGACCGCAAACGGCAAGGACTACTATTTCCTGATCTTTTCGTCGGCGCGGAAATACCCGGGGACGTTTCACTTGCCGTCGAATCAGTACAGCCCGAGCGACACGCGCGCTTCGCAACTCTACATGGCGGCCATCGTCCGCGATTCGAGCGGCGCGCTCACCACCTATCCCGCGGTGTATCTCTGGAACCAAGGGCCAAGCACGACGAACCTCACGCCCGCGTGGGACGAGGTGAACATCCCTGAGGTGCCGCCGCCCGAATGAGATCGATCGGCGACGAGCGATTGCCCGCCGACCGACGCGGCGGGGCGCGTAGTCGGTTTATGAGATAGCCCTCGCGTTGCCTGCTACGTTCCGCCCATGCAGACCGCGTTCGTGACGGGGGGGACGGGGTTCCTCGGATTGAATCTCGTCAAGCACCTCCGCGAGAGCGGGTGGCGGGTCGTGGCCATGCATCGAGAGGGCTCCGAAACGGCGAGGCTCGCCGCGCTCGGCGCGGAGCTTCGTCACGCGTCGCTCGACGACGTGGATTCACTCACGGCCGCGACGCCGGACCAGGTCGATGCCGTCTTCCACGTTGCAGGCGACATCAGTTGGTGGAAGCTCGACCGCGTGCGGCAAGAGCGAGTGAACGTGGGCGGCACGAAGAACGTGCTCGAGGCGGCGATCACCCGACACGCCAAGTGCTTCGTGCATACGTCGAGCGTGGCCGCTTTCGGGATCGATCACGATTTCCTCGTCGAGACCACGCCGTCGACCGCCTCGACGTCGACCTACGGTTACGTCCGGACGAAATGGCTCGGCGAAGAAGAAGTAAAAAAAGCGGCGAAGAAGGGGCTTCGCGCGGTGATCATGAATCCGAGCCACATCGTCGGTCCCCTCGATCAGTCGAGCTGGGGGCGTCTCTTCTTCATGCTTCGCGACGGAAAGGTTCCTGGGATCCCGCCGGGAAGTGCGTCGTTCTGTCACTCGACCGAAGTCGCCAGAGCGCACGTCGCTGCGGTGGAACGGGGCCGTCCTGGCGAGCAGTACCTCCTCGGCGGTTCGGACGCGACGTACGCCGAGCTCGCGACGATCATGGCCGAGCTCGTGGGGGTGAAGCCGCCGAAGCCGTTGCCCGCGCTGGTGCTCAAGGCGATCGGGCGCGTCAGCGAGTGGGCGAGCTACGTCACGCGTAAGGAACCGGATCTCACCGCCGGGAGCGCCGACCTCGCGTGCCGCCGCTGGCGCGTCGATTCGTCGAAAGCCGTGCGCGAGCTCGGGTATCGCGCGGTGCCGTTGCGCCAGATGGTCGAGGATTCCTACCGCTGGCTGAAGGACGAGAAGCTCATCTAGCGTTTGCCCGGCCGACCTACGGCGGGAAACAAATGCGGTAGCGCGCGACGTGGAGCTCGTCGTGGGTGGTGCCGGTGGTGCCGGCCGATGCAATGCCGGGCTCGAGCCACGACAATCCGATACGATCGGTGCCGGCGAACGCGACCGCGGGCCATTGAGGTCCGGTGGTGCCGCCCGTCGAGAGCGGCGCGGTGGCGACGACGATCGGCGTCGGAGTGATCAAGGTGGTCTTTGCCGCGGCGTCGGCGTCGTTCAGGTTGATGTCGACGCGAACGACCTGGAGCGCCAGGTAAGAGAGCGACTTGACCGGGTCGTTGTAGGGGAGCGCCTGCACTTCGTAGACGCGGCCGGCGGGATCGTTCGGGCGCGAGAAGAACGTGACCGCCGGAGCGCGAGTCGCCGAGAGCACCTCCGAATCCTTGGTGCAGCTCGAGTCACCGCCGCACAACGTGTAGGCCGCGTAGACCTTGCAGAGGAGCGGCGTCTCTTCCGTGAGGATCCCGGTGTTGTTCGGGAACGTCCGCGTGAAGGTCGCGAACGAGACGCCGTCGATGCCGGAGGGCACCGAGCTCTCCGCGATGAACGTGCCGGCACGCGGGTCGCACTGGGGGATGGCCGACGGCATGGGTTGCCCGACCCCCTGTGCATGGAGACCACTCGAGGTGACGAATGAAACCCCGGGGGTGCCCGTGGCGCCGAGCGGACCGAGCCCGATGAACGGCCCGGCCCCGACCCCGAACGTCGGCGTGGTGCCGGCTTTCAGCGCGTTGTTCCCGTTCTGCAGGTAGATCCCGCCGGACCCCGGCCACGCGGCGTAGTCGTTGCCCCCGCCGCCGAGGTTCCACGCGATCGGGTAAAGCCGATTCGAGCCCACGTAGTTCGTGTCCGCCGCGGCGGGCGCGCCGCTTTGGTAGCGGAGCCCGGTACCGAGCAGCCCCGGCTCGAATTGGTATCGGTACACCTGGCCCAGCGCCGGCCCGGTCCCCATCGCGACGTAAGCGACGATCGTGCCGTTCGTTTGTTCCTTCTCGAACCCTGCGGCGCTCACCGCGGTGGGCGCGCCCATGCCCGTGCCGGGCACGAGCGCCGACAAAGTCGTTCCGAGCCCGAGCGCCTTTTCCGTCAAGCCGAAGTCGTGGAACGCGAGCTCGTATTTCGTCCCTGCCGTCTCGAACGCCGACACGTAGAAGCGATTGTTCAGCACGGTCATCGTCGTGCGGTAAAACGTCGTGGAATTTACCGAGTCCGAGAACCCGTCGGGGATCGCGCCCAGGGGATCGTGCACGCAGCCGGCCTTCGTACAGCGGTCGTTCGTGCAAGGGTCGCCGTCATCGCAGTCGCACGACGACGCGTCGCCGCCGTCGGTGCCGGTGCCGCTATCGGGAATGGCGCCGCCGCCGTCGGGCTTGCCTCCGCTCCCGTTGGTGCTTCCGCCGGTTCCCGCGCCGCCGGTCGCGCCCGTGCCGGTGCCGCCGGTGCCGGTTCCGCCGGTGCCGCCGCTGCCCGCCGTTGCGTCCGGGCCGCCGCTTCCGCCGGTACCCGCGTCCGGCGCGTTCTTGTGGCCCCGCTGCAGCTCGTTGAAATCGAGCAAGAAGGAGCACGACGCGAGAAGGGGAAGTGCCGAAACCGCGAACCCGAGTCGACTAAGGCGTGTCATGGCTCAAAACCTGAAGCTCGCGCTGGCAGCGACAGTGCCGGGTGCGGCACCGATGCCGACCCGCGGTTTCGTGGAGGTCGCTTCATCTTCGTGAGCGTTGCCGAAGAAAAGCACCGTGCCCACGGCGCCCGCGACGATCGCGGCTCCCGTGAGGACGGTGCTCGTCGCGGCGAGTGTGCGTCCCGACGAGAGCTGGCTGTCCGAGCAATCCGGGCTGCACGTCGACTTGTCGTGTGAGTGCTGGTTCGCCGCGAGGATCCCGGTGATGACCGAGCCCACCGCGAACGCGCCGCCAGCGGCGAACAGAACGTACGCGGGGACGCGCGAACCGTGATGCGTCGGGGTGGGCGGAGTCGCCTCCGTGGCCGCGGGAGGTGCGGTGACGGGAGCCGGCGGCGCGGCCGTTGCAACCGGAGGCGGCGGGGTCGCGGGGGCGGCCGTCGTCGCGGGTGGCACGGTCTCCGCAGCCGGGACCGCCGCACCCGGCGCCGTCGCCGATTTGTCGGCGAGGCGTTTCTTCAGATTCTCGACGCGGATCTTGATCGTGTCGGCGTGCGGGTCGTTCGGCGCTTGGTCGAGAAAATGTTGAAGCGACGTGACGGCTTGGTCGAGCTGTCCCATGCGCTCGTAGACGGTCGCCATGTTGATCAAAATCTCCGGCCGCTTCGAGAGGTCGTAGGCGGCACTGAACTCGCGCAGCGCGGACTCATAGTCAGCTTGCTCGAGATAGGCGGCTCCCGATTCGAAGTGCGTGTGCGCGAGGTCGTCGGCGGTCGTCTGCGCCGCGCCGGAGCTCGCGATGAGAACGAACGCACACACCCAGGCCGTGAGCCGCCGTTCTCGCCCGGGACGTTTCTTAAGCTGCATGGAAGTGTCACTCATCATACGGCGCCCGGAATATCGCTGGGTAGCCCGCAATCCGGGGGCAAAAAGGGGGCGAGACCTCAGCGACGGAGCAAGTTCCCGGCCAGGCTCCGGCGCCTTCCGACGGCCATCCGACGGCGGTTCGTCTAAGCTGTTGCCGCATCCCGATCGCTGACCTAAACGCGGCGGGGCACTTTTTCCCCGAGAGGCGCTTTTTCGAATGCCCCGTCGCGATGACATCAACAAGATCCTCCTGATCGGTTCGGGACCCATCGTCATCGGACAGGCCTGCGAGTTCGACTACTCCGGCACACAAGGTGCGAAGGCGCTGACCGAGCTCGGGTACGACGTCGTGCTCGTCAATTCGAACCCGGCGACGATCATGACGGACCCCGAGCTCGTGCGGCGGACGTACATCGAGCCGCTCGAGCACGAGCATCTTCGCGCCATCATCGAGCGCGAGCGGCCCGACGCGCTTCTGCCGACGCTCGGCGGACAGACCGCGTTGAACCTCGCCCTCGATCTGCACGACACCGGCGTGCTCTCGCGCAACGGCGTTCAGCTCCTCGGCGCACAGGTCGACGCGATCCGGCGCGCCGAAGATCGACTCCTCTTCAAGGAGGCGATGACCCACGCCGGTCTCGAATCTCCGAAATCCGGGAACGCGCGGAGCGTCGAGGACGCGAAGCGCATCGCCGAGATGACCGGATACCCCGTCATCCTGCGTCCGAGCTTCACGATGGGCGGCGCAGGCGGCGCGGTGGTCGAACACCCGAACGACCTCGCCGCGAAGGTGGAGTGGGCGCTCCTGCAATCTCCGACGCACGAGGTGCTCGTCGAGGAGAGCGTCATCGGGTGGAAGGAGTTCGAGCTCGAGGTCATCCGCGATCGCGCCGACAACTTCATCGTCATCTGTTCCATCGAGAACATCGATCCGATGGGCGTGCACACCGGCGACTCGATCACCGTCGCGCCGGCGATGACCTTGACCGACCGTGAATACCAGCGGCTCCGCGACGCCGCGCGGGCGGTCATGCACGAGATCGGCGTCGAGACCGGCGGATCGAACGTCCAGTTCGCGGTGAACCCGAAGGACGGCCGCGTGTTGGTCATCGAGATGAACCCGCGCGTGTCGCGCTCGAGCGCCCTCGCGTCGAAAGCGACCGGTTACCCGATCGCGAAGATCGCCGCGAAGCTCGCGGTCGGCTTCACCCTCGACGAGCTCGAGAACGACATCACCAAGACGAGCGCGGCGTTCGAGCCGACGATCGACTACGTCGTGGTCAAATGGCCGCGGTTCGCGTTCGAAAAATTCCCGGGCGCCGATCCGCGACTCGGCACGCAAATGAAGAGCGTCGGCGAAGCGATGGCCATCGGGCGCACGTTCCCCGAGGCGCTGCAGAAGGCGGCGCGCTCACTCGAGACCGGCAAGCAGGGGTTCAACACCTTGCTCGACCGCGTCGACTATCGAACGGTCGTGCCCGTCCCGCTGCCCGGACGCGACTTGACGTTCGAGGCGCCGCCCGAGGTGAAGCCGCGCCCGACGTTGCCGCCTCCCGCGCCCGGCGAGCTCCGAGAAGCCGTCGGACGGGTCATCGGCGTTCCGACGGCGGACCGGCTCTTCTACGTGGGCGACGCGCTCCGCCTCGGGTTCACCGTCGAAGAAGTGCACGATCGGACGAAGATCGATCCCTGGTTTTTGCGCGAGCTCGCGGCGATCGTCGAGCAGGAGAAGGTGCTCGCGGCGGCCAAGGAGCTCACGCCGGAGCTTCTCCGCGAGAGCAAGCGTCTCGGGTTCAGCGACGCGCAGATCGCCGTGCAGCGCGGCGCGAGCGAGGGCGACATTCGCGCGGCTCGTGAAGCGGCGAAGGTGCTCCCCACCTACGGCCGCGTCGACACCTGCGCCGCGGAATTCGTCGCGCACACGCCGTACCTCTACTCGACGTACGAGACCGAGAGCGAAGCCGACGTCAGCGATCGCTCGAAGGTGATCATCCTCGGCGGAGGACCGAACCGCATCGGGCAGGGGATCGAGTTCGACTATTGCTGCTGCCATGCGGTGTTCGCCCTTCGCGAGCTCGGCATCGAGACGGTGATGGTGAACTGCAACCCGGAGACCGTCTCCACCGACTACGACACGTCGGACCGCCTCTATTTCGAGCCGCTCACCCTGGAAGACGTGCTCGCGATCGTGAACGAGGAGAAAAAGAAGGGCCATCTCCTCGGCGTCATCGTCCAGTTCGGCGGTCAGACGCCGCTGAAGCTCGCGGTGCCGCTCGAGCGCGCGGGCGTGAAGCTCCTCGGCACCCCCGCGGACGCCATCGATCGCGCCGAAGATCGCGAGCGCTTCGACGCTTTGCTCGGCAAGCTCGGGCTCGCGCGGCCCGCGGCGGGCATCGCGCGGAGCGTCGAGGAAGCCGTCGTCATCGCTAAGGGCATCGGCTACCCGGTGCTCGTGCGTCCGTCGTACGTGCTCGGCGGTCGCGCGATGATGACCTGTTTCAACGACGACGAGCTCCGCGCGTACGCGGAAATCGCCATCGAAGCGGCGCGCGAGGCCGGAACGCAGGTGCTGCTCATCGACCAGTTCCTGAAGAACGCGGTCGAGGTGGACGTCGACTGCGTCGCCGATGGAAAGCGCGCCGTCATCGGCGGCGTCATGCAGCACATCGAAGAAGCCGGAGTTCATTCCGGCGACTCGACCAGCGTGCTCCCGCCTCCGTCGCTCGACCTCGACCTGGTCGGCGACATCGAGGATCAGGTGAAGCGCATCGCCATCGAGCTCGGCGTCGTCGGGCTCATGAACGTGCAGCTCGCGGTGAAGGACCGGAAAATCTACGTCCTCGAGGTGAACCCGCGGGCGTCGCGCACCGTGCCCTTCGTAGCGAAGGCGACCGGACGGGCGCTGGCGAAAATCGCCGCCAAGACCATGGTCGGACGTACCCTGGACGAGCTCGGCGTCGACGACGCTCCCTTGCCGACGCACGTGTCCGTCAAGGAATCGGTGTTCCCGTTCAACAAGTTCCCCGGCGTGGACACGATCCTCGGTCCGGAAATGAAGTCGACCGGCGAAGTCATGGGCATCGCGACCGACGTCGCCGTCGCGTTCGGGAAGTCGCAGCTCGCGACCGGCTTCAAAATCCCGAAGCACGGAAGCGCGTTCATCAGCGTGAACGACGACGACAAGATCGCCGCGTGCCACGTCGCGCGGCGGCTCCGGAATCTCGGCTTCAAGATCGTCGCGACCCGGGGGACCGCCAAGGTGCTCCAGCGCGCGAAGATCCCCGTCGACGTCGTGAACAAGGTCGCCGAAGGGTCGCCGCACATCGTGGACTCCATTCGCGCCGGAGAGATTCACGTGGTCGTCAACACGACCCAGGGCAGCAAAGCAATCCGCGACAGCTACGCGATCCGGCGCGGCGCCTTGCTCGCCAACGTGCCCTATTTCACGACGCTTTCCGCGGCCCTCGCGGCCGTCTCGTCGCTCGAAGCCTGGGCGCTCATCGGCTCGGGAACGCCCCAGGTGCGGAGCTTGCAAGAATGGCACGCTCGCGTCCGCGAATCCTGACCGCGTCAAACTCGCGCGAGGCAGCACCTTGGGCTAGTTTCGGAGCGCGTGAAGCGCCGTTATCCGCTCGAGTCGCTTCAGAAGGAGAAGCGACGGCAAACCGAGGAGAGCGCCCGTCGGGTCAGTGACGCGGCGGCGCGGCGCCTCGCCGTCGAACGCCGGGCAGCGGAAGCGAGTGCGCTTCATGATGCCGAAAAACATAAACTTTCCGATGGGATAGGGTCCGAGCAGCGTCGACTCGAAGCGGGCGCGAGTCGCGCGCTGGACCTGGCTCGCACCGAAGCGTGGCGCGCCGAGTCGGAGCGGCGCGTCGAAGAGACGGCAGCTGCGGAGCAGAGCGCCGAAGCGAAAGCTCGCGACGCGGCGCGAGCTCTCGAGCAGGAGCGCGATGCGCTCGCCCGAACGCGCGGTGGTGAGCGCGCCGTTCTCGAGCACCGACGTCGCTGGGAACGCGAGCGCGCGACGAGCGCGGAGAAACAAGATGAGGAAGCGTCCGAAGACGCGTTCCGGGCTCGAGAGCACGGCCGGAAGCACGGTGCGCCATGAGGCTCCGTCGCGTCGTGGTCGGGCTGGTTGGCGCCGTCTCGGTCGCGGTCGCCATCGGTGCGGGGTGCACCGCCGAAGTGCCGGTGCGAACGGCGCATGGTCCGGCCACACCGCTGGTCGCTTCTTCGAGCCTCGCGCCGTCGACCCCGCCGGTGGCGGCAGCGGAGTCGGCCGCGCCGCTCGGCATCGAGTCGTTCACGCCGTTGCTCCTCCTGCCCGGGCAGGAAGCCGTCGCCGACGCGCTCGATTCCGGCGATGCGCCGCGCGCCGTCCGCGAGCTCGTCTCGGCGATCGCGAAGCATCCACCGACCGCGGACGACGCGCCGCGGTTTCAATTGCTCCTCGCGCGCCTCCGCGAAGACGCGGGTGACGCACCGGGCGCGCTCGCGGCGTACACGGTGGCGGCAGCGGGTGCGTGGCCGCTCGCGAGCTACGCCGCGCTCGACGCCGGCCGAATCTTGGTGCGGCTCGGACGCGCGGAGGAGGCGGCGGCGTTCTTGAGTCGCATTCCGCCGGACCAACCGATCTTCGCCGAGTCGGAGCTGCTCCTCGCAGACGCCGACGTGCTCCGCGGCAAGACCGACGACGCGATCTTACAGTGGCGCGCGTACCTCGCTAAGAACGCCTCGTCGTCCGACGCGATCGCCGTGTCGATGAAGCTCGCCGAGGCGCTCCTCGCCGCGGCGAATGGCCGTCCCGACGCCGAACGACAGAACGACGGCCGTGAAGCGCTCGGCCTCGCTCGCATCGTGCTGGCACGCGTGCCGACGGATACGGCCCTGGTCGCGCGCGCCGAGTCCGCCGTGGCGCGCTCGCTCGCCTTGCTTTCTCCGGCGGAGCGCGCCGAACGACAGCGCCCCACCCCGGAAGAGGAGCTCGATCGCGTCAAAACGCTGGTCGACGACAAGGACCACGAAGCGGCGCGCGACGCGGCCGACGCGCTCCTCGCGTCGCTCGGCGCGGCGGGTCGTTCCGGCCCGGTCGGCTGCGAAGCGGACGTGCTCCGAGCTCGCTCGCTCGCCGGACTCCGCGAGTGGGGGAAGGGCGCGGACGTGCTCACGGAGGTCGCGCGTCGTTGCAAAGACCCCGACGTCCGGGCGCGGGCGCTGTTTCTCGCCGGGAAATACGCCGATAGCGACAAGCGGTACGCCTTCGCGATCCAGAGCTACGAACAGCTCGAAAAAGAGCTCCCCGAGCATCGACTCGCCGACGACGCGCGGCTCCGTGCCGCGCTCGATTATTCGGAGCTCGGCGCCGAGGGCCGCTTCACGGATCTGCTCACGCGCATGCCGGACGACTATCCCGGCGGCGACATGGTTCTCGACGGCCTGTTCGAGCTCGCGGTTCATCGCATCGACAAGGGAGATTGGTCGTCCGCGTCGACCGTTCTCGCACGCGCCGCGGACCTCGCTCGACCCCTCGATGCGAAGCGCGGTCAGGAATTTTCCGGGCGAGAGCGGTATTTCCTCGCGCGAGCGTCGGCCATTGCCGGTGACCTCGCGAAGAGCCTCGACGAGTACGAGAGCCTCGTCACCGAGCTTCCATTTTCCTATTATATGCTGAACGCCTATTCGCGGCTTCGTGACGCCGACCCCGCTCGCGCACAGCGCGCCGTCGACCGCGCGCTCGAACGTTCGCTTTCGGCACCCTTCGAGTTCGAACATCGCCCGGAGTTCGAGCTCCCCGGCTTTCACCGTGCGCTCGAGCTGCTCCGCGTCGGGGACGCCGTCGATGCGCAACGCGAGCTCCGTCAGATCGGTGCCGACGCGCCCGATGCGACGCCGCCCATCTTGTGGTCGGTCGCGTTGCTCTACGCGCGCGCCGGCGCGGCGAAGCTTTCGAACGACATCGCGCGCGGGCTCCTCACGGATTGGCCGGCGCGCTGGCCGTCGGGGGATTGGGCGCGCGCGTGGCAAGTCGCGTTTCCGAGGCCTTATCACCCGCTCGTCATGCGCGAAGCGAAGCGCAACGCGGTCCCCGAGTCGCTCGTGTACGCGGTGATGCGCGAGGAATCGTCGTTCGACCCTGCCGCCGAAAGCCCGGCCAAGGCCTATGGGTTGATGCAGCTCATCGAACCCACGGCGCGTCTCTTCGGCAAAGGGATCGGGCTCCGGCCCGACGCGGCGCTCCTCAAGCGACCCGTCGTGAACGTCGCGATCGGTTGCCGCGTGCTCGCCGATTTGACGAAATCATTTCCGGAAAATTCCCTGCTCGCGATCCCCGGATACAACGCCGGCGCGGGGAGACCGAAACACTGGCTCGTCGATCGGCCGGGTATGGATTTCGACGTGTGGGTCGAACTGATTCCGTTTCAGGAAACGCGTCGCTACACGAAGCGCGTGCTTTCGAGTCGCGCCGCGTATGCGTTCCTGTACGACCACGGCGATCCGTCGTTCGCGATGACCTTGCCGCTCAAGGCTTCCGCCGCGCCGCTCGAAAGTATTCCACCGTCGCTCGGATCCCATCCGCCAGAGCCGTCGCGGGCTTCCATCCAGTAGCCCGCGTGAGCGCCGAGGCGTCGAGCGACGAACGGAGCTGCTCGCCCGGCTTTCCGGGGCCGTGCACGGGTACGACGCTCGTTCCGACCGCCGAACGGATCGATTCGCAGAGGGCATTCACCGACGTTTCGACGCCGGTACCGACGTTGTACGCGCCCGTGAGATCGTGCTCGAGGGCAGCGAGGTTCGCGCGCACGACGTCGCCGACGAACACGAAGTCGCGCGTCTGCCCGCCTTTGCCGTGGATGGTCGGGGCTTCCCCTGCGAGGAACTTGTCGACGAAGATGGCGACGACGCCGGCTTCGCCGTGCGCGTTCTGGCGCGGACCGTACACGTTCGCGTAGCGGAGGCAGGTGGCACGAAAGCCGTGCTCGACGGCGTAGTAGTGGAGATAGTGCTCGACCGAGAGCTTCGCGACGCCGTAGGGCGACACGGGTCGCGCGGGGTGGCTCTCCGTCGCGGGGTGCACGTCCTGTTCGCCGTAAATCGCGCCGCCGGTCGACGCGAAGAGCACGCGCCGCGTTCCGGCGGCACGGCAAGCCTCGAGCAAACGGACGCTGCCGACGATGTTCACGTCGGCGTCGGAGCTCGGATCGGCCATCGACTTGCGAACGTCGATCTGAGCCGCGTGGTGACACAGCACGTCAGGCTCGAACTCTTCGACGACGCCCCGCGTTGCGGGGTCGCGGATATCGCCCTCCACGAGATTGGCCTGCGCCGGCAGATTCGCGCGGCGCCCCGCAGACAGGTTGTCGAGGACGAGCACTTGGTGGTTTTTCGCGATGAACGCGTCCGCCAGGTTCGAGCCGATGAATCCGGCGCCACCCGTCAAGAGAATGCGCATTGCGTGTGCCTCCGTTTCACGACGCGCGGGAGCATACGACGACGCGCGCGCCCGCGTCGAACCATGCTAAAAACCGCCCGCACGCTCTCCCCCATGCGGGGGCGTCGAAATTCCCATCGCTTCGATGGACTCGTCCTACTAATGCCCATGGCGAAACGTGCCCTCATTACGGGGATCACCGGACAAGACGGCTCTTACCTCGCCGAGCTCTTGCTCGAAAAAGGTTACGAAGTGCACGGCATGGTGAGGCGCGTCGCGCTCGAAGCGCCGAGCCACCGGCTCTTTCGGCTCTCGTCGATCGCCGATCGGATCACCTTGCACGCGGGTTCGCTCGAGAGCTACGCGAGCATGTTCGCGCTGGTCGAGAAGCTGAAGCCCGACGAGTGCTACCACCTCGCGGCGCAGAGTTTCGTCAGCTACTCGTTCGAGGACGCTTTCTCGACACTCGACACGAACATCGACGGCACCTTGTACCTGCTCTCGGCGGTGAAGGAACGTAGCCCGCAAACGCGCTTCTACTTCGCGGCCACCAGCGAGATGTTCGGCATGGCCGAAGAGAGCCCGCAGAACGAGCGGACGCCGTTCCATCCTCGTTCACCATACGGCATCTCCAAGGTCGCGGCCTTTCACCTCGTTCGAAATTACCGCGAGGCGTACGGCATTTTTGCCTGCGACGGCGTGCTCTTCAATCACGAGTCTCCGCGGCGCGGGTTCGAGTTCGTCACGCGGAAAATCAGCACCGCGGTCGCGCGCATCAAGGCCGGGAAGCAAAAGGAATTGCAGCTCGGCAATCTCGACGCGCGTCGAGATTGGGGGTTCGCGGGTGACTACGTGCGAGCGATGTGGCTCATGCTGCAGCAAGACGAGCCGGACGATTTCGTCATTGCCACGAACGAGACGCACTCGGTGCGCGAGTTCGCCGAGCTCGCGTTTTCTCGCGTCGGGTTGAACTACCAAGACCACGTCAAGGTCGACGAGCGCTTTTACCGACCAGCCGAGGTAGCCCTCCTCCAGGGTGACTACGGGCGTGCGAAGAAGAAACTCGGGTGGGAACCGAACGTCCGATTTCACGAGCTGGTTCACATGATGGTGGACGCCGACGTCGAGAACCTCGCTCGGGGTCGTATTCTCTGAACCGCCGGCTCGCGCTCCTGGTGTTCGTCGCCGCCGCCGGGTTCGGCGTGTGGCTAAGGTGGCCGGCCGTGCACGCCGGGTTCTACATGGACGACAGCGTCCAGATCGCGATGCTGCGCGGACAATTTCCGGCGCATCGCTCGATGTTCGATTTGTTCCGTTTCGCCGACGAGGCGCGCGACGGGACGGCGCTCGTCGACGCGGGTTACGATCCTTGGTGGACCGAGCCCGGCTTTCGCGTGGCGCTCTTTCGCCCGCTGTCGAGCTTGCTCTTCGCGTTCGACTACGCCGCCTTCGGCCTCGACGCCACGCGGTGGCACTATCACTCGATTCTGTGGTCGGTCGCGCTCGTCGCGGCAGCGTCGCTCGTCTTTTCGCGCACCGTCATCGGCCGCGCGCTGCCGCTGTCGATCCTTCTCTTCGCGCTTCACGAGAGCCAGACGGCGCCGTTCGTGTGGCTCGCGAACCGAAGTACCTTGGTTTCGGCGGTGTTCGCCTTCGCCGGCGTGTTCATCCACGCGAACGCCGAACGCCGGCGTGGCGCGCGCCTCGTCGAGGCGGGCGCGTTCCTGCTCGCGCTCCTCGGCGGCGAGTACGGTTACGGCGCCATCGCCTACGTCGTCGCGTACGAGGTGTTCGAACCGCGCGAACGTCGCGAAAAAATCCGTGCGCTCTTGCCCGCGCTCGTTCCCGCCGTGCTCTGCATCTTCGGAAGCGCGCTCCTCGGCTACGGCGCTCGTGGTTCGGCGTCGTACCTGAGTCCGTTCAACGACTCCGGCGAGTTCTTGCGCGCGATCGGCAGTCGCGTTCCGGCCCTCTACGGTGATCTCTTCCTCGGCAGACCCGCTGGGGATTGGTCGGGGCGACCCCTCGATCGCAGTGCGCAGGAGTTCATGGGGCTCGTCGGGCTCGCCGCATTCGCGTGGGGCGCGCGCTTCGCGGCGGAAGAGCTCGCGCCGCGCGAACGTCGCGCGGTGCACGCGCTCGCGTTCGGGTCGGTGCTCTCGGCGATTCCGACCGCGAGCGGCATCCCCGAAGATCGGTTGCTCGTCGTGGCGTCCCTCGGCGCGTGCGGCGTGTTCGCGACGTTCGTGGTCGAGGCGTGGCGGCGACGCCCGCGTTTTTCGTCATCGACGACCTGGGCGCTCCCCAACACCATCGCCGCGCTGCTCATTTTGCCCCTACTAAAAATCGGAGCCTTCGACGCTCCTCGTCGCATGCGGAGCATCTCGGAATGGTTCGGCGTGGCGGCCCCGTCGCTCCGTCGCTGGGCCGAGAACGCCGAGATCCCGGAGACGCGGGGTGCGCCGCCGAGCGTGTTCCTCGTCGCGGGCGCAGACTTCACGACGAACGCGAACGTTCCGTGGCTTCGTGCTCTCGACGACACCCCACTGCCGCGCACCTTCTTCCGATTGAGTGGTTCGCCCGGCGTTCACGAGATCCTGCGCGTGGCGCCGAACGTGCTCGAGATGAAGATGCTCATGTCGGATGCCGAAGGCGTCTTCGCCGGGGGTCTCTACCGGTCGACGAATGCGAAGCTTCGCGTCGGCGACGTGTTTCGCGCGGCCGGCGTGAAGGTGGAGGTCCTCACCGTCGATCGAATGAATCCGCGCCGGTTGCGCTTCACGTTCGAGCGCGACGTCGACTCGCCCGACTACGTCTTCGTCCATCCGATTCACGGGCACATCGAGCGCGTGCGAATGCCGGAGATTGGCGAAAAACTCCGGCTCCCGATCCCCGAGCAGCCGCCGATGTAGCGCCGCCGAACGGCCCGCTTTTCCGCGTCGATTCCGGCGACAAAACACGAAGGCCCCACTCGACGATCGTCGGGCGGGGCCTCGTGCGAGCTTCGAAGGAAGCTCGAAGGGTCCGATTACTTGGCGTCTTTGCCGGCGTCTTCGGGACCGGAGTCCGAGCCCGCGTCGGTGCTCGTCTTGCCGCCGGTCGAAGCCTTGCCGCCGGTGCCGGCAGTGGTGCCGCCCGTCGAGGTCTTGCCGCCGGTGGCCGTCGTGGTGCCGCCCGTTGCTGCGCCGCCGCTGCCGAGCGTGCCGCCAGCGCCGCCCGAACCGGTGCCGCCGCCAGTGGATGCAGCCGAGCAACCAGTGGTGATGATGGTGCAGGACGTCGGGTCACAGCTAAGCGAGCCCGACGTGTCGGCGCCCATCGTCTCGGTGCTGCAGGTCTTGCCGTTGAACAAGTCCGTGTCGCACTCTTCGCCCGTGTCGATCTTGCCGTTGCCGCACTTGTTGCCGGCGTCGGTCGTCCCTCCGCCGCTCGAGCTGCTGCTGCAGGCCGCGATGATACCGGCCGCGAAAAGGACTAGAACGGGGCGCTTCCAGGAAATCGTACTCATGATTAATTCACCCTCTTGGGCGGTATATCCGCGAAGTCACTAGGTTTATCTGTCCTTGTCGCAGCCGGTCACCCAATCCCCAAAGGGTGTTTCAGTTCAGAGAGAAAAAAGCAGGGGAATCGTGAGACCGAGTGGGACAACCAGCGAGAACGGCTCTTGGTATCATGACGTTTGTGACAAGTAAATCTGATGTACAGGTCGGTAAGCCGGAAAGCGCCGAGTCGGCGTATTTTCAGCCGGATCGTCAGGTCCTCGTTTTTTTCCCTACCTACAACGAGGCGGGAAACGTCGCGCGGCTGATCCGAACCGTCCTTCAATATGTCCCGCGTGCGCACGTGCTCGTCGTCGACGATGCGTCCCCGGACGGCACCGGCGAGATCCTCGACGGACTCGCCGAAGAGCTTCCGCAGCTCAAGGTGATCCATCGGCCGGGCAAGCTCGGGCTCGGCTCCGCGCACAAGCTCGCGATGCTCTACGCGCGCGACGCGAACTTCGACGTGCTCATCACGATGGACGCCGATTTTTCGCATCACCCGCGGTACCTGCCGCAATTTCTCGCGCTCCTCGAGAACGCGGATTTCGTCACCGGCTCGCGATACATGCACGGCGGGCGATCCGACTACGGCTTTGGTCGCATGTTGATCAGCCGCACCGCGAACCTGATGGCGAAAATGGCCGTCGGGCTTCCGCTCGAAGAGAACACGACGATGTACCGGGGCTTCACGCTCCCGCTGCTCCGGCGTCTCAACGTGCGCGCGATCCGCTCGGAGGGTTATTCGTTCGCCGTCGAGTCGCTCCATCAAGTCGCGCAGATCACCGATCGCCTCGTCGAGTTTCCGATCCACTTCGAGAACCGCGCGACCGGTGCGTCGAAGATTTCCGAAACCGAGATCTACAAGGCCGTCCTCACGATCCATCGGCTCGCGCTCGGTCGCCTCTTCCGCAGACGGGCGCGCGCCACGGAGCCCGACGGCGAGATCCTGGCGTGCAACGTCTGCAGCGGCACCCAGCACCTCGAGATCTACCCGCCGAAGGTCGCATCGCGAGGGCACAGCCTCCGTGACGCGTCGCCCTATAGCTGCGCCACGCACTCGTCGCGCTCACACGGGCAGATCTTGCGCTGCCTCCGTTGCGGCCTGGTCTTCATGCGCCCGAGCCATTCGAAGGACGAGCTCGTCGGCGAGTACCGCGACGCCGTCGACCCGGTGTATCTCGAGAACATCGCGGCCCGCGAGGCCACCTTCGAGCGAAACCTCGCCGACGTTCGTCGCTTCATCGGAAACGGCGATCGCGTGCTCGAGATCGGCAGCTACTGCGGCGCGTTCCTGAAGGTCGCGCGCGAAGCGGGGCTCGACATCGTGGGGCTCGAGCCGTCGGTGTGGGCGGCGCGAGCGTCGGCCGCGGTGACCGACGCCGAGGTCGTCTGCGGCACGCTCGACGATCTCGTCCCCGAAGGGCGGCGGTTCGACACCGTCGTCGCCTGGGACGTCCTCGAGCACTTCGCGGACCCGGCCGGCGAGCTCCGGAAGATCCACGCGCTCCTTCCCGAAAGCGGCACGCTCCTCTTCTCGACCTTGATGATCGACAACTGGTTCCCGAAAGTCGCGGGCGAGCACTGGCCGTGGCTGATGGATATGCACCTCTACTACTTCACCGAGGCGACGATCCGGAACGTGCTCAAGGAGACCGGTTTCGAAATCGTCGAGTCGCAGAAGTACACGCACATCGTGACGCTCGAGTATCTCTTGTCGAAGCTCGGGACCCTCGGCGTGCCCGCCGCGGCGGCGCTCGCCACCGCGGCGTCGAATTTCGACTTCGCGAAGACGCAGATCCCGTTCCGGTTCGGCGACATCAAGCTCTTCGTCTGCCGCAAGATCGCGGAGCCGCCCGCGCGCTCCGTCACGCGCATCACCGCGCCGGGCGATCCACTGCACGCCGCCCGCGTCGCGGAATAGACGGCGTTCCCCTCAGCGCCGTCGTTCGTCGGGACGGCGGCGCGGCAGCGACTCACCCGGCGGGACGGCGAGCGATGATGCGTTGATTCGACGTTGCCATGCCGGCCTTCGCGCGCAGCGTGTCGAGCGTGACGAACGCGCCGAGGAGGAGCGGGTTCTTGTAGTGGAAGAACTTCGCGAACCACGACGGGTAGCCGCGATCGAGGAAGTAATTACCGAGCGAGATGGTCCATGCCGAAGTGCTGATGAGGTGTTCGGCGCTGTCCACCGTGAAGCCCGAGCGCGTCATGAGCGACGCGAGCGACTCCGCCGAGAACAGGTGGAAGTGACGCGGGAAGTGGTAGTGCCCCCACCATCGCTTCCGGAACAGGGCGTAGTCGAGGCCGGCGACGTTCGGCGTCTCCACGACGAAAATGCCGCCAGGGCGCAACAAAGAAAAGACGCGGCGCACGATCACCGACGGATCTTCGACGTGCTCGAGGAGCTGCAGCATGACGACGCAATCGAAGGTGCCGTCTTCGAGCGTCGCGTCCTCGATCCGTCCTTGGTGAGCGGTGAAGCCGCGCGCGCGGCAGCGCTCGACGGCGGTTTGATCGTAGTCGATGCCTTCGAGCTCCCACTCCGCCGGCCCGAAGTCGCGGAGCACCTGGAGAAAGCGTCCGTCGCCGGCGCCGACGTCGAGGATCCGCTTTTTCCCCGGGCCGAGCGCGCGCCGATACACGTCGACCTTTCGCCCTTCCCAAACCCGCTGTGCGCGCGCGACGACGCTGCCCGTCTCCGAGAGCGTGTAGTAATTGGGGGGATAGATGACGCCGAGGTCCGCGGCGCGCGGTCTCGGGTTCAAGTACACGTGGCCGCAGCGACGGCACCGAACGAAGCGAAAGGCGTTCGCCGCGGTGTTGTATTCGAAGTCGTATCCGTACGCTTCGGGGACAGAGTCGTCGGCGCCGCAGAGCGCGCACGCGGCGTCAACGAGCGCGAGCGTCGCTGCGTTCGAGCCGTGCGGATTCTTGCCAGCTTCCGAAAACTCGGTGTTCGACGGGGACTTCATGGCGTCTCAAGTAGTCGAGCTTCTTGCCATAGATCTCGCGGTAACGGTGCCACGGCAAGGTAGGCCAGAGGTGGTGAACCGCGTGATAGTTGTGCTGGAGCACGAGCGGCGTGAACCACGCCACGTCGACGATACGCGTCCCGCGGAAACGGTCCGGCGGGAGCCCGCGATGCGGCAAGTAGTTGATGTAAAAGTCCATCACCAGCTTCGCGATGACGACGGGCACGAACCAGAGCACGAGCACGTCGAGCCCGTGTCCGGTCACCACCGCAGCCGCGTAGACGCCGAGGATGCCGAGGGTGGTCGCGTGGTCCGAGAGCCGTTGCCGTGGGGTCCGCGGATCTTCGCGGAGTAGCTTCTTCGCGTAGCCGAGCGCGCGCGTGTACCGAAACGGTAACGTGAGGAGGGTGCCGTCCGTGTAGATGTAGTTCGGGTCGAGCGGCTCGTTCAGGCGACGGTGATGCTCGAGATGCACCCACCGCTGAATGAAATACGGCGTCATGTACGGCAGCATGCCGAGCACGCCGACCACGTCGTTGACGGCGCTTCGTCCCGAGACGTTCCCGTGCGCGGCTTCGTGCCACACCGTGAAGGCGAAATGAATCGCCAGCGCGGCGACGAGCACGTGGAAGATCGGGTTTTGCCGGTGCACCATGTAGAGCGCGACGTTGCCGCCGAGCAGCGCGTACATCGCGCCGAGGAGGAGCAGCGTCTTGACGTCGAGTCTTCGCGAAGCCATCGGATGTGCAGCGGCCGAGCCGAGCGGTGGCTATTACAGCAGGTTTGCCGCGCGAGGCACCCCCCGCCGAACAAATCGCCGGATCGCCGACCGCATTGGATGCGATCTAAAAGGCGACGCCGACCGAAAGCGTGATGGGGAGCTCGTATCGCGACGTCGCCCCGCTCCAGAGCGTCCGCTCCGACGAGACGACGTTGGCATCGCTCGCCAGCGAATAAAACGGCGCGTCGAGTCGAACGGAAGCCATGACGCGCGTCGGCTGATCTCGGAATAGCTCGATGCCCGCCTCTCCGTAGGCGCCCGCGCCGCTGCCCGTCAGGTCGTAGCTGCGCGAAGACGTCGACGTCGAGCAGGAAATAATACAGGTCGAGTCGACCTCGGTGGTGGTGCCGCCGGGCTCGCTCACGTGCGACAAGGAGAGCCCGAGCCCGACGAAGGCGCTGACCGGTCCGTCTCCGAAATAGCGTCTTCCGCCGAACGAGACTTGCGTGAAGGCCGCGCCGTCGTCGTGCTGCACGTCGCTGCGTCCGATGCGACCGTCGAAGCCGAACCCCCAATCGCCGACCTCGCGAAAGGCAAAGAAGCCGAACGACATGCCCACGCGAGTCGCTTCCGGCATGTAAAGCGCGCCCATCGTCGGACCCCAGAACCATCGTCCGCGCGGTCTCGGAGCCGGACGACCGTATTCGACGCCGTACGCCGGCATCGGGCCCGTTCGATACTGATACGGATACGGCGGCGCGGGCGCGACGGAATAGACCGTCGGGGGAGGGGGCGGCGCGGGCACGACGACGTACCCCGGCGGCGGTGCGGGCGGCGCGGGCTCCGCGTAGTACGCAGGGGGCGCGGGCTCGACGTAGGACCCGGGCGGCGCGGGCGGTGGTTCTTGGCACCGAGCCGTCCCTTCGACGAACGTCAGCGCGAACGCCGCGCCGAGTGCGCATGCCGCGCGTGCTCTCATCGACGCCCTGTGTGTTCCGTGAGCGCGGTGGTTCATGGCTTCGAATCCCAGCGGTATCCGAGGGAGAGCCTCGCGTTCCAGATGAACGAGTCGTTGCCGAAGTTCCCCACGAGGTAGAGCGCGTCCTGGTCCGAGAACTGGAACAGGTCGACGCCGGCGCGCACCGCGCCTCCGATGGTGACCGCGCCGATGGTCGGTTGCGACGTGACGGTTTGGACGTCCAAGAACCCCGCGCGCCACTCGAGCCCGAGCCGCACGCGGCCCAAGGTCCATTCGGGGTAGAAACTGATTTGCCCCGCCGACACTCCGAGGCCGTGCTCGCTGCGGCCCTCTTCGAAGGTGAACCCCATGTAGAACGAGGGTCGCGCTGCGTCGGCCAGGTGCCCCCCAAATCCAAGGGCGACCGATGCGACGCCTCCGTACGTGTGGAGCGCGTAGAGCGGTTCGTAAAAGGTTCCGACCGACGCCGTGATCGCCAAATGGTGCGACGGCGGCGCGGATTGAAACGCGGACCCATAGGGTGGCTGCTCGCCGTAGGGCGCCGGGTAGTAGGGCATCGGCGCGACGTACGGAGTTGGCGTGGGCGGGGTCGGCGTCGGTGTCGGCGTCGGTGTCGGCGCTGATGCGACCACCGCAGTGGTCGATAGCAAGAGGGCGAACGTCACGACGGGTGCTCCTCGCGAGAAGGTCGCCGGCGACGGGTCAGAGACATATTGCGCCGCCTCCGCCGCCGTCGGCTTCGACGGCCGTTGCGGTGTCCGGGTTATCGCGCTCCGCCTCGTCTCGTGCGTTGAGGTCGAGGACGTGCTGGCACGTCTTGTTGGCGTTCAACGCGTCGCAGCTCCGGCCGAGAATGCACTCGCTGTCGGCGGTCGAAAGCGTGGGATAGACCGCGTCGGAGGTGCAGCTTCCCGGAGAAAATTCGCAGTTGATGAGCTTCGCGTCGAAGCCGGGGCAGCACTCCTTGAGAAGCGCGACGGCTTCTTCGCACTCGACCTCGTCCTGACGGAGGCATTGAGTCATCGGGAGCGCGCCGATGACGACCACGATCAGCAACGCGATCCGCCGGCGTCCCGTCGGGCGCGCGGGTCGCGACTCACCCGGTCGCGACACCCTCGGCGTCGTTCCCTGCATGGTTTCTCCCACTGTGCCCCGTCAAGCAAACGCCGTGCCCCATCGCGAACGACGCCGAGCGACGCGGGTCGCTCGCGTTTCGTGCACGAACGACGGACGGAACATGAACTGCGCGCCCCACTTCGCAGTAATTTTTGCGACGCTGTTGCTCGACTGCGTCAGGCAAGGGCCGCCGAACCCTGGCGCTCCTACTCGATACTGTAGGGCTTCGACGTTCGCGCGGGGACGGGGAGAGGCTTACCCAGGATGCGAAGCTCGTAGATGAGGATGTGCCGGAAGCCACGCGTCTTCACGTAGTACTTGTCGCGCAAACGTCGGAACTCCGGGAAGACGTTCTGAAGCGGCACGTTGCCCATGGATGACACGATGACCCGCGGCGGGTGGCGGAGAATGTCGCCGATGACCTGTGGAGGGACGAGCTCGTCGAACCCGTCGCGATCGAGGAGCCCCACGCTCGCGAGATAGAACAGGAAGTGATAGCGCCCCCCCTCGGGTCGCGTGTTGGAGTCGTAGTTGATGAGGCGGTTCGCGGTGAGCAGCAGAACCTCTTCGTCGGGCACCGAGATGCTCTTCACGTAGGCGCCGGCCTGGTCTTCGGCCTCGTCCCAGTCGCGATCGAAGAGATTGGGCGAAACGTCGCGGACGTACGGGCTGAATTTCTCCTTGTAGCGAAGGTGCACCAGGGCCGGATTTCGCCATTCGCTGAAACCGATTCGAAGCGAGTCGAGCGTGGGCGTGACGAACAGCGATTGACCGTAAAAGAAGCCGAACCCGACCATCGCGAGTCGAAACGGAAACCGCGCCGTCGCGCTCTTCGCGTGCGAGAACTCGTCGAGATCGGCGAGAACGACGAAGATGACCGGAAGCACCAGGACGAGCGCCTGGCAGATGTGGATCTCATCCGAGCGCGCGTACATCACGAAGGTGTGCAAGGTCGACAGGACGAAGAGACTTCCGAGCCGCGCGCGCCGTGCCGGCCACGCGTCGCCGAACGCGAGCACGCCCCTGCCTCTGAAACTGCCGAGCCACACCCAGAGGGCGAACAGCGCCGTGAGGAACCAGGGTAACTCGAGCCAGAAATACTCGTTGAGACCGATGTAGTAGCTCCGCACTCCGAGGGCAGGGAACGGAGCGGTGTAGTCGATGGTTTTCAGGATGCCGGACAGCTCGCGCAGATACAGATTCGCGTGCTCGCCGTAATACGAGATCAAGACGAAGAACGAGAGCCCGACCGACACCAAAAAGTACACGAGCCACGGACGGAGGTGCCGGTCGGGGCGTGTGGTGTCGTCGGTGTTCGAGAACGCGACCGTGCGCAAGGTGAACCCGACGCCGATGAGGAGCGGGACGGCGAGGTAGAGGAAGAACCAGACGTTGAAATGCCGCCGCACGAACGCGCCGAATGCGACCACATAGAGGAGCCCGCCGGCGATGCGCGCGCGCCGGAACAGCGCGCGCCGCGATTCGGGATCTGCGTCGCTCGGACCCGATTCGGTGCCGTTCGCGTCGCGGGCTCCGTCGAACGAAACCGGGATCCAGAAGAAATACGCGAAGAGCCCGCCGGCGAGCAGGTACATGCCGGTGTTGAGCTTCGTCCAGATGGTGATCGCCGTGAGCACGCCGGCGACGACCACGTTGCGCCTCGCCTTCCGGAGCGGCGGACACAAGATGAAGTGCCAGGTCGCGAGGACCAAGGCCGTCGACGTGTGCGACGCATACGCCGTCTGCTGCGCTTGCCACGGCACGCCGATGAGGATCGCGACGAAGATCGCGGCGAACGCGGCGTAGAATCGACCCCCACGCGGGTCATTTTCGTCGCCGCTCTTGCCCGGCAGGATCGTGAGGCGACGAACCAGGAGATAGGTGAGCGCCGTGGTGACGAGCTTGAGCACGAGCATCCACATCCGGATGCCCCACACCGTGTCGCCGAACGCTCGGTAAAATGCGACCGGGAAGATCCAGTTGAAGAGGCCGTAGGCGTCGATGAAGTCGTAAAACGGGAGCTTCCCGTGCGCCATGTCGTCGATGTATCCGATGATGAGGGCTTCATCGGTGTGGTTCGGCGCGAGCGTCGAGTACTGAAAGAAGTAGAACGCCGCGGCGAGCGTCGCCGCGAACCACGCCGCAATCCGAATCGCTCGCGTGTGACCCTGGGTCATGGGCTCCCCGGCCACGTCAGAGGGGTCGCCCAGGGTCGTCGGGCGCGGCGAGCGCTCTCGCGTCGGCGCCTGTCGGCGGTCGACGGGCGAAGGCGCGCGCGACTCGGTTTTCGAGCGCGGAACCGAGCACGGTCAGCGAGCTTCCGCTCCCCAGAAGAACCAGCGCGTACACCCCGCGCACGAGCTCGTCCTCGGTCTCCGGAGCGCGGCCCGCCATGTGCACGACCTCGTGCACGAGGAGATGGCCCATGTAAATGCCCCAGGACGACTTCCCGAGCCAGGCGAGGGCGCGCCGAATCGCGCTCGGCAACGCGAGCCAACGAAAAATGCCGAGGAGGGCGATCGCGAGTGGGACGTCGTTCAGATACGTGACCGCTTGCTCCCTCAGCGGGCCGAGGAAAATGTCTCCGGGATCGCCGCGCGCGACGTCGGCGAGCAGCCACCCCGCGATCGTGATTGAGACAGCGACGATTGTCAGGCGTTGGCTGATGCGCCCTCGCCAGCGCCGCGCGACGAACACGCCGGACAGCACGTCCCAGAAGGATCGCGGCGGGAAGATCCAATCGTAGTACCAGCCCGGCTCGGGAACCTTGTCGCCGAAGAGATCCTTGCCGACGAGCACGATGTTCCACAGGTAGTAAATCGACGCCGCGCAGGCCGCCGCGGAGACCACCAACGTGAAGGGGGCCCAGCCCCGCGTCATCGTGAGCCTCAGCGCCGGATACATGAGCACGAGCAGGAGAATCAACGTGACGAACCAGCTCGTCCCGATCCACGGCGCGTACCCGAGCGCCGTGAGCAACGCATCGCCGGCGTCGAGCCGAAGTCGGGTGAGGGTTCCGGTTTTCCATGCGGCGCACCACCACGCGAGCGCGAGAAACCAATACGGGACGTAGAGGCGACGATAACGGCTCCGGTACCACTTCGCGATTCTTCGACGTGCTTCGGCCGGCGAGCCGATCGGCAAGCGCTCCCACCAGAGCTCGGAAGTGACGCCGAAGAGCACCAGAAAGATCGGTACAGCGCGGTTCACGACGCCGTTGAAGGCAGCGGTGTCCGCGTACAGCTTCGCGTGGATGCACACGACCGAGAGGATCGAAAACCCCTTGAGCCAGTCGAGCTCCGGAAGGTGATCGCGGGAGTCTGACATGGAGCGCGTCGGGTAGAGGGATCGCGGAAAGGTCTCGATTGCAGCTCAGGGCCGAGAAGACGCGGACGGTGCGGGCGCGTTAGATCTCGCCGGCCCCGCATCGGCATGACCGGCGCTCGGCGAGCCGCCGGCGTCCGGCGCGGAAGCACCATTTCCCGATTTGACGAAGTGAACGTAGAGGGAGAGCAGCGCCCAGGTGAGCCGCTGCCCATATTCCTTGGTGTCGAACTTGAAGATGGCGCCATAGAGCGCCGGCCAGTCGCGGGCGATGCTCTCCTTCGTCACGACGAAGTCGCTCTTGCACGCGACGAGGGTGTCGTCGTGCAAGAGCTGGCAATACGCTTTCCGGCACGCCGTGACGATGCTCGGCTCGCGCTGGGGTTCCGGAAGCTCCGCTGCTCCGCGAAAGGCATCGCTACACGCCGGCTCGGCGTAGACGTTCGCGCACTCGTGGTAGTAGACGCGAAGCGTTTCTTCCTTGGTCGGCAGGAGGATCGCGCGCTGGATCCCCTGCGCGCATCGCTCGACGTCTTCTCGGGAGATCCGCGGCTTGTCGTGCCGGCATCCGCTCGAAAGAAAGAGCGCGCCGATTGCGAGGGCGAGCCACGCGCCGGACCGGCGTGGCGCGCGTGGCGCGTCGGTGTCCGGACGCTCCGTCGAAGTCGAACTCCGCATTGCGGCGAGGCGTAACACGCAGCCCGCCGTGGCGGCAAAGTCCGCCTTAGTCGAGGCCGCCGAGGCGTCGCACGGCCGCGGCTCGACGCCCCTTCGGATAGAGCCGGAAATAGTCTTCGGCGCGCTCGTGAGCGCGCGACGCGTCCCCGGCGCGCGACCAGCTCTCGACCTCGCGAGCGAGCGCGTCCTGCGCCAGTGCGCCACCCGGATCGAGTCGGCGCGCCGTTGCGAACGCCTCGGCGGCTTCGTGCGGTTCGCCGAGCTGATCGAGGAGGGTTCGACCGAACGTGAACGCGGCGAGCGGCGCGCGCGAGTCGCTCGAGTGTGCGACCAGGACGCGCTGGAACGCCGCGACGGCGGCCTCCGGATGCCCGCCGAGGCGCGCGACGTCCGCGGCGAGGAGCAGATCGCCGGGTTCGTCGCGAACCGCGGGAGCGCCTTTCGCCGTCATCATTTTGTACGCGTTCGCGTAGTCGCCATCTTCGGCGAGCTCGCGCCACGAGCTCGTCCTCGGCGGATTCGACGGAGCGGGCGGGCTGGACGGCGCGGACGGCGCCGAGGGCGCGGGCAGGCGAACCTCGTGCGGCGCTGGGACGTCGGGGGTCTCGGTCTCGGTCTCGTCGCGCAGAGGTGCGGCGAGCGAGGCCGCCGGAGAGCCGACGATTTCCGGAGCGTCGGGAACGACGGCATCTTCGCCGACCGAGACGTCGCGCTCGCCGAGAGGCGACGTCACGCGCACGCGTCCTCGCTCGACGCCGATGTGCACACCCTTTGGCTCGAGCGAGACCGTAAAGATGGTTCCGAGAACGGTGATCGTCACGTTGCGCGCGGTGACGCGAAAGACGCGCGCCGGATTGTGGGTGACCGAAAATCGCGCCGACCCGGTGTCGAGCCGGAGTGCGACGACGTTCGGCGCGACCTCGAGCGCCGCGACGTGCGCGCCCCCGCTCTTGGCCGTCACGTTCGAACCGTCGTCGAACCGGAGGAGCTCCGTCGGGCGCGAGTCCGTCGTGGAAGCGACGGGGGTTTCGCGAGGCGCGAGCACCGAGCCGTGCCGCAAGGCGAGGACCATCACGGCGACGGCGAGCGCGGCGGCCGAGAGCAAGAGGGTTCGTCGCGGCGTTCGCCGCGCCACGCGGGCTTCGATGCGCAGCCGGACGGCGCGTTCGCGGTCCGGCGACCATTTCGGTCCGACGTGTTCCTTTGCATCGGAAAGTCGCTCGAGAAGATCAGCCATCGGAGAAGGCCTCCTCGAGCGTCTTCGCGGCCGCCGAGATGCGGCGCTTCGCGGTGGCGAGCGAACACCCCGACAAGGTCGCGACGCTTTCGAGCGGTTCGCCTTCGACGTAGCGAAGCGACCAGGCGATCCGCTGATTGGCCGGGATGCCGTCGAGCACCCGGTACACGCGAGCGAGGAGCGCCCGGTCTTCGGGGCTCGCGCCGCCGTCGACGACCCCGTCGTAGACGGCCGGGTCGTCGAGCCCGAAAAATTGACGAAGACGCCGACGCTTCAGTCTACGGCGCGCGATGCGAACCGCGATGCAGGCGAGCCACGCCTTCACCGCTGTCGGGTCTCTGAGTTGACCGACCGCGCGGACGGCGACGAGAAAGACTTCTTGCACCGTGTCGTCCACGTCGCCGTCTCGTCCGAGCAAGCGGTGAGCGACGGCCGCGACGTACGGCGCGTAACGCCGAAAGAGCGTGTCCAGGTCGAGCGCCGGTGTCGCGTCTTCCATGTCCGGCGCAAGCCGAGCGACGACGCGGATGGCAGACTGGTGTCGAGGCATGCTCCAAGTTCTCAGTGCGAACGATCCCCGAAAACGGCTCACTCCTCCGCGCATTTGAGCTGAACGGCCCAGGCGTCGGCACGACGTCGAAGTGGCGATCCCGACCTTGCCGATGCCGCCGCCTGCCGAGGCCGACGGTAGGCCATTGTACGCGCCTCCCAGGGGCGGCGCCCGACGGGCCGCTCAAGGCACGAATCCGAGCCCGATTTGACCGCCGATCCAACCTCCGCTGACGCCGGGTCCCTCGGCGCTCGGAATCGGGAGCACCGCGTACCCGGCTTCTCCCGCAATGTCGGCAACGAAGTGCGGGCCCAGGGGAAAGGTGACGGACGATCGCGCGAGCGGCCAGCCCCAGACGGCAAACGACGAGCTCCCCCCAGGCGCGCCGGTCACCGTCGCTCCACTTCCGATGAACCCCGCGCGGAGCCCGGCGCCGAGTCGGGCGATGATCCACTTCGCGCGGAGATAGGCGTACAGGCCGCCCCCGAGCGTGAAGGTCTGGATGCGGTAGGTGCCTTGGTGCGTCGCGAGCGAACCTTCTTCGAACAGCGCGTCGACGTCCCAGCTCATGAACCGAAAACGTTCTTCGCCGGCGCGCAGTCCCCCGCCGCGAAGCGTGCCGATTCCCTTGAAGAACGAGCGCATCGAGAAGACCGGAAGCAAACGAAACCGCCGCTCGGCGGGTGCTTCGAGCTCGTACCAGGTTCGCTCTTCGGGTTCGTAGTCTTGAACCCATTTCGACACGGCTGCTCGCGCGGCCGAGGTTTCGCTCTCCGGCGGGCGCGGGCCCAGCGGCTCCACGCGCGGAGTCGGATTCACGCGAAGCTCGGCCCAGCTCGAGAGCACGAGCTCCGACACCGCGAGCGCAACCAGTCGATCGCGCGCCGCGCGATCGGACAGGCCGATGTCGAACGAGCGCCCGACGGCTTTCCGCGTCAACGGATCGCGGACGCGCAGGAGAACCAGATCGCCTTGGCATTCCACGAAGACCTCCGTCGTTGCCGGATTCTTTCGCTCGACGGCCGTCGCGCCGAGCTCGGCCGCGACGATGCGCCGCAGCTCCGATTCCGAGAGCTCGTCGCAGGCGCTCACGGTAAGCGCGATCGGTAGCTTTTCGCCGCGAGCGCTCGCCGCCAGGGCCGAACAAAACGAGAGCGCGGAGATCGTCGCCCGCATCATCGAGACGAGCCGGCGCGTCGACTGCAAGCGGTCTCCTCGGTTTACCGTTCCGTGAGCAAAAAGGTTCGGGTGTTCACTGAAAGGGCACGCACTCGAACGCGCAACCCCGTGCGGCGCTGCATGTTGCCGCAGAATCGAAGAGGGTCATGGAGTATCCGGAGTGGCCACCCCACTGGTCGATCACGGGTTGGCAAGTATTTGCCGAGTAGCAGCCGGCGTCCGTGTTGCACGCGAACTTTTCCGCGCATTCGAAGATCGCCAGGCACCCGTCGTCCGAAAGGCAGGTGGCAAAGGGAGCCGTGCAGACCATGCAGTTGCAACCCGGGCCGCAGCCCGTCATCGACGTCACTTCCACGCCGTCGCGCTTATTGTACTCGTCGACGCATAGCGAAGGCTCTTGCCCGTCGAGGCCGGTCGTGCCGCCGCCGCCGAACGTCCCGCCCTGTCCGCCCACGCTGGTGCCTCCACCTACGCCTCCACCGAACCCGCCCTGCCCGATCTCCGCCGAGCAAGCCGACGTGTCGACGAGGCAATCCGTCGTGCAAGACAGAGAGCCCGCCGGGTCCGCCCCCATCGTTTCGGTGCTGCACGTCTTGCCGTTGAACAACGGGCCGTCACATTCTTCGTTCGCATCGATGTGTCCATTGCCGCACTGGGACACCAGCACGGCTCCGGCTTCGCCGCCGGTTCCATCGTTCGACGCACCGCCGGTGTTTCCGACGGGGATGGGGCCTCCGGGGTCGAAGGCTCCGGTCCCCCCGGTTCCGCCCGAGATGCGGACGATGCCGCCGCACGCCGGCACCGCGCCGATGAACAGCGCCATCGCCGCGAGCACGAGCGTGGCTTGCGGAGGGAAACGAAAGGCCGACGACATTCCCACCTACCTCGACTCTATCGTTAGCACGGCTCTCGCCTGCGCTCCAATTGGTGGCCGTTGCTCGGGCGCTTCGTTGCACTCGCGCCGCGCGGCGTGATACCCAAAAGAGCGTGAATCGATCGGCGAACGCGATTCGCGGTCGCCCGTGCTCGGCGCTGTCGCGCGCGCTTCGTGCGGTTCCTGCCGGGGTGCTCGTGGTCACGTCGCTGTACCTCGCGACGCTCGCGCTCGGCGTCCACACGTTCGACCAGTTCGCGGGCTGGTTCTGGCCGCTTCGCGAGCTGTTTCTCCCCGAACCGGAGCTCGTCGTCGCAGTCGCGTTGTTGCCGGCGTTCGCGCTCGCCGTCTTCGGTCGTCGACTCCGTTCGGTGGGGTCGAAGCTCGCGCTCGTCGTTCTTCTCGGGGTCGCGAATCAACAGGGGCTCGCGCTCCTCGAAGGCCACGGCTTCGACGCGCTCGGTCGCTCGATGCTCCGGTCCGGTCACGCCGAGTTGCTCCACGTCGCCGCCGGTGTTCACGACACGCCGGACCTCGTCAGGCATTTCGAAGAGCGCGCGGAGTCCGGCGTGCTCGGCAACTACGCTCGGTCGAAGCCGCCGGGCGAGCTCTTGCTCTACGTCGCGACGGTGCGCATGGCGAACGTGTTCCGCGCCACGGGCGAGCACGCCGCCGACGACCCCGTCGCGGTCGAGCGGGCAGCGGGCTTCGCCGCCATCGTCTGGCCCTGGTTCGCGTATCTCGCGGTCGTCCCCTTGTTCTTCCTGACTCGGCGGTTCATGAGCGAACGCGGCGCGCTCGCGGTCGCCGTCTTGTACACGCTCGTACCGTCGATCGATCTCGTGGTGCTGCACACCGACGAGGCATTCTTCCCGCTGTTTGCCGTCACCCTCGCGTGGCTCGCGGCGTCGTCGGTCGAGCAGGGGAAACAAGGGCGCGCCGCCTTCGCCGGCGTGCTCGCCTACGTCGCAGCGTTCTGTTCGTTCGCGCTCCTGCTCGTCGTACCGATCGCCGCCGCGTTCGCGTACGGACGGGTCGCCGCCGATGCCGACCGCGTCGCGACCTTGCGCCGGGCCGGCGTTCGGTTCGCCGCCGCTTTTCTGACCACTGCATTGGTCGGATTCTTGCTCTTCCACTATGACCCGTTCGTGCGCGGCGTTCACGCGCTCGCCTTCCACGCCGCGTGGAAACCGCGTCCCGGCGGTCTTCGCGGGCGCTACTACTTCGCGCTCCTCGACGGCATCGAGTTCGCCCTCTGGACCGGCATTCCGGTGTTCGCGCTCGCTCTCGGTTACGTCGGGCAGTCCCTTCGACGGGTGCTTCGCGGTGCGGTGCGCGGACTCGCGATGCCTGCGCTCGCCCTCGCCGCGATGGTGACCTTCGCGGCGTTCTTCGGCGAAGCGAAGGCCGAGACGGCCCGCCTCTGGGCGTTCTTCGTGCCGTTCCTCGCCGTCGTGGCCGTGGCGCGTCTCGAGCGGTTCGGCGAACGGTTCCCGATTGCGTTCGCTAGCGTCGCGGCGTTCGAGTGGGCCACGACGTTGCTCACGAAACT
>CAZDNG010000047.1:0-72276 GCA_964506835.1 uncultured Polyangiaceae bacterium
GCGAGTACCGGGGGGAGCAGTCGCGAAGCGAGCTGCGGGGGGCGGGTACGCCCCCACGACTAGTCCCGCACGGACGACCTCGTCGTCAGTGTGCGGGACTACCGAGCGTAGCGAGTACCGGGGGGAGCAGTCGCGAAGCGAGCTGCGGGGGGCGGGTACGCCCCCACGACTAGTCCCGCACGGACGACCTCGTCGTCAGTGTGCGGGACTACCGAGCGTAGCGAGTACCGGGGGGAGCAGTCGCGAAGCGAGCTGCGGGGGGCGGGTACGTCCCCCTCGTGAGTAGCGAAGACACGGCCGAGCTCAGAAATGTCCGGCGACCGTCGCGAAGGCGCCGCCGGGAGCGGCGTGGACGTCGAACGTCGTCGCGCTCGGCGGGTTCGTCGCCGCCGGCGGCTTGTCGTCGTGTTTGGGCTCCGACAAGACGAACAAGGTCACTCCCGCGGCGAGCGCGGCGAGCCCTACACCCAAGGAGACGTCGGCGAGGACGTACTTCGTGCGGATGGCGTCGACGTCACCTTGCGAGCAGTGCGGCGCGCAGCGCAGGTTGTCGAGGTGGCTCTCTTCCGATTTTCCGACGAGCCCGAGGACGGCGAAGCCGACGATGCCCGCGCCCGCCACGCCGCCGGCGATATAGGAATATCGACGAAGGCGGACGGACCCCTTCGTCTTCTGCGATTCGGGCGCTGCCGGCTGCGCGTACGGGTTGGCGATCGGCGCGCCGGGCCCCACGGTGTCGAAGCTCACGCGAACCACGCGGTCCTTCTCGCCCTGTTCGACCACGACTTGTTGCTCGACGGGCTCGGCACCTTCGAGCTCGAAGCGGAATCGATGCTGCCCCGGATCGATCGCGAGCGGCTTTCCGTCGAGCACGCTGAGTACCGGTGTTCCGTCTAGCGTCACCTTGACGTTCAGTGCGTCGTTGCCGTTCGGGTCTCTGGCAGCGATGACGACGGTCGGCATGGCAGTGTGCAACTCGTCGAGCCACACCGTGCAATCAGACTGGATGAAGGCCGGACACGTCGCTTGTGCGCACACGACGAATCGACTCTGCGCGGCGCCGAGCTTCCCCTCGGACCGATCTTCCTGCCCTTGCTCGTACGCCGCCGCGCACTCGGCCTTGCCGGGCTCGTCGGCGCGGGCCGCGGCGCCATGGGCGAAAACGAACGCGACCAAGCCGAACGCGAGGAACCCACGACGCAACGACCGCGCCTCGGCGAATGCCGCCGTTCGCAGCGCCGGACGATCCGGGTCAGCCGAGCTGTACAGCGAGAGCGCGATGTGTTCCGCCAATGACGCCAAGCGTGGTTCGCGATGCAAAGAAGACCCGTCGCCGGGTTCCCCAGTCCTAAAAGCATCCCGCTTTTAGACGCTTGATGCCATGGTCGTCGATGGTGAACGGCGGATTGCACGAGGGCGCGGAGGCGCTGACGGTCGCTGCGGGCCGCGCGTTCCGGCGCGAAACGAACTTTCTGGGCGCGGCCGCGGCTCCGGCACCGAGCTGAGGAGCCTCGGTAAGGGCGGCGTCCACATCGGGTGACGCGGGCGGCAAATCTTCGACGCGCACGGTCTCGATGGGAGCCGTGTTTTTCTCGGACTTCGCGTTCGTTGCGACCGGCGCCTGAGTGCCCGAACTCGGAGCGGGCGACTCGGACGAGGCCGTCGCGGGTTTCTGTTCCCCTCCGCGAAAGAGCAGGAACGCCAAGACTCCGCCGGCGAACGAGGCCAGGGCCGCGCCGACCCACATGCGGCGTGACGGCGGAGGACGACTCGAGCCCTGCCGCCCCGGCATCGCCAGGCTCGCAACGGCCGAGGTCGACGCTTCGCTCGCGGAAGGCCGCTGTTCCGAGTCGGTTCCGACCTCGAGGTCGGGTGCCGGCACCGACGAGGGACGGCGAAACCCCGCCGTGGTCTGGACGCCGCTGATGCTCGGCATCGAGTTGCCTTCGTCGACGCGGTGCGGGACGGATTCGCTCGCGGTGAGCCTCGCGAGGTCGCCGGTCGTCGCCGAAAACGACTCGATCTCCGCGAGCGCCTGAGCCCGCCGCTCGAGCTCGACGCGCGCGTAGACCTCGACCCATTCGCCGACGGCGCGCCCCGTCGCCAGCGGGACCGAGTTTTCGAGATCGATCGCGAAGTCTCGCGCGGTCTGGTAGCGCTTGTCGACGTTGCGCTCGAGCGCCCGCATGACGACGTCGTTCATCGAGTCCGGAACGTCGCTCTCGACGCTTTTCGGCGACTGAATTTCCCCGGCGAGCACCTTCGCGAAAATTTCTCCGGCGTCCGAGCCGTCGAACAGCCGCTTGCCGCAGAGGATTTCCCACAGCACGACGCCGGCCGCGAAAATGTCCGTTCGTCGATCGACGGGCTTCGCGTTCAGCTGCTCCGGCGACATGTAGCTGAGCTTGCCCTTCATCTGCTTGTCGCGCGTGGTGCCCGCCCGCATGGCGGCCTTCGCGACGCCGAAGTCGAGCACCCGAGCCACGCCGTCGGTGCCGACGAGCACGTTTTGCGGCGATACGTCGCGGTGCACGATGTTCAACGGCTCGCGGCGCTCGCTCTTCGCTTCGTGAGCGGCGTGGAGACCGTGCAGCACTCCGGCCATCACGGTGGCCACATGACCGTACGGCATCCGAGTGCCGTCTTTTCGCGCGTTCCGAGCGAGGCGCGAGAGGCTCTCGCCCTGGACGTACTCCATGACGAGGAACACCTCGTCCGACGTGGCGACCACGTCGAGCGTCGTCACGACGTTCGGGTGCTGCACGCGCGAGGCGAGGCGCGCTTCGTCGAGGAACATGGCGACGAAGTCGGGATCCTTCGCGTATTGAGGATGCAGTCGCTTGATCGCGACGGTGCGCGAGAAGCCCACCGGCCCGACGAGCCGTCCGAAATGCACGGTGGCCATGCCGCCCGCGGCAATCTCGCCGAAGAGGGCATATCTCCCGATGACCCTCGGCTCCATCGGGGCCTTCCCCGATCCGGCATCATCCACCATCGCGCCGCGTCAATCTACCAGATGGCCGACGCATCTGGTAATCGAGGACGCACATGTCCGAGGCCCTGCCGCTCGAACCCAACCGGGCCGAACGGTCCGTGCTCGCGGGGAAGCTCGTCACGCGCACGTTCTACTCGCGTCCCGTGCTGGAAGTCGCGCGACAATGTATCGGAAAAGTGCTCGTTCGGAGTAATCCACAGGGAGTCGTGGCCGGGCGCATCGTCGAGGCAGAAGCGTATCGCGGCCCCGAAGATCGCGCCGCCCACAGCTTCGGCGGACGCCGCACGCGCCGGACCGAGGCGATGTTCGGTCGCGCCGGCGTCGCGTACGTCTTCTTTGTCTACGGAATGCACTGGCACTTGAACCTCGTCGCAGGAAACGTCGGTGAACCTCACGCAGTACTCATCCGCGGCGTCGAACCCTTGGTCGGCGTCGAGCTGATGGCGGCGCGACGAAAAATGGACGCCAAGCGGGACGCCCTGACGAACGGCCCCGGCAAGCTCTGCGTTGCGTTCGCGATCACCGGCGACGACTACGGAGCGGATCTCTGCCGGCGGGGTCCGCTGTATTTGCTCGAAGGGCCCGCGCCGCGGCGCATCGCGCGGAGCCCGCGAATCGGCGTGGACTATGCGGGTTCATGGGCTGCACGCCCCTGGCGGTTCTTCGATCCGACGAGCCGCTACGTTTCCAAACCACGGCCGGCTCAAAGGCTCGCGTGACCGAGCCGCGCACGAACCGGCTCCGCGATCGCCGAGTGACGCTCGGGATCACCGGCTCGATCGCGGCCTACAAGGCGGCCGTAGTCGCGCGGTTGCTCGTCAAAGCCGGTGCGACGGTACGCGTCATCATGAGCGCCTCCGCGAGCCGGTTCGTCGGCGCGAGCACATTTGGCGGCATCACGGGTAACGCCGTGTTCACCGACATGTTCGACGCGAGCATCGGCGGCGAGCTCCACGTGACGCTCGCGCGCGAAAGCGACTTGCTCCTGGTCGTTCCGGCGACGGCCGATTTCATCGCGCGACTCGCCACGGGCCGCGCCGACGATCTGCTCGCCGCGACGGCGCTGTCGGCGGCGTGCCCCGTCGTCCTCGCGCCGGCGATGCATCCCGCCATGTGGACGCATCCCGCGACCGAACGAAACGCCGCGACGCTGCATCGAGACGGAAGGGTTCGCTTTGCGGGCCCGGTGAGCGGCGAGGTCGCGTCCGGTGATTCGGGCCTCGGCCGGATGATGGAGCCCGAGGACATCGTCGAGTTCGCCGCACGGCTCTTCGACGCGGGGGATCTCGACGGCCGTCACGTCGTCGTGACGGCGGGGCCGACCGTCGAAGACATCGACCCGGTTCGCTTCATCAGCAACCGCTCCTCGGGCAAAATGGGGTTCTCGCTCGCCGAGCGAGCTGCCGCGCGCGGCGCGAAGGTCACCCTCATCGCCGGCCCGGTCTCGCTCCCGACGCCCGCAGGCTCGGTCCGCGTCGACGTTCGCAGCGCCCTCGAGATGCGGGAAGCCGTGCACGCCGCGCTCGGCACAGGACTGGCCGGTGCCGACGCGCTCGTCATGTGCGCGGCCGTCGGAGATTTTCGACCCGAGCGCTCGCACGCGAAGAAGCTCAAGCGAAAGGGCGTCGACGTCCTCGAGCTCAAGCTCGTGCAAAATCCCGACATCCTCGCCGAGATCGGACGCGAGCGCCGCGGGACCCGGCCGCTCCTCGTGGGGTTCGCCGTCGAGACCGGGACGGATCGCGAGATCGTCGACTATGCGCGGCAAAAGCTCGGCAACAAGCGGGTCGACGCGGTCGTCGCGAACCCCGCTGCAGAATCGCTCGGGCTCGAAGAGAACCGAATCTTCGTCATCGATCGCCACACCGCGGAGGCGCTCGAATCGCTCCCGAAGCGCGACGCAGCCGATCGCGTACTCGACTGGCTCGCCCGACGATTCCACGGGTCGACCCCCGTTCGTCCGCCCGTTCGCACCGGAAAAAAGCGTCCCTCGCGGCGCGTGAAAGACGAACGATGAAGATCGCCGTCCTCGCGACCGCGATCATCGCGGCCGCCATGGCCTTCGCGCTGCGCGATCCGCTCGCCGGATCGCGCGCGATGTGGCTCGGTTTGGTATTGCCGTACGTCGCGCTGTCGCTCTACGCGATCTACCGCATGTACGAGGACGGCACGCTCCTCGACGTCATGTCGGTGCGCGCGGGCGACGTGACCATCGGAGCGGTCGCGGCGGCGGCGCTATTCGGCGGGGCGTACGCGATCCGGAAACTCTTGCTCGCTGGCATGACGCCCCAGAGCGCCTGGCTCCTCCACATCGCCCTCGAGCTCGGCTCGATGCGCCCCTCACCCGCGATGTTCGGAATCGTGACGTTGCTCGCGATCTGCGAGGAGCTCACCTGGCGCGGCCTCGTGCTCTCGGCGCTCACCGCCGACCTCGGCAATCGTCGCGCGTGGCCGATCGCCGCGGTGGCCTACGGAGCCGCACACGTGCCGACGTTGTTCACCCTGGCCGATCCGACGGTGGGACCGAATCCGCTCATCGTGTTCGCGGCACTCGGCTGTGGGCTCGTGTGGAGTTTCGTCGCGTCGGTGCTCGGCCGTCTTCCACCGGTGATCGTGTCGCACGCGGTGTTCTCGTACTTCGCGCTCGCGGTCCTCTTGCCGCGCTTTCTGTGACGCTCAAAGAGCTGCGATGCGCTGGAGCTCGTCCTCGGGGATATCGAAGTCGGCGTAGACGTTCTGCACGTCGTCGTGGTCGTCGAGCGTGTCGGCGAGATTGAGGCACACCTCGGCGTCGCGCCCGCGCGCTTCCTTCTTCGACTTCGGCACGTAGCCGAGCTTGCTCGAGCGCACGGCAACGCCCACCTGTTCGAGCGCCGTCGTCACCTTGTAGAGGACGTCGGGCGGTGAATAGACCGTCCACGTCTCGCCTTCGTCCACGTAGTCTTCCGCACCGGCACCCACCGCGACCTCCATCAACTGGTCCTCGGTCGCGACGGCGCGATCGAGGATGACGATGCCGCGGCGATCGAACGCCCACGCGGCAGTCCCGCTGCCGCCCATCGAGCCGTTGTGCTTCTCGAAAATCTTCCGAAGCTCCGCGACGGTTCGGTTGCGGTTATCGGTCGTCCCCTCGACGAGATAGAGCGTTCCTGACGGGCCGGTTCCTTCGTAGAGCACTTCTTCGAACGCCGCGCCCTCGATCTCGCCGGTACCCCGCTTGATCGCACGATTGATCGTGTCGTTCGGCATCTGCGCGGCTTTGGCTTCGTCGACCGTCGTGCGAAGGCGCGGATTGCCGCCAATGTCGCCGCCGCCGAGGCGCGCCGCCACCGTGATTTCCTTGATCAGCTTCGTGAAACGCTTGCCGCGGGCCGCGTCGATGGCGCCCTTTTTCCGTTTGATCGTCGCCCACTTGGAATGGCCGCTCATGTCTCGATTCCCCTCGGTTTGGGTGGCACACGATAGCCAAGGGACTCCGAAAGACAAGGGCCGCCAGAACCGATGGCCGGCCTTCGACGGGCGGCCAGCCGGGCCGGTCACGGGCCGAACCTCGCCGCGCCGCGCACGTTCTTCCGACCGGCGAGGGTCCCGCGTTCACGGGGGCGAACGCGTCTGTTATTGTTTGAGATCAACCCTCTCCTAAGGATCATCCGAACATGCGCGGCTTGCTTTTGGGTTCCTTGCTTCTCTCTCCTCTGCTGTTGAGCTCCACTGCCTCCGCGGTCCCTTCGACGACGATCCTCATCAGCGAGTTTCGTACGCGCGGTCCGAACGGACCGAACGACGAATTCATCGAGATCCACAACAAGGGCACCACGACCGTGAACGTCGGCGGCTGGCAACTGAGGGTCAGCGACGATGCCGGCGGGACGGCGTCCATCGCGACCATCGCCTCGGGGATCACGATCCCGGCGGGCCGCTTCTATCTGTTCGCGAACAAGGGATCGCAGGGCTACTCGGGCTCCGTCGTTCCGAACGCGACGTACACGACTGCGGTTCCGGACGACGGTGGGATCGCGATCCTCGACGCGAGCAACACCATCATCGACCAGGTCGGCATGTTCACCGGGACCACGTACTTCGAGGGCGTCCCGCTCACGCCGATGACGAAGAACGTCAACCAGAGCTACGAACGGAACGACGGCGGCTGTTCGCCGAACCGCGACACCGACGACAACTCGGTCGACTTCCGATTCAACGCGACGACGTCCTTTCCGCAGAACGCCGCGGTAGTTTGCAACCCCTGCGGCGGGGTCAAGTGCATCGATCCATTGAACACCCAATGCTTCGCTGCGACGGGCACCTGCAAGGCGGGAACCTGCTCGTACAAACAAGTGACGACGGGCACGGCGTGCGACGACGGAGATCCTTGCACGACCTCCGATAGTTGCGACGTGACCGGCGATTGCGTCGGCCTCGTGCCGACCATCTGCGCAACGCCCCCGACGGCGTTCTGCTCGGACCCCCAAACCCTCGTCACGTACGGCGCGCTCGGACTATGCGTGTCGGGCACCGGTTGCACGTACACGCCGACGAACACGACGTGCCCGTTCGGCTGCAACGCCGCGACCCACCAGTGCAGTCCGCCGTGCACGACGAACTGCTCGACGCCGCCCCCGTGCTTCGACGCGGCGGGAACGTGCGTCGCGGGCACCTGTGTGTACGCGAAGTCGGCGGCCAATACCGGCTGCGACGACGGCAACGCCTGCACCAACGGCGACAAGTGCGACGGCAGCGGCACGTGCGTGCCCGGCGCGGCCACCAAAGTCGACGACGGTAACCCCTGCACTGCCGATTCTTGCGACCCGACGACGGGCAACGTCTCGAACACGCCGGTCACGGACGGGACGAACTGCGACGACGGCGATTTGTGCAACGGCGTCGCGACTTGCACGAACGGCACCTGCACGAACGGTGCGGCCGTCACCTGCACGACGCCTCCGATCGGCGGCTGCTACGGGAGCACGGGGACGTGCGCGTCGCTCACCGGCGCGTGCAGCTATCCGCCGCTCGCGTCAGGCACCAGCTGCGACGATGGCGCGGCCTGCACGACCAACGACGCGTGCGACGGAAACGGTGCGTGCGCCGGGACGGCGGTCGGTTGCACACCACCGGCCCCGACGTGCGTCGCCGGTGATACCGCTTCGCGGGTGTCGTCGGGCGGGCAATGCAACACGACAACGGGCGCCTGCACGTTCCAGACGACGGACACCACGTGCGCGAACGGATGCGACACGAGCACCGGCCTCTGCAAGGGCGCGACCGTTCCCGACGGCGGCGCGGGCGGCGCAGGGGGTGCAGGAGGCACGACGAACACCGGCGGCACGACCGCCGGCCCCGACGCGAGCGCCGGAGGGACGACGTCGCTCCCCGACGCGGGCAACGGCGGAACCGTTGGCAATGGCGGCACCACGTCGTCGCCCGACGGCGGGCTTTCCGTCGACGGCGGCGGCGGCCTTGCGTCCGGCGGCGCCGCGACGGGAAGCGGTGGCGCCGCGACAGGAAGCGGCGGCACCACGACAGGAAGCGGCGGCACCGCGACGGGAACGGGCGGCGCCGTGAGCGGCGGCGGAACTGCCGGCCTGAGCGGCTCCGGTGGAAGCGCGACGAGCTCCGGCGGCGCCAGCGGCGCGGCCACCGGTGGCTCGAGCGTCGGAGAAGTTCCGGATTCGGGCACCGGGGCATTCTCGGGCGGCGGCGGAGGCTGCGGTTGCAGCGTCCCCGGCAAGACGACGAGTGCGCGATGGCCCTTGTCACTCCTCGCCGTTGCGCTCGCCGTGGCGCGGCGACGACGGAACAAGGGCTGAACCCGCGAACCCGGCGCGAGAACCTGCGGCGCGCGTGATGCTTTCACGCCGCGCCGCGAGAGCCGGCGGCAGAATTCGGCTTACGAATTCCGAGACAGGGCACTAGCATCCCGCGTTCACCGACTTGTCGAACAAGGAGCGATGCGATGGCCGAACTGGAGATCGTCGAAGTCAAAGTAGGAACGGGCACCGAAGCCGTGTCGGGCAAGACCGTGAGCGTGCACTACACGGGCACGCTCACCAACGGCTCGAAGTTCGATAGCTCGAAAGATCGTGGCGACCCGTTCAACTTCAAGCTCGGCGCCGGCCAGGTCATCAAGGGTTGGGATCAAGGGGTCGCCGGCATGAAGGTCGGCGGCATGCGCAAGCTGACGATCCCCTCGGACCTCGCGTACGGCGATCGCGGGTTCCCCCCGGTCATTCCGCCGAAGGCGACGCTGGTGTTCGAAATCGAGCTACTCGGCGTGCGCTGAGCGCGCGCTGCACGCCACGTCCCCGACCGTCACGCTCACCCCCCGCGCGCGGCGAGCCGCGCGGGGTTCGGCTCTTCGGCGATGCGCCGGCTGATGACGTCCGAGAGCGCCATGATCGTCGCCTGAGGATTCACCGCGCTCGAACTCGGAAAAATACTGGCGTCGACGAGATAGAGACCCTCGACGTCGCGGACCCGTCCGTGCTCGTCGACCACACCGTCTTTCGGACTCATCCGGCACGAGCCGAACACGTGGGTCGCGCTCATCTGAAGATCCTTCGCGCGGAGTTTCCCATCGAGGAGCGATTCGGTGTCGCGGCGCGTCCGCATCTCGTCGACGACGCCGGGGATGCCGGTGTGTACGTACTCGGCGCCGACGTCGAGCAACGCCTTGGCGCCGATCTGGAGACCGCGGAAGACCGTGCGCGCTTCGTCGTCGGGGATGAAGAGCTTCATGCTCGGCATGCCGTCGGCGCGCGCGCGCACCGAGCCCCGCACCCGCGCGCGGTACACCGTGGCGATGACGGTCGCGCGCTTCACCTCGCCGAGACGCTCGAGAAACGGTTTTCCCACGTCGCCCCAGCGCACCATCAGCACGCTCGGCGGCGCCCACAGGCATTCGTACTTCATGCCGCGAATTTCTTCGCTCATCGCGCCCCATCCCTGGGTCGCGCCGAACCACGGCTCGACGGGCTCCCCCATGATCCCGACCATGCCGCCTCCGATGTGCGAGTGCAGCGTGCCCCCGACGGCGCCGCCCGCCGTGATCCGGCTCCGCTGGAGAATCACCGGCGTGTGCAGCACCCCCGCGGCGAGAACGACGCGGCGCGCGCGCACCGTGAAGCGCGCGACCGGACGAAACCCGGTCGGGTCGATGACCGCGCCGGTCACGCCGATCGCGCGTCGGCCCTCGGTGAGCACCCGATCGACGTGGGAGCAGGTGAACACCTCGGCGCCGTCGCGAACCGCGTCCGGAATGTACGTCCGATCGACGGATTGCTTGTGACCGGCGGCGCACCCGGTGAAGCAATCGGCGCAGCCCTCGCAATCGACGACCGCGCGCGGCAAGGGTCCATGCTTCATGCCCGTGGTCGCGAGCGCGTCGCGCACGAGCAGATTGCGCCGCCCCATGATGGCCATCGGCGTCGGAGCGACCGAGAGCCGCTCGAACACGCGACGGTACGCCTCGTCGAGGAGCGGGCTCGTGAACAGGTCGAGACCGGTTTCGCTTTGCCACGCCTCGCGCACCCAGCGCGGGAGCTCGAGCAGGATCGCCGAATTGACGACCGTGCTGCCGCCGAGACAGCGCGCTTGGAGCGTCGGGATGCGCGTGGTCCCGCCGATCATGCGGAGCCCGCCTTCCCAGTAGTAGCGCGCCATGAATCGCGGCGCGTCGCGGCTCATGTCCTCAGGCAGAAGACGCGGACCCGCCTCGACGACCACCGTGCGCAGCCCGGCTCGCGCGAGGTTCGCCGCGGCGATCGCGCCGCCCGCACCCGAACCCACGACGACCACGTCGGCGTCGACGTCGTAGCCCGATCGAACCGCGTCGATGCCGTGAATCAAACGGCACCCCCGAGATTCGGCAACGATGGCAAGACCAACCCGGCTCGCGGTCGCTCACCCGCTCCGGGCGCCCCGATGTACGCGAGCGCCAGAGGATGCGACATGTACAGCATGGTCATCGTGGCTTTCAGCGCGTCCCCGAGGAGACGGAGCGACAGAAAACGCGAGCGCCGCCAATTTCGCACCACGAGCTCGCGCCGTTCGACAGGGAGTCGAGAGAACCGGCGAAAACCCAGCGTGAGCACCGGCGTGCCGAACTCGACGACGATGAACAGCATGAGCAGTAACCGGCGCTGGGGACGCGGCAAGAGCGTCAAGTACTCGACCGTGCGCCGCACCATGTCGGTCGCCTGGTAGTCCGGTGCCCCGATGGCGTTGGCGGGAAAGAGCGCTTCCGACGACGCTTCGATCGCGTCGACGGCCCGGCGCATGAAAAAGCCTTCGAGGAGGGCCATGCGCGCAGTGTAGGGCCGAGGCCGGACGAGCGGACGCGGCGAATTGGCTCCGCGTCGTCGCGAGCGAAAATCCGGTATCGTTCGCCCATGTCCTCTCTCGAACGACAGGTCGTCCTGGTCACCGGATGCTCGACCGGCATCGGCCGCGCCCTCGCCACGGAATTGCGCGCGCGCGGACATCGCCCCTTCGCGACGGCGCGACGCCTCGAGAGCATCTCGGACCTCGCCCGAGCGGGCGTGGACACGCTCGCGCTCGACGTGAACGACCCGGCGTCGATTGCGAGCGCGGTGAAGGCCGTCCTCGAACGCGCCGGACGCCTCGACGTCCTCATCAACAACGCCGGGGTGAACACGTTCGGACCTCTCTTGGAGCTCCCCCTCGACAAGGCGCGCCAGGTCTTCGAGACCAACGTGCTCGGCGTCGTGGCGACGACGCAGGCCGTGTTCCCTCATTTCGCCGAGCGGCGCGCGGGGCGAATCATCAACGTCGGCAGCGTCGTCGGCGTCCTCCCGACGCCGTTCGCCGCGGCGTACTGCGCGTCGAAGAGCGCCGTGCACATGCTCTCGGACGTCCTTCGCATGGAGGTGAAGCCGTTCGACATCGACGTCGTGGTCGTGCAGCCGGGCGGCGTCCGCTCACATATTGCGACCTCGAGTGCGTCCGACATCGAGCGGTATCGCGGCGCGCCGTCGCACTACGGGTTTGCGTACGAGGGGATCGTGAAGCGGGCGCACGCGTCGCAAGAGAATCCCATGCCGGCAGAGGAGTTCGCCGCCGAGCTCGTGAAGCTCGGCTTCGAGACGCCCGCGCCTCGGGTGATCCGCCTCGGAACCGGCGCGGAATATCTGCCGAAGCTCGCCGAGCTGCCCCCCGACGATCGCGACGCGATGCTCTCCGCCAACTACGGCCTATAGCGGCAACGCGTCACGAGCGCGTCGCAAGAACGCTACCGTCGTGGAACGGACGGCGGAAGCCGCGAACTTGCTCGCCGCAGCGCCGAGCGTAGGATCGCGCGATGCGCAACGTAAAATCCTTAGGACTCGCGCTCGGATTCTTGGTCGTCGGTTGCACCACGGACGACGTACCGGGGAAACCCGGGTCGCCCGGCACGAAGAACGACTCAGGCACCGACGGTGGCGTGTGCGGCGAAGTCACGACGGCCCTCGCGGCGAAACGCGAGGCTTGCACGTTCGGCCCAGGCGCGATGCCCGCGGACACCATCGGCGCGTGCACCGGCAGCGCCATCCCGATCGAGCACGTCGTGATCCTGATGCAGGAGAATCGGTCCTTCGACTCCTACTTCGGGCACCTCCCCCAGTACGGACAGACCGACGTCGACGTGCCGGCCAGCGGCACGACGAATCCCGCCGCGAGCGACGCGGGGGTCATCGGTCTCGACGCGGCGATTCCCGACGCGGGCGCGCCGATCGCGTGGCACCACGCGAGCGCCTACTGCACCGAAGACACGAACCACGGCTGGGAAGGGAGCCACCAGGAATGGAACGGCGGCAAGAACGACGGCTTCGCGATCGCGAACTCGACGGTGAAGGACCCGACCGGCGACCGGGCGCTCGGCTACTACGACCAGACCGATTTGCCGTTCTACTATCAGCTCGCCTCGACATTCGCGATCTCCGACCGTTACTTCTGCTCGCTCCTCGGGCCCACGTATCCGAACCGCCTGTACCTCGCCGCGGGCACGTCGTTCGGCGTGGTGACGACGAGCATCACGACCCTGGCGCCTCCGGGCGTTGCGAACGTTTACAAGGAGCTCGACGCCAAAGGGGTCACCTGGAAGGAGTACAAGACCGATCTCCCCACGCTGCTCCTCTTCCCCGACTACGCGAGCACGACGGCCGCGCAAGCCAAGGTCGTCGACATCACCGAGTTCGCGAAGGATGCCGCGGCGGGAACGTTGCCCCAGGTATCGTTCGTCGATCCGGGCTTCGGCGGGACTTCAATGACGGAAAGTGACGAGCATCCGCCTGCGGATTTTCAGGTGGGGCAACACTTCGTGTGGGAGCAGATCACCGCCGCCATCAAGGGACCCGAGTGGAAGAGTACCGCTCTGTTCTTGACGTACGACGAGCACGGCGGGTTCTACGACCACGTGGCGCCGCCCACCGCGTGCAAGAGCGACGACATTCCGCCCGCGCAGAGTCCGCAAATCGGCGGTTTCGATCAGCTTGGATTCCGCGTGCCCATCACCGTCGTATCGCCTTACGCACGGCGGCATTTCGTCTCCCACACCGTCCACAGTCACACCTCGGTGCTGCGGTTCATCGAGGCGAAGTTCGGCCTCGCCGCCATGACCAATCGCGACGCGAACTCGGACGCGATGCTCGATTTCTTCGACTTCGCGTCCGCGCCGGACCTGACGGCGCCCGATCTTACGGAGCCGCCGATCGACGCAACCAAGTTGGCGACGTGCGGAACCGATTTCCCGGCGGGCGCACTCTGATCGTCTTCGCGATGGCGCGCCAGCGATTGACCTTGCGCGCCGCGCGAGCGACCGGGTTCGTGGACTGAGCCGCGAAGCATTAGCCACCCATGAGCGCGCAACCCGACGTGCTCGTGCTCGAGCGAACGGCAATCGACGAGCACCACTCATGATCGTCCACGCGATCGCCTTCACATTCGATAGAATGGGCGGCGGTCGATAGGTGAATTCATGAACGTCTCGAAATGGCTTTCGGCGGTGGTGGCGAGTGGACTCGTCGCCGTGGTGGGGGCGAGCTGTTCGGCGAACAGCGGATCGTCGAGCGGCGGACAGCCGCAGACGGGCACCCAGAACGGCGGCGGCGGTGGCGCAGGATTTTCGGGGAGAACGGGTTCGTCGGGCTCGGCTGGAACCGGAAGCTCGGGCACGAGCGGGCTCGGCGGGGGAACCTCGATCAACTTCGGCCCCGATAGCGGCCAGAAGCCGCCGCCCGGCACCGGCGGCGCGTGCTCGGCCATCACGCAGAAGCCCGAAGAGATCACGGTGTACAAGGACGCGACCGTCACCGACACGATCGTGACGTATTCGCCTGTCGCGCTCATGCTCATGCAGGACCGTTCGTCGAGCATGGTGATGGCCGTCGGCGGGAGCAGCGCGCAGAGCTGGTCCAACTCCACACAAGCCGTCACTGCGTTCGTGAACGATCCGGCATCGGCGGGGATCGACGTGGGCCTCGAAGTGTTTCCGCCGTACCCGAGCAATTCGGCGACCGGCGATTGCGCTGCCGGAAGCGATTGCGGCACGCCCGTCGTCGACTTCGCCCCGCTCCCGGGGAACGGCGCCGCGATCATCAACGCCTACACTCAGACGAGCCCCGGCGCGCCGGGTGCCCCCCTTCTCTTCACTCCTACCGAGTGTGCGCTTCGCGGTTCGATCAATACCTGTCTCCAGCATCAGGCATCGACGGGCGAACAATGCGTCGTGGTGTTCATCACCGACGGCCAGCCCACTCAGTGCGACACGAACCAGCAGGACCTCGTCAACATCGTGAGCATGGCGCGCGCGGCGTCGGGCACGCCGCCGACCCTTCTGTTGTTCACCCTCGGTCTTCCGGGCTCGGACATCAACTTCTTGAACTCCCTCGCCCAGGCCGGCGGCACGAACGCGTCGATCAACGTGTCGGGCGGCGCGACGGCGTTCCTCAACGCGCTGAACTCCATCCGCAACACGATCGTCAACACGTCGGTGAAGCACATCAGCACGCCGACGACCATTTCGACGAAGCTCGACTGCCAGTGGAAGATCCCGGCCGCTCCCGCCGGGCAGACGTTCGACAAGACCCTGGTCAACTTCCAGCTCACGGCCGCCGACGGAACGGTGGCCAAATACGGCCGCGTCGACTCGCTAGCGGACTGCTCGCGCGCGGGCGACGGCTGGTACTACGACGACAACAATGCGCCGACCGAGATCACGGTGTGCCCGAACACGTGCACCACGATCAAGGCATCGAGCGGGGCGACCGCCAACATCCTGCTCGGTTGCGCCACCATCATCGCGCCATTCAACTGAAGCTAACTCACAAACCTACTACGCCCCCCGCTGCTTCGGTCGGCCTCCTCGAAATACCAGCGTATGCCTGCGTCGGCCTCCCTATCATCGGGGTGCTCGCTACGGTTTCTGAGTTAGCTTCTTAGCGGATCTCGACGGCCCTGAACTAGACTGCCGGGCGTGATCCCGGTGTCAGAGGCTGACCGGTCCCCGTCGAGCGTCCGCTGCGTCGTCTGCGGCGCGATCAAACCTTCCGATGACGCGCTCGAGAGCGCCGCGGTGCGATCCAACGTGCGCCGATTTCGCGACGAGACGTTTCACGTCTGGCGGTGCCCGACGTGTCGCTCCATCCACGCCGTCGAAGACGTCGATCTCGACCTGTACTACCGGAGCTATCCGATATTTTCCGGCGGCCTCGAACCGCGGATGCATCCGGCGTTCGCGGGCTTGCTCGAGCGACTCACCCGCGCCGGCCTTCGCCCCGAACATCGCATCCTCGACTATGGATGCGGCTCGGGGCTGTTCCTCGATTTCCTGAAGCTCCAGGGTTACTCGGGCGCGGTCGGATACGATGCTCACGTCGAGCGGTTTCGAGATCCGTCTCTCCTTTCACGCACGTACGACTGCGTGATGTCGCAAGACGTCCTCGAGCACGTCGATGACCCGCTGGCGCTCCTCCGCACGTTCGGCGCGCTCGTCGAGCCGGGGGGGCTCGTCGTCATCGGCACGCCCGACGCCGAGGCGATCGATCTTCGCGACCCTGCCGACTTCGTCCACACCCTGCACGCGCCGTTTCACCGGCACATTCTCTCGTCGACCGCGGTGCAGAAGGCGGCCGCGACGCTCGGCTGGGAGCTCCTGCGGTTTTATCCGACCATGTACGGCAACCGATTGCTCCCCGCGCAGAACCCGAGGTTCGGCCTTCACTACCTGCGCTGCTTCGACGATTGCCTCGATTTGCTCACCGAGCCGGTGCGGGTGAACAGCTGGCGTTTCTGGACTCCAGCGACGCCGTTCTACGCGCTGTTTGGATTTTTTTTGGATCGCCACACGGATGTGACGTTCTGCTTTCGCACACCGGCGGTTCGCTCCGCGGGCGCGTGATTCTCCTGCCGTTCGCGAGGACCTCGACGGATGTGGCATTACGCAACATGCCGAAGTTCGAGAAATCGGCGTAGGAGATCTTGGTTAGCGTCGTCCAAGCCCTTCGAACCCGAAGTGGGTCATCAGGCGGTGTTGGGCCGCCTGCGAGGAGGCCGGAATGAAGCGTGAAGCCGTTCTTGTAGCGTGTGTACTATTGTGTGGTGCTTGCGGAAAAAAGGACTCCGGGGCCGCGGGGGATCCGGCGGGGAGCGCTGCCGCGGCAGCCACCCCAGCGGGTTCGGCGAGTGCCGGCACGGACGAGGGCGAGCGCCGAAAGCACGACCACGAGCACGAAGGGGATCACGAGCATCACCACGAAGACAAACCCGCCCAATAGCGCGTGTCTCTTCTCGACGTGGTCACCGCCGCCTTAGCGCGGCTCGATGGGAAGTGGGGGGTCGACGCCGTCGAGAACGACAGCGCTCGACGGCTCTGACGGATCTCGGTCTACCCTGCCGTATGCGTCCTTTCTACTTCATGGTCGTCGCGCTCGTCGTTGCCACGACGGCGAGCGCCGCGTTCGCGCAAGAGCTGACGCTCGCCGACGTGGTCCGACTGGCGCTCAGTCGCAACGAGCGCAGCGCCATCGCGAACGAGACGGTGGTGTCGGCCGACGCGGCCGTGACGAAGGCTCGCGTTGCCTTTCTCCCCACGGTCACCCTGGCGGGCAGTGAAGTGCTCCGGCCTTACCAGGTCGAGCAGCACGGAACGGTGACGGCGCGAACGAACGCCGCGTCGGGCTCGCTCACCGTCGTCCAACCGCTGCTCGCGGTGAACGCGTTTCCGCTGTACAGCGGCGCGAAGCACAGCCTGGATTCGGCGCGCTGGGACGAGCTCGATCAGCGCCGGAAGCTCGCCTTCGACGCGGCGCGGGCGTTCTTCAGCCTGATCACCCAAGAGCGCCTCATGAGCGCCGCGCAGAGCCGGCTCGATCGGGCCAACGCGAGCCTTTCCGATACGGCGGCGCGCGCTCAGGCCGGCCTCGTGAGCTCGAACGACGTGACGCGCTCTCAAGTCGATCGCGCCTCGGCCGAGCAGAGCGTCGCGAACGCCGTCAGCGGGCTCGCCGAAGCTCGGCTCGAGCTCGGCTATGTGCTCGACAGCGCCGTCCCGAACGACGTGGACGCGCCGTCGGAAGATCTCGCGCCGTTCGCGCTCGATATCGCCGACCTGGTTCGCCGCGCCATCAATCAACGGCCGGACCTCGCGGCGCTGCGTTCATCGACCGCGGCTGCGGAAGCCGTCGCGAAGGAGCCCGGGCTTCGCTTCGTCCCGACGCTCAACGCGTCCGCTCAAGCGCGGACCCAGGACCAGCCGCTCTTCGGTACCCAGAACCAATACATCGACGGAACGCTCACCCTGAATTTGAATTGGGCCATCTGGGACGCCGGCAATCGCGCCGCCGATGCCGACTCACGCGGCGCGGCCGCACGCGTCGCGAGCCTTCAAGAGCGGGCTCTCTTCCGACAAGTCGACGTCGACGTCCGCACCGCGGTCGCCGAGCTCGCGAGCGCCCGCCAAGCGCTCGCCGCCGCGCAGGAAGGCCTCGAAGCATCGAAGCGCGACGTCGACGAGACGAACTCGCTCTACAAGCAAGGGCTCGCCAAGGCCATCGAGCTCGTGGACTCGAACGGGTCGCGTTTCGACGCGGACGTCGCGCTGGCAGCCACAGAACTCCAGGTCCGACAAGCCGAGCTCGACCTGCGCGCGGCTCTCGGCCTCTTTCCCATCGACGGTGTGAAATGAAACGCTCGGAAATCGTAGTCGTTCCGTTGCTGTTCGCGCTCGGCTTCGCCGCCGTGGGTTGCAGCAAAAAGTCCGATGCCGCGCCGGCAGGTGGCAAGCGCGCTGGCCAGAAGTCGCTCGCGTTCCCCGTGGAGACGATGACCGTCGACGCCAAGCCGCACGAGCTCGTGATCAGCGCGCCCGGCACGGTGGACGCGTTCGAAAGTATCCAGGTCACGGCGCGCGTCGCCGGCGTCGTCGACAAGGTGACGTTCGTCGAAGGCCAGGAAGTGAAGCTCAACGCGCCGCTCGCGTACGTCGACAGCCGGCGCTACGCCCTCGCCGTCAGCGCGGCGCGCGCGGCCCTCGAAAAGTCGCAGGCGCAAGCCGCGGACTCGGCGGCGAACTTGAAGCGCCGCCAGGACGCGGTCGTGACCAACCCGGGGCTCATTCCCGGCGAGGAAATGGCGACCTACCAGACGGCGGTCCAGACGGCGCAAGCCGACGTCGACTCGTCGATGGAAGCGGTCAAACTCGCGCAACTGAACCTCGACGACTCGACGGTGAAAGCGGCCGCAGCGGGGATCATCCAGACGCGCACCGTCGTCACCGGACAATACGTGAACGCGGGGGCCGTCATCGCGACGCTGCTCCAGCGCGACCCGCTCTTGCTTCATTTCGACGTGGCCACGTCCGAAGCGCCGCGACTCAAAGTCGGCATGCCCGTCACGTTCACGTTGAAGGATAGCCAAACGCCGTACAACGCGAAGATCACCTTGGTCTCCGGCGCGGCCGATCCGGAGACCCGTCTCGTGCCGATGACCGCCGAGGTCGTGACGGACCAACATCAATTCTGGCTCCGCCCCGGCTCGTTCGCGCAGGTCGAGATCAAGCTCATCTCGGCGAAACAATATCCGATGATTCCGCAGACGGCGGCGCGGCCGAGCGACCGCGGCTTTCTCGCGTACGTCGTGCAAAACGGCGTCGCGCACGAACGCACCTTGGCGCTCGGGCTCCACACCGACGACGGATTCGTCGAAGTGAAGTCGGGCCTCGAAGCGGGCGATCAGCTCGTCACCGCGGGGGTCGAGGCGCTGTCCGACGGCTCGAAGGTCCGCGTGGGCAAGGTCCCGAGCACGACCGGCGGCGCCCCCGTTGGATCGGCGAGCGCAACCGCACCCGCAGAGGGTGAGTCGCCTGGGCCCGCGGCGAGCGGCTCTGCCGGCGCGCCGAGGCACCACCGAAACGCCGAAGCCGCGGATTCCGCCGGCGCTCCCGCGCCGATCGCGAGCGGAACCGCACCATGAATATCACCGACGTCTGTATCCGCCGTCCGGTCCTCGCCTGGATGATCATGGCGGCGACGATCCTCTTCGGTGCCGTGGCTTCGACGCGCATCGGCGTGAGTCAAATGCCCGACGTCGACTCGCCCAACGTCACGGTGAGCCTCTCGTGGCCCGGCGCGGCGCCCGACGAGGTCGAGACCGGCATCATCATGCCGCTCGAAGAGTCGCTCGCGCAGGTCGAGGGCATTCAGCAAATCCAGGCGACGGCGCGCATCGGCAGCGCTCGACTCACGGCCGTGTTCGCGATCGGTCGGGACATCGACCTCGCGCTTCAAGACGTGCAGGCCAAGGTGTCGCAAGCGCAGCGCCAGCTTCCCGCGGACGTTCAGCAGCCGACGGTCTCGAAGAGCAATCCCGACGACCAACCCTTGCTCACGGTCGGCGTCCGGGGGCCGTTCGCGCGCCAGCTCCTCTCCGACGTCGCGCGCTACCAGGTCGAAGACAAGCTCCAGACCCTTCCCGGAGTCGGTCAGATCACGACCGCCGGCTACCTCGATCGCAACATCCGGATCTGGGTCGACGCGTCGAAGCTCGTCGAGCGCGGCGTGACGGTGTCGGACGTCACGACCGCGTTGTCGCGCCAGCACGTCGTGGTTCCCGGCGGACAGCTCCAGACGCCGGGGCTCGACATCACCGTCCAGGTGCTCGGCGAAGCCGCCGATCTCGAGACTTTGAAGCACATCGTGATCGTCGAGAAGGCCGACGCACCGATCTATTTGCAGGACGTCGCGCTCGTCGAAGACGGCTTCGCGGACGCGACCACCATCGCGCGCATCGACGGCACCCCACTCCAGGCGCTCAGCGTCCTGAAGCAGCGCGGCTCGAACGCCGTGACCGTCGCAGCCACCGTCCGCGCTGCCGTGGAAGAGCTGAAGAAGACCCTCCCGGACGGCATGCAAATCGACGTCCTCTTCGACACCACGAAGTTCATTCAGGAATCCGTCCACGAGATCGAGACCGAGCTCGTGCTAGCCGTGTTCCTGACGTCGCTCGTGTGCTGGCTCTTCCTCGGGTCGGCGTCGGCCACCTTGAACGTTCTGCTCGCGATCCCGATGTCGCTCTTCGGCACGATCGCGGTGATCTGGGCGGTCGGGTTCACGCTCAACACCTTCACGTTGCTCGGACTCTCGCTCGCGATAGGTCTCGTGGTCGACGACGCGGTGATGGTGATGGAGAACATCTACCGTCACGGCGAAATGGGCAAAGACGGCTTCAAGGCCGCGTCCGACGGCACGAGGGAGATCGCGTTCGCCGCGCTCGCGGCCACGTTGGCGGTCATCGCGATCTTCCTTCCCGTCGTGTTCATGGAGGGCATCGTCGGGCGCTACTTCTTTCAGTTCGGCGTGACGTTGTCCGTCGCGGTGGCCATCTCGTACATGGAAGCGGTCACTCTCGCGCCGGCCCGGTGCGCGCGCCTCTTGCACCACGATGGCTCGGCGCCGAAGGGACGCATGGTCGTCGCGGTGGACCGCGTGTTCCACCGGCTTTCCAACTTCTATGCGCGCGCCCTTGCGCTCGCTCTCGCGAATCCGTGGAAGGTGCTCGCGGTCGCCCTGGTCACGATGGTCGGCTGCTTCGCGCTCGGGCTCTCGTTGCCGAGTGAGTTCACGCCGCCGCAAGACGAATCGAGCTTCAACGTCCGCATCACCGCGCCCACCGGAAGCGACGTCACGGCGGCCGACAAGTACGCACAGAAGGTCGAGCAGATCCTCTACAAGCGCCCCGAGGTCGCCAGCATCATGACCAACGTGAGCCCGGGTTCGGCGGGCCTCACGGTGAACCTCGTGCCGCCGTCCGAGCGCAAGCTCACCCAGCAGCAGCTCGCCGCCGACCTCCACAAGGACCTGAACATCGCCGGCGCGCGCATCTCGATTCAAGATCCGTCCCAGCAAGGCCTCGGAACGTCGAAGGGTTACCCGATCGAAGTGTCGGTGCGCGGCCCCGACTGGAACACCCTCATTACGCAAGCGCTGCGCGTCCGCGACGGCCTCTCGGCGAGCGGTATCGCCACCGACGTCGACTCGGACTACCAGGTCGGGTTACCGGAGATCCTGGTCACGCCGCAGCGTGCGCGCACGGCCGATCTCGGCGTGAGCATCGAAGACCTCGCCACGACCATCAACGCTTTGGTGGGGGGCACCCTGGTCGGAAAATATTCGTCGGCGGGACGCCGGCTCGACGTGCGGCTTCGGATGCTCCTCGCCGAGCGGCTCCGTCAGGAAGACATCGGCGAGATCTACGTTCGCGCCGCGTCCGGGCGGATGGTCCCGGTGTCGTCGATGGTGACCGTCAGCGAGCAGCCGGTGCTCCAGGCCATCAATCACATCGACCGCGAGCGCTCGATCACCGTGTACGGCAACGTCGCTCCGGGGCATTCGCAATCCGAAGCGCTCGGCGTGGTGGACGGGCTCTCGAAGGGCTTTCCCGTCGGGTACCACGCGGTCCTCGGCGGACAGAGCAGCGACTTCACGACGTCGATTCACAGCCTCCTCTTCGCGCTCATTTTCGGGATCGCCGTCGCGTACATGATCCTCGCCGCGCAATTCAATTCGTTCATGCACCCGGTCACCGTGCTCACGATCTTGCCGCTCTCGGTCGCCGGCGCCTTCGTCGGCCTGTTCGTCGCGGGGAAGACGCTGAGCATCTACAGCATGATCGGCATCTTGCTCCTGATGGGCATCACCAAGAAAAACTCGATCATCCTCGTCGACTACGCGAACGCGGTGCGCGAAGAAAAGCACCTCGACGCCGTTCGCTCGATGCTCGAGGCGGGCCCCGTGCGCCTCCGGCCGATTCTCATGACGACCGTCGCCACGATGATGGCCGCCGTTCCGTCGGCGCTCGGGCTCGGCGCGGGCGCCGAGACGCGCGGCCCGATGGCGATCGCGGTCCTCGGCGGGCTCACGCTCTCCACCGGGTTGAGCCTCCTCGTCGTCCCCTCGTTCTACGTCATCGCCGATCGGTTGAAGAACCGCGTCTTCAGCCGCGCTCCCGTGCAAGCCCCCTCGCCCACCGGTTGAGCTCGGCGAAGTCGGCTTTGAAGAGCACGCCGGGCGGCGGCGGGTCGAACCCCGCGCCGCCGACGACGATGGGGATCGCGGAGCCGACGGCGCGACGCAGAGCGGCCACTTCGCGCGCGAGCGGCGCGCGAGCGGTACCGCGAGCGGCGGAGAGCGCGATCGCCCTCGCGCCTTGACGCTTCGCGGCGCTCGCGACGTCGTCAGCGGGCGTGCTCGCGCCGAGAAAGACGATCTGAGCGTCGGCGAGCGCGAGCGCCGTAGCCGCCATGTGGATCCCGAGCGCGTGGAGCTCGCCCGCCGGCGTCGCGCACACGATACGCGGGCCCCCCGCATGGTCGCTCAACGGGCGCCAGCGCGCGCTCAAAAATTCGCGCACGTGTTCGCTCGTGAAATGCTCGTGCCCAATCTCGAGCTTGCCGCCGTTCCACTCTTCGCCGAGGGCGCCGAGCAGTGGCCCGAGTCGCTCGGAAAGGAACTTCAACGCGCCGTCGGCGTTCCACGCGCGCTCGAGCTCGTTCACGAGCCCTTCGTCGTCGAGGCCGAGGACGTAGTCGAGACACCGCTCGACGAAGGTCGCCTTCGTCGTCGAGCGCGGGACGCGAACGACGGCCGCACCGTCGCTCACTGCGATGAGCTCGCGCAAGGTGGGAACGCCCGCGCGCAGCACCACCGACGGCTTGTGCCCCTCGCCGAGCGCGCGAACGACGAGGCGCAAGCGTTCCACGGCGTCGAGCGGGTAGCGACGGTGACCCGAGTCGCTTCGCTCGATCGGCGCGGGGAACCCGTAGCGTCGCTCCCAGGTGCGCAACGTCTCGACGGGGACGCCGGTCGCCTGCGACAGCGCGCCGATCGTCAACACCGAGTACGGATCCGTCACATGAAACCCTGTAAACGAACGATGCCGCCCTTGTAGACGAAATCGGCGCTGCCGAAGCTCGGCGGGCCAAAAAAAGCGTGCGCGTTTCGCGACGTGCACCACTCCTCGGTCGGAATGCCGAGGAAATTCTTGTCGATGTCGCCGCTGTCGTTCTCGTCGTGAAACGCGCAGATGGCGTACACGTCGGTCGCGAGCCCGGTAAAGACGCAGGTCGCTTCGCGTCCATGGATCGGCGCCGTCCGGACGAGGACCGGTTTCTTCAACCAGCCCGATCTCCGGAACAGCGCACAAATGACGTGACCCTTATCGCTGCTCGTCTTCGTGTCGAACCGGATCTCGTTCATCACCGCGGGCGGCGGTTCTTCCGCCGCGGGCTCGGCGCGTGCGCCGCCCGCGAAGGGGAGGCTCATCGCGACGAGCGCGACCCCGGAGAACCACCGAAACCGGGTGCGTCGTGCGGGTTTCGCTCCGGCGCGCGGCGCTCGGTTCGCCTCTGGCGTCGAACGACGGGTCGAAGGCAACACCTGCTCGAGAAACGCCGAGAAGCGCTCGCGGGCGGAAACCTTGGAGAACAGCGGTTTCAGGGCACGCGCGGCCTCGCGGTATTCGGGCTCGGCAAGGACGTCCGCGACGGTTCCGGCGAGGCCTTCGGCGGTGAGCGTGCGCGCTTTGACGAGCCGGCCGGCGCCACGCGCTTCGACCACGTCCATGGCCAGATATTGGTCGAGGTTCGAAGCGATGCCGACCAGCGGCGTGCCCTCGGCAAGGGCTTGGTAGCCCGTCGCGCTCCCGCCGTTCGACACCACGACGTCGGCGCGCCGCGCCGCGAGGTCGCCGGGCAGGTACGCCGCCACGCGAACGTTGTCCGGCAAACGGGGCGGCGTCGCGCGACCCGCGGTGGCGACCATCGCGGTTACCGGGAGGCGACCCAAGGCGTCGATGACGACGGGAAGCGAGCTCGCGTCGCCGGACGAGCCGACCGTCGCGTAGACGACGGGGCGATCGGTCGGAAAGGGTCCCCACCACGCCGGCAGCGCCACGCCGGGTGCCCATGAAACTGCTCCAAGGTGGAAATGGGTCGGCGGCGCGCCAGGGGTCGGAATCAACTCGGGAGGATCCGCATAGAGCACGTAGTCGCCGTGAGTGAGAACGTCGAACAGGCCGCCGATGGGCGACAGGCCATACTTTTTTCTGACACGATTCAATGGAGCCGCGAAGTGCGAAAACGCGATCGGCGCGGCCTTCGGGAAATACTCTTCCGAAAGCGCTTCACCGAGGAGGGTCACGATGGGGTGGTCGGGCACGGGGACGCGGCGCCGCTCGGCGAACGGACTCCAGTAGGCGTTGATGAGCGCTGCATGCGGCACGCCGTACACCGGCGCGCTGACCGCCAGCGACCACCTGAGATCACCGACGACCAGATCCGGCGCGACGTCCTCGAACAGCGCGAGATCCTCTTCCGTCTGTCGCGCAAGGAGGCGGGCATCGTAAATGCGACGGCCCGCGCGGAGCGTCGCGAGCGCTTGCTTCGGGTTCGGTGAATGGATCGACCGCAGCGCGAACGGCGCGTCGCGGAACACGAGCGGGTCGAAGTCGGCGCACGCGAAGGTGACGTCGTAGCGCGCCGGGTCGAGCGAACGCGCTAGCGTGAACAGACGAACGACCTGAGCGAGCGTGACGTTTTCGGAGACGAAGAGGATCTTGGAACGCACCGAATCCCTCACTTCATGGATGATTCAAAGACGAGCGACGGTTTCCGCGACGCCGCCATAGCCGCCGAGGCACCACACCCACCAGGCGACCATCATCGTGCCGTGGCCGACCAATATGCCGACGTGGCTCCACATTTCGACGCGATCCGAGCGCTCTTTCACGTAGCGACGGAAATGGAACGCCTCATCGACCAGGCTGTACACGAACGACAGCACGGTGAGCACCATCGCGGGGATCCAGAACGTGGTTCTGTGTTGGTACGCCGCGCAGAGGAGCACCGTGCTCCCGATGCCGCAGAAAATCGTGATCCCGTGAACGAGCCCTTCAGCGCCGGCGATCGCTTCCTTGTAAACGGTACGATGGCCGATCGTGTCGATCGCGATGCTGACGGCAAAGACGCTCGCGCCGATCGGAACGAGCCATGCCGCACCGGGAAACGTCGCGCCGTGCGCGTGTCCGAACCAGAGAAAACCACCGGTCGACGCCGCGAGCCCGATCATCAAGCCCACCCAGGCGAGATACACGGCCCAATCGGCGCCGCGGAAATCGCGGATGCGACCGACGTACGCCGCAACTTCAGAGGGGAACGACATCGCCAAATCCGATTGCTTCGGTGAGCTCGGCTCTCCGAAAAGGGCGCGCGAGACCGCTCGCGCAGTTTCCGACGGCCAAGAGCGCGAGCCCCAGCTTCCGCGGCGTCGAAACGACGGCTCGGGGCGCGAAGGGATCGCATCCCCGCTCGATCATGACTCTGCCGATGTCGGAGTAGACGAGCCGCGCCGTGCGCGTCGCGAGCGCCGCGCGAAACGCGAGATAGGGAATACCGTCGTCGCCGGAACGGTAGAGTTCGTCGGCCTGCGAGAGGAGCGCACGGATCACGCGAGCGACCGGAGCTCGCGCCGCGCGAAGGCCGTTGGTTCCGAGCTTTGTCCGGAGATCGCCGGCTCCATGTTCCCGGAGGAGCGAATCCGGCAAATACAGGCGACCGCGCTCCCAGTCTTCGACCACGTCGCGGCAGACGTTCGTGAGCTGCATCGCCATGCCGAGGTGCGCGGCGTGACGGAGCGCGCGCGGCTCCCTGACGCCCATCACGTGGCTCATCATGAGACCGACGCTGCCCGCGACGCGAAAACAATAGCCGAGGAGCGCATCGCAATCGGGGTACGCCTCTCCGCTCACGTCCATCGCCATGCCTTCGAGAAGGAGCTCCGGGTAACGGCGCGGGATCTGGCGGCGCACCGCGACCTCTCGAAACGCGGAAAGAACCGGGTCGTCCTTTACCTCGCCGTCGTACACGTCGAAGAGTTCCGAAAAAAGCCGGCCGAGAGCGCGCCGGTCCGTGCCCGGCCGAGCGAGATCGATCGCGTCGTCGGCCCGACGGCAAAAGGCGTACACCACGGCCGCGTCGTCTCGCAGCGACGACTCGAAGAACCGCGACGCGAGCGAGAAGCTGCGGCTGTGTTGCGCGATGCTGGCGCGGCAGAGTCGAATCGCGCCGTTCATGCGCTTCGCTCCAGCAAATCGTCGAAGACGAGCGAGGCGGTGGCTTTCGCCGAGTTCACGACCCCGGGGAGGCCCGCGCCGGGATGCGTCCCTGCCCCGACGAAATAAAGGCCGGGAATTTCGTCGTCGCGGTTGTGTGTTCGGAACCACGCGCTCTGACGGAGGGTGGGTGCGACCGAAAAAGCAGAACCCTGATACGACCGAAGCTCGCTCTCGAAATGCTGCGGTGAGAACCAACGCTTCGTCACGACGTGACGACGCACGTCGGGAAGGATCCGCTCGAGCGACTCGAGGATGCGCTCGCCGTACGCGTCCCCGATTACAGCCCAGTCGATGTTGGCCTTGCCGAGGTGAGGCACCGGACTGAGCACGTAGAACGACGAGCAACCGGGCGGCGCGAGCGACGCGTCCGTCACGGTCGGCGCGTGCAAATAAAGGCTAAAATCGTCTGGTAATGACGGGCCGTTGAAGACGTCTTCGATGTGCTCGCGATACCGCGGCCCGAACACGACGGTGTGATGCGCGACGTCGTCGTAGAGGCGATCGGTCCCGAAATAGAGAACGAAGAGCGACATTGACCAGTCGAGACGCTCGAGGCGACGCCGGCGCCGGTCCGCAGAAGGGTGGCCCGCGTACAGTCGCGAATAAGTGTGATGGACGTCCGCGTTCGATACGACGAGGTCGAAGGATTCGCGTCCCCTGCTGCTCGACACCTGGTGAATGGGGCCTCGCCGCTCGAGCTCGACGTCGATGCGGCTCACCGGCGCGCCGAGCCGGAGCTCTCCGCCAAGCTCACAGAAGACTCTCACCATCGCCTGAACGAGAGCGCCCGTGCCGCCACGAGGGAAGAAGACGCCCCACTTGCGTTCGAGGTAGTGAATGAGCGTGTAGATGGAGCTCGTGTCGAACGGATTTCCCCCGACCAAGAGAGAATGAAAGCTGAGCGCCTGGCGCAAGTGGTCGTCTTTGACGAACCGCGCGACGGTCGAATAGACGGAGCGATCGGCGCGGAGGCGTGCAAGGTCTGGCGCGACGCGCACCATGTCCATGAACCTGAGGAACGGGGCCGCGGCGAGCTCGGTGTAACCCTTGTCGAAGACCTTCTTCGAATGCTCCACGAACGCGATGTAGCCGCGAGCGTCATCGAGCGACCGCTTCGCGATCTGCTCGGTCATCGCGTCACCCCCGTCATAGTCGAAACGGTCGCCGTCCGGCCAGAGCAGCCGATAGAACGGCTTCACCGGGATGAGCTCGACGTAGTCGTCGAGCCGCCGTCCCGCCGCAGAAAAGACCTCTTCGAGCGATTCGGGGGCGGTGATCACGGTCGGGCCCGCGTCGAACACGAAGCCCTGATCTTCGAACACGTACGCGCGACCACCCGGCTTGTCACGAGCCTCGTAGATGGTCGTGGAGATGCCGGCCGCTTGGAGCCGAATCGCGACGGAGAGCCCGCCGAACCCGCTGCCGATCACCGCGGCGCGCGGCCCCCGCGACAGCCCCCGCGCGCCGGAAAGGGATTTAGACATATCCCCGCTCCAATCGTTCGATCTCGCGCCGGAGCGCAGCCTGAAAGTGGGCCGGCGTCACGCGCGCGAGCCGCAGAATTACTGCTTCGAACCATTCGTGCACGCGTTCCTTGCCGCGCGGCATGACGAGCGTGTGCAATCGCTTCGCGAGCGGAGCCGGATTCGCGCCGTTGCGGACGTCGACGGCCATCGTCCGGAGCTCGGCATAGTCTTCCGAATCGAGCGAGGTCGCGAGCTCGCTCCACACCCACGTCGGACGATCCGAGCGTAGGTCTTCGTAGCCTTTGGCGAATCCTTCGTCGTCGCCGAGCGCCACCAGGTCGTTCAACATCTGCAGACCAATCCCGAGCTCTCGTCCCGCCTGCACGGCGAGTGCGCCCACCTCGTCGCTCGCGTCGCCCGCCAGAGCGCCGAGACCCGCCGAGAGCCCCACCAAGCTGCCCGTCTTCAAGCGCGTGAGCGCTCTGACGAACTGGGGGACCTCGGCCTGACCGAGCTCGTTCATGCGAACGGAGAGGTCGAGCGCTTGACCGTAGTGGCACTCGAGGAGCACCTGCGTGGTCAGTCGGTGCGCCTTGCTCTTCGCCTCGTCGGAGAGGGGAGACTGCTCGAGGAGCCGGAACGGCCAGAAATACAGCCAATTTCCCGCATTGATCGCCACGGGCGTTCCGCAGAGACGATGGAGCGACGGGGCTCCGCGACGCTCGCTCGACCCGTCCTCGATGTCGTCGATGACGAGCGACCCGGCGTGCAGCGCCTCGACGGCGACGGCGAGCTCCTCGGGCGGCGCGTCCTTGCGAGTGCCGAGCTCGTAGAACAGATTCAGTACTTCGCCGCGGAATTGCTTGCCCGGGCGTCCGAGAAATTCGCGAACCGGCGCGTAGAGGGCGCGACTCCAGCATCGCCACGGGACGGCGTCCGCATCACCGCCCGACAGATCCGCGAGGGACTCCTTGCCGAACTCGCGATCCAAAAAATCGACGAGGGTCTCTTCGGGCTGTCGCGACAGGGCCGAGGTCGTCTTCACGCGGAAACTCCTCCGAACAAGGCGGCAGTCACCTTCACGCCGCGCGGCGGCCGGCCGCAGAGCAGGCGCAGTCGATCGCCCGCCGTCGTTTCGAGCGCGTAAAAGCGACGGATGGAGTCGTCGGGCATTCGATAGAACCGCTCGAGCACGTTCCAGCGGTCCTCCGGCTCGAACGCGGTGAACAAGAGCTGGTTCAAGAACGCGGCGAACCGAAACTGAGCGCGGTGTGCCGACACGAAGCGAGCCCAGCGTGACGTGACGCGGTCGGCGGGCGGGGCGTTCGCGACGTGAAGCGCGAGCCGCAGCGCGACCGGAAACGAATACCCGGTCGTCGGATGAAAGAACCCTCCTGCGTACCCGGCGACGAGCGGCGATCCGTCCGAAAAACTCCCGGGGACGGCGAGCGGCAGCGGCAATACCCCGCTCTCTTCTCGCACCACGCCGCGGACGTCGAAGCCGACCCTTTCGGCGTACGCGAGAGCGCCGCGATGCAGACGCCGAACGTCGAGCGCCGACGTGTCCGAGAAATACGTATTTTCCACGAGCACGCGTCGCTCCGAAAACGGGAGCACGTAAAAGAAGTGAAACCCGTCGTCCTGCTCGACCCGGGCGTCCATGAGCAGCGGCCGGTTTCGCCTCTGCGGCGCGTTCAGCTCGAGCTCGAGGCCGACGAATTTTTGAAACGCGACACGACGCGAATTCGGAAACGCTCCGGGGCCCCGCGCGTCGACGACGAGGCGCGCGTGAAGAATCCGGCCGCCGCCGAGCACGACGCGGGACGGTTCGAGGCGCACCGCCTCCGCGCCGGTGAGCAGAACCGCGTTCGGAGCATCGTGAAACCGTCGTTCGACGATCGCGCGAAGCCTCTCGCTGGTGATCGTCGCGTAGGGCTCCGCGATGCGTCGCTCGAGATTCGGGAACGCGATGTCGTAGCCGCTCCATCGATGCACGACGAGCGGCTCGACGAACGACCGAGCGCCGTCCGGAACGTCGCCCGAATGAAACGACCAGGTGTGATTGCCGCCGACCCGTTCCGAACGCTCGACGAGTGCGACGCGCGCGTGCGGATTCCGGTCGAACAGCGCGAGCGCGATGAGCGCGTTTTGAAGACCGCCGCCGACCAACACGACGTCGAACGGCTCGCCGCTCGACGTTTTGGACGGATTCCGTGGCACCGCGACCGACATTGAACAGCTATTGAATAGGTTTTGAACTGAATCATGTCAACCCCAGTTTTTCCGGACCGGGGCTCCGAGCGCCGCCGGCTTCGTTTCGAATCGCTCGTCGTCCGCCTAAAGAGGGCAGAGAACACTGCCGTACCAGGGGGTGGCGATGAGAATCCTCTACCTGGAGGATGAGGAACTGGTTGCGCGACAGACGGCACGGACCCTCGTTCGCGACGGCTTCGCGGTCGACGTCGTCGAGACGGGTGCGCGCGCGTTGACCCTGGCGGCAACCCAGCAATACGACGTGGTGCTGCTCGACTGGAACGTGCCGGGCGAAGTGAGCGGCGTGGACGTGTGCCGCGAGCTCCGCGAGCGGAAGGATCCAGCCGGCATCATCCTGCTCTCCGGGCGGACCGACGTCGGAGACAAGGTCGATGCCTTCGATTTCGGCGCCGACGACTACCTCACGAAGCCGTTCGAATACCGCGAGCTGCTCGCTCGGATTCGCGCCCTCGCCGCACGAGTGTCCTTTCGAGTGAACAACCCTTCTGTCGGTCCGGAACCTACCGACGTTCGCTTGCTGCACGCCGCCCGCGTCCTGCGGATCGCGGGCCTCGATCTTGAACTTACCCCCGTCGAATACAAGATCTTGAGCGCGCTCGAACGCGCGCGCGAACGTCCGCTGACCGCCGAATCGCTCTGCGAAGCCGCGTGGGGCCACGCACGCGATTGGGAGCGGAAGAGCCTGTACGTGCACGTGAATCAGCTACGCGGGAAGCTCGGGGCGGCCCACTCGTGGCGGCTCGAAACGATCCGCGGCGAAGGGTATCGACTTCGCCTCGGTGAAGAGACTCGAGGGCTTAAGGAGTCTTAAGTTGAGAGGGTCGCTTGCCGGTCGTAGTTAGTACGTAATGCTGAAGCTCCCCTCGAGCGATTCGCTTCCCGCCATCGAGCGCCTCGGTAACACCGATCTGTGCTCGGAAATCGCGACCGGCGGCACGGCCACCATCTACCTCGGCGTCCAGCGCGGCGCCGAAGGGTTCGGGAAGATCGTCGCGGTGAAGAAGCTACTGCCTGCTCTCGCCGGAGACGCCGACTTCATCGCGATGCTCGTCGACGAGGCCCGCATCTCGGCGCGCGCACGCCATCCGTACGTGCGCGACGTGTTCCAGGTTTCGATCGCGCCCGATGGAGCCCCCTATCTGGTCATGGAGTTTTTGGTCGGCGAACCTTTGTCCAAGATCGCTAGCGCCCTCGCGGGGCGTCGCGACCAAGCTCGTCCGGAAACCGAGCTGTCGATCCTCGCTCGCGTGATGGCGCACCTCTGTGAGGGCCTCCACGCCGTCCACGAGCTCTCCGAGGGGACGGCGGCGCTCGGCATCGTTCATCGTGACATCACCCCGCAGAACCTGTTCGTGCTCCACGACGGTACGGTCCGCATCACGGACTTCGGCGTCGCGCAAGGGCGCGGTCGCCGCCAGCAAACGCGCGGGCGGACCCTCAACGGTAAGCTCTCGTACATGTCGCCCGAGTATCTCTCTCATCGCCCCTTCGACCGCCGGAGCGACGTGTGGGCGCTCGGTGTCGTTCTCTGGGAGATGCTCACGGGGCAGCGCCTGTTCCGTCGCGACAGCGACGCGGCGACCGTTGCGGCGATTCTCGACGAAGTGATCCCGGCGCCGTCGACGGTCCGCAGCGACGTCGATCGCCGCCTCGACGACATCGTCCTCACGGCTCTCCACCGCGACCCCCAGCGGCGCTACGCGACGGCCCTCGAGCTCGGCGCGGAGCTCCAAGAATACGTCGCGCAGCGGCGTCAGATGGTGTCGAACCGCGACGTCGGTCAGTGGCTCTCCGACTTGCTCCCGCAATCGCTCCCGACCCTCAACGGGCTCATGGACGCGGCGCGGCGCGTGAGGAGCGATCAGATGGCTGTCCGCTCGAACGCCCCGCTCCTCTCGAAGGCCGCGCCGAGCTCCCTCGACGAAGTCACGCGCCCGTTCGATCTCGTGCGCCGGCGCACCAAAGACATCCGGGCCTCGGCAGACGTCGTCGCGGCGCCCATCTCTCAGGTCGGCTGATCGACGACTCAGCCGCCGGTCACCGGAGCGACCCAGAAAATCTCGCCGAGCTGATCGTCGGCGACGAACATGCGCCCATCCGGCGAGAACGAAACGTCGCCGGGCCGCCCGTGTAACCTCGAGCCGTCGTCCCAACCCGTCGCGAAATCGGAAATGGCTCCCGACGGACGAGCGTCGGTCGTCGACGAATGGAGTGGCATCCCGGTCGCCGGGTCCGTCTCGATTGCAACCAATCGCGCGCCGTCCCATTCGCCGAACGAACCATGGAGGGCGAGCATGACGTTCCCACCCCAGGGCTTCGGCCAGCTCGCGGGCGCGAAGTCGAACCCGAACGGCGTGTTGCCGATCAGAAACGCGTTGGTCTCCGCAGTCACGTTGCTGCAATCGGGCGGCGGAACGATGTCCGAGAACGGCTTGTCCTTCGTCGCGCAACAGGGGTGACCCCAGTCGTCCCCCTCGTGCACGGGGATCAGCTTTTCGCGACCGCCCTCCGCGGCGCTGTAGTCGCGCGCGAGCTCGGCGACGAAACAGTGATTGTGTCCGTGCTGACAGCGGAGATGTGCCGGGTTTCGAAGGCCGCGGACGATCTGACGTCCCCCGGGGGTGCCGTCGAGCGCCAGGACTCCGCCCTCGAACGGATACGGCTCGGAGCACTGCTCGAATTGGTCGCCGCCATTCGAGACGTAGATCGTCCCGTCGTCGGCTACGTCGAGCGCCTTCGGCCAATGATCGAGCGACTTGTAGACGGTGATGTCCGCGATCAGTTCGGTCGCACCCGACGGCCCGCGATCCCCCGAGTGATACGGCACGCGAACGATCTGCGTGTCGTTCTGGTAGTAGAACCATCCCGGCAGAAAGAGCATGCCCTGCGTCGCCGCGATGCTCGTGACGTAGGGGATGAGCGTGTCGCCGACGCCGTCGCCGTCGTCGTCCGGGACGACGACGATGGAGGCGAGGCCGTTGGAACCGCCGCCCACGGTCGACTTGCTCGGCGACGCGACGAACAGCTCACCGCCCGGCGCGAAGCGGATCTGACGAGCCACCGCGACCGTTGCGTAGTGATGCGCGCAGAAGCCGCTCGGCAAGGTCAGCCATCCGAGCGGAATCGGCGACGTGTCGTTTCCGCCGACGACGTGCCGGCCGGCATCGTCGAAGACGACCGAGCCGGGCAGCTCGCAGAAATGCGCAGTCGGGATCGGATGCCCCGCGCCCTTGCCGTTGGTTCCGTCGTTGTGACTGCACGCGATTGCGCCAGAAAAGATCGCGCAAAGAGCGAGCGAGTTTCCGAGGCCGAACGTGACGTGCTTTTTCATCCGAGACTTATTGAAACCAGACCGATGGCGCGCGCCCTGAGGCAACGTCCGTCTAGCCGGACACCTCAACGACGTCACTCGAGATTTACCACGTCGCAACGCGTCGCCCGCAAAGCCCAAAATTCCGCAGAAATGCGGCCTCTCCGGCCCCGTCGTCGCGTCGGCGACGGCGGCACTCCTCGGCGACGCGTCGCGTTTTGTCACGTTCATTCATCCGCGCCCACGCCTGCGCCCGCGCGATGGAGCGCCTGGCTCAAACGAAATGACATCGGAACGATGGCGGAAACCGCGAAACGATCGCGGTTCCAGTGATTCGCGCACCGTGTGTGTGAAAGCACGATGCGTGGACTCGGGCGATGGTTCGCTCCGGACTTCGCACGGTGAGCGCGAACGACGAAGGCGGGCGTCTGCTCACGCCGTGCTGGATCTGAAGCGGACAGTGTGAGAAGTGATCATGGGACACACGTGGGAGCCACTGCGTTCAATCTCATGAGACGAGCAACGATCTTATTCGCAGCTACGCTGGCCAGCGCACTCGCACTGCCGGGCGTCGCGCAGGCACAAAATATCTCGGGATTCGCGCTGGATCGCTTCGAGCCTTCGGAGCGAGGGAGCGAATGGTTCGCCGCGGATTCACTCGATCTTCGCGGCGGAGCGCGCCCCGCGTTCGGCGTCGTCGGAGACTACGCATACAAGCCGCTCGTCTTCTACGACGCGAACGGCAACGAAGTGCGCCCGCTCATCAAGCACCAGTTGTTCTTGCATCTCGGTGCGGCCATCAATCTCGCCGACAGTCTGCGGATCGCCGTGAACCTTCCGGTCGCCGTCGTCGACAAGGGCGAGGCCGGTTCGATCGGCGCGGCGCAGTTCGTTCCCAAGAACGGCGCGCAAGTCGGCGACCTCCGCGCGTCGGCGGATCTACGACTCTTCGGTCACTATCGCTCGATCCTCACCGGCGCCCTCGGGGCTTCGGTCTGGTTTCCCACCGGAAGCCGGGCTGCCTATACCGGCGACGGCAAGGTGCGCGTCTCGCCGCATTTCGGAGTCGCCGGCGAGGCAGGCCCGATCGACTACGCCGCGCGAGTCGGCTACGATTTTCGCGCGCAAGACGACACGATCGCCGGTCAATCACTCGGCAGCGATCTGCTCTTCAACGCGAGCGCCGGTGTGCGCATCGCGGACCGCTTTCTGATCGGCCCTGAAATTTATGGGTCCACGGTCGTCAAAGGCGGCGCGTTCAAGAAGCGCGGAACGCCGTTCGAAGGGATCCTCGGCGCGCACTACACCTTCGCCGGCGGCTTCCGCATCGGCGCCGGCGTCGGCCCCGGCTTCACGCAGGGGTACGGCTCGCCTCAGGTCCGCGCGCTCGCGGACATCGAGTGGATGCCCGAGGTCGAGAAACCGGCGCCCCCGCCTCCGCCGCCTCCGCCCGATCGCGACGAAGACGGCATCCTCGACAAAGACGACGCTTGCCCCGACGAGAAGGGCGTCGCCAGCGACGACCCCGCGAAGAACGGCTGCCCGATTCGCGACAAAGACGGCGACGGCATTCTCGACCCCGTCGATGCGTGCCCCGACGACAAGGGCATCGCGAGCGACGATCCGAAGAAGAACGGCTGCCCCGATCGCGACGGCGACGGTATCTTCGACTCCGACGACGCGTGCCCCGACGAAAAGGGCGTCGCGAACGACGATCCGAAGAAGAACGGCTGCCCGCCGCCGAAGGACACCGACGGCGACGGCATCGTCGATCCGGAAGACGCTTGCCCGAACGATCCGGGTCCGAAGAACGACGACCCGAAGAAGAACGGCTGCCCCGCCGCGCACATCGAGAAGGGTCAAATCCGCATCCTCGAGCAGGTGCAGTTCAAGACCGGAAGCGACGTGATTCTCCCCGCCAGCGATTCGATCCTCGAGGCCGTCCAGAAGATCCTCGAAGACCACCCCGAAATCACGAAGCTCTCCGTCGAAGGCCACACCGACAATCGCGGAAGCGCCGCCTACAACAAGAAGCTCAGCGCGAAACGCGCAGCGTCGGTCATGCGCTGGCTCACCAAGCACGGCATCGACACGAAGCGACTGCAGAGCGCGGGCTACGGCTTCGAACGGCCGATCGACACGAACGATACCGACGAGGGACGCCAGGCAAATCGCCGGGTGGAATTCCACCTCCTCGAGATCGACGGCAAACCGCCCGCCGACTCGGATTCGGTGAAAGAAGAGTAAGACCCCCATGAGGAAGCATTTCGTCGCCCTCTCCGGAACGCTGGGCGTCGCGCTCGGCATCCTTTCCGGCAACGACGCGGAGGCCGCTCAAACCCTCCGCGTCCAGGTCACGCAAAACGGTGACTTCGCCATGATCGGGAACACCCTCGGGTGGGACTGCGGCGCGGGCGCGCCGGCTCCGATCGTGGGCACCGTGCCGGGTGCAATTCCTCTCATCTCGTGCGGCCTCAACACGACGGACACGTCACCGGACGTGTTCTGGGAATCGGACGATCCCGCGGCCGGACAGGCGACCGCTTCTCCGACGATCACCGTCGCCAACGCGCGGAGCACCGCCGTTCTCGATCTGCCGACGGGCGCCGTCGTCACCAACGCCTACCTCTACTGGGCGGCGCGACGCACTTCGACGACCGCCGACACGCAGGTCGTCGTCGATCGCCCGAGCGGCGCAGCGACGACCCTCACCGCCGCGTCGTCGTACGTCATCGCGCAAACGGGCGGCGACGTCGTGTACGAGTCGGTCGCCGACGCGACGGCTCTCGTGAAGTCGATGGGAGAAGGCGCGTACCGCATTTCCGGCGTCGACTCGATCGCGCTGGCGAACGTGAACCAGGACGTCGCATTCGCCGGATGGTCGCTCGTGGTGCTGTACAAGCTGGCGTCCGATCCGCCGCGGAACCTCGCGGTGTTCGACGGCCTCGACGGCATCACGACGAACAGCTCGTCGAGCGTGTCGCTGAGCGGTTTCACGGTCCCTCAGGCCGGCTTCGACGCGAAGCTCGGCGTCATCGCGTACGAAGGCGACAGCTCGCTCACCGGCGACTCGCTGCTCTTCGGGAAAGCGCCGCTCGCCAACGCGGACCGGCTCAGCGACGCGCAGAACCCCGTCGACAACTTCTTCAATAGCACCCGGTCCGACCTCGGCGTCGCGGTGAGCAACGCGGGCGATCTGCCGCAGCTCACCGGCGCGGCGGGAACGATGGCCGGCGTGGATCTCGACGTCGTCGACGTGACGTCGCGCGTGACCGCGGGTCAGACGTCGGTCGACCTCGAAGCCACGACGACTCAAGACGTCTACTTCCTCGGCGCCTTCATCACGTCGATCTCCACGTTCAAGCCCGATTTCTCGACGTCCACGAAGACCGCCACCGACGTCAACGGCGGCACCCTCCTGCCCGGTGACGTTCTCCAGTACAGCATCTTGGTGAAGAACAGCGGCAACGACGATTCGACCAACACCGTGGTCACTGACGTCGTTCCGGCCGGCGTCACCTACGTCCCGGGCTCCATCAAGATCGCCGCCGGCCCCGGCGCGGGTCCGCTCACCGACAAGGCCGGCGACGACCAGGGCGAGTACACGGCGGGAAATCACACGATCACCGTTCGCGTCGGAACCGGCGCCACCGCGACCGTCGGCGGAACGGTCGCCATCGGCGCCACGACGACCGTCACGTTCCAGGCGAAGATCAACCCGACCACTCACGGCACGATCTCGAACCAGGCATTCATCGGCGCGAGCGGCAAGCGCGGCGCCCCGGTGACCAGCACGCCGACCGACGGCAACGCGACGGGGCCCGGCGCGCCGCCGACGACCGTCGGGGTCGATCAATGCGCGACGAACGCCGATTGCGCGGCGCCGACGCCGAAATGCGACACCACCCTGAACCCCACGGTGTGCGTCGAGTGCCTCTCGAACGGCGATTGCACGACCATCGGAACGACCTGCGATCCGACGACCCACTCCTGCATTTGCGCCGGCTCGGCCGCCAGCTGCATCGACTCCGACGGCGACGGGCTCTCCGACGCCGACGAACAGAAGATCGGCACCGATCCCCACGACGCCGACAGCGATGACGACGGCGTCCCCGACGGCAAGGAGATCGATCCCGGCGCGGACTCCGACGGCGACGGGCTCATCAATGCGCTCGACCCCGATAGCGACGACGACGGGCTCTTCGACGGCACCGAGATGGGCTTCGATTGCTCGGGCCCTGGAACGAACGCCGCGCTCGGACATTGCCGGCCGGACGCCGACAAGGGCGCGACCACGACCGATCCGTTGAACCGCGACACCGACAACGGCGGCGTGAGCGACGGCAGCGAAGACGCCAATTTGAACGGCAAGGTCGATCCCGGCGAGACCGACCCGACCGCCGGTCACGGCGCGGACGACGCCACCGTGGTCGACACCGACCATGACGGGCTGTCCGACGCCCTCGAGCACTTCCTGGGCTCCAACCCGAAGGACGCCGACACCGACAACGACGGCTTGCCGGACGGTGAAGAGCGAAACCCCTCGGACGACACCGACGAAGACGGCCTCATCAACGTCCTCGACGTCGATTCGGACAACGACGCGCTCTACGACGGAACCGAAGAGGGCAAGGGTTGCACGAACCCGCCGACCGCGCCGGGTCACTGCATCCCCGACGGCGACATGGGCGCGACCAAGACGTCGCCGCTGCTCAAGGACACCGATCACGGTGGCGCGACCGACGGCAGCGAAGACGTGAACCGCAACGGCGTCGTCGATCCCGGCGAACAGAACCCGACGGCGGGACACGGCGCCGACGACACCGGCGTGGTCGACAGCGACGGCGACGGCCTCTCCGACGGCCTGGAAACGTCGCTCGGCTCCGACCCGCACGACGCCGACAGCGACGACGACGGCGTCCCCGACGGACAAGAAGCGAACCCCGGCGACGACGGCGACGGCGACGGCAAGGTCGACGTGATCGACCCCGACAGCGACGGCGACGGGATCTTCGACGGCACCGAGCTCGGGTTCGGGTGCAGCAATCCAGCGACCAATGCCGCCGCGAACCAGTGCGTTCCCGACGCGGACAACGGCGCAACGACCACCTCGATGGTCGAACCCGACACCGATCACGGCGGCGAGCCGGACGGCGACGAAGACGCCAATCACAACGGCAAGATCGACCCGGGCGAGACCGATCCGAACAATCCTCTCGACGACCGTCCCGGGACCGTCGCCGACGGCGGCCCGGGCACCGGCGGAGCCGGCAACGGCGGAACCGGGAACGGCACGGGCGCGACCAACGGCACCGGCGCGACCGGCTCAGGCGCGACCGGCGCAGGCGCCACCGACGGCGGCGGATTCGGCGGCACCGGCGCATCGGGCAGCGGCGCCTCGAGCGGCACGGGCGCTTCGAACGGCACCGGCGCTTCGAACGGCACCGGCGCCAGCGGTGGATTCGGCGGAGACGCTTCGGCGGCCGGCGGAGCCTCCAACGGCGAAGGCGGCACGGGCGCATCGAACGGCACCGGCGCATCGAACGGCGCCGGCGCGAGTCCCAGCGACGCAACGTCACTGCTCGGCGGCGGCTGCCACTGCGAGCTGGCGCGAACCAACACGTCCGGCTCGGCCATGAGCCTCGGCGTCGCAATCGGCGCGGTGCTCGTCCTTCGACGGCGGCGGCGCGGCGGCGGCAGGGATCGCTCGCGCTAAGCGCGGACGCGGGGGTTCGGCGCGGAAGCCCCGAGAGAACTAGATAGTGCCCGTGGTTGCGCAGCAGCGGCATCGCGTCAGTGGCGGTCTGGAACTCGGCAACGAATTTCAGACCTGGTGCACCAGCATCGAGTAGGTGCTTCGATGCATCGGATAGTTCGATGCATCGGATAGTTTAATGCATTGAACTATCGCTCACCGTCGCGCGAGACCACCCCCTCACGAGCACTGCCGACCCCTTTCACCGGTCGGACGGTTTGCACAAGAACTGATGCTGGATGATACGACCAGCGTCCGGAGCATCGACGCGCAGCACCTCCCAGCCGTTGCGCGTCACGAGTTCCCGCATGTAATCCTCACTGTACGCCGCGAAGACGAGCGGATTCGCAGGATCCAAATCCTGGAATCCTTGCACGCGGGCCGGAAGGAACGCCGAGAAGAATAGCCTTCCGTTCGGTCGCACGTAACGCCGCAAAATACCCAGAAGCGCGTCGCTGTCTTGCGGATCGAGGTGAGTGAAAACCGAAAAGAGCCACACGACGTCGAAATCCCCCTCGATCGGCAATGCGGCACCCCGTTCCATCCTCGCGGAAGTTCCCGGGTTGTACATCGCGTTGTTCACGTCCCAGTGAGCAAAGGCGAACCGTGAGTCGTCGACACTTTCGCGCAGGAAATCGATGAGCGGGAGGTGAACGTCGACGCCCGTGTAGCTCTTGATCGGAATGTCCCGATTCAGGATGGTCTGCGCGAAGCGAACGCCACATCCAACGTCGAGAACGTCAACCCCCGAAAGATCGGTAAGGCCGAGGCTCTTCGTCACCAAGGCGAGCAATTTTTCGCCCGTTTGCTCCGCGCCCTCGCGCGCCGCGCGCGCCGAGTTTCGGTTCAAGTGGTCAGGAACAGTCAGCCGCGCCATTCGCCGAATCGTGCCACCTCTGCAATGCGTGAGGAAGACCCCGTGGCGACACCAACGAATGCTCGCAGCGCGTTGATGAGCGCACGTTCATCAGCGCGAAAAACTCCGCTCCGAGCCCTTCGGCTCTTCGCCTTCGCCCGCGCTACTCCCCGACGAGCAACCGCAGATGATTCGCTTGCGGGCCGTTCGGGTGCGACGCGATGAAGGCGCGGGCGACGGTGCGGGCTTGCTCGAGCTCGTCGAGTTGGACGAGGGCGCGCACGCGGAGCACGGTCGCTTCGGGCGTGAGCGCGCCGTCGGGGAAGGCGTGGTCGTGAGCGCCGAGCTGCGCGAGCGCGCCCTTGGCGTTGCCGGCGGCGAGCTCGGCGCGGGCGACGTCGAGGGACGCGACCTCGTCGACCACGGAGCTCGGCGCCGATCGCGGCGACGGCTGGGGGAACGCCTCCGTCGCGGATGCGCCGGCGATCGGACGCGCGACGAACGCGGTGCCCGCTCCGGCGGCGCGTCGCGCCTCGTTCGGCACCTCGTTCGGCGCATCGGCGCGCTCGACGCCCGGCAGCGCGCCGCGCGTGACGTCGGGAAGCGCGGCGCGCGGTGCGTCGCCGGGTGACGTTTCGTCGACGTTCGCGACGGCGCTCGGAAGGTCAACTCGCGGCTTCATGGCCGTCTTGGGCGCTGACCGTGCCGGCCCTGCGACGTGCGTCTCTCGACGATGGCTCTGCGTCTCTTGAGAGAACGAGGCGGCCACGGCGCCGCCTGCGGCGACGCTGCCGACCGCCGCGCCGATGCCTACCCATTTCAGAATCGTGAGCGCCGTGAGCGCGCCGGCGCTCTTGACGGCGCTGGTGGCCGCGACGCCGTGCGCGCCGATCGCGGCGGCCGCGGAATGGCCCGTAACGGCGCCGACGGCTGCGGTGCCCGCGCCGAGACCGAGGAACGCGAGCGCCCGATCTTCGGCGCGCGCGTCGGGCACGTCGTCCATTGCGGATTCGAGGAGCGCGCGCTTCACGCCGTCGAGCTCACCGTCGCGCAGACGCGGAAACGAAGTCATCACACGCCTCCCTTGAACGACGCGCGCGCTCGCACCCGGTCGGCTGCGGCGTGGAAGAGCTCACGCGCGCGACGCAGGCGCGACGACACCGTGCCGAGCGGCGCGTCCACCAAGAGCGCGATCTCGGGCACGCTGAGCTCCTCGAACTCGAAGAGCACGAACACCGTGCGCTGCTCCATCGGCATGGAGTCGAGCACGGCATCGAGCATTGCCCGCGCGCGACGTCGATCGACGAGCTCGTCGAGAGTCGGGCCTCCGTCCGCAACGTCGACGTCGGTTTCGGCGACCTCGGGTCGACGCTTGCCGGCGCGCCGAAACTCGTGCGAGACGAGCGTCGCGGTGCCGAACAAGAACGCGCGCTCCTTGCCGGCTTCGATGTCCGCGAGGCGTTGCGAGGCGACCCAGAACACGCGCTGCGCGGCGTCGTCGGCGTCGTTCGCCGCAACCCCGAGCCGGCGGAGCGAACGCCAGATGAACGAGAAATGCGCCTTCACCAGAGCGCGCAGCTCGTCTTCCCCGCGCGGGGTCTCCGCGGCGCTTGCAGTCATCGAAGGCTCGACGCCCACCCCTCGGAAGCCGCCGGAAACGTCGTAGGCCGGCTCCGACATGGACACGGAATCCCAATGTCGTTTGCCGGGCCCTTCGATCACGGAAACGGTACCCCCGCGAAAAGACCCACCATTCCGGTCACCGACGGAACCGTGAACACCGTCTCGGTCGGCCCGACGAGCTCGAACGGTTCGTGCGACAGCGGAAAACCCACGCCAGCCACGACGTCGATGAGGAGCCGGTGATCGATCTCCTCTCGGACGCGACCCGCAAGAAAGGGCGCCACCCAAAATCGACCTTCGCCTCGAGCGTCCGCCACATCGGCGGCGCCTTCGCCGTGCAGGCGCGCGAGATCGATTCCCGCGCACGGACTGAGCGTAAACGACGCCGGGAGTGCCGCAGTGACGGGACAGGTCATCGCGCGTCCGCCGAGAAACGCGAGGTCGACGTGACGCCCGCTCGGCGCGCGGATTTCGTCGGTCGGCGACCACGTGAGCGATAGCGCGAGGTTCGGTGTCCACCACCCCTCCAAAAGGCCGTACTCCACGAATGGAGACAGCACTGCCCTCACCGAAGGACCCATCCCACTCATGAAGAGACCCCCCACTCCGAAAACGGCTCGCTCTCGATTTTTTTTGGGGCGCGCGGCGGCGCGGGCGTCGCAATCGAGCTCGGAAAGCGTCCGTGAAGTCGGGGCCGGCGGTGTGGGGACGGGGCAAACCGGCGGCGGCGCAATCGGCGGCGTAGCTTGCGGTGTGCCTGACGGTGCGTTCGGCGACCCCGGCGGCGCGGCGGGCGAAGAACCGTCCGGTGCGCCCGCGGCGGGTGGCGGCACGCCGAACGACGTGCGCGCCGCGGGGTCGAACGTCAATGCGAGCACGAGTGACAACGCGACCGCGACGCCATCACACGTCGGCGCTTCGACGCGACGCACGAATGGCTCGCCCGTCGGGAACGCGACCTGGAGCGTGCCGACGGAGCCGGCGTCGGTCGATTGCATCGCGACGGCGACCGGCGCGCCGTTTTCGCCCATCTCCGCGAGCCGCACGTGGTGCGTGCGGGCGCGGACTTGCAAAAAAAACGCGAGCGCGTCGGGGCAGCTCGGCGGCGCCACGTAGCTCATGCGGATCGGTTCTTCCGCATCGGCCGCCGTCGCTTGCCGTGAGACGGCGAATCCGGCGAGGCTGAGGGCCAGGACGACGACCGACGCGACCCGTCGTTCCGGCGATCGGAGAAAAAGCGATCGACGGCGAGCTCGCGGGTCATTCATCGGCATGCAAACACGGAGAGGGCAATGGAGACGGGTGGGGGCGCGATTTTCTTGGACGTTGCTGTTCGCGGTCGCATGCAGTGACAAGACCGTGGAGGTCGGGGGGAGAGTACCCACATCGAGCGTGGGGAACAAAACCCCGGACGCCGGCACGGGTGGCGCGGGTCAACTCGAAGGCTCGGGCGGTTCCGCCAACGGCGGCTCGGGCGGCGTAGGAGAAGCCGAAGGATCCGCCGGCGGAAGTGCGGAGGTCACCGACGCGGGGCCGCGCATCGGGCCGGCGACGGGGCTCGCCACGACGCACAAGCTCGATCTGCTCCTCCTCGTCGACAACTCGAGCTCGATGAAAGACAAGCAAGACGTCCTCAGCGCCACGATCCCCAAGCTGGTTCAAGGGCTCGTCGCGTCGGGTTCGGGGATCACCGACATCCACGTCGGGGTCGTGACGTCGAGCCTCGGCGATCACGGAGCAGGCGGCACCTGCCCGGATCCGACGTCGTCGGCTCTCGCGCAAGAGGAGAACGACGACCACGCGCACCTCATCGGCACGCGGCCGCGCGGACTGAGTCTCAACCTGCCGAACGGCTTCGTGTCGTGGACCTCGTCGCAACCGACCACCACGCTTGCCACGAGCGTCTCGGCCATGGTTGCCGCCGCCGATCAACAAGGTTGTGGATTCGAATCGACGCTCGAGGCCGCGTACCGCTTCCTGGCCGATCCGGCGCCGCCTTTGTCGATCGACCTCCTCCCTTGTGCGGGGAGTCCTGGGCAGCAGTGCGCGCAGCGAACGGGGCTCGACTCGGAGCTGATGACCGAACGGGCGGCGTTCCTGAGGCCGGATTCAGCCGTCGCGCTCATCGTGCTCTCGGACGAAAACGACTGCTCGGTCAAAGAGGACGGGCAATCGTATCTCATCGCGTCGAGGACGTTCACGCCGCCCAACGGCAGCACGCCGTGCGCGACGAACCCCAACGATCCGTGCTGCTACAATTGCCAGATCGGGCCGGCGGCAGGAACGACTTGCCCCGCCGCGTCCGCGGATCCCAATTGTCAGTCGTCGGCGACGAAGGCCGACAACGGACACAACTTCAACCTCCGTTGCTTCGACGAAATACAAAGGTTCGGCAAGGACTTCCTGTATCCGGTCGAGCGGTACCAGAACGCGTTCCGGCTCCCGACCCTGTGCACGTCGAAGGACAGCCTCGACCCGAACGGCACCTGCGCCGACGCGGACGGCGACGGAAAGCCGGACCTTCACGCCAATCCGCTGTTCGCTCGCACTGGCGCCACGCCCGAAGCACGCGGCGCGTCGCTCGTCTTCATGCTCGGGATCGTCGGCGTGCCCTGGCAAGACATCGCCGCGATGACGGACGCCGGCGGAAAGCCGCTCCCGACGGGAACGCTTCGGTACCAATCGTCGGCGGAGCTGGTGAACAACGACGTCTGGTCGACGATCTACGGCAACCCGAAGCCGGGAGGCGCCGCGCCGCCGGTCCTTCCGACCGACCCGCTGATGCTCGAGTCGACGAGTCCCCGCTCCGGTTCCGGGCCCGCGGGCCTTCTCGTCGGCCCCACCAATGCTCCACGGTTCGGCACTGCCGGGGCGAACGCGGCGAATGGTCACGAATGGAACAATGTCGCCCAGGGCGACCTCGAATACGCCTGCATTTTCCAGCTAGCGCAGCCTCGGGACGACTCCATGGCCTCGGGCACCGATTGCTACCAAAGCGACCCCAACGACTTCAATCCACTCTGTCAGGCCCCCGACGGGACCTACGGCACGACGCAATACTTCGCCAAGGGTTACCCCGGGCTGCGTGAGCTCGGCGTGCTCCAGGGGCTCGGCAGCAACGGCATCGTCTCGTCGATCTGCGCACGCAACACGACCGACGATACGGCTCCCGACTACGGGTACAGCGCCGCCGGCAATGCGCTCCTCGAAGCGCTCGCGCCGGTCGCGAAGTAGTCGCTTGCGCCCTACTCACAAAGTTTCACTCGCTCGACGGAGAGATTCGTCGTCGATGCGTCGATGAAGGCTTAACGCTGGTCCCGGGACGTAGCACCAGCGTATCGTCCCGGGGCCATGCGACTAATGGGGAGCCTAGGATTTTCGTGTGTCGTCGCGCTGTCGCTCGCAGCCTGTGGAGGCGGCGCGAAACCGGAACCGGAAACGGCGGCGACCGAGAAAACGGCAACGCCGCCACCCGACGACAGCGCGGCGTCGAGTGACGCGCCATCGTCGGACGCGCCCACTGATACGAAATCGACCGACAAGAGCGACTCCGCTTCGTCGTCCGACGGAAGGTCCGACGGAAGCGATACCGGCGGCGCGAGCTCCGACGATCGCCACACGGTGCTCCAGCTCACCCTCGACGACGAAGAGCTCGGCAGCTACCTGAAGCTCGAATCGCCCGGACGCTTTCCGCTCAAGGTCTCAGGCGAGAATCTGCCGAGCGGGCTACTCAAAGCCGGAAAGGCCGTCGTGCTCGTCGACAACCCCGACCCGAAAGCCGCGGTGCTCGTGATCACCGCCGTGGATGTCGGAAAAGACCACGCCACGGTGAAGTATCGCTACGGCATCGAGGGCATCGAGGGGACGACGACGCTCGACAAAGGCGCGCGGGGCTGGGAAATTTTACGAACCCGCGTCGTCGAGCACTACCGCTCCGACAAGGCGAAGTAATCACCCGTACTTCGCGGCGCCCGGGCGCGACGGAATGCGTCCGCGGCGACCATACCCACGAGCACCGCGGCGACGAACGCGACGGGGCGCGCGGTAAGAAAACCGAGTGACACGATCGCCGGACCCGGGCAGTAACCGGCGAGGCCCCACCCAACTCCGAACAGCGCCGCGCCGACGACGAGGTCGCGATCGATGTTGCGCGACGCGGACGTGGCGTCGCTCGCTGCGGTTCCCGCGCCGACGTCGCCTCGCCGGCGCAGGAAGAACAGCACCGTCGCGTGCACGCCGATCGCGCCGACCATGACGGCCGCGAGGCTCGGATTGAAATGACCGAACAAGTCGAGGAACCCGATGACGTTGCGCGGCTCTGTCATGCCGGAGATCGCGAGACCGACTCCGAACAAGCCGCCCGCGAGGCCCGCGGTGACGACGCGCTTCACGGTGCCCCCACGAGATGCGGCACGACGTGTCCGACCACGAAGACGGTCAGCGCGCCGGTCGCAATGAACGTCGCGGTCGCGACGAGTGAACGCGGCGACCAACGGCTGATGCCGCACACGCCGTGGCCCGACGTGCATCCGCCGCCGAGTCGCGTGCCGAAACCGACGAGGACGCCCGCGACGAGCAGCGCGCCGAACGGCGCCGGCGACGTCGAGGCAACTCCGAAGAAGCGCCCGCCGACGACACCGACCGCGACGAGCCCGGCGAGGAACGCGAGCTTCTCGGCGCGCCCCGCTCCGCGCGAGAGCACGACGTCGTGAAGGATGCCGCTCACGCCCGCGACCCGGCCGTTCACGACCCAGAACAGCGACGCGGCGAGCCCGATGAGCGCGCCGCCGACCAGAGGAGCAATCCAGGGATTCATCTACGCGAGACCTATTTCCACTATAGTAGACAACGCCGGATTCGCAACCCGGCTAACCCGGGGACGCCGCGCTGGTCGGCGCGTTCACGCTGTGAAGCTCGCGAAACACCGTGGGTTTGATGCCGAAGCGACGCTCGAAGGCGCGGCTCAATCGGACCGCGCTTCCGAAACCGGTGTCCGCCGCGATTTGCTTCAGGTTCATCGAGTGCGCGAGCAGGGTGCGCGCCTGCTCGAGGCGGAGGTCTTCGACGAAACGCGCGGGCGTCTTCCCGGTGGCGCGCACGAACTTGCGATGAAAATCGCGCGGCGATTGTTTGGCGCGCCGTGCGAGGCATTCGACGTCGAGCCGTTCGTCGAGGTGCGCCTGGATCCAATCGACGAGCGCGACGAACGGCGCGTCGCTCTCCGACTGAGCGCGCAAGAGCGGACTGAACTGCGACTGAAACCCCGGGCGTCTGCCGTAGAGCACGAGACCCTGCGCGATCTCGGTCGCGACGCGGGCGCCGAGGTCTTCTTCGACCATCGCCAGCGCCATGTCGATGCCCGTCGTGACCCCAGCCGACGTCCAGGTGCGGCCGTCGACGACGTAGAGCGCCTCTGCGTCCACGTCGATGGTCGGATACCGGCGCGCGAGCTCGGCCGCGCCCTCCCAGTGCGTCGCGACCCGCTTTCCGTCGAGCAAGCCGCACACCGCCAGCACGAAGGTGCCGGTGCACACCGAGCCCCAGCGCGACGCCACGCGCGCGGCGCGCATGACCCAGCGACGGAGCACGTCGTCGCCGAGCGCCGCCACGACGGCACCGACGTCGCCGCCCACGACGAGCACGATGTCGCCGCTCCGCGGCGTAAGTGACGTGAGCGCGCGCGTGTCGATCGACACCGACCCTCCCGTCTCGATCACGCCGCCCGCGGACGACGCGACGATGACCTCGTATCGCGGCGACGGCGCGGAGCGATTCGCGCCGGAAAACACTGCCGCCGGCCCGGTGATATCGAGCACCTGCGCGCCCGGGTACGCGACGAGCACGACGCGTGCCGGCCGTTCCGGAGCATTTCTCGGCGGAGTCGGCGAAGCATCCCGCGGTTGCCCGCGCTTCACGACGGCACCCCACGTTGGCAGAAAAGGTACATTCGTGGTCATTTACGCCAACGTCGCGGGCCGTCAAGCTGGACCCATGAGCGACCCCATCCACATCGGTCTTCTGATTTACCCCGACGTCACCCAGCTCGACGCGACGGGACCAGCTCAGATTTTCGCGCGGGTTCCGGGCGCGACGGTCCACATGGTCTGGAAGACGCTCGACCCGGTTCCCACCGACGCCGGTTTTTCAATCGTCCCCACTACGACGTTCGAGACGTGTCCGAAGCTCGACGTCCTGTGCGTCCCCGGCGGCGCCGGGCAAGTGCCGCTCATGACCGACGCCGCGACGCTCGCGTTCTTGCGACGACAAGCGGAAACCGCCCGCTACGTGACGTCGGTGTGCACCGGCTCGCTCGTGCTCGCCGCAGCGGGCCTTCTCGACGGCTATCGTTCCGCGTGTCACTGGGCGTGGCGCGATCTTCTCCGACCACTCGGCGCAGAGCCCGATACGTCGCGCGTCGTCCGCGATCGCAATCGCTTCTCCGGTGGCGGCGTCACCGCGGGCATCGACTTCGCGCTCACGATCGCCGCCGAGCTCGCGGGCGAAGACGTCGCGAAGGATATCCAGCTCGCGATGGAGTACGCGCCGGCCCCGCCCTTTCAGTGCGGCACGCCGGAGCTCGCGGGCCCCGAACGAGTCGCGCAGTTCCGCGAAGCCATGGCTGCGATGTTCCAGCGCCGGCAAGCGATCGTCGAATCGATCGCGCGACGGTGACGGCGCACGCGCTTCGCCCCCTCGAGCCGCCCCGCGCGGCGAAAATGACGAAGAAAACTGGTGCACGCGATCTACCGCGAGGCAGCCCTCTCCTTCTGCTCTCGCCTTAGCGCTAGCCCTGCCGCGGATCATCGATTCAAATCGCCGCCCGCGATGAAGGAATTTCCGAACTTCGTTCGAAACCCCAAAAACCGCATCTCCACGGCGTCGCAGTTCACCGAAGACGTCGAGGGGTACGTCTTCGACGGCGCCGACGGGAGCCAGGCCGCGCTCTGGTCGGCGCGCGCCGACCGCGCCTCGGCCGAGCACGCGCACGACTTCGACGAATGGGTGTTCGTGCTCGAAGGCGAATGCGTCGCCATCGTCGGCGGAGTTCGCACACGCCTTTCGGCCGGCGAAGAGCTGATGATTCCCCGCGGCGCCGTCCAGTCCATGGAAGTCACTGCCGGCACGCGCACGCTCCACGTCTTCGGCGGAAAACGAGCGAAGCGCGACGGCGAGTGAGCTCGCGTGCGCGTTGCCACGGCGCACGCGACAGCGGTATGACGTGAGACCATGACGCTCACGCAAAAAATCATCGAACATGTTGGTTTGGGGGTTCCCTTTGCGAGTGTGCTCGTCGGCGACACGACGCGCTCCGGGCAGCGCGGCCTCCTCTTGTTCCCGAACGCCCTCGGCGTATCGCCGGGCGCCCTCGAGACCGCGCACGAGCTCGCCGCGCGGGGTTACGTCGTGTTGGTCGTCGACCTGTACGGCAAGGACGTCCGTCCAACGACGTTGACGGACGGAATGGCTGCCGCGGGCCCGCTTCGCACGGACCCCACGCGGTGGCGAACGTTGATGAACGGCGCGCTCGCGGTGCTTCGCGAAGAATCGTCGGTGGACCCGAAAAAAATCGGCGCGATCGGCTTCTGCTTCGGCGGTTCGTGCGCCCTCGAGCTGGCCCGGAGCGGTGCGGACGTGCGCGCCGTGGCGTCGCTTCACGGCGGGGTCGCGACGCAGAATGCCGACGACGCGAAGTCGATCCAGGGCAGTGTGTTCGTGCTCCACGGCGCCGACGACCCGTTCGTGCCCGAGGCCGACTTGCGGGCATTCGAGGCCGAGATGCGCGCGGCCGGCGTGGATTGGCAGCTCATCGAGTTCGGCAATACCGTCCACAGCTTCAGCGACAAAGGTGCGAACATTCCGGGCAAGGCCGTCTACAGCCCGCGCGTCGTCCGGCGCGCGTTCCGCATGGTCCACGACTTCTTCGACGAGACCCTCGGCTGAGTCGGCTAGGATCGCCGGTCATGTCCGGGCGTCGCTCACGAACGGTGCTCCTCGTCCACTACCGTCTCTTCGCGGACGATTGGGCAGCGTGGCTCACGAACGCCGGGCATCACGTCGAGTGGCTCGTTCCGCAGACGCTGACCGTCGAATTCGTACGCGCGGCGTGCCAGGCGCTCGCGCCGCGGTTCATCGCGTCGATCAATTTCAGCCCCGAGCTCGCGCTCCTCGCGACCCTCGGACAGACGCCGTACGTGAGCTGGACCGTCGACCCGCTCGGCCCGCAACGCTTCACGCTCTACGACGGCACCGATCCTCGGCTTTCGGTCGCGTTCGCGCACCGGCGGAGCACCGTCGAGCGGCTCGGCAAGGCCGGCATCGCCGCGTCGTTCTTGCCGCTCGGCGCGCCCGCCGAGCGACGGCGCGAGCTCGCTCTGCCGAGCGATGCCGCGGAGCCTCGGTTCGACGTCAGCTTCGTCGGGAGCTCGCTCGCGGACGAGGCGCGACAATTGGACCAGCTCGTCGTCGATAGCGGCGGCGATGCCGCGCTGGTCGCCGATTTTCGTCGCTTCGTCGACCGCGAGCTCGACGCGCACGAAGGAGACGTCACCTACGCCGGCATGGGCGACGACGGCGCGTCGCTCCCCGCCGAATTGCTCGCCCGGTTCGGCGCCCGCCCGCCGCCGCTCGCGCTCCTCGCCGATCGGGTGAACGGCGCGCTGTCGCACGCGCTCCGCGCGCGTCGCGTCCACGCCGTTTCGAAGCATACGCTCGGCGTCTTCGGCGACGCGGGATGGTCCGCGTCACCGTCGTATCGCGGCGCCGCGAAGCACGGCGACGAGCTCACGCGCATCTACAACGCGAGCGCGCTGAACCTCGACGTTCCGCGCGTCTATCAGCGCGACATCGTCACGATGCGGGTGTTCGACGTGCTGTCGTGCGCGGGGGTCGTCTTGACCGAGCCCTCCGCCGATCTCGCGGAGCTCTTCGCCGACGGCACCGAGCTCGTCACGTACCGGTCCGATCGCGAGCTCGCGGACGCCACCGATTCCCTGCTTCGCTCGCCGGACCTTCGAAAGAGCATCGGCCAGCGGGGAAAACTTGCCGTCCTCGAGCGCCACCAATTGTCTCACCGCTTCCAGAGCATCGAAGAAGCGCTCGTGCGCCGCGGCCTCGAGTAAGACTTCCCTCGCGATGATTTCCGAGAACGCCTCCGAAAGTAGGCCGCCCGAAGAGGCAATCACCGAATCGGTGAAACGGCTCGTCCCGTGGCTCGTCGCGGTGGCGTTCTTCATGGAGTCGCTCGACACGACGATTCTGAACACTGCCGTCCCGACGATGGCCCGCGCGCTCGACGTCGCGCCGCTGAGCATGAAGTCGGTGCTCACGAGCTATACCTTGAGCCTCGCCGTCTTCATCCCGGTGAGCGGTTGGGTCGCCGATCGATTCGGGACGCGGCGGGTCTTTTCTGCCGCGATCGGCACGTTCACGTTCGGCTCGCTCCTCTGCGGCATTTCGAGCGACCTGCACTTGCTCGTCGCGTGCCGCATTCTCCAGGGTATCGGCGGAGCGCTCATGGTGCCGGTCGGACGCCTCACGGTGGTCCGCACCTTCGCCCGCTCGGAGCTCATCCGCGCGATGAGCTTCGTCGCGATCCCCGGGCTCATCGGGCCGATGCTCGGCCCGCTCGTCGGCGGCATCATCGTCGCCTACTTGCACTGGCGCGCGATCTTCTTCGTCAACTTGCCGATCGGCGTCGCGGGGATGTATCTCGTACACAAGAGACTGCCGAACTATCGCGCGGCGCACGTCGACAAACTCGACGTCACCGGGCTGATCCTGTTCGGATGCGGTATCGCGCTGCTCTCGTACGTGCTCGAGGTCTTCGGCGAGCACAGCCTGAGCGGTCGCGAGATCTTCGGGCTCCTCGCGCTCTCATTTTTGCTCCTCGCCGGGTACGGCAATCACGCGAAGATCCGGAAACGGCCGCTCCTCCGGCTCGGCCTCTTCCGGATTCGGACCTTTCGAACGGCCGTGACCGGCGGATTCATCACCCGGCTCGGCGCGGGCGGCATGCCATTTTTGCTCCCCCTGCTCTATCAGGTCGGGCTCGGGTATTCGCCGGTCGCGTCCGGGCTCCTCATCATGCCGCAGTCGATCGCGGCGATGAGCTTGAAGCTGACGATGCCGAAGATCCTGACGCGGTTCGGCTATCGACGCGTGCTCCTCTCGAACACGCTCTTCATCGGCCTGGTGATTGCGCTGTTTTCCACGGTGGGGCCGCGCACACCGGTGTTCGTCATCGTGCTCCAGGCGTTCGCGTTCGGGTTCTTCTCGTCGCTCCAGTTCACCAGCATGAACACGCTGGTGTTCGCCGAGGTCACCGACGCCGACACGAGCATGGCGAGCACGATCGCCAGCACCCTCCAGCAAATGTCGATGAGCTTCGGCGTTGCGACGGCTTCGCTGATGACGGCCCTGTTCATCCCGGATCGACTCACGTCGAGCCCGACTCAGATGATCCGAGGGATCCACGAGGCGCTCTTGTCGCTCGGCGTCCTGACGATCGCCTCTACCGCCATTTTTCACGGGCTCCGGCCCGGCGACGGCGACAACGTCAGTCAACACCACGAAGCCGTGCGCACCGCCGGGTGACCGCACGAGTGGTCGACCGCGGCACGACGAGACGATCCGTTCGCCGATTCGGCGCCAGTTGTCGGGTATCGGCAACATGTTCGAAACACGGCGTCCTCAGAGTTTTTCGTGCGACGAGCGCGACGTCACGCGGGCTCACGAGTCGTTGATCGCTGCCGACGGATGCCGTATCCGTCCGACTCATGGAACGCCTTCGCCTCGCGACGACCTTGCTTGCCCTCCCGAAGGACGTCTTCGACGCCTGGATCACCGCGAAAAGCCACGCGGCGATGACGGGCTCGCCGGCCACGTCCGAGAAGAAGAAGGGCGGCGCGTTCACCGCGTGGGACGGATACATCTCGGGGACGCACCTCGAGCTCGTTCCCGAGAAGCGCATCCTGCAGTCGTGGCGCACGACCGAGTTCCCGGCGGGCGCGCCGGACTCGCGACTCGAAGTGCGTCTCGCGCGAGCCGCGAAGGGCACTCGTCTGACGATCTTGCAAAGTGGCATCCCGGATGGTCAGAGCGAACAATACGAGGCGGGTTGGCAGACGCACTACTTCGACCCGATGACGCGCTTCTTCGAAGCGACCTGGGCCGAGACGGCGAAGGTCCCCCAAGCGACGAAACCGACGAAGACGGCGAAAAAAAAGAAGCCGTCGAACCGGGCGCTCGCGAAGGACAAGGCGGAAAAAAAGGGAAAGAAAGCTCCGTCGAAAAAGAGTGCCGCTCCCGCTCCGAAGAAGAAGGCGACGAAGGGTTCCGCGAAGAAGAAGCGCTGATTCGGTCCGGTCCGTTTTCCGCGATCGCGACGGGCGCGACCCGCGATCGCAAGATCCGCCAAGTCGAGGGCCGGGGGCCCGGTGGTACGATGGCGAGACCATGACTCCCCGCTCGGCCGCTGCGCCACGGTCCGCCACGCCCTCGGTTTCGGCCCGAGGTTTCGCGCTGTTCGATACCGCGATCGGACGCTCGGCGATCGCCTGGGGCGAAGGCGGAATCACCTGCGTACAGCTCCCGGAAGGGCGCGACTCCATCACCCGCGCGCGCATGCGGCGGCGATTTCCCGACGCGCAAGAGACCCCGCCGCCCGAAAACGTCGCGCGCGCCGTCGAGGATATTGCGGCGCTCTTGCGAGGCGAGAGCGCGACGCTCGACGGCATCGTGCTCGACATGACCGAAGTCCCGCCGTTTCACCGCCGCGTGTACGAGGCAGCACGGAAGATCCCGCCGGGGAAAACGCTGTCGTACGGCGAGATCGCGACGCGGCTCGGCGCGCCTGGGTCGGCACGCGCCGTCGGGCAAGCGCTCGGAAAAAATCCGTTCGCGATCGTCGTCCCGTGTCACCGAGTGCTCGCCGCGGGCGGCAAAGTCGGCGGCTTCTCCGCGAGCGGCGGCGTCGCGACGAAACTGCGCATGCTCGGCATCGAGAAAGCCGGCGCGACCGTGGCGAACGCCGCGTTCGGGGGGGACGGCGCTTACGGGTTCGACCCCGACGCCGCGCTCGAACACCTGCGCGCGAAGGACGCCCGCCTCCGCCGACTCATCGACGAGGTCGGGCCGTTCCGCATGGTCATGAAGGGAACGCGGAGCATCTTCGGCGCGCTCGCCGAAGCCATCGTCTACCAGCAGCTCCACGGGAAGGCCGCCGCGACGATCTACGCGCGGCTCGCCGCGCTGTTCGACGATCCGCGCGAGGGCCCGACGGCGGCGCGACTGCTCCGTCTGCCCGACGCGACGCTCCGGGGGGCGGGGCTCTCGCAGAACAAGATGCTGTCGCTTCAAGACCTCGCCCGAAAAGAGGTGGCCGGCGAGCTCCCGACGCTCGCGACGATCCGCGAGCTCGACGACGACGCGATCGTCGAGCAGCTCACCGAAGTGCGCGGCATCGGCCGATGGACCGTCGAGATGCTCTTGATGGTGCGCCTCGGGCGACCCGATGTGCTGCCGGTCGACGACTACGGGATCCGCAAGGGCTTCGCGCTCACCTTCGGGACGGGCGAGCTCGCCGACAAGAAGGTGATCGTGAAGCGCGCCGAGCGATGGAGGCCGTATCGCACCGTGGCAAGTTGGTATTTGTGGCGCGCGGTCGAGCTTCCGCGACACGCCCGGCGGCCGAAGGTGCGCGCGGTCCGCGTTGAAGAGAAACGCGCACAACGTCGGTGACTTGGTAACGTTCCGACCCGGCCGGCCACGTCCCGCCCGGAAAAACCGCCGCGCCCGGGAAAACGCCTCGGCGCGCGCGTGCTAACTTGAGCTCGTGCATCGATCGTTCCTCAAAGGCCCGCGCTCGCGCGACTCAGCCACCATGCACTGGACCCGAATCCCGCTGGTTGCCGCCGCTTTCGCATCGGCCGTCGGCTGCGCCACGTCCATCGATCCGCTCGGACGCTTCACCGATGCGGGCCCCGAAAATGGCGGAGGGTCGAGCGCGGGCGGACCTGCTGCGGGAGGCTTCCCTGGCCTCGGCGGATCTTCCGGCACGGGTGGGGACCCGAGCAGCGGTGGGTCGTCGAACGGCGGCGGGTTCCCGAGCCTCGGCGGCGCCGGGGGGACGTCGGGCTCGAACAATGGCGGGACGGCCGGCATCAGCGGGGCTGGCGGAGCCATGCCGGCGAGCTGCGCCAACAAGGTTTGCGTCGACGTGTTCGACTGCGTTTTCGTCTACCTCGGGAACTCCTGCGGCTACACCGCGTGCACGGGCGGGATCTGTAAGTAGTACGGAGTACAATCGCCGAATGCCGGCCACGACGGTGCTCCGCCGAAGCGCGCTTTCTGTAGTCGACTATCGGTGCGACGCGCGTCCGGGAGATGCGACCTTCGTCGAGGCGCACGCGAGCTACTCGATCTCGTACGTGCGGAAGGGAAGCTTCGGGTACCGCCTGCGCGGCGAGTCGCACGAGCTCGTCGCGGGCAGCTTCATGATCGGGCGTCCGGGCGACGAATACGTCTGCACGCACGACCATCACGACGCGGGCGACGAGTGTCTCTCATTTCAACTCGCTCCGGAACTCGTGGAGACGATCGGCGACGACGACGCGCTCTGGCGAGTCGGCGCCGTCCCACCGTTGCCGGACCTGGTCGTCTTCGGCGAGCTCGCTCAAATGGCGGCGGAGGGTCGCAGCGACGTCGGGCTCGACGAAGCGGGCATGCTGCTCGCGAACCGCTTCGCCGAGGTCGTGCGCGGCCGAAGTGCGCCGAGTCCGCGCCCGGCCCGACCCGAGGATCGACGGCGTGCCGTTCGAGCGGCGCTGTTCCTGGACGCGCAGTGTCGCGATCCCCTCACGCTTTCGCGCGCCGCGGCCGAGGTCGGGCTGAGCCCGTTTCATTTTCTCCGTCTCTTCGCCGAGGTCCTCGGCGTGACGCCGCATCAATACCTGATCCGTGCGCGCCTCCGGCGAGCGGCACGGCTCCTCGCCGACGACGCGATGCCGATCACCGAAATTGCCTTCGACGTCGGGTTCGGCGATCTCTCGAACTTCGTCCGCACGTTCCGGCGCGCCGCCGGCGTTCCGCCGCGCGCGTTCCGGCTCGCCTCGAGGGGCTCGCGCGGCGCGGTCCTCCGACGACTCGCAAAAACCTCCTGAGCGGCTCCCCCCTTACTTGCGCGAACGACGCGGCACCTTGCCGTCGCGCGCGAGGACGATCACGCCGCGAGCCATGGTGGCTGCGGCGTCGGCGCGGCTCAGCCCTTGCTGAACGCGCAGGAGACGCCACGCGAGCGGATCGACGGCGACCAGCACGCTCCTTCGGAGCTCCGCGTCCTCGTCGATGGCCGTGCCCAGCCGAGACACGAGCTCCATCACGCGCCGCTCGAGGAGATTCAAGACGACGCCCTTGTGCTGCCGGTGGTCGAAGGTCGGCATCGGAACGGACGTGGTGAGGAGCGCCCAGCGAATCGCGCTGTAGGTCTCGTAGAACCGAGTTGCCCGGCGGAAAAACTCGCGCGCGCACTCTTCCGGATCGGAGATGTCGGGGATCGGTGGAATGTCGCGCTTCGCCTGCTCTCGCCACTCGGCTTGTGCGATGACGAGGAGAGCGCCCATGTCGGGAAAGTGATTGAGGAGCGTGCGCGGCGTGACGCCCGCGCGCTCGGCAATTTCCTTCAGGGTCGGGTGCGGCCGTCCGCCGCGCACCAGCGAGAACAGGGCCCCGATGATGCGCGCGCGATTTTCGACGCGACGGGCAACGCGCCCGTCCGCGAGGGCAATGTCCTCGATCATCGTGTTCCTGCGGTGCTCGTCGCGGGTTTCCGTCGCACGACGGAAGCGGACGAAGGGGGCCGGGCATTCTTCACCGGCGACAGAAAAAAGCATACGTCCCGAGATCCAACTCGCGCAAGCGGAGTTCGAAGGTGCGGTGAAGACAGCGACGCCGAGCGCGCGGGCGCGCGCGGGAACTTTTGCCGCCTCGTGTATCCGAAGTGCACCGCGGGAAGCGCGAGCGCTCGCGCGTCATGACTCGCACTTCGAAGTCGAGGTGCACGCACCTGGCGCGAAAATGCCGCTTTTTCTGGCTAAATCATCGATGCATTCATCAATGTCGACGGCTCGTGCGACGCACAGGGCCGGCGCACGAACGGCAGGCAAAGTCAGTTACGGCGCGAAGAGAGAACGGCGTCCGTGTCCGAAGCTGAGTGACCACGTGGGCGCTATTGCCAGCGCGCCGCGTCGGCGTGCTTCTCGCGATACGTCGAGCGCACCAAGAAGAGCAGCACCGCGGCGATCGAGCATCCGCCGATGACGACCGCGGAGAGGCTGTAGCGAATCATCTTCGGATCGTGGAACACGCGGTCGTTGATGAATGGAATCAGCGCGGGGCCCACGCCGAGGCCGAGCACGTTGATCACGAACAAGTAGACGGCCGACACCTGAGCACGCATCTGGTTCGGGGTGACCTGATTGACGGCCATGGGCGCGACGCTCGCGTAAGCGCTGAACGGGAATGACCCGATGGCTAGGGCGACGAACAAGGTCGTGAGGGTCGGCATGAACGGCGTGAACGTGCTGGTCAGCGCCATGCAAACGGCGACGCCGCAGGCAACGAGAATCGGCGCGTCGCGGTGTCCTTTCGCCGTGAGGTAATCGCTGAGCCGTCCCGCCGAATAAATGCCGCCCGCATTGAGGAACATCGTCGAGAGGCCGAGCACGGCCGCGATGCGCGCCATCGTGAGGCCTTCGCTGTGATACGTGCGGAGCAAGGTTTCGGGCAACCACGCGCCTACGCCGTAGCCGACCATCGCGAGGAGACCGATCGCGACGAAGTGGAGCGCGTAGAAGCCGCGGTTCCCCCACATGAAGCGGAGCACCTCGGAGAGCGGGATCTGCGGCGACGCGCCGGTGGTCGACTTCAAGAGCCCGAGCCGAGGCGGCTCGCGAAAGCCGAGCAGCAAGAGCGGGAGCGCGAGGCCCGGCAAGCCCGTCATGACGAAGACCACTTGCCAGCCCCGCACTTCACCGAGAACCGGGAGCGTGTAGTGGCTCGTCCCCGAGACGGCTTGAATGACGATCCCCGCCGTCAAGAATGCAATGCCGCTGCCGAGCGCGATTCCCATGTTGTAGACGCCGAAGGCGCGTCCGAGCTTCTCGCGCGGAAACGAGTCGGTGATGAGCGAGTACGCCGAGGGTGACAACGCCGCTTCGCCGACGCCCACGCCGATGCGCGCGAGAAACAACTGCGCACCGGTGCGCGCCAGCCCGCACGCGGTCGCCATGATCGACCACACCACGACGCCGACCGCGACGATCGATCGCCGGCTGATGCGATCGGCGAGCCGGCCGATGGGAAGACCGAGGAACGTGTACAGGATCGCGAACCCGAATCCTTGAATCAGCCCCACCTGGGTGTCGGTGAGCGCCATGTCGCGCTTCATCGGTCCGATCAGGAACGCGATCACTTGTCGGTCGATGAACGAGAAAATGTAAAAAACGGTGAGTGCGCCGACCATGTACCAAGCGCGACCCGGCGGCGGATAAGGGCTGGCGACTCCACTGCTCGCGCCCCCGAGTGGGTCCATTGCTTTCGATGATGTCGTCAAAACACGTCTCCGATCGTGAAACGCAGCTCGAGTCCCCGGAACGAGCGCCGAGCGCCCACGGAAACGCCTCGCCCTCACGTCGAGAGTGCACGCACTTCGGTGCCTCGTCGATGGGCCCCCCCGGCCTTTCAATCAGCGCAAACTAATGCAGCCGCATCGCGAACGTTTCTGGCCGTCGTCGCAGACGACGTTCAGGTGACAAAACGACTCGACCGGCGTCATCCGAGCGCGACGCGCGCGCACGCTCGACGCCGCGTTCCGGGGCTTTAGACATGGCGAAAGAGAGGAAGTAAGGTGCCCGCCATGACGATCGTGAGAACACTGGGAGTTGCTTCGGTATTGGTGCTGGTCGCTGCGTGCGGCGGAGAGAGCTCGGAGGACGCGCCGCCCCAAGCGCCGACGAGCACGCCCGCGAGTGAGACGCCCCCGCCGGCAGAACCGGCCCCCGCAGCGGCAGCGACCGACACTCCTGCAGCGGCGAGCGCGTCGGCGGCACCGGCCGAGACGCCTGCCCCGCCGAAAACGGTATCCGTCGATTTCATCGCCAAGAGCGGCTCGAAGCTCACCGGCACGGCGACGTTGAGCGAACAGAGCGACGGCGTGAAGGTCGTCCTCGAAGTGGCCGGCATCAAACCGGGTGAGCACGGCACGCACGTCCACGAGACGCCCGATTGCAGCGCGCCCGACGCGAAGAGCGCCGGCGGCCACTACAACCCCGATCATCACGATCATGCGTTGCCCACCACCGCGGAACGACACCTCGGCGACCTCGGCAACATCACCGTCGGCAAGGACGGCAAGGGCAAGCTCGAGATCGTCATCCCGAACGCGAACCTGAAGGCGGACGATCCGCACTCCTTCATCGGCCGCTCGATCATCGTCCACGAGAAGCACGACGACGGCGGGCAACCGGTCGGCAACGCCGGTGGCCGCATCGGCTGCGCCGAAATCAAGGGCTGAACGCACCGCTCCGCGGCGGTTCCGAGCGCGTCCATGCCGAGCGTGATCACAGAGCCCTCCGGCGCCGACGCCGTCGGAGACGTCCTCGTGCTCGCGGACGAGCGCGACGGCAGTAAAGTCACGCTCGCGCCGCGGCGGGGCGCGCTCGTGACGTCGTTTACGGTCCGCGAACGCGAGCTGCTCTACCTCGAGCAAGCGACGTTGATCGACGGCGCGAAGAACGTGCGCGGCGGCGTGCCGGTCTTGTTCCCGTCGCCGGGAAAGCTCGAGAACGACTCGTTCACCGAAGCCGGCCGATCGTACGGCATGAAGCAACATGGCTTCGCTCGCAATCTTCCGTGGACGGTCGAGTCGACCACGGCGGACGACGACGCGAGCGCGACGCTGTCCTTGGCGTCGTCCGAAGCGACGCTCGCGCAATTTCCGTTCGAGTTTCGCACTCGGTTCACCTATTCGCTTCGCGGGACGTGCCTCCGCATTTCGGCCCGCGTCGCGAACGACGGCCGGGTTCGCATGCCTTACGGGGTTGGGTTTCACCCTTACTTTCGCGTCACCGACAAGGCGACGGCCAAGATCGACACCCACGCGACCCGCGCGTTCGACAACGTGACGAAGAAGAACGTTCCCTTCACCGGCTTCGACTTCACGATGCCCGAAGTCGATCTGCATTTGCTCGACCACGGCGGCACGTCGAGCGCGCTTCACCTCGGTGATGGGTCGCGGATCGAAGTGCGAGGCTCCCCCGAGTTCACGCGGTGGGTCGTGTGGTCTCTGGCCGGCAAGGACTTCGTGTGTCTGGAGCCCTGGACGTCGCCGGGCAACGCGTTGAACACCAAAGAACAGCTGCTCTCGCTCGACCCCGGTGCGACGCACACGTCGTGGATCGAAATCGCGCTCGGCTAGACCGCCCTCGGATTTTCTGCGCGCCGCGCTGGCTTGGCGCGAGCGCTCTTCAGACGAACGCGACGGCCGAGCGATCGACAGGTTCGTCCGCGTTCAGCACCGCTCGCCGATACCGTTCCGGCGTCCGGCCGGTCCATCGCTTGAAGGCGCGGGAGAACGCACCTCGCTGAGTGAACCCGAGCGACCGAGCGACGTGTCGTGCGTCGAACGTCGGGGCCGACACGAAGTCGAGCGCCAGATTCCGGCGAAAGTTATCGAGGAGAGCCGTGAACGTCGTCCCCTCCCGGCGCAGCTTTCGCTCGAGCGTCCGGGCGCTGACGTGCAGGGCACGCGCGACGCGTTCGATACTCGGGCTTCCCGCTGAAAGCTCACGCGCGACGACCGCGACCACGTCTTGTTCGAGCCGGCGCGGGTTCGGCAACGCCGAAAGCACCGCCTCGAGATGCGCGGTCACGATCTCGTGCACTTCACGGTCCGCGGTCACCATGCGCTCGCGGAGGCAGTCGCGGCCGAAAGTGAACCCTTCGAAGGGTGCGTCGAAATGCACGATCGCGTTGCGAAACGTGCGCTCGTACTCGAGCGTGTTCTCCGGCGCGCGATGCTTGAAGAAAATCTCCACGGGCACGTCGGACGCCCAGCATTGCGGGTGACCGCGATAGAACGCGGCGACCTGGAAGTCGGAGATGGCCCGCGGGAGCTCGAGCGAGCCCTCGAACCGGACGGTGACTCGGTCGCCCCGTCCGTCGATCCGCACCTCGACCGCATCGCTGAGAAGGCGGAAGTAGCGCACCGCGACCCGAAGCGACTCGCGGATCGTCGCGGCCGAACGGACGGCACAATCGAACGCGCCCGCTTCGTGGCGTCGGAATTCGGCGCCGGCCTTGAGCCCTAGGTCGACGTCGCCGGTCAACGCGATGGCCTGCTGGAGCTTGGCGTGTGCTTCCGTCACCGGAACACGCTCGTCCGGACCATGCGCCGGCATCATGTCGAGCGCCTCCGCCGGAACGACCTTGGAGGGCCAAACGGTTCGCGCGAACGCTTGAACGAGACGCGCAGAATAGGTGGGAACTAAACGCTCGATGCCGATGACGGTAGCAAGAGGAGCGAGCTCGCCCCCTAGCCGGCCCCGTCAGAAAGACTAGCGTTTCCCGCCAGATCTCCTGCCGACAATCCGATGAACGCCGCGGCGATCCCGACACGAATCCAGGATTGGGGGCTACAGACCCGTCGGCCGAGTTGGCGTTCGCTGCTGGTCCAGCCATGATTCGTGCGGGATTCGACGGGCGCGGGGAGTGGGCATGAAGGAGCCCTTGCTGCGGGTCGTCGAACGTGGGCGAATCGGCCGAGGAGCTGAACATGGACGCGAAAGATCATCTAGCGTGCGAATTGTCGGACTCCACACCGACGTCGTTCGTCCACGCTTCCGAAGCGATGCATCGGGTTCAACAACTGGTGGAGAAAGCTGCGCGCAGCACGGCGACGGTGCTCATTCGCGGCGAGAGCGGCACCGGTAAAGAGGTCGCGGCGCGAACGATTCACGAGCTCGGCCCGCGACGCGGAATGCCGTTCTTGAAGATTCAGTGCTCGGCGCTTCCCGACGCGCTCTTGGAAAGTGAGCTCTTCGGATACGAGAAGGGCGCGTTCACTGGCGCCGTCACGCGAAAGCCCGGCCGACTCGAGCTTGCGCAAGGCGGTACACTGTTTCTCGACGAGATCGGCGACATCACGCCGGCCATGCAGGTGAAACTTCTGCGCGTCTTGCAAGATCGTCAGTTCGAGCGCCTCGGCGGCACCGAAACCGTGCACGTCGACGTGCGCATCATGGCAGCGACGCATCGCGATCTGGACGGCATGGTGAAGCGCGAGGAGTTTCGCGCCGACTTGTTTTACCGACTCGCGGTCGTGCCTTTGTGGCTCCCGCCGCTTCGCACTCGCCGCGACGACATCGAGCCCCTCGCTCGCCATTTTTGCCGGCTCTTCGCCGAGGCGAACCAACGTCCGGCGCTTCACTTCGAGGAGGGTGCGCTTCGCTTGTTGCGACGCGAACGATGGCCCGGAAACGTGCGCGAGCTCCAAAACTTCGTGGAACGCTTGGTCGTCCTCGCCGAAGGGCAGAGCATCGGCGTCGACGACGTGATCCGAGAGCAGTCGCCGCACCCGACCTTCGCCACGCAACCGACGTCGACCGCCGGAGTAAAGCCGCTGGTCGGCGTGCTCGAACGCGAACGACGCGACGCAGAACGCCGCTCGCTCGCCAGTGCGCTGAAAGAGGCAGGGGGCAATCGGACGCTCGCCGCCCGCGTCCTCGGTGTCAGCCGGCGGACGCTCTACAACATGTTGGACGAGCACGACGTCACCTGAGCAATGAGATCGCGAGCGCCGCGCTCGAGCGGCTCTCGCCAAGGTTTCAACGATGCAAACGCCCGAACTGGCAGCGGGACAGCTGATCGCCGGGCGCTACCAATTGGAGCGCCTGATCGGGCGTGGCGGCATGGGCGTGGTCTGGGCGGCAACGCGCCTGGAAGACGGGCAGCTCGTCGCGTTGAAAATGCTGCGGGGACACTCGAGCGCACGCGCCGACTTGCGCCGTCGATTGCTCCGCGAGGCGCGAACCGCCGCGTCGATCCGGCACCCGAATGTCGTCTACGTCCACGACGTGTTCGACGACGACGATCAGCCGGTCATCGTGATGGATTTACTCGACGGCGAGACCTTGCGCTCGAAGCTGTCGCGTGAAGAGCGCCTGCCGCTCGGCGAGGTCGCGAGCATCCTCCTTCCCGTCGTGTCCGCGATCGCGGCGGCGCAAGCGCAGCGCATCGTTCATCGCGATCTGAAACCGGACAATATCTTCTTGTCCCGAGGACCCGACGGAACACGGCACATCAAGGTGCTCGACTTCGGCATCGCGAAGCTCGTGTCCGCGGAGAACGAACCCGGCGATTCGGCGAGCCTCACCAGCACCGGGACGATGCTCGGAACGCCTTGCTACATGGCACCCGAGCAAGGCTTCGGCGAACCGCTCATCGACGGTCGGGCGGACGTGTGGGCGCTCGGCGTCATCTTGTACGAGAGCCTCTCCGGAGGGCGCCCCATCGAAGGTGACAACCTCGGTCAAGTCTTGAAGCGCCTCATGGGCGACGGGATCACGCCGCTCGATCGCGTGCTTCCCGATACACCGACCGACGTGGTCGAGCTCGTGAATCGCATGCTCGCTCGCGAGCGCGAAGAGCGGCTGAGCGATCTCGACGAGGTGCGGAAAGTGCTCGAAGCGCACGCGACCGGCGAGCGCGACAACGCACAGCAAGCGTGGAGTACGCTCGCGAAGAGAACCCGAACGACCGGAAAATGGGTCGGAGCGGCGGCGATCCTCGCCGCGCTCACCGTCACGGCCTTGGTCGGGTGGCGGGCCTCGAGCGGCGCGCACCCCGACGATCGGAACGACATCGCCAAGCTGGACCGCGCGCCGGCGGTGACGGGACTCGATGGGCCGCCGCCGAGCCCGGGCGCACAATTCGTCCTTTCGAGTGACGATGCCGTGAGGAGTCCCCATGAGGGCGTAACCGGTATGGCGACTTCGGCTAAGGAGCGTACGGAGTCGGGGGAACGCCATCGTCCTTTCGCGGCGCCGCACCTTGCCAAGCAACAGGTCCAACCGGTGACTCCGACGCGGCCGCACCCTTCCAACACGATTCTCGGCGGACTGGCCGAGGAACCACCCTTCTAACCGCAACCCGAAATGCGGCCAGGGTTAGGAATCGCGATCGCGGTGGCGATGGCTCTCGGAGCCTCCGCGGGCATTGGAACAGCGAGAGCGGAAGAGACGACGTCGGCGGCTCCCGGCGCCGTAGACGACACCGCTCGTCAAGAAGTCGTCGAAGCGCGCGAGACGTTTCGAGCCGGCGTCGAGTTCGCGCGAAACGGAAAGTGGGAAGAGGCGCTCGGCTCGTTCGAGCGCTCGAACCGGCTCCGGCCGCACGTCGTCACGCTGTACAACATCGGCTTCTGCCTGCGCGCGCTGGGGCGGTACACGCAGGCGCGGCGAACACTCACCGACGCCTTGGCCGAGAGTGCCACCACCGACGCGGCAACGTTGCCGGATGCACTGTCGACGGCCGCGAGCGTTCAACTCGAGGAGATCCGGGCCAAGCTCGCCTCGGCCGACATTACGATGCACGTCGCGAGCGCGAAACTCCTGGTCGACGGAATGCCGCTCGAGCCTCGTCGCTCCGACGGGGGAAAGACTCTATTCGTCGCCGGAACGCGCGAACCGGGCCCGCCCGAGGACGTGCCGATGGGGCAATTCGTGATCGAGCTCGACCCCGGAACCCACGTGTTCCAGCTCATCCATGCGGATCGCTCGGAGCCGCAAATCGTTCGAACCTTCGCCGCGGGAGCCGTCGTCCCCGTGCTCTTCGACCCGCCGAAACCGCCGCCGCCCGCGAAACCACCCGAACCCAAACCGCGATGGCCGGCGTACACGCTCCTCGGTGTCGGCGCCGCCGGGCTCGTCGTGGGCACGACGTTCGGCGTCGTGGCGCTGGAAAAAAATTCGCGACTGTCGAACACGTGCCCAGACCGACAATGCCCGGAGACGAGTGCCGGTGCTCTCGACCAAGTAAGGACCGACGCCGACGTCGCGACGGCAGCGTTCATCGTCGGAGTGCTCGGCTCGGTCGCGGGGGGCATCCTCTGGCTCCGTAGCGTGCCCTCTTCACCGGCGAACAAGACGCATGCCGCCCACGGCGTGCGTTTCACCCCGCTCATCGGGGCGCGTTCGCTCGGCCTCGCCGGCGAGTTCTGAGTCGTCGCGGCAGCGCTCGAGCGATCGCGTCACCGCGCTTGGGAGCTCGCATCGAACGACGTACTTCCGCCCTCGACAGTACTCACGAACTCGCACAGCGTCGACGGCGAGTCGAAGATGGGCTGGTGCGGGGAATCGTCCTTTCCGGGATAAACGGCGCCCATCACGGCCGGAACCCCGTGCAGTGCCTGACCAAAAGAGAGGCCATCGCAAGGAAGGTCGGGGTCGTTCCCCTCGACGCGCGTGTCCGTGTACCGACACACGTTGTCGAGCCAACCCCAATAGCCCGACTCGACCGGCACCGCGTGCGGATCGGCACCATCGAACGCCGCCTTCGGGTAGGCCATGCTCGCGAAGAGCAGGATGCTACCGAGAGGCCAGCGCGCAGCGAGTACCGCGTGTTGAAGCTCGCGGGCTCCGTTCGAAGCGACGACGACGTCCGCCTTCAGCACCGCCTGTCTCAAGGCCACATACCCCCCGAAAGGAAAGCCGAGGAGCAGCGGGTCGAAGTGCGCGACGAGGACGCCGCTCGCGACGTACGCCCGAGCATCGGCATACTTCGGAGAGTCGAGAGAACCGTCGTTGACCCACGCGCTACCGACGTTCCATACCGCGTCGCTTGCGTCCCCCGCGTTGCCCGCGTCGCCCCCACCGCCCGCGTCGGTGGCGTGCGTGCTGGTCGAGGCGGCAAAGAAGCTCACCGTGACCGCATCGTCGTTGATGAGCCCGTTGTACCCGCGGACTCGGACGAGATAGGCGCGCGCGCCGGACGATTCGGACAAAGTGTCGGAGGCGAGCAACGTATTACTTTGATCTTGGGCCTGAATGAGCTGGGATGACGCGTTGTCGACGCCGCGCGGGCCGTCCGTATGATCCTGATCGGCCCAGTAGGGCTCCTTGCAGGTCGTCGGACCGCCGGCGACCGTACAACTCAGATCGAGGTTGAGGCCCAGATTTCCGTACGGTCGTCCCGGCTTGTCGCCGTAGCTATCGGTGAGCAGCTTGACGACGAATTCTTGGTCGCCCGGCGTCTCGCTCACGGCGGGTCGCGCCGGATACCCGGGACTGCTGCACCCACTCCCGGCGTCTTCGTCGAGATTGAATTTGTCGACGCCGAGGATCTGACGGCACCCCGTCGAGGCGAACCCCAACGCGAACGCGACCCCGAGCACGGCCGAGGGAAACCGCGCGCTCGAAGAGCGTTTCACGGAGGGGGCTTGCGAGCGGTGCCGCATGTGACGTTGCCGTGTGTACCTACGCCGAGCGGCCGGCGAAAGGCCCAAGCGGGCACCGAGCTCGAGTTTCAAGTTGTCTGGCGGGACGCATTCACGTCGAGCACCGGTGTGCAAAGCGCCCTCGCGCCGAAGTGTGCACGTCCCTGCACACTCGCTCGAAACGACGGCGCGGGCACCGAGCACCGCTTATCGTGCGAAAACACGCCAAATTGCGCCCGCGTCGCGCCGGCCCCATATTTCCGGAGATGACCGAGTCGTCCGGCAGCGTCGTTCTCTTCGACGGAGTGTGCAACGTCTGCAATGCGTCGGTGAATTTCATCATCGACCACGACTCGCAACGCCGGTTCAGGTTCGCATCGTTGCAATCGGACGTCGGGAAGCGGCTCTCGGCCGAGCACGGCTTGCCCGGCGACCTGAAGACCGTCGCGTTGATCGACGGCGAGGCGTCTTACGTCGAGAGCTCCGCGGCCCTCCGCATCGCGGGGCAGCTCGACGGAGCCGTGCGCTGGCTCCGATTCTTGTCGCTCGTTCCGCGCCCCATTCGCGACGCGTTGTACCGGTTCTTCTCGGCGCGGCGCTATGCGTGGTTCGGACGCACCGAAGTCTGCCGCGTTCCGACGCCGGAAATTCGCGCGCGGTTTCTCGCCGACGGCTGAGCCGAGTCGCGGAGCCTCGAACCGTGACGTGCGGAGGCCGCGACTCGGCGAGCCGTGACCTCCACTGCTCACGTGTGGCGAATCACGGAGCGCCACCGTCGGGGCCGGGGAGCACCGTCTTGCATTTCTTGTCCACGCACTTCGGCACGCCCGGAAACGCACAGGGCAGCGCGAGCGGCGTACAACCGGCTGCGGTGAAGGGGTCGCATTGTGACGTCGTGACCGAGGCGAGCGCCGACGCGGCGGCGACCAAATCGGATTTCGACGCCAACACGCCGCAGTTCGACGCGCAGGCGACCAGACTCGTCAGCGAGCAGTCGTCGTCGACGGCGCAATCGAGCCCGAGGCTCGCGATGATCGGCGACAGCGCGTTTTCGATATTGGTGTTTCGCTCGCTACAAGTGAGCGTGCCGGCGTCGACAGGGCCGGTGGTCGTGCCGAAGCTCGACGTGCACTCGCCGTTCACGCACGCCGGGTCGGGTTCGTTCGGGCAGTTCACCTCGCCCGCACCGACGCATCCGGCCTTGAACGCGGTGTCGCACTGCTGGTTCTCGAGCGTCGTGAGCTCGGCGCTGATCGCCGCTCCGCCGCTTTGGGAGACGTAGACCTTCTGGCACGGGGTCCCGTAGCAGTCGTTGCTCAGCGAGACGAGGGTGCAATCCCGGTCGACGTTGCACGATCGATCCGCGCTGGCAACGATGGGATCGAGCACCGCCTTCGTGGCCGCCGCTCGATCGTCGCAGGTCACCACGGCTCCGTCGGACTTAGTCACGATCGACGGCCGGCGGCACCACCCCGCCGAGCACACCGCCGTCGAGCCGAGCACGCTGCAATCGCCGTCGATCGTGCACTCGATCACGCAAGCGGAATCCATGCGGCGCAACACCGCAAAGCGACGTCAATGGGATGCTCGTTGCACAAGTGGCGCCGTCGGCGAGCCCCGAACAGTCGCTCGTCGCGGTGCAGGCCTTCGTGCAGACGCCGCAGTTGCACGCGTATCCGTTCGAGCAATCCGACTGCGCGAGACACACGTCGAGAAAATGGCCGGTCGTGCCGGCGTCGCCGTGCGGCTCGGTCGTCTTCGCCGCCGTCTTGCAGACACCGGACGCGCACGTCGCGCCGGCCCCGAACGACGAGCAGTCGGCGTTGGTCGAACATTGCGCGACGCAAGCCGATCCCGAAGACGAACACGACGCCGCCGAGGACGCCGCGATGCAACTCGTGCCGCTCGGCGCCGCTGCGCAGTCGGTCGGCGCGGTGCACGCCTTCGTGCACACGCCGCAGAAGCACTCGAGGCCGTTCGCGCAGTCGCCCGATACGGCGCATTCTTCGAGCCAGTTCGAGTTGCTCCCCGACTGAATCGTCGTGCCCGCGCAGGCCACGACGACCGAATAAAGGGCCATGCTTGCGGTCAGAATTCTAAGAATTTTCACGGGGTCTCCTCTTGGACGGCGTCCTCCGTCCCTTCGACGTTCTGACCAAAATAGAACGCCACCTTGGTTTTTTGGTCGTCGTCGACCGGATGCTTTTCGTTGTGCTGCATCACTCGAGCCCACAGATCGTTCACGTCGCGCCGCACGTGGGCGAGGAGCCCGTACACTTCTTTTTCGAACGGGTGCCCCGCGCCGATCTCGAAGGTCAACGTCGCGCCACCGACCACGTCGGTGGACACGGAGCGCGGCCCGCGCCGCACCTTGGCGGCGATCGCGTTGGCCACGACGCTGAAGTGATCGAACACCGCGGCTTCCCACCCCTGCTCCGAGCCGACCGGGACGAGAAACGTCTCGGCCGACAATCGCGTGCCGTCGCGTCGCACGCGGCCTTCGGCGACCAAGGTCGCGATCGCCTCGTCGACGAGCGCGGGATCGAACGGCAAGCTCGCGATGAGCTCTTCCCGCGTGCTCGCGCGTCGATACAGGGCAACCCAAACCATCCCCGTGGCGCTTTCGTGCCGCGCATGTCCGGCGATGCGACCGCGATCGAGCTCGGATGACGGACCATACACGGCCGTTCGGCCCTTACCGGTCGAGTAGACGAGCCCCTGGCTCACGAGATCCGCGAGCACCGCGGCGACGTCGTGCTCGGGGTCGCGCTTGAACCGGTCGAAGATCTCTTCACGGCTCGCGCTGCCGTGGTCGGAGAGAAACTGGAGCACGGCTTCCCACAGAGTTCGCTCGCGAACGGTCGCGCTTTCGGTCAATCGCTGGACCTTCTTCTGGTAGCTCCGGAGCGCGAGGCCGAACATGTCCGCCACGACTTTGCGACCCACTCCCTGCGCTTCGATCTCGGAAGCCAGATCGAGAAAGACCTGGTCGGCGACGTGCGCGAGCGGCGCGCGGATCCCGGCGGACGTCGAAAGCTGAGCGATGAGCACGGTGGTCTGCCGCACGATCGCGTCGATGAGGAGCTTCGCGTCCATGCTCCGAGACTAGCCGCCCCCGGGGGGTCGAGGCAGATGCCCGGAAGTTCACCGGCGAATCAGGCCTGTTCGCGGACCACCGACAGGAAGAACGCGTCGCCCCGAAACTCGCTCATTTTGCCCACCTTGCGACCGCCCTTGAAGAACAGAAAATGGGGAATGCCGTACACGCCGTACTTCCGCGCGAGCTCGGGATATTGGTAAACGTCGACCTTCGCAAAAGTGACGGCCACCCCCGACAGCGCGTCGAGCAACGCCGGGAAGCGCGATGCGAAGAAGTCGCAGTTCGGGCAATCCGGACCCCACATGTAGAGAACGACCAGCGCGTCACCGGATGCCGCGAGCAGCGCCTCGAATTCGTCGGGGTTCGCTCGGACGACGCGGGGAGTCTGCATCTCGGCCGTCGCCGTCATCCGCGCAAGCGTACGCGCGTCGAGCCGCGATGCAACGATCGCCGGCAAGTGCCAGAATGGCGAAGTGCCTCGATTCGAACGACTCGCCTCGCCGGGTGCCCCGCGGTGAGTGAACTGCTCTTTTCCCTCGACGTCCGTGCGATGCACCTCGTCTACGGCGGCGCATCGCCGCACTGGCTCACGCTCGTGATGATCGCGATCACGACGTCGGGGAACTGGTGGGAGACGCTCGCGCTGGTTCCGTTCCTCGTCGAACGACGGACGCGGCCCGCCGGCTTCGTCCTCGCCGGAACGATGGGGGTCGTCGGGCTGCTGGTGACGGCGATGAAGGTCACGGTCCGTCGCTTGCGACCCGCCTTCACGCTCGCCGAGATCCGTCCACTCTGGGACGCGCCGCGCACGTTTTCCTTCCCGAGCGGGCACACCACCGTCACGTTCGCGACGGCGATGTTCGTCTCGCTGTGGCTCTTCAAGTCGGCGAAGAGCCGCCGGGCGCCTCTCGGCGCGTTCGCGATGTTTGCGTGGGCCGCGGGGGTCGGTGCGTCGCGGGTATACCTCGGCGTGCACTATCCGTCGGATGTCGCCGTCGGCGCGCTGCTGGGCATCACAATCGGATGGGGCGGCTATCGCTACGCAGCCCGGTTCCGCCAGGAATTGGGGGCGTGACCCGCCCCCGCAGCTCGCTTCGCGACTGCTCCCCCGGTACTCGCTTCGCTCGGTAGTTTCGCACGCAATATTCGTCCCTCGGGGACGGAGACGTCGATTGCGAAACTACTCAGAGCGCGGTCGCGGCGAAGGTGTCGCAAGCCGGAATCGTTCCACTCTCTAGTCCCTTGCGGAACCAGCGCGTCCGTTCGGCGGCAGAGCCGTGCGTCCACGATTCGGGGCTCACCGTGCCGGTCGCCGCGCGCTGCAGACGATCGTCACCGACGGCGGCGGCGGCTCCGAGCGCAGAGTCGATGTCCCCCGCCTCGAGAAGATCGCGTTGCTCGGTGGAACGCGCCCAGATGCCCGCGTAGCAATCGGCCTGAAGCTCGAGCCGCACCGACGCGCCGGTCGCGCCCTTCGTGTTCCCCATCGCTTCGACCTTCTCACTGGTTCCGAGCAGCTTCTGCACGTGATGACCGAGCTCGTGCGCGATGACGTACGCCTGCGCGAACTGGCCCTTGGCACCGAGCTTGTCGCTGAGCTCACGAAAGAACCCGAGGTCGATGTACACGTGCTCGTCTTCCGGACAATAGAACGGTCCGGTCGCAGCATCGCCGTTGCCGCAGCCCGTGCGCGTGGAGTCCGTATAGAGGACGAGCTTCGCGTGCCGATACGCGGCTCCGTTCGCGGCGAATTGCTTTTCCCAACTCGCCTGGACGTCGTCGAGGACGAACGCCACGAAGTGCACCTCGGGCGTCTCGGCTTGCGCGCTTTGTTGCGTCCCGGTCCCGTCGTGAAGCGCCTGCGAGCCGCCGGGCAGGAGCGCGCCGCGAGCAAAATAGAGAATCGCGCCGCCGAGCAGGATGACCCAGCCGTACCGCATGCGCAGAAGCTGCGGAATGAAGAACAAGAGCCCGCCCAAGCCCATGCCGGCCTGCGCCGGCTCCTCGCCGCGTCGATCGATGAGGTCGGGGCTCTCGTGCTCATCGTCGAAGCGCATTCCTCGATGCTTAAGCGCCCGAAGAGACCGCCGCCACCCCCAAAAAGGCCGCAGAGTTCGATCGTCGCCCGCGGGGAAACAATGCGTTGTCCAAACGGCGACTTGTGTGGGCCGCGCCGCGTGAGCAAAGTGGCGAGATGGCACACGCCAAGAAACAGCCGACCTTGTACCTCCCGCACGGCGGCGGCCCGTGTTTCTTCATGGATTGGACGATGGGCCCGCGAGACACGTGGACCAAGACGGCCGATTGGCTGAAGAGCATCGACGCCTCACTGCCCGAACGACCGAAGGCGCTCCTCGTCGTGTCCGCGCACTGGGAAACGGACGTGCCGACGGTGACCACGTCGGGGGCGCCGAAGCTCCTGTACGACTATTACGGGTTTCCGCCGCACACTTACGAGCTCACCTGGCCGGCGCCGGGTTCGCCCGAGCTCGCGAGTAGGGTGAGAGCCTTGCTCGACGCGCGCGGCATCGCAACGAAGGGCGACGACGCGCGCGGCTTCGACCACGGCGTGTTCGTTCCGTTGAAGGTCGCGTTTCCCGACGCGAACATTCCGACGGTGCAACTGTCGCTGCAACGGCGCCTCGATCCAGCCGAGCACGTCGCGATGGGCCGCGCGCTCGCGCCGCTCCGCGACGAAGGGGTGCTCATCGTCGGCAGCGGCATGAGCTATCACAACATGCGCGGCTTCATG
>CAZDNG010000048.1:0-72072 GCA_964506835.1 uncultured Polyangiaceae bacterium
GAGCGTTACCGCGCCGAGCAATGCGCCGCTCGCGAGCGTGAGGAGCGCCGGAGCCAGGCCGCTGAACGCTCCCACGACGAGCGCCGTCGCGACGACCAACGGCACACCCCACGCGGGTGCCAGAGCGAGGAGGCGCCGAGAATCGATCATCGGGAGACAGCGGACGTCTGCGCGGACGGCGTCATCGAGGGCGAGGCGTGCGGCGGCGGAACAACGACGTGCCCGCGACCGCGGCGCCCACTCCTAGCGCCGCGAGGGGCGTGAAGTCGAGGGGTCTTGGATCGGTCCCGCCGAAGGAGGGCCGCGTCGACGGGGCCCGTTCTTGGCCGGTCGTCGCGCGGGCGCTCGACGCGCTCAGCATGATGGCGAACATGACGCTCGTCGCGGCGCCGACCGAAGCGCGTACGACGCCCCAAACGCCCACTTCGCGGAGCTTCACCTCCGGCCAGAGCGAAACGCCGGCGCCCGAGAGCAGGACGAGGACGCCCATCCAGACCCACGACACGAGCGGGTTCACGTGGAACCTCAAGGTCGCCTTCTTGGTTTGAGGGTCCATGTTGCCGACGACCATGTAGAGATCGTCGCGGAACCCGCGGAGAAGGCCGATCTCCGTCGTGGGCTGCGACCCCTTCGTGTAGATGAACCGCGCCGGGCTCACCCGGCCGAGGCTCTGGCCGTTTCGCTCGACGTCGAGGTCGGCAAAAATCATCCGCTTCGCGGGGTCGACCTCCATGCGGGGTCCTCGGTAAGTCAGCGTGTACTCGCCGATCACGTGAACCTGGCCGGGCGACAAGGTCGCCTCGTGCTCGATTTCCCACGCGCGTCCGCAAAAGCCCATGAACATGAGCCCGACGCCGAGGTGCACGATGTATCCGCCGTAGCGACGGCGGCTTTTTTCGACGGTGTGCAAGAGCGCCGTGAAAACGCCCTCGTCGCCGTACTTTTTCCGGCGCGCGGAGGTCCCGCGGAAAAACTCCTGCGCGACGACCGCGAAGTTGAACGCGACCAACGTGATGGTCGCCAGCGGCGCGGCCGAGCCGATCTTCTGGAGGAGAATGCCGGCGATCCCCGGGTAAAACGCGTCTTCGGGCACGAACGCCGGAAAGCCGAGCTTCCGCCCGAACGAGAGATGCAAGACGGCGACGACCGCCGCGATCGACGCCGGGAACGCGGCCGCACGCCGGAGCGAGACGCCGCTCGTCTTGCGCCATCCGAAGAGTGGTCCGAGCCCCATCAAGAACAGCAGCATGAGCCCGAGGGGCGCGATCCACCGATTGAAGAAGGGCGGCCCGACGGTGATGGTCTCCTTCCACAGCCACTCGCTGATGCGCGGGAAAATCGTCGCGACGAGGATGAACGACGCGATGCCCATCAGGAGCCAATTGTTCACGACGAACGCGGCTTCGCGGCTGAGCACCGCCTCGATTTGTCCACGGCTCCGGAGCTGCGGCAGCCGCCACACGATGAGCCCGACCGAGGTCGCGGCGATGAGCGCCATGAACCACAAGAAGAAGATGCCGATGTCGCTCTGCGCGAACGCGTGGACGCTCGAAATGAGCCCGGCGCGCGTGAGGAACGTGCCGAAAATCGTCAAGAGGAACGTGATCGTGATGAGCACCACGTTCCAGATCTTCAGCATGCCGCGGCGCTCTTGAATCATCGTCGAGTGCACGTAGGCGCTCGCCGCGAACCACGGCAAACACGCCGCGTTTTCGACCGGATCCCACGCCCAGTAGCCGCCCCAGCCGAGCTCTTCGTACGCCCACGCCATCCCGAGGACGTTGCCGATCGACAGGAACATCCACGCGAACAGCATCCACTTACGGACCGCGACGATCCATTCGTTGTCGAGGCGCCCGGTGACGAGCGCGGCGACGGCGAACGAGAACGGCACCGAGCAGCCGACGAACCCCGTGTAGAGGCTCGGCGGATGAATCACCATCCAGTAGTTCTGGAGGAGCGGATTCAAGCCCTCGCCGTCGAGCCGCGCGCCCGACACGTTGGCCTCGAAGGGGTTCGCCGCGAACAACATGAGGATCGCGAAGAACCCCATGATCACCATCAACGTCGCGATCACGTACGGCTGGAGCTGCCGGTATTTGCCCTTCAGCCAGAAGACGCACGCGGTCGTGTAGCAAGAGAGCAAGAACGACCACCAGAGGAGCGACCCGTCCTGGCCGCCCCACAGCGACGTCAGCAGATACGAAGTCGGCATCGAGCGGTCGCTGTAGTGCGTGACGTAACGGACCCGGAAATCGTGGGTCACGAAGGCGTACGCCAGGATCGCGACGCCGAGTGCGACGAGCGCCGCCGTCGCGTACGCGCCGCGCCGCGCCGACTCGAGAAGCCGCGGCTGCCCGCGACCGGCGGCCACCGCGACGGCGAACGTGTACGCCGCAGCGACGAGGACAGCGTAAAGGACGCCGGTTCCGAAGCCCGGCAAGGAGTTCCACATGGTTCGGCCGGAACCTTAGGCGCGAGTCGCACGCCCGGCAATCGAGCGGACCGTTTGGTTTTGTTTGGGGGCACGCTGACCGCCGGTTCAGGCGCGGTGGGGGCCCGGAACGGTCACCCGAGTCGGGCACTCCCCAACCCGCCGTCGGTGACCGTCGCTCAGCCGACGGTCACCGTCGTGCCGACGTCTTCGCCGAAGCAGACGCGCTTGATGTTCCCGGGCGCCATGCGAAAAACGCGGATCGGCATCCCGTTTTCTCGACAAAGAGTGACCGCCGTCGAGTCCATGACCGCCAGATGATCGCTCAAGAAGCGATCGTAGCTGACGTGCTGGAACATCGTCGCCTCCGCGTGGCGCTTGGGGTCGCGGTCGTAGATGCCCTCGACCTTGGTAGCCTTGAGGAGCGCGTCGGCGCGGATCTCCATCGCGCGAAGCGCCGCGGCAGTGTCCGTCGAAAAGTAGGGGTTCCCCGTTCCGGCCGCGAAGATCACGACGTGACCGCGGTCGAGGTGACGCATCGCGCGCCGCCGGATGTAGGGCTCGGCGACCTGTTTGATCTCGAGGGCCGTCATGACGCGTACCGGAACGCCCTCGCGCTCGAGCGAGTCCTGGAGCGCGAGCGAGTTGATGACCGTGGCGAGCATGCCCATGTAGTCGCTCTGCGCGCGGTCCATGCCTTCGCTCGCGCCGCGGAGCCCGCGGAAGATGTTGCCCCCGCCGACCACGATGCTCACCTGAACGCCGGTCTTGTGCACCTCGGCGAGCTCGGCCGACGTGCTCTTCAACATCGCGGTGTCGATGCCGAACCCGCCTTCTTTTCCGCAGAGGGCTTCGCCGCTCAGTTTCACGACGACGCGGTGGTATCGGAGCTTTCGTTCGGAGCCGGTCACGGTCTCCCTCTACCGCTCGGTCAGAAATACCGCAACGGTCGTCGGCACCGCGGACCGATGCGCGCGTCTTTTCACGATCTGGCGCAGCAAGAACCCTCGTAGTATCCCGCTCTGCCGTGATTTCACCCTCGAGCTCGCGAGCGACGCGGCTCCTTCACGGAGCGCTCGGTCTCGTCGCGCTCGGCCTCTCGGGGTGTCATCACGACGCGACGAGCGCGGCACCCGCCGGTTCGGCGAGCGGCGCGGCCGCCGAGGTCCCGTCGGGTCTCGCGAACCGCGTGCTCGCCAAGGTCGGCGACACGACGATCACGCTCGGCGACTACCAAGCCGTCCTCGACGGCATGGATCGATTCGAGCGCCTCCGCTATCAGACCGCCGACCGGCGTAAGCAGCTCCTCGACGAGATCATCGACGTCGAGCTCCTCGCGCACGAAGCCGAGCGGCGCGGCCTCGCCGACAAGCCGGAAACCCAGGAGCTGGTCCGGCAAATCCTGCGCGACGCGGTCTTGCGCGATCTCCGCGAAAAACAGCCTTCCGCGCGCGACATTCCGACGGCCGAAGTGCGGGCCTACTACGACGCGCATCGCACGGAATTCAAGGACCCCGAACGCCGTCGAGTCGCCGACATCGTCGTGGGAGACGCGCCGACGGCCGCGCGCGCCCTCGACGCGGCGCGCTCGGCAACTCCGAAACAATGGGGCGAGCTCGTCCAGAAATATTCGCGCGAACACGGCGCCGCCGATTTGCCGCTCGAGCTCGCCGGAGACGTCGGGATGGTCACGCCGCCGTCGTTCGGCAAGAACGACAACGTGCGCGTGCCGGAGGTGGTGCGCGCGGCGGTGTTCGAAATCGCCGAGCTCGGCGGCGTCCTCGGACGGGTGGTGTCGGATCCAAATGGCTTTTACATCGTGCGGCTCTCCGGAAAGAGCGACGCGCACGAGCGCTCGTTCGAAGAAGCCGAGCGAACCATCCGGCTCCGGCTCCTCGAGGAGAAACTCCACCGCGCCGAGTCGGACCTCGAGCAGGACCTGCGCGCGCGGTTTCCCGTGCAGATCGACGACGCCGCGCTCGCCAAAGTGCCCGTCCCGAGCACGAGCGCCGTCCCCGCGCCCGCAGGGCATCCGTGATGCGGACGCTCGCCACGGTTACCGCGTCCGCGTCGTCGTTGCCGACCCCGTCGCCGACCGCGTCGCCGAAGGTGAGACCGCGACGACGGCCGAGTGATTGGCAGTGGCAGCTTCAGCACGCCGTAAGAACCGCGGCGCGTCTCGCCGAGGTGTTTCGTCTGTCCCCCGCCGAGCTCGCGGGCGCTCTGGCCGCCGAACGCGACGGGTTCCCCATCTCGATCACGCCATATTACCTCTCCTTGGCGGATCCGAACGATCCGGCGTGCCCGATCCGGCGTCAGGTGGTTCCACACGCCCTCGAAGCCCGCGAAGTTCCCGGTGATCTGCGCGATCCCTTGGGCGAAGCCGCGCACGAAGTCGCGCCGGACCTCGTCCAACGTTACCCCGATCGCGCGCTCCTCTTCGCGACGGACCGGTGCGCCGTCTATTGCCGCTTCTGCACCCGAAGTCGCCTCGTCGGCGCGGGCGGCGGAGCGCGTTCCCTCGACCGGCTCGCGCCCGCGTTCGCATATTTGCGCGCGCATCCCGAGGTGCGCGACGTCATCGTGAGCGGCGGCGATCCGCTCGCGCTCGCGACCGAGCGCATCGTCGCGCTGGTCCGGACACTTCGCGACATCGGCAGCATCGAAACCATCCGGCTCGCGACGCGCGTTCCCGTCGCCCTGCCGCAACGGATCACGCCGGAGCTCGTGCGTGCCCTGCGTCCGTTTCACCCGCTCTGGGTGATGACGCACTTCAATCACCCGAAGGAACTGACGAACGAGTCGCGACGCGCGTGCCGGCGGCTCGCCGACGCGGGGTTTCCGGTGATGAATCACACCGTCCTCCTCCGCGGCATCAACGACGACTCCGCGACCCTCGGCGCCTTGTTTCGCGGGCTCGTGAAGGAACGCGTCCGGCCCTATTATTTGCTGCAGGCCGATCCCGTGCGCGGCACCGGACACCTCCGGACGCCGCTCGCGACCGGGCTCCGCATCATGGCGGAGCTCCAGGGTCGTTTGAGCGGGATCGCGCTCCCGAAATTCATCGTCGACACGCCGGGCGGGCTCGGCAAAGTGCCCGTTTCGCCGGACTACGTGATCGAGCGCGGCGAGGGTCGCGTTCGCTTTCGAACCCATCGCGGCGTCGAAGTCGACTATCTCGACCCGCCCGACTAGCGCGCAGCGCGCAGCGTCCCCCGAGCGTCGCGACGCGACCGTTTCGCGTGCCCCAAAACAAAGGTCGTTGCAGGGTACCCATCGGTGCCTGCGCATCCGTGCACTTCGGGTCCAGCGAACCCGCTTCTTTTCCGCTGAAGGCTGACTCGGCGGTGCCCCTGTGGTACCCCCGCGCTCCCCATGGCCGACAAGAAGCCCTCCCTGTTTTCCGAACTCGACGAGCGCAATCAGAAGGCTCTCGAGGGCGGCGGAAAAGACCGCGTCGACAAGCAGCACGCTGCTGGAAAACTGACGGCGCGCGAGCGCGTGGACCTTCTGCTCGACCCGGGCAGCTTCGTCGAGATGGATCGCTTCGTCACGCATCGCTGCGCCGACTTCAGCATGGAGGACCAGAAGATCCTCGGCGACGGCGTGGTGACCGGTCACGGAACCGTGAACGGCCGTCGCACGTTCGTGTTCGCGCAGGACTTCACGGTGTTCGGCGGCTCGCTCAGCGCCGCGTACGCGTCGAAGATCTGCAAGGTGATGGATCTCGCGATGAAGACCGGCGCGCCCGTCGTTGGCTTGAACGACTCCGGCGGCGCGCGCATCCAGGAAGGCGTCGAATCGCTCGCCGGGTATGCCGACATTTTCTTGCGCAACACGCTCGCGAGCGGCGTCGTTCCGCAGATCAGCGCGATCATGGGCCCCTGCGCGGGCGGCGCCGTGTACTCGCCGGCCATCACCGACTTCATCCTGATGGTCGAAGGCACGAGCTACATGTTCATCACCGGCCCCGACGTCATCAAGACGGTGACGCACGAGGAGGTGAGCAAGGAAGCCCTCGGCGGCGCGAGCGCCCACGCGGCCAAGAGCGGCGTCGCGCATTTCACATCGCCCGACGACCGCGCCTGCGTCGCGCAGATCCGCGAGCTCCTCGGCTTCTTGCCGTCGAACAACGCCGAGGATCCGCCGTTCAAGAAGAGCGAAGATCCGATCGATCGCGACTGTGCCGAGCTCGACACGATCATCCCGCGCGAGAGCAACAAACCCTATGACATCAAGAAGGTCATCACCGCCGTGGTCGACGACGGCTACCTCTTCGAAGTCCACGAGGGTTACGCGAAGAACATGGTGGTCGGCTTCGCCCGCATCGGGGGATTCCCGGTCGGCATCGTCGCGAATCAACCTGCGTACCTCGCCGGCGTGCTCGACATCGACGCGAGCCTCAAGGCGGCGCGGTTCGTCCGGTTCTGCGACTGCTTCAATCTGCCGATCGTCACGTGGGTCGACGTTCCCGGGTTCCTGCCCGGCGTCGAACAGGAGCACCGCGGGATCATCACGCACGGCGCGAAGCTCCTGTACGCGTTCTGCGAAGCGACGGTGCCGAAGCTCACGGTGATCACGCGCAAGGCCTACGGCGGCGCGTACGACGTCATGAGCTCGAAACACATTCGCGGCGACGTGAGTCTCGCGTTCCCGACCGCGGAGATTGCCGTCATGGGCCCCGACGGCGCGGTGAACATCGTCTACAAGGGCGCGATCGAGAAAGCTGCCGACAAGGAAAAGGCGCGCGCCGGCTTCATTGGCGAGTACAAAGCCAAGTTCGCCAATCCTTACAAGGCGGCAGAGCTCGGCTTCGTCGACGAAGTGATCTACCCGCGCGAATGCCGGAAACGTCTCGCGACGTGTCTCGAGATGCTGAAGACGAAGCGCGAGAAAAACCCGCCGAAGAAACACGGCAACATCCCGCTCTAGCTTTCCCGGTGAGTGCGGCACTTCGCCTCGGTGAGATCCGACGCTCACGCGATTGACGCAGCGTGGAGACGCCGCGCGTTGTGCCTACTCGGGCTTGCGAGACGCGCCGCGCGTTGACAGGGCGTGGATCGCGAGGGACGCTCGCGACATGGACGAGCGTCGTTTGCATTCTCGTCAGTTGACGTGCATCCCCGCCTTCTTCGAGTCGAAGAGGGACGCTCAAGATCTCGCACTCATTCGCGACGCGAGCGTCTCCGGCGCGCGCCTGTTCACGCGCACCCGCCTCGATCTCGACGAGCCGGTGAATCTCCGTCTCTATCTCGGCCGCGAATCCGATCCACCGCGACAGGCAGTTGGTCGCGTCGTTCGCGCCGAGCGCCGCGACCCCGCGCACGCCGACGTCTGGAGCTGGGAAATTGGCGTCGAGTTCAGCGAAGCCATCGACGGCTACGAAGTCGAAATCGCCGAACTCTGCCAACGGCAAGAAGCCGCTGGGATTCTCCGGAGATGAGCGAGGCCGGGGTTTTTTGAACGGGGCCCTACCCGTTCGAGGTGCGCGCGTACGCGTTTTCGGGACCGAGACCCAGATCGGATCGGACCCGATCGCGTCCGCCTCACGGCTCATCGGCTGAATCTCTGTGATCCCTGCGTCCTCTGCGGTTGGCTCATTTCGTCCTCGCGCCCTTCCGCGCTCCCCCTTACCTCTAGCCCTGGCCCTGGCCCTAGCTCTCCCTTTTGCAGGAGCCTTCAGGGCTTGTCGGTTTTCTCCGGCGCGCTGGGAGCGCTTCCGTTGTGCGTTCGATTGTCTGGCGACCCGCCGTGACGGAAGAGCGCGACCGACAGGAACAGCACGATGAAGAGCGCGGCGCCGGCGGCGATGGCGACGCCACGTTTGAAGGCGGCGATGTCGTACGTGTTCCGGGCTCGCACGTGCTTTTCGAGCTCGAGCGCGCGTTCGAGAACGACGCGATCGCCTTGGGCGATCCGGTCGAGCGTCGCTGTCGGGACGTCAGTGCGGCCGCGGAGAGCGAGTACCTTTCTCGCCGCGTCGGCGAGCGACAGTGCTCGGTCCTTCTCGGCGTCGGTCACGCCGCCGGTACGGACGCCGAGCTGCTTCTTGAAGCGCGCGTCGAGCGCGCGGCGTTGCCGCTCGAGCTCGCGCGTCCGCTTGTCGAGTTCGCGCGCGCCGTTCTCTGCGTCGTGGAACGTCGCTTCCGTCTCGGCGACCGCCGCGGTCGCAGCGTCGAGCTCCGGTTTTTGGGCCGCGACCGCGCGCTCGAGCTCGTCGAGCTTCGCCGTTTGCGGCGCGGAGGGTCCGCCGCCGCTCTTCTCGACGAGGTCGAGAATGCCGCGAATTTCGATGTACGCGCGCTTCTTCCGGGCTTCGGCGCGGTCGAGCACGCGCCGTCGTTCGGCGAGGGCGTGCCGCGCACTCTCCACGGTCTGGGCGTTCTCGGCCGCCGCGCGCTCGATCGCCGCTCGCTCTTCTTCGAGCTTCGACGAGAGCTCGTCGTACTCCGTGCTCACGCCGACGAGGTTCGCCTTCCGTGTGCGCGCCACCCCTTCCACCGCGGAGACACCGGCAAACAACTTCGCGAGCTCCTCGTCGTTCGCGGCCCGTTCACGGACGTGTTCCGCCAGTGCGACGAGGAGCTCGTCCCGGGCCTTCTCGGCGACTTCGAAGGTCGCGCCGAGCTCGGCGATCTGCGTCCGCAATTCGCGCCGCCGAAAAAAAACGCGCATGGCGTACGCGGGCGCGAGCGCGACGTTCGTCGGAGCCGGGCCGAAGTCCGATGTGATGCCGACCTCGAGCGGATCGACGTCGAGTGACGCCGGATCGGGCGAGGTGCCCGTTGGCCAGGTCGGGCCCGCCTCGCGAACCGGCTCGCGGCGCCCGAGCGTTTCTGCGGACGTCTTGGTGCTCTCGAAGGAGTCGCCCGTGCTCGGCGAGGTGGCGGGCCGGCGTCGAGAGCTCGAGACCTCGTCGTGCGCGTCGCGGGTATCGAGCGCGAGGGGCGACGACGAACCGTCTCCGAGTGGATCGAGATCGAACGTGCCGGACCCGAAGTACTCCATGGGTCCGGAGTTGGGCCCTCGCGACGTGCGAACGGCCGCGGATTGTCCCGATGCGGTTCGCTGCGGCCCCGGGCGCGCCGATCGGACGGGGGCCGCTAGATCGGGGATGTCTTTGTCGCTGCGCGGCTTCTGTCCACTCGGCATGGCGATCCTCAAGGCTAAGTCAGCCAGAGCGATCGAGCAAACCCGACCCCGCGTCGACGACGCTCTCTCATCATGACCACCACGCGTGCTTTCGGATGCAACGCGAGTCGCGAGTGAGAGTCGGGAATCGATAGGCGACGGTGTCGGTGTCGAACCGCGTCTCAGGATGCAGCGGCTTGCGCGGCGATTTCTTCGTGAAATGCCGCGAAAACCGAATCGGCAGGCCACGACGGAGCGCCGGAAACGAGTGCCGCGGCGCCGTTTCGATCGCCCTGGTCGAGGCTGGCGACGGCGGCGGCGTAGCGCATCGCCCAGTAGACGAGCGGGTTCTGTTTGGCCGCGATCTTCAGTGTCGCTAGATCGGTGCGGCCGGCGCGGTGCGCGAACGCCCGCGCGAAAGCCGCCATCGCCGAGCGGAGCGCCGCCACCCGTCCGCGGACGAAGGGCGACGGCGGAAGCGGCAAGTGTTCGAGAGCTTCGGAGCTCGCGAGCGCCCGCTCCGCTTCACCGTCGAAAACGGAAAGAAGCGTGTCGAGAACCAGCCGCTGTTCGATGGCCGCGTCCCACGCCGGACCGTGATGCGCTCGCGATAGCGCGGAATGAGCGCGTTCGGCGAGCCCATGAGCAGCGAGCGCGGTCGCTCGCATGAGCGGAGCCATGGTTTCTGGATGGGGAACACGTTCGACCGATGACTCCCAGGCGGAGAGCACGGCGTCGACATTTCCGGACCTCAGCACCCGCCGGAGCTTTCGTCGTTGCAAGAGCTGGGGAATGAAGAGCAGAAGCGACAGCTCGAAGAAGACGAGGCCGAGCGTCGGTCTTCGGAGCGCGAAATCGAGCGCCGTCGCGACGAGCCCCGCCGACACGACGAACGGGACCCACGCCAGGATCCGCTCGAACGGCGGTGGAGCGGGGCCCGGGCCAGTCATGCTCGCTGAGCTTGGCACGCCGCCTTCGCCCTGGCGCCCCAAACGCCGCCACGGTTCCTGGCAGAACCCGGTTGACCGTCGAGAAACGACGGCTTACGAACCCTCCGGTGCCCGATTGTGGGTCCGCCAACAGCGCGTCTTGAACCCCGCCAGGCCCGGAAGGGAGCAACGGTGGAGAAAAGCGAGTGTGGCGGGCCCATCCTATTTCGGGGCGCGCGAGCCGCATGCGCGCTCAATGCAACGTTTCGTTGCCGCCGCCGAACATGGATTGTTGCTCGAGCAGCGTCTCGAGACATCGCTGCACGCGTTCGCTGACGTTCAACGTTTCGAGAAGCTTCTGCCGCTCGCATCCGTCGAGCACCAGGTAATGCGCGCAGGCGTCGGTGAGCGCCGCCGCGTCGTCCACCTTGGGCAGGCAGAACCGAAACCCGGGATGGCATTGCCGAATGGCATGCGCGACGCGAGCGGCCGTCGAGGCGAGGGCGCGCACCGTCGCGGGGTCGACGCCCGCCTCGTCCGAGCCGAGCACGGTCCCGGTGGCTCGTCGGTACGGTCGCTTGAACGGGAGCTCTTCGAGCTTCACCCGTGCCTTGCCTTCGACGAGCAGGTTGAAGCGCCCATCGGGCAGCGCGTCGCATTGGATGATTTCGCCGATCCCTGCGACGTTGGCGATCTCCGGTTGCCCGAAGCGATCGACGCCGTGATCTTCCGGGATCAACGTCACGAGGAGCTGTCGCGTGGAGGCGAGCACTTCGCGCGTCATCGAGCGGTACCGCGGCTCGAAGATATGGAGCGGCATCACGACGCCCGGGAACAGCACGACCTGGGGCAGCGGGAACACCGCGACTTCGGAAAGAACCGACCCAGGATCATAGGCCGGCAAGGTCATACGCCGAACATCTCCACGACGCCTCCGTTGTGCGCGAGCGACGCCTCGAGGGCGTAGTGAACAATCGTCTTGGCCACGTCGTCCGCGTTCATGCGCGGAACGAAGCCGCTCCCGTCGAGCATCTTCGTGTCGACGGAACCAGGCAGGATCGCGACGGCCATGACGCCGCTGTCCTTTAGTTCTTCGGCCAGGCTCTTCATGAACCCGATGACGCCCCACTTGGAGGCGTTGTACGCCGAAGACAGCGGTGTCCCGACGGTGCCCGAGATGCTCGACACGAAGACGAGCCGGCCTTTTCGGCTTCGCTTCATCTCCGGCAGAAGCGCCCGTGTCAGCAAGAACGGAGCGCGGAGATTGACGTCGATCTGCCGGTTCCAATCGGCGTTCGAGAGCTCCTCGACGGGGGCGCGATGGATGACCGCGGCGTTGTGGATCACCGCGTCGGGTGCGCCGTGGCGATCGAGAATGCGTTCCGCCGCGATCTCGATCTGTTCGGGCTGCTCGAGCTCGCAGGGGAAGGTTTCCACGCGCACGCCGGCGCGCCGCGCACTCTCGGCAGTGTCGTCGAGGCCCGGCGATCTTCTGCCGATGAGCGCGAGTGGGCGGCCGCGTCGGGCGAGCTCGAGCGCCGTCGCGCGGCCGATCCCGCGGCTCGCACCGGTGATCACGGCCGTCACAGGATGCCTCCGAAAATCGCGCCGTCGGAGATCGACATGCCGGCTCGCGCCACCGTGACCACCGTGGCGCCGTGCTTTCTCGCACCGCGCGCCTCGAGGCAGCTGTGCCGGAATTCGAGCCGGCAATAGGCTCCGCGGGCGCCCGCATGGTCGATGAGCGCGCGCACCGTATTTTCGCCGATGGATTCTTGCAGGGTAAGGCGATGCGAAAACGCTTCGACGACTCGCGCGAGCGTGCCGATGCCGACGATCGCCTCGCCCGGCAGGTACGCGACGGCCGCAACGCCGAGCCCCGGCAGCAAATGATGGGGGCACATGGTCGTGAGCTGAATGTCGCGAACGACGACCAAACCGTGCGGTCCCGCAGGGCCGAGCGGGCTCGATTCGGCGTGGAGGAGCGCCGCAACGTCGACGCCGTAGCCGTCGAGCAAATCTTTCTCGAATGCCTCGGTGACGCGCGCCGGCGTTTCCGCGAGCTCAGGATTCTTTCGAGGGTCGTGGCCGAGCGCCGTCAGGAATGTGGCAATGGCTCGTTCAGCGGCCTCTCGATCGACGGTCATTAGTTCAACACTCGGGTCCGTGTTTCGGTTCGTAATGCCCGACGCCCCGAAAAGCCCGTGTCGAGCTCGTGATAATATCCGAGCCGGCTTTCCCCGTATCGCCAGCACAGCCACACGAGCCGTCCCTCGAGGCGACCGTAGAAGTCGAGGAGGCCCATGGTCGTGTCTTTCACGATGGCGCCCATCGACTGGATGTCGCGCCAGCCCTGTTCGTAGCGCGCGACCGAGGTCCGAAGGTCCGATCGAAGTCCGCGAGCGGCGGGCGATTCGCGCGGGTCGGGATCGAGCGATTCGACTTGCTCGCCCGTTTCTCGCGCGAGCCGCTTCACCAAGGACTCGATTTCCACTCCGAGTGCCAGCTGCATTCCGATGCGGCGAGACAGCTCGGGGATGAGTGCGTCCACTTCTTCGATCGTGAAAATACGTTCCGTCATCGGCAAATCGGCCCCGAAAAAACTTTAGGGACCCGGCCCCAGGGGGTCAAGTGAGCGTGCCTCCCCGGCATCGTCAGACGGTCGGCCAGGCGAGGATGGCGATCTTGGTCAGCCAGAAATCGGCGATGAGAATCGTGATCGAAATCACGACGACGGTGCGTGTCGTACTATTGCCCACGCCGGCCGTGCCGCCGCGCGTCGTCATCCCGAAATGACAGCCGACGAGCGCGATGATGGCTCCGAAAAACGGGGTTTTGAATAGTCCGCTCACGAAGTCGTGCATCGTCACGGTTCCGAGCGCGCTCCTCAAGAAGAACGTCGAGGGGATGTTGAACTGGTAATCGGTGATGAACATCGCGCCGGAAAACCCGAGAACCAACGCGAAGACGGCGAGGATCGGCATGACGATGATCGCCGCGACCAGCCGTGGAAGCACGAGCTTCTTGTACGGGTCGGCGCCGAGCGCGCGGACGGCGTCGAGCTGCTCGGTAACGGCCATCGAGCCGAGCTCCGCCGCCATGCCGGCACCGATGCGCCCGCCCACGATGACGGCCGTCAAGGTCGGCGCGAGCTCGCGCGCGAACGAGAGCCCCACGACGCGCCCGGTGTATTCCATGCCACCGAATTTCCGCAGGCCGAACGCGAACTGAACGGCCATCACCATTCCGATGAAAACGCTGGTCACCGTGACGATGCCGAGCGATGCAACGCCGAGCGAATCGAGCTGCGCGAGAATCGCGCGACCCTCGAACGGTCGACGAAAGAGCGCGCGCACCGCTCCGGTCGCCATCTCGGACATCTGACCGACGTGTCCGAGGAATGCCTCGAGCGCAACGACGGACCGCTCGCGCACCGTGGGGACGTGCGGCGGTGGGGGCGCGAAACTGCGCCGGCTCGAAGGGGGCGGCTCGGTCACGGTTTGATGGTCGAGAATCCCTCGACGAAGGCAACGAAGTTCGAGCGCGCGTCCGGCGCGGCGGCGGGAGGTGTGATCTCGACGAAATCGTACACGCAGCCGTTCTTCTTGAAGACGAAGACCGAGAAGTGCTTCGCGACGCCGTCGAGCTTCGCGGAGAGCTCGGTGTGGAGCGCCTCACGGCCGTCGAGGGTCACCGTCTCCTCGGTTTCGAGTTGTCGATCGGTGAACTCGAGGAACAGATGATGAGTGAGTGCGTCGAGCGGCACGTCATCGCCGTCCTTGCCGCAACGGCCGCTGATCGCGAGCGTCGCGGGCAGTGCGTCGTCCCGGTAAGCGAGGAGCGCGCCGTCCGAATCGACGCGATGAAAGCCGGGTGGGACGGAGCCGATGCGAAAAGAGAGGTCGCCAGCGTCGAACACGCGCCCGTCGAAGGTCGTCGCGCTGCAGCTCGCGAGGGCCGGCACGACGCCCAGAAGGCCGAGCCACCGAGTGCACCGTGCGGCGCCGAACGACATGGGCGCGGACGTTATCACGACGCGTTAGAGGCATCGAAAATGCGGGAATTTCGACGGCGAGCCTCGAAAACCCGCTCCGGTTTCGGCCGAACTCTGGTGCCCGCTGTGGTTCTTTCTCGATACAGCTCAACTGCGTTGAGCTGTAGGTTACCCCGAGTCGAGCATGCTGCCGCTCCGAGACATCAATCCGACACGCACGACGCCGGTGGTGAACTATCTCATCATCCTGGCGAACGTCGCGGCGTTCATCTGGACCAGTACGCTCCCGCCTTACTACGAGACGGGCTACGGCCTCGTCCCGACCCGCATCGTGAGCGACCCGAGTGGGGAACTATTCACGATTTTCACGAGCATGTTCATGCACGCGAATCTGCTGCACATCGCGGGCAACATGTGGTTTCTCTGGATCTTCGGCGATAACGTCGAGGACGCGCTCGGTCATTTCCGCTACCTCGCGTTCTATCTCATTGCCGGAATCGCGGCGGCCGTCACACAGGTGTCGTTCAACCTGACCAGCACGTTGCCGATGGTGGGCGCTTCGGGCGCCATCGCCGGAGTGACCGCCGGTTATCTGGTGCTCTTCCCGCGCGCGCCCGTCCTGATCCTCAATCCGCTCGTCATGTTCCTACCGTTGCTTTTCTTTCTCATCACGCCGACCCTGGTCGTCCCGGCGTGGGTCGTCGCGGGAGAATTCTTCGTCGTGAATCTTTTCTCCGGCGTGCAGTCGCTCCACGTCGTACAGGGACAGGCTCCTCCGATGGGAGGAGTCGCTTTTTTTGCTCACGTCGGCGGGTTCGTTGCCGGGCTCATCCTCGTCAAACCGATGAGCGGCGGTCGTCCCCGGAACACGCGTCGCGACTGGGACGGCTGGCGTCCGCCGGTTCGCGCCGGTCGCATGGATTAGGCGCGCGGACCCAATACTTCCTATTCTTAGATCGACAAACGATGGACCTCAGTCTCTACAACACGCTGTCTCGCAAGGCGGAGCCGCTCGCGCTCGAAACCAAGGGAAAGGCGCGCGTCTACCTGTGCGGTCCGACACCGTACGATCTTCCTCACGCGGGTCATGCCCGGAGCGCCGTCGTGTTCGACGTCCTCGTGCGGACGTTGCGAGCCCAAGGGCTCTCCGTCAAGTACGTGCGAAACGTCACCGACGTCGAGGACAAGATCCTGAAGCGCGCCAAGGAGAACGGCGAATCGCCGCTCGACCTCGCGCGACGCATGATGGACGTCTATCACGAAGACATGGGCGCGCTCGGCTGCGCGAGACCGGACCACGAACCCCGCGTGAGCGATCACCTGAAGGAGATCGTCGAGCTCATCGCGTCGCTCGTCGAACGTGGCGCGGCGTACGCCGCCGACATGCCGGGCGGCACGCGGGACGTGTATTTCGCGGTTCGGAAGTTCGAAGGCTACGGCAAGCTATCGCGACGAAAGATCGACGAGCTGGTGAGCGGCGCGCGCGTCGAAGCGGACGACACGCACAAGCACGATCCCCTGGATTTCGCGCTGTGGAAGGGCGCTCCCGAAGAAGAGTGGGGCTGGCCGAGCCCGTGGGGACATGGCCGGCCGGGCTGGCACATCGAGTGCTCGGCGATGAGCGAGAAATATCTCGGACACGGCTTCGAGATTCACGGCGGCGGAATGGACCTCATTTTTCCGCATCACGAAAACGAGATCGCTCAGAGCGAGGCCGCGCATCCGGGAGAAGGTCCGTTCGCGCGATCGTGGGTGCATCACGGCTTCGTGAACGTCGACATGGAAAAGATGAGCAAATCGCTCGGCAACTTCGTGACCGTTCGCGATGTCTTGTCGCGCAACGATCCGGAGGCGCTCCGGCTCTTTCTCATCGGCGTGCACTACCGAGGTCCGATTCAATTCGAGACCGAGACGCTCGGCGACGGCCGCGTCGTGTTTCCCGGGGTCGACGAAGCGGAACGCCGCGTCGACTATTTCTACACCACGCTCGAACGGCTCGAAGCGCTCTTGAACACGAGGGCGACGGCGCCCGCGAAGCTTCCGAAGGAGCTCTCCGACGCGCGCCACGCGGCGACCGGCGCCGCGGACCGCGCGGTCGCTGCGCTCGCCGACGACTTGAACACGCCGGTCGCGCTGGCCGAGCTCGGCGAAATCGCCAAGCTCGCGAACGAAGTGGCCGACCTTGCGCTCCGGCGTCACAAGGAGGCCTCCTACATGGGCGCGGTGACCGTCGTCATGCAGGGTATCGATGCGGCGATGACGCGAGTGACCGAACGGCTCGGTGTGTTCTCGACCCCACGCGAGGTGTACCGCGAGCGCACCACGGCTCGGCGTCTCGCGATTCGCGGGCTACGGCGGCAGGACGTCGACGATCACGTCAGTGCCCGACTCGAAGCCCGGAAAGCGAAAGATTTCTCCACCGCCGACGCGATTCGCGACGAACTCGCGAGACAAGGTATCGCGCTCCACGACGGGCCTTCCGGCACCACGTGGACGATCGCCGTCTGATCGGTCCACGCCCAGTATCTACGCAACCGCGCCCGCCGATCCCGGCCGCGGGCTTCGTTTGGCCTGCGCTTCCGGTGCTCAAATACCCGAGTACGTTCCGCTCCGGTTCTCGGCCAAGCCTCGCCCGGGGCCGGGCTTGACGGGCGGGCGAGCCCTCAGGTGCTGGTGATGCCGATCCGTCAGACGCCGATGAAGAGACGGTGCGCGAAGTTGCGTTCGAGCTTCGCGCGGAGGACTTTGTCGGCCGCGGTTTCGATGTCGTATTCGACGCGCTTGAACTCGAAGCGTTGCTTGTCCCCGTCGAACACGGTGTAGCTCGCGCGGTTGTCGTAGTCGCGCGGCTGACCGACCGAGCCGACGCTCACGATGTATTTCTTGTCGGGCTCGAGCGTGAAATCGACGGGTGGAAGTTCTTCGACCGTCGTCTTCGTCAGCGCGAACACCTTGCAGAGGTGCGAGTGCCCGATGAGCGTGATGTGGCCGAGCTCTTCGTAGATGGGCAAGCACTCGCGCGCTTGCTCGGGCGCGAAGATGTACTCGAACTCTTCGAGACGCACCGGCGAGCCGTGACAGAGCTGGACCCCCTGCTGCTCGAGGCGAAGCTGATACGGTAACTGCCGCAGCCACTCCATGCTCTCGAGCGAGAGCAGCGCGGCGTGTGTATCGAGCGCGTGTCGCGCGGCCTCGTAGTAATACGAGTAGTCCATTCGGCCGGCGACGGCGGCGTCGTGATTTCCGAGGATCGTCGCTTCCGCGATGTCACGAACGACCTCGGCGCACTCGTTCGGTGAACCGCCGTATCCCACCGTGTCGCCGAGGCAGTAGTACTCGTCGATGTCCTCGTGGGTGTATGCTTCGAGTACGGCTGACAGCGCCTCGTAGTTGGCGTGAATGTCGCTCAAGATCCCGAGACGCATGCGAGTTTTCGACCTTACCACGGAAACGAGCCCGCCGGGGGATGCCTCGGGCCAAGGATCATGTCGGCACTGAACGGCGACGGGAAAAACGGATCTTCCGACGGAGAGACGATTCCGAGGGATGAGCCCGTCATCGGAGAAGTGCCCGGGGAAATCCTCGAGCTCGCCGAAAACCTCCGACAATATGTGGATCGAGCCCTCAAGGTCGAGCTCGATTACGACGCTGAAACGTTGCCGGTGCTGGACGCGTACTTGAAGGTCGTGGCTGGGGGCGTGAGCGACCGCCCGGAGCTCGAACCGCTCGTGGCGCGGGCGGCTGCGGCGTACTTCGGGGAGGTGGTTCGCCGTCGAATCGACGGGTTTTGGCGCCTCCGACCCGACCCCAACGACGAATGGCACGTTTGCTCACGCCGCGCGCTCCTCTCCTTGAGCCCACTCGGCATGGTGCTCGACGCGATTGCGAAGGGAACGTCCCCCGACGGTCCGTCGCCGGAATTGCGGTTGTCGCCGGCCGACCAGTTGCTGGCAGAGGAGCGCCTCGCCCGGTTTCCGCCAGTTCCGGAGGACGAATACTACCTGTTGTCCACAAGGACCGAGGTGATCGAGGTCGTGTACGAGACCCTCCGTGAGCAAATGAAGGCCGAGGGTCGCGAATCGGTCGTCTTCGAGGCTGAAGACTACGACGAGGAGTGAGCCTGCCGCTCATTTCGAGCCGGCATCCACGTCGGAAGAACCGACTCGGACGAACGCCGGGAGATCGAGTGCAGCCGGTGGTGAGACGCTGGTCCCGAAGAAATCGCGAAACGACACGGTATATCGACCCGAAGGCGGCCCGATGACGTACTGGCGTTCACGCGGCTTCACCCACGCGACGGCAACGCCGTCCAAGAGGAGGTACTGAAGCGACGACGTCAGGTTCTCGGCTGTGACGCCTTCGCCGGGAGCACGCGGTCCCGGGGGCGCGCCGCGAACGGGCCGCGTCCGAAACTGCGCCAGTTCGCCCTGGGTCAGAAACACTCCCGACGCCTGCGGGGGCAACTCACCCGACGTGAACGTGGCGCCGGCGGGCGGAGTGTAGAGAGAGCCGAGCGACAAATCCTTTCGCTCGACGAGCGACGTCGCGACGAACGAGATGCCTCCCGTCGGCGTCCATCGATACCGCGCCGCGAGCGGCACACGATCGCTCCGGCACGCGTCGGTAGCCGGATCGGCTCCGACGAGCTCGACGAGCAAACGGCAGAGGAGCTCGCCGCCGGAGCCGCTTCCCGAGATCGTCGTTTGCTCGAGCGTCAGCGCACCGAGGCTCGTTTCGATCGTCGTGAGGTTCGTCTTGTGCCCGAGGAGCGATCCGGTGCCGCTCGCCGTGAGCTTCGCCCTCATGAGCGACGCGACGTCCGCGCGGCGTTCGGCGAACATCGCGCGGAGACTTCCCGGCGCCAGCACGCGATACGTCATGCCCGTTGGCCACACGAGCACGTGTCCGTAGTAGCTCGAGCGCGCGCGCAGCTCGGTGTGCGTGGGAAGTGGGAACGCCGGCGAGTCGAACGAGAGCCGCATGCGCCCGGTGCTGCCCAGGTCCGCCGTCACTTGAAGCTCCGTCTTCTGGAGCGCTTGGTGGATCGCTTGCGGCGCGAGTTCCGGAACCGACGCCGGCGCCGGGAGGTCGCCCCATTGCCACGTGCCCTCGAGCGTGAACCCGACGCCGTCGCGCGCCGAGAGCGCGTCGTCGGGCATCGGACGGTCGACGGCCGCGGGCTCGGGCGGCGGAGGATCGGGGTCGTGAACGACGAGCCGCCCGGCGGAGTCTGCGGGGATCCCTTCGGTCACGGCTTCGGCCGGGTGTCCACCGACGACGCCGGTGAGCTCGCCCGCAGAAGCGAGCGGAGCGGGCAAGAGGCCCGCGTTCGGGCTCGCTTCGGTCTTCGTCATTTCGGATTTCTTTTTTTCGCTGCAAGCGACCGCGAGCGACAAGATCGTCGCCGTGACCGCGAGCGACCGCATCATGGCCGCGCGATCCCGATCAAGTCTTTCGCGGCGAGCCCCCTCGCCTCGCAATATTCGCGCACGCCGTCGGCGATCTTTTTCGCCGCCGCCGGATCGGAGAAGTTCGCGGTGCCGACTTGCACCGCGGTCGCTCCCGCCAAGAGAAATTCGATCGCGTCGCGCGCCGTGGAGATCCCACCGATGCCGATGATCGGGATCGACACCTTGCCGGCGAGCTCCCACACGATGCGGAGCGCGATCGGACGAAGCGCCGGCCCGCTGAGGCCGCCCGTCGAGTTCGCGAGGCGCGCGCGGCGGAGCTCGCTGTCGATCGAAAGCCCTCGGATCGTGTTGATGGCCGTCACCGCGTCGGCGCCCGACGCTTCGCAGGCCTTGGCGACGGCGGCGATATCGCCCGCTTCCGGGCTCATCTTCACCCAGAGCGGGATCCGCGTGGCTTTGCGCACGGCCTCGGTCACCCGCGCCGACATCAGCGGATCTTTGCCGAACTCGATGCCGCCTTCCTTCACGTTCGGGCAACTCACGTTCAGCTCGATGGCGGCGACGCCGGATTCAGCGTCGAGGCGCTCGGCGATCGCGACGAAGTCTTCGACGCTGCTCGCGAAGATGTTCGCGATGACGGTCACACCGCGGGCGCGGAGCTTCGGGAGCTTCTCGGCGCAGAACACCTCGACCCCGACGTTCGCGAGGCCGATGGCGTTCAGCATGCCCGCGGGCGTTTCGCAGATCCGCTCCGGCGGGTTGCCGAGGCGTGGATGGAGTGAGAGCCCCTTGGTGCAAATGCCGCCGAGGGTCGCGACGTCATAGAAATCGTCGTATTCGAGGCCGTAACCGAAGCACCCCGACGCCGTGAGGATCGGGTTTTTCAGGGTGAGGGACCCGACGGACACCGCCTGCTCGGTCACGGCGCGATCCTCTTCGGCTCGGGCCGCTTGTGCGGCGCGTGCTCGCCTTTGCCCCAGGCGATGCGCCGTGCGTCGACGCACGGGCCTTGCGTGCAGGCGTAGATGTAGCCGGAGTCGGTGGTCGGCACCGGACAGCCGAGACACACGCCGTAGCCACACGCCATCGGCGTCTCGAGCGAGACCTCGCACGGCACGTCGCGCTCGGCGCACAGCTCGGCGACCTTGGCCATCATGCGGTCGGGTCCACACGTGTAGACGAGCCCGCCCTCGGACAGCATCTTCACGAGCACGTCCGTGACGCGACCGTGGTGTCCGCGCGAGCCGTCCTCCGTCGCGAGCGTCACGTCCGCGACCTCCGAGAGTTCGTCGTCGAGCGGGAGATCGCGGCTCGTTCTTCCGCCGTAAATCGCGAGCGGACGAATGCCGGTCTCATGCAGACGTCGCGCGAAAAACAGGAGCGGCGCGATGCCGACGCCGCCTGCGACGAGCACCGGCCGTCGTCCTACCGCCGGCGGTCGCCAGGTGTTTCCGAGGGGGCCGAGCAACGTGAACGGCTCGCCCGGCGTCGAGCGCGCCATCCGAATCGTTCCTTCGCCCGCCACCTTGATGAGCACGCTCGGCGTCGTTCCCGCAGTGAGGTAGCTCATCGGACGCGGAAGGAGCGGCGCTTCTCCCCACTCGGCGCCGCGCAGCATCGTGAACTGCCCGGGTTCGGCGGCGATGCCCTTCGGCACGTCGAAGGTGAGCACGTGATATTGCTCGCCGATGCTCTCGCGCTGAAGAAGCGGCGCGGTGATCAGTTCGCGTCGCGAAAGAGCGTTCATGCGTCGCTGACTCCTGCTTCGTCGTGGCCGGGCTCGGCGCGGCCGGTGACCGGGTCGAAGGCGAGCATCATCTCGACGGCGTCTTCGCCGTCGGCGTAGTAGGCGCGTCGCACGCCGATCCGCGAAAATCCGAAGGCTCGGTACAGATGGGTGGCGGCCCGATTCGAGCGGCGCACCTCGAGCAAAACGAGCCGGGTTTTGTTGTGCATGGCGTGGTCCAACAAGACGGTCATCAGGGCGCGGGCGGCTCCCTCACGGCGGGCGTCGGGGTGCGTCGCGACGTGAATGAGGTGTAGCTCGTCCGCCACCGCCCATGCGAGCAGAAACGCGATCGGCTCGAGCCCATGCGTTCGGCGCGCAACCCAGAAGAGCGCCCACGGCCGCGCGAGCTCCGCGGCGACGTCTACCGTCGCCGCGGTCGCCTGAGCGATCCTGTCGATGGCGGCGCCATCGTCGCCGGTGACCTTGTCGACGATCATGGAGGACTTCGAAGATCGTCCTTCACGGTTTCCGCCGCAAGTCTCGGCAGATCCGAGCAGGGCGGAAGCAAGCGCCCGAGCTACGCAGCGCGGCGCCGCACCAGATGCGAATTCAGGAATTGATAGAGGATCTTGCAGACGTCGAAGGTGCTTGCGTGCACCGCGTCGACGATTTGCCGGACCGTGCGCTGTCCGTCGATGAACCCGAGCACCGCGCGCTCTTGCTCCGTCAGATCGGTCGATTCGGCGAGGCGGGGGCCGCCCATCGGATCTTGCTGGAGCGTGTCGTCGAAGTCGAACGAGCCCTCGATGAGCCGCCACTCGTCGACGCGCCGAAAGCCTTCCATGACGATGCCGCCCGGGGTGAGGCCGAGCTGTGCGAGCGTCGCTTCCGGACACGTCGCATCCCGCGTGAACGTGAAGCGTCCGTGTTTCCAGCTCACCACTTCGTACACGAGCTCGCTGGTCTGTTCCTTCAATGCCGCGAGCACCTGCCCCTCGGTGATGACGTCGAGCTGGACGAGCGCGTCGCCGATGAGCCGCTTCGAGCCGGCGCGGTTCTCGAGAAAATGCGCGAGCTCCACCGGTCCGATCGCGCCGCGCTGCACCAGGTAGCGACCGATCCGGAAGGAAGCGGCCATGCCTCGGGCTTGCGCCAGATCGAGCAAGCCGTCCCGCACGTAGAGCGTGATTTCGCTGTTCGACGTTGCGATGTCGAGCGCGCCGGTTTGTCGCTGGAGCTCGAGCATCTGCAGCACCTCGGCGATCGAGATGCAGGAGAGATCTCCCGAAAGAATGACCCGCGAGTCCGTGCCGAAATCGAGGGTTCTGAGGAACGCCGCGAGCTTGCCGAGCCGCTCCGGCGTCATGGTCTTGCGAATGACCGCGCCCAGACGTTCGTCCATGCCGGCGGAAAGTCCATTTCCCGACGCGACCGCGGGGAGCAGCATCGCCGACAGCGCCGAGGCGAACTGCTGCGCGATCTGCACGCGACGGAGGCCCGGGTCGTCGCTGAGCGCGAGCGGGATCGAGCCGAAATCAGCGCTCGGCGGCTCGGATGCGCGGCGTTCGGGTTGACCCGGCGGCGGCAAGGTCCGCATCGCGCCGGCACGATGACGCGCGAGCGCGTTCTCGATGACGGCGACCAGCGCCAGCGGATCGAACGGCTTCGTGATCGCGTCCATCGCGCCGGTCTGCTGCACGAACTGTCCACGGATCTTGTCGCCCTTCGCGCTCATGAGGACGATCGGAACGCCGCGGAGGGTCGGGTCGCCGCGCACCTCGCGGCAGAACTGATACCCGTTCATCTTCGGCATCACGAAGTCGGTGAGCACCAGATCCACCGGCTCGTCGCGGATCTTCGCGAGCGCGTCCTCGCCATTTTCCGCGGTCACGGTCACATACCCCTGCGCGTCGAGGATCAGGCTCACGACCTTGCGGATGGTGGGACTGTCGTCGACGACGAGGATACGCGTACTCATTTCCATGGACTATGGAGCGAGGACGGTGCGGATCTTGAGCTCCGCGAGCTGCTCGGCGCTGACGGGTCCCGGCGCTTCGGTCATGGGATCGGTTCCCTTTTGCGTCTTCGGGAACGCGACCACGTCGCGCAAGCTCTCGCGCCCGGCGAGCAGCATCATGAGCCGATCCATACCGAGCGCGATGCCGCCGTGCGGCGGCGCGCCGTAACGAAGGGCCTTGAGCAAAAAGCCGAACTTCTTCTGCGCTTCTTCGTCGCCGATGCCGAGCGCCGTGAACACCTTCTGTTGCACGACCGGATCGTGGAGCCGGATCGAGCCGCCGCCGATTTCGAAACCGTTCAGCACCAAATCATAACGGTAGCAGAGCACCTTGCCGGGGTCCGTCTCGATACGCGCGACGTCCTCGTCGTGGGGCCTCGTGAAAGCGTGGTGCGCGGCGGCCCAACGCTTTCCGTCGTCGTCGTACTCGAAGAGCGGGGGATCGACGACCCACAGGAACTTCCACTGTCCCCCGTGGCCGCTTTCGGGGATGAGCCCCATTTTCTTCGCGACGTGGACTCGCAGGTTCGCGAGCACAGTGTGCACGAGGCTGGCTTTGCCGAACTGAAAACAGATCAGGTCGCCGTCTTTGGCTCCGAGCGCGGCGTTCACCGCAAGTCGCATTTCCGGCGTCACGGTCTTGGCGAGGGGCGACTGGGTCCAGGTGCCGTCCGGCGCGATCTTCGCGCGGGCGAGGCCGCCTGCGCCCATGCTCTTCGCGATCTGCTCGAGCTTGTCGCCGTCGGCGCGCGACAGATTCGCGCTCGCCGGAATGACGAACGCCTTGACGATCTCGGCGGGCAAATCCGGTCGATAGGCGCCGCTCTTGAATTTCTCGGCGATGGGCGCGAAGAACGGCACTCCTCCGCCGTTGTGCTCGACCACCAAGCTGGTCAGATCCGTGTGCTTCATCGCGAAGCGGAGATCCGGCTTGTCGTTACCGTAGTCGCGCATCGAGTCGTCGAACTTCATGCGCGGGAATTTGCCGTCGGGGAACAGCGTGTGGAGGTCGATGCCGAGCGCGGCCTTCCACACCTGGAACACCAGCCCCTCGACGAGCGTGAAGATGTCGTCCTGGTTCACGAACGACATTTCGATGTCGATCTGCGTGAACTCGGGCTGGCGATCGAGCCTCAGATCTTCGTCGCGAAAACAGCGGACGATCTGGAAGTAGCGGTCGTAACCGGCGACCATGCACAGCTGCTTGAAGAGCTGCGGGCTCTCGGCGAGCGCGTAGAACGATCCCGGCGTGAGGCGCGCGGGGACGAGGAAGTTTCGCGCCCCGCCCGGCGTGTACTTCACGAGGAACGGCGTTTCGATCTCGAGACAGCCCGCGTTCGCCAGATAGTTCCGGGTGGTCTGGTTGACCTTGTGACGGAGCTTCATCGCTTCTTGAAGCGGCGCGCGCCGGAGGTCGAGGTACCGATGCGCGAGCCGCACTTCTTCCCGCGTGTCGCTCTCGTCCTCGATTTCGAACGGCGGCGTTTCGGAGCGGTTGAACACCGTGGCCTCGAGCACCTCGACTTCGATTTCGCCGGTCGGCAGGTGCGGGTTCGCGGCGCTGACGAGCTCGCCCTTTTTCTGGCTGAACTGCTGCCCGCGGTCGCGGACTCTGCCGCGAATGCCGATCACCCACTCGCTCCGGAGCGCCTCGGCGGTGCCGTGAGCCTCCTTGGACACGTCGGGGTCGAACACGATTTGCGTGATGCCCTCGCGGTCGCGGAGGTCTACGAAGACGAGCGACCCGTGGTCCCGTCGTTTGGCAACCCAGCCGAACAGCACGACTTCGTTACCGATATCGGCTTTGCGAAGGGCGTTGCAGTCGTGGGTGCGTTTGAGCTCGTCGATGAATCGGGCCACGTCGGTTCCTCGTCGATCTAGGCGGGCATCGAGCGTCCCCGGCCGGCCTTTCGAGGGGCGCATACCTACCGCGAAAGACCGGGCGGAGCAAACCGAGCACCGGGCGCACGCGCCACGCCAGACCGGCCGAAATTGGGCCGTATCCGCCGCGTCGTGGCACTCGGCACGAGGTGCCGCATCCCGACGTCGTCTCCCACCCACGCCCGGCGCCGCCGTTCGACCGAGCGTGCCGCGCCCTCGCGTTCGTCGCGCCGCTCGTCATGAGCGGCTATTGGGTGCGAAGCGCCGCGGCTTGGCGCGACGACTTGTCGCTCGTTGGCGGCCTGGGGTTCATCCCGTTCGGCGGCGAACACGGACCCTCCGCGTTTCTGAGCGTGCTCTTCGCCTTGCTCCCCGTCGGGGGACGCGTGCTTCGAGCTGGGTTGGTTTCCGTGCTCGGCGCGGGCGTCGCGGGAGCGTGCCTGTACTCCATTGCGCGCACCCTGCTCGCGAAGAGCGGCGCCTCGCCTCGCTTCGCGGCATGGCTCGCGCTCGCGTGCTCGCTCGCGACGACCTTGTCGCCGCTCTTTCAGACCGAAGCGTCTTCGGCGTCGGGCGCGACGCTCGCGACGGGATTCGCCCTCGCGGTGCTCGCCAGTCGGGAGCTTCTCCGCCGCGACAACGGCACTCGCTCCTTCGCCCTGGGCGCACTCTTCGGTCTCTGCGCGGCCGAGAGCCGTCTGACCGCCGCGGTGGTCGCACTCTCGCTCGTCGCGCGGTCGATCGTCGAACGCCGCTCGCCGTCGGAAGAGACCGACGCCGAACCCCGACGCGCCGTGCTCGCCGCCGCGGCCGGCGCGCTCACGACGTGGGGATTTTTCATGATCCCGGCGCTGTTGCGGCCGCTCGGTGCTCACGGCTCGAACGACCTCGGAATGAGTCTCTTCGATGCGTCGGCGCCGCTCGCGCGAAATGCCGTCAACGCCGCTCCGGTGCTCGACGCCTGGGCGGGCGAAGTGGGTCCGTTCGCGCTCGCCTTGGTGGCACTCGGCGTCGTTCGCATCGTCACGAAGCGCTCGGTCCGCGACGCTTTTGCGCCGCTCGCCGTCTTCGTCGCCGCCGCTGCACTCGTCGCGCCGCGACCGGAAATCGACCTCGCTCACGACGCGCATGCGTCGATCTCGCTCCTGGCGACCGCGGCGCTTTCGCTCGCGGCGGCGCTCGGCGTTCACGGCGCATCGCTCGCGCTCCGGCGTTCGCGTCTGCCGTTCGCGCCGGCGGCGACGGTGCTGCTCGTCGTGCTCTACAGCACGTTGGTGTTCGCCGCGGTCGAGGCGTCCACGACCGATCCCGCGCGCTCGCTCGACCTCGGCACGGCGGCGTGGACCGACGAAGCGTTCGGCGAGCTTCCGCCCAACGCGCTCGTTCTGGTTCGCTCTCGGGCGCTCGCACTCCGCTTTTGGTCGGCGCGGATGACGCGCGGCGAGCGACCGGACGTGGTGGTCGTGCCGCTCGAACTCATCGGCAAAGGCTCCGTCGCGCGCCGCCTCGTCGAACAAGAGCCCGCGCTCGCGCCGCTCGTGCGCGACGTCGCGATGACGGGCAAGACGACCGAGTACTCGCTATCGGCGCTCGCCGACGCGCGCGCGTTCTACGTCGAGCTCGATCCGACCTGGGACAAACACCTCTTCGAGCATCTGAAACCGAGCGGGCTCTGGCTCGGCTTCGCTGCGCATCCACTCGGTCGCTCCGACCGCACCGCGGCGCTCGCATCCGACGACAGGCGCCGCATCATTCACCGCATCGTCGCCGGCAGGGACGATCCCGCGACAGGATCCGTCCTGTCGACCGCCGTGCGCGAGCAAGCCCTCGTGCTCGCGGCGCTCGGCGACGTCGACAGTGCGCGCCGTGCGCTCGAAGACTTGAATCGGTTGGACCCCGCCTCCGCGTTTTCGGAGAAGCTCGGTGTCGAGTTGGACACACACGCCAAGGTGGACCCCATCGCACTCCTGGAGTGACCATCCCCCACCTCGAAAAACAGCGGAAAAGCGAGTCAAAACGCCCCGAGAAACACCCCGGAAGGAAAGGCCCCGGCCCTTGCGCCAGGGACTGGACGTGGTAAAACAAAGATGCCTGTCGTCAGTCCTCGGAGCCGTGTTGCGTCGTGTGCTGCCGTCTGCCTCTACCACATTGAGGTGGTGAGTCGTTGAACCGGGCGCCAGCACCAAGCGTTCGTTCGAGGGTGAGTTTTCTGGGTGCGGAAAAGGAAGATGGGCAGTGAGTGCTCGTCTCTACGTCGGCAACCTCTCCTACAGCACCATGGATCAACAGCTCAAGGACGCGTTCGGCGCCCACGGGCAGGTGGTCTCTGCATCGGTCGTGATCGACCGGGAAACAGGCCGCTCACGCGGCTTTGGCTTCGTCGAATACGCAACCGAGGGTGAAGCGCGCATCGCTGCAGATGGCATGAACGGCCAGATGCTCGACGGGCGCCCGCTGCGTGTGAACCCCGCGCACGAGCGTCGCGAAGGCGGCGGTGGTGGCGGTGGTGGACCACGCGGCGGTGGTGGCGGTGGCGGTGGTGGTCGCAGCTTCCGCGGCGGTGGCGGTGGCGATCGCGGCGGCGGTGGTGACCGCGGCGGCGGTGGCGATCGTGGCGGCGGCGGCGATCGCGGCGGCGGTGGCCGCGGCGGCGACCGCGGTCGATCACGCTGGTGATCTGACCCTCCGGGCGCGCTCTCGCGCATCCGTTCCGCACCCGTTCCCGAAGGACCCTGCAAACCGTTTCGACCTACGAGACGATGCGGGGTCCTTTTCATTTCAGGCTCAGGCCGCGCGATCTTCGACTTTCGCGAGCCGTCGCGCGCGTCCCGAAGGTATGAAGGTCCGGGAGCAACTGAATCGATTCCGGAGGAGTGGCCGAGCGGTTTAAGGCACCGGTTTTGAAAACCGGCGTACTCGCAAGGGTACCGTGGGTTCGAATCCCTCCTCCTCCGCAAACTGCACGCTAGGACGCTCAGTAGTGATCGTCTTTCTTCGTCACGCCCCACGGTGATGGATCCAAGCGTTCGCCGTTCACGCTGGTGCCGCCGTTCTGGATCGCGCCCACCGCCGGCAGGAACGCCGCGGGGAAGTTCAAGGTCGGCTTGGTCAGCTCGTCGAGCTTCGCCGTTTGCTCGGGGGTGAGCGTGACGTCGAGCGCGGCGAGGTTGTCGTTCAGGTGCGGCAGCGTGCGCGCGCCGATGATCGTCGAGGTCACGCCCGGCCGGTTTTGCACCCACGACAGCGCGACGCGGGCGACGGTCGTGTCGAGCGCTTTGGCCACCTTCGCGAGCTCGTCGAGCAAGACGAACGTCTTCTCGTTCAGGTAGCTCGCGTTCCACGCGCGCTGCGTGACGCCCGGCTTGCCGGCGTTGTCGCGCGTGTATTTCCCGCTGAGCACGCCGCCCCGAAGCGGCGACCAGGGCGTGACGCCCATACCGAGCTCGATGCCCATCGGGATGAGCTCGCCCTCGACGCTGCGCTCGAGCAGCGAATACTCGACCTGGAGCCCGATGAACGGCGACCAGCCGCGAAACTGCGCGATCATCTGCGCTTGCGTCGTCTTCCACGCCGGTGTGTCGGAGACGCCGACGTAGCGCACCTTGCCGGATTGCACGAGATCGTGGAGAGCCTGCATCGTCTCCTCGATCGGGGTGTGCTTGTCCCAGTTGTGCAGCCAGTAAAGATCGATGTAGTCGGTTTGCAATCGCCGGAGCGAGTGCTCGCACGCAACGATGATCGACTTTCTGCTCGAGCCGCCGCCGTTGGGATCGCCGGGGAAATGGTTCGCGCTGAACTTGGTCGCGATGACCAGACGATCGCGCTTCTCGGGATCGCGACCGACGTGATCTCCGATGATCTTCTCCGAGTGACCTTTCGTGTACAGGTTCGCGGTGTCGATGAAATTGCCGCCGTGGTCGATGAAGCCGTCGAGGATCGCCTCGGAATCGGCGACGCTGCTGCCCCACCCCAGGTCTTCACCGAACGTCATCGCGCCGAGGCAAAACGGACTGACGCGCAAACCGGAACGACCCAACGTGACGTATTGATCGAGTGACATCGAATTCTCCTTCTGAACGCTCGGGAGAACACATAGGGCGCTGCCCTCGTTGCCGTCAGTCCGCGATGTGAAGCGCGATGACTCCGGGGAGCGGGTAGGGCTCGCTCGCGTCCCAGACGAAGGTCATTCCGTTTTCGTTCCGGAGCTTCGACTCTTCGAGGAAGGTGAGGCACGGCTTGTTCTTGGCGGTGGGGCGGAGCTCGGCGACGACGCGATGGCGCGAGCGCTTGCGTGCGGCTTCGACGGCGAGGTGGACCATCGTTTCTTCGACTCGACGGCCCATCACGCGGCAGCTCAGCACGAAATCGACGACGTTCACGCCGGAGTCGGTGGCTTCGGTGCTGACGATTCCCGTGAGGCCCGCATCACCGAGGCGGTCCGACACGCTGATCGCCCAGAGTTCTCGATCCGGGTGTTTCACCCAAAGCGAAAGCTCCTGCTCGGTGAGACGTCGCGTGGAGAGATTCATCTGATTGGTCTTGTTGAGGAGCTGCACGGTGCGCGCGAGATTCACCGCCGACAGCGGCTCGGCGCGGACCTGGATCTCGAGACTCCGAAGCCAATCCTCGACGGAGCCGACCTGCGCGCGGAGCTCTTCGCGTTTCCTCTCGGCGCCGTACATCTCGGTCCGATTGGCATCTTCGGCGCTCAAGCCGGGCGCGTCGAAGCAGCGGAGCGCACGGAGCGCGCTCGTGTAGAGGAGCTTGTCCTCGGGCCAATCGGGAACGAACACCTCGGGCAGCGCTTCGCGCACGCGGGTGCGCTCGAACGGATTGTCGTCGATGAATACGACGGACTGGAGCCCGAGGTTCAAGCTCGCGGTGAGATCGGCGATGTTTCGCGCCTTGTCTTGCCAGTTGATCCGATGCGCGACGAAGTCGTCTTCGCGGAGCACCATCTCCGGGTGCGACCGCATCGCCTCGAGCGCGACGGACTCTTCGTTCTTGCTCACGACGGCGAGGACGATGCCGCGCCGTTTCAGGCTCTTCACGGCGCGCTGAAAATCGACGAACGACTCGCCGATGCTGTCGTGACCGCCGAGGCGCAGATTTTCCCAGCCGACGTCACCGACGATGCCGCCCCAGAGCGTGTCGTCGAGATCGACCACGAGGAGTTTCCGCGCCCGCCCCGTGAGCCCGCCGATCGCGGCCTTGATGTCGGCTGCGGCGAGCGCAAAGACGCCCGGCGCGAACGGCACTTTGCCCATGTACCAGAGCTTCGGGCTGTAAGCGCCCTTGCCTGCGGCGAGCCAGTGATCGGCGTTCAGCACGTACACGTTCGGAGCTTGGGCGAGTCGCTCCATGAGTCGCGCGTTCATCGCGGTCAGCGCGCGCAGAACGCCGCCCGCGCGACCGTCGGCGAGGCCGAGACCGCGGTGCCACGTGGGCACGGTCCACGTCGGGACGACGCCGAACCGATACGACGCGAGGCCTTGCACGACGAGGGACGCAAACTGATCGACCTCCGCGAGGATCGCCGCATCGTCGGCGGTTTCGTACTCGAGGAGGCGGGCGAACGACGGCGCGACCGATTCGGGCCGCGTCCACACCACGGCGAAATCGACGCCGGCGGGCGGCGGCGTCATCAACGTGGGAATCACTTGCCCGAACGGCGCAATGTCGGCCGCGACGATCGGCTCGGACGGGTCGTCCGCGAGACAACGGGCGAGCTCGTCGATGGTGAAATCCGAAATGAGGAGGCCGCGATGCTGAGGCGCTTTGACGGCGGCGGGGATAGCCGGCGCTTCGGGCGCCGCCGCTTTCGCGACCGGAGCCGACTCGGCGGGCGCCGCGCCGTTCGCGTCGAGGCGTCGGAGGACGCGCGCCGGGGTTCCGCCCGCGACCACGCCTTTCGGGATTTCGCCGTCGACGACGCTGCCGGCGGTGATCACGGAGCCTTCCCCGATGCGCGCACCCGGCAGCACCGTGACTCGGCTGGCGAGCCACACGCCGTCACCGATCTCGATGGGCTTCGCATCTGCCGACGTGCCTTCGGCGCCGGGTGTTTCGGTGTCGGACACGATGCAGTAGGGCCCGATGTCGACCTTCTTCCCGATCCGCACTTCGCGCGTTGCCTGGAGGGTCGTGCCGTAGTTGATGCTGCACTCGTCACCGATGAGGAGCGCCCCGCCGGCCGCGGCGCGAAGCTCGACCGGCGCGAAGCTCGAATAGAGCCGCGTGCGCGCGCCGACTTCGATGCGCCCTTCGTTTTCGACGTGCGGCTTGCCGTGCATCGCGCGCACCCACGGCCCGACGACGTCACAATCTCGTAACCAGAACCGCGCGGCCGCGACCTCCGCGACGTACGAGGCGTTCTGATAAACCTGAGTCGCGAGCGGCGTGCCGCGCTGCCCCTCGAGCCGCCGCCGTACCAGCGAGAGGATGTCGTTCACGACTCGATCCCTAGTGTCCTGCCCTCGAAGTTGCTCACACGACTTCGAGGCGCCGCTGCCGCGGCGTCGCTGCTTCGCAGCGAGGACACTAACTGTTTCCTCGGGGCTTTCGCCCCGAACCCCGCGCCCGCTTCGCGTGCGCCCTAGTGTCCTGGCCTCTGTAGCCGTCGTTCATTTCGCTGAAGGCTTTGCGGTCAGGACACTAGATGACCGCCGCCAAACCGGCAACCGTCTTGCGACGGTCCGAGCGGGGACGTCCGCTGTTCTGCCGAGCAACGAAATCCGTGGGATAGTGCCGAGAAGCGGCTCGCCGCGGACCGGAAGCAGCGACCATGGACCTTCTCTCGACGACCCTCGCCCGAGCGCTCGCGCGACGACTCTGGCTTCGCGCCTGCGACCAGGTCGGAGAACGCCCCTCCTTGGAGGGCCGTCCCCTGATCGTGAACCGCGGCACGTTCGTCGTCGGGTCCGACTTCGAGCTTCGCTCGGTGCCGGTTCAATCGCACCTGGTCTCCTCGTACGGAGGCCGGCTCCGCATCGGCGATCGGGTCCGCATCGCGCACGGCGTGGGGATCTCCTGCAGCGGGCGCATCGACATCGACGACGACGTGTCCATCGGCGCGTTCTGTATGCTGCTCGACTCCGACTTTCACGTCGCGGGCGCGTCGGAAATCGCTCCGGAACCGAAACCGATTCACATCGGCCAGGGCGCCAAGCTCGGTCATCGGGTGATCGTGCTTCCGGGGAGCAAGGTCGGCGCGGGCGCCGTCGTTCTCGCCGGAAGCGTCGTGTCGGGCGAGGTGCCCGCGCACACGGTCGTGAGCGGAAACCCGGCACGGCCGCCCCTGGCCTCGAACGACACCGGCATCGACGATCCGCACGACGTCGTGCCGCGACTGGTCCGCGACGTGCTCGGGCTCGAGCGATTGCCGTCCGCCGACGAAGGCCCCGATCAGATTTCGTCCTGGGATTCGCTCGGCGCGCTTCGACTGATCTTCGCGCTCGAAGAGCGCTTTTCGATCAGCCTCACCGAGGACGAGATCAAAACGGCGCGCTCGATTCGCGACATCGTCGACCGGGTCGGGACTGCGCGGGCTCGGGGAGGACGCGCCGAACGCGCCGATTGAGCGCCGATCCCCGAGCTCGAGGGTGCCCTAAACCCCAGAAAAATAGCTCAATTCACGTCTTTACGTAAAGAACCCGCCTCGAGCGGCTTGCGAAGGCGGGGTTCGAGCGGTAGGGTCCGCCTCCGTTTTTCGAAAGAAGCACTCATGGCACGCGTTACCGTCGAAGATTGCCTGGACCACGAAGAGAACCGCTTCGCCCTGGTCGTTCTCGCCGCCGGCCGAACCCGGCAGCTGATGAAGGGTGTTCCCGCCCTCGTGCGCGCGGACAACAAGTCCGCCGTCGTCGCGCTGCGTGAGATCGCCGCCGGCCGCGTCCGATTTCATCGCGACAGCCAGGAAGTCGTCCAGGAATGGCTGGACGAGATCGACGTCAACAAGACCTGAAGTCGACGTTCTGGGCCGGGTGAAGAAACAGACGGCGAGCGAACCCGCGGTTCGCGTCGCACCGAAAAAAGCGGCAGCGTCGCCGAAGCGCGCCACGGTGCTCGACTTCGGACGCGCCGGAGACGCAGGTGCGACGTCGCACTACGACGACGCCGCGTACTACGACCAGGCGTACCGTTCGCGTCGCGACGACGTCGCGTACTACGTGCGGCTCGGGCGTCTGCTCGGCGGACCGGTGCTGGAATACGGCATCGGAACCGGTCGCATCGCGCTTCCGCTCGCCCGCGCGGGCATCGAAGTCGTCGGAGTCGACTCGTCGAGGGAAATGCTCGCCGGTCTCGAACGTCGTCTCGCGCGTGAGCCCGACGACATTCGCCGACGGGTGACGCGCCGTCGGGGCGACATGCGCGAAGTTCGTCTCCGGCGTCGCTTTCCGCTCGTGATCGCGCCGTTCAACGTCGTTCAGCATCTCTACGAGCGTACCGACGTCGAGGCGTTTCTCGCGCGCGTTCGAGAGCACCTCGCGCCGTCCGGTCGCTTCGTGTTCGACGTGCTGGTGCCGCACGCGCGCGATCTCGGAGCCGACCCCGCGAAGCGCTACGGCGCGCCCCGGTTTCGTCACCCGACGGCCGGCGGCCTGGTTCGATATGGCGAACGCTTCGACTACGACGCCATCCGGCAGGTACTCCTCGTCACGATGGAGTTCGAGCCGCTCGACGGCCAGCGCGGGTTCGCCGTCCCGCTCACGCACCGACAATTCTTCCCGCGCGAGCTCGAGGCGTTGCTCCATTACAACGGCTTCGGCGACCTGGTGATCACGGCCGATTTCACGGACGGACCGCCGGAGCTCGACGCCCAGTCCCTCGTCTTCAATTGCCGGGCCGTCCCCGGGAGACGCAGTCGGAGCTCACGGCCCCCCGGACGACGCACCCGCTGAACGGGCCTCGTCCGGTCGACATGGCGCCCGGCCGCGCCAATGTCTAGATTCCCGGGTCAGAACCTCATGGCAGTCGACTACTACAAGGAGCTCGGCGTCTCGCGAACCGCTACCGCGGAAGAGATGAAGAAGGCGTATCGCAAGCTCGCCTCCAAGCTTCACCCCGACAAGAACCCCGGCGACGCGGCGATCGAAAGCCGCTTCAAGACCGTGAATCGGGCTTATCAGGTCCTCTCGGACAAGAAAAAGCGCGCTCTTTACGACGAGTTCGGCGAGGCTGGCCTGAGCGAAGGGTTCAACGAAGACGCGACGCGGGCCTACAAGCGCGCCGGGTCGCGCCAGCGCGTTGCGGTCGATGGCGAAGGCGGGTCGTTCAACGTCGACGACTTGTTCGGCAACGCCGGCGCGGGCGGCATCGGCGACCTCATGGGCGATTTATTTGGTGCCCGGGGCGGCGGTCGGCGTCGCGGACCGCAGCGCGGTTCGGACATCGGCGGGGAAGTGCTGATCGGCTTCGTGGAAGCCGTGCGCGGCACCACGGTTCAGATGGTGGTGCAGCCCAACACCGATCCGGTCTCGGTGCGCATTCCCGCCGGCGCGACCGACGGCGATCGCGTCCGCGTCGCGGGTCACGGCGCGCCCGGCAGCCCGCCCGGCGATCTCGTGCTCACCATCCAGGTGCGGCCGCACGAGTACTTCACGCGCGACGGTCTCGATCTGTATCTCGATCTGCCGGTCACCGTCGGCGAGGCCTACGGCGGCGCGAAGGTGAAAGTGCCGACGCCGGAAGGCGACGTGTCGCTCAAGGTGCCGCAGTTCGCGCAGAGCGGTCAGACCGCGCGGCTCAAGGGCCGCGGCGTGAAGCGCAAGGACAAGCAGGGCGATCTGTTCGTGAAGTTTTTGATTCGCGTTCCCACCGAAGAATCGGCGGAGCTCGACGCCGCGGTGAAAATCATCGCGGACGCGACGAGCGGCGATTTGCGGAACGGAATTACGTTCTGACGACGTGGCTCGGCGCCGATCGCGGCGACGCGGCATCGGAGCGGACGGTCCCGAATTCGTCGTAGCGCGCGAGCTCTTCGCCGACGCGTCGCAGGTACACCTGCTTCTCGTGGAACGGCAGAAAGCTCGACTTGAACCCCGAGAGCACGATGTTCTTCACGTCGGAGAACGGCACGCCGAGCTGCGAATGCACGAGCCAGAGCTCTTTCGAGACGCTGGTGTCGGTGATGAGCCGGTTGTCGGTGTTGATCGTCACGCGAACGCCGAGGTCGAAATAGAGCTTCAGCGGATGCGCGGCCAGGTTCCGAACGGCGCCGGTCTGCACGTTGCTCGACGGGCAGCACTCGAGTGGAATCCGGTGGTCGTTGACGTAGCGGAGCAAATCGCCGTTTTCGACGAGCCGGCATCCGTGCCCGATGCGGTGCGCACCGCAGGCGTGGATCGCCTGCGCGATCGACGACGGGCCGTACGCCTCGCCGGCGTGAATGGTGCAATTGATGTTGTTGTCGCGGACGAGCTGGAACGCGTCGCGGTGATCCTTCGCCGGGTTGTCGGCTTCGGCGCCCGCGAGGTCGAACCCGACCACGCCGCGGTTTTTGTAAGCCACGGCGAGCTCCGCCATCTTGTACGAGTACTCGGGAGAGATGTTGCGGATGCCGCACAGGATCACGTTGCTGCGAATCGCGTACGTCTTTGCCGCGCGATCGAGTCCCTCCAGCACGGCTTCGACCACGGCGGTGAGCTTCAAGCCGCGCGCCGTGTGCAGCATCGGCGAGTAGCGCACTTCCATGTAGCGGACGTTCTCGAGGTGCGCGTCTTCGGCGAGCTCGAACGCGATGCGCTCGAGCGACTCCGCCGTCTGCATCACCTCGAGCGTGATCGCGAACCCCTTCAGGTAATCGACGAGGGAGCCGAAGTGACGGCCCGAGCCGATCGCTTTGCGAAGCCCTTCGAGGTCGCTCGCGGGCAGCGCGATCCCGTCGCGCTCGGCGAGGTCGAGGATGGTTTCGAGGCGGAGCGAGCCGTCGAGGTGGACGTGCAGATCCGCCTTCGGCAGCTCGTGAAACACCTCGAACGGGACGCGGCCGAGAGAGCCGCCCTTATCGCTTCCGTTAACCGGTTGTTCCATGCTGGAGCGTAGCACGACGCGTTCTACCGAGCCACGCGACGGCCGCGAGCAGGGCGAAGGCGAGACCCAGATAAATAGGTCCGGGAATGCTCGTGTCCGAGTGCTCCTTCGCGGCGCGATCGAAGGCGTCGCGGATCGCCGCTTCGGAGACGGCGCCGAGCAGGCGCTTGTCGCCGACGTAGGTCGTCGGCAGGCCTTCGAAGCCCGCCGCGTCGAGGAGCGCGGTGTCCGCCGCGATCCGGGCGTCGGGCGCTTTGGACGCGAGACAGGCGTCGAACTCGCTCGGGTTCACGCCGACGCCGACCGCGGCGCGCCGGATCGAGGACGCCGTGAGATCGAGCGTGACCAGCCGATTGGCCAGCTCTTCGCCTTTCCCCTGCGCTTCGGCGCAGACGTCGGCGCGCGCCGCGGGCACGGCGTCGCCGTGCATGGGAAGCGGAACTTGTTTCCTCATGAAGTTCACGCGCTCGGCCGGGTAGTCTTCGCGGACCCGCTGGAGAACCGGATGCAGCGCGCGGCAATACGGACACTCGAAGTCGGCGAATTCGACGACGTTGATTTTGCCGGGCACGTAGAGCGCGCGGATCTCCGCGGGGACGGGCGGCATCGGCTTCACCGCGACCCAACCGACCGGCACGAGACACAGAAGGACGGCGAGGCCGACCCACGTCGCGGGCCGGAGCGGGTCCGCACCTACGCCGCCCGCGCGCGCCTCGCGTGCCCCCATCCAAGCGAACCCCGCGGCGAGGATCGCCGTCGCGTCCACGACGCAGCAGAGCCAACAGAACGCATGAACGTAGAATGCCTGCGTGAGGAGCAGGCCGAGCGCCACGACGGCGCCCGCGGTCGCGAGCCACGCGGTGAAGCGCTCGGCGGGGCGCGCGAGCGAAACGCCGAAGACGACCGCATAAGCGACGAGGCCTCCGAGGGGGATCGAGAGGAAGCGGCTACCGAAGTAGCCGAGTCCGCTCCGGCGAACGGCTTCGCAACCCGAGTGCAGCCCGCAGAAACTCGCGCCGACCGGGTCGAGGTATTGCGCGTAGAGCGCCGCGCTCGCGAGCAAGGCGACGAGAATCGCCTTCCGCGTGAGCACGAGCCAAATCGGAAAAAGGCCTTCCTTGTCGCGCGAGTCGAGCATCTCGGCTGGTTCTACAGCGCCGCCCGGCGTTCGTCAGCCCGGGACGGGCGCGACGAACCGGCCCCGCGTCGTGGATTCCTTCTGTCACCTGCGCTCGTTGCGCTATGACCGGCCCACCATGAAAGTCAGGTTTCCGTCGCGAGGAGAAATCGCGGCCATTTTCGAGGGCGAGCGCAAGTCGCTCGGCGCGCGCGAAATCGCGTTGCGCGCCGGTGTTCCGCCCTCTGCGTACGGCGCCTTCGTGAAGGTGCTCGAAGAAATGAGCGCGGAGGGAATATTGCGGCAATTGCCCGGACAGCGGTTCCGCCGCGAGCCGGGCGCGGCCATCGACGACGACAGCTGGGACGGCGCGCTCAGTCTGAATCCGAGGGGGTTCGGCTTCGTGACGTCGGCGGGGCGCGAAGACGTGTTCATCCCGCCCGACGCGATCGGCGGCGCCATGCACGGCGATCGCGTTCGCGTCCGCGTCGTAGCGCGCACGTCACGCGGCGCCGAGGGACGCATCGAGGAGGTGATCACCCGGCGCTCGCCGCGCGTCGCGGGCACCTTGCGAAGGCGCCGTCACAGCGTGTGGCTCGAACCCGACGATTCGCGGATTCGCGGACCCATCGTGCTCTCGGGGTCGCCGAAGGAAGGCCGCGACGGCGACGCCGCGGTCGTCACCATCACGCAATTTCCCGATCGCACCGAGGAGAACCCCGAAGGCGAGCTCATCGTCGTGCTCGGCGAATCCGGCGACCCCAACGTCGAGGTCGCGAAGATCCTCGTGCGCGAACAGGTCGAAGAGCAGCACTCCGAGGCCGCGATGCGCGAAGCCGAAGCGACCGCGGCGCGGCTCGCGCGCGGCGACGCGGCCGGGCGCGAAGACCTCCGCGAAGTGCCGCTCCTCACCATCGACCCCGAAGACGCGCGCGACCACGACGACGCGGTGTGGGCGGAGCGCAACGGCGAGGGCTATCGCATCTGGGTCGCCATCGCCGACGTCGCGGAATACGTGCAACCGGGCACGGCGCTCGACGAAGAAGCGCTGGCGCGGGGTTGCACCATTTATTTGCCGGACCGCGCGCTCCCGATGCTGCCCGCGGCGCTCGCGGCGGACGTGTGCTCGCTCTTGCCGGAACGCGAGCGCCTTTGTCTTTGTGTGCGCGCTGAGCTGGACGCGCACGGCAATGTGGGGGATTTCGACGTCGTCGAAGGCCGCATGCGCGCCGCGGCGATGCTCACTTACGGCAGCGTCGCGCGGACGCTCGGGTTCACCGAGTTGCCGCCGAAGAGCCCGCAAGCCGAGGCGTTCAAGAAGGACCTCAAGGTGCTCGACGAAGCGGCGCGAAAGCTCCGCAAGAATCGAATGAGGCGTGGCGCGCTCGACTTCGATTTGCCGGAGCCGAAGGTCATCCTCGACGAGAAGACCGGCAAACCCATCGGCGTGCAGCGACGCGCCGGCGACCCTGGCGTGAAGCGGGCGTATCAGATCATCGAGGAGCTGATGATCCTCGCGAACGAGCTCGTCGCTCAGTGGCTCGGCAAGCGGAAATCACCCGCCGTTTACCGCGTGCACGCGCGCCCCGATCTCGAAAAGCTCGAGCGGCTCGGCCGAGTGTGCGAGCGCATCGGCGCGCCGTTCGATCTCGAGGACATGTTGAAAGCCGACGGCACGGCGCGGTGGCTCAAGAAAATCGCCGAGCATCCGAAGAAGACGGTGCTCGAGACGTTGCTCCTCCGTTCGATGAAGCAGGCCGTCTACGACATCAACAACATCGGTCATTTCGGACTCGCGTCCGATGCGTACGTCCATTTCACGTCGCCGATCCGTCGCTTTCCCGACGTGCAGGTCCACCGCGCGGTGAAGCGGCTGCTCCGCGGCGCGAAGCCCGACACCAGCGCGCCGGCGCTCGAACGGCTCGCCGCGAGCGCAACTGACGCGAGCGTGCGCGAGCGTGCGGCGATGGACGTCGAGCGTGAAGTGCTCGACCTGTACCGTGCGCTCTACATGCGCGACCGCATCGGGGACGTCCTCGAAGGGACCGTGACGTCGGTGACTGGCATGGGGCTCTTCGTGACCCTCGACGATCCGTTCGTCGACGTGCTGGTGCGCTACGAGTCGCTCGGCCCCGACCAGTACAAGCTCGACGAGGACGAGCTGGCCGTGATGGGCGCGCGCTCCGGCGACACGGTGGGGCTCGGCGATCGCATCGTCGTGACGATTCAAGACGTCGCGCTGATGCGTCGCTTGGTGTCCGCCACCCGCGTGGTTCCGGAAAAGGTGCTCGCCTCGATGGACAAAGGCGACCGCGGGAACCGCGGCGATCGCGACCAACGCGGAGGAGCACGCGGCAATCGTCGTGACCAGGGTAGGAATCAGCCGCGCGCGCAGGGCGCGAAGCAGCGATTTTCGAAGGCCGGCACCTCGAACCGCTCCTCGAAGGACGGCGGACCGAAGGACGGCTCCGGAAATCGCGCGCCGAAGCGCAGCAACGCCGGCAAGCGACGTCGCTGAGTCGGTACCCGTCTCCGCGTCGTGGTCGTCGCGCGTGCCCGGCGACGAACCGCCGACGGCATCGACGCGATGGGAGCCCCCAACCCCATTAGCCGATTTTTTCGGCGCCGACGAACGCCCGGAGCACTTCCGGCACGGTGATCGAGCCGTCTTCGTTCTGATACTGCTCGAGGATCGCGACGAGGGTGCGGCCGACGGCGAGGCCGGAGCCGTTCAGGGTGTGAACGAGCCGCGCTTTGCCTTTCGGCCCGCTGCGATACCGGATTTTTGCGCGGCGCGCCTGGTAGTCGCCGAACCAGGAGCAGCTCGAGATTTCGCGGAAAGCGTTTTGCGCGGGCAACCAGACCTCGAGGTCGTATGTTTTCTGCGACGCGAATCCGAGGTCGCCGGCGCAGAGCTCGACCACGCGATAGTGAAGTCCGAGTCGTTGAAGCACCGCTTCGGCGTGTCCGGTGAGGAGCTCGAGCTCCGCTTCGGCGTGTTCGGGCTCCGCGAAGCGGACGAGCTCGACCTTGTCGAACTGGTGCTGGCGAATCAGACCGCGAACGTCTTTTCCGTACGAGCCCGCTTCGCTCCGGAAGCAGGGCGTGTACGCGGTGTACGCGACGGGAAGCGGCCGCTCGATGATTTCGTCGGCGTGTAAATTCGTGACCGGAACTTCGGCGGTGGGGATCAAATAGAGCGCGCTCGCGTCGTCCGGATCGGCGCGCGTCGTCTTGAACAAGTCGTGTTCGAACTTCGGAAGCTGTCCGGTCCCGAGCAACGCCGTTGCGCGAACGAGGTAAGGCGGGGCGACTTCGGTGTAGCCGTGCTCTTTCGTGTGGAGATCGAGCATGAACGCGGTGAGCGCCCGGGAAAGCCGCGCGCCGAGCCCGAAGAGCACCGAAAAACGCGCGCCCGAGAGCTTGCTCGCGCGCTCGAAGTCGAGGATGCCGAGCTTCTCGCCGAGCTCGAAGTGGGCCTTCGGCGTGAACGCGAAATTCGGTGGGGTTCCCCAGACGCGCACGACGCGGTTGTCGGCTTCGCCCTTGCCGTCGGGCACGCTCACGAATGGGATATTGGGCACGCCGTAGAGCGCGCTTTCGATCTCGGCCTCGACGGCGCCGAGCTCTTGCTCGAGCGAAAAGATTTCGGCGCTGAGCGTCTTCAGGTCCTCGCGGCGTGCCTCGAACGCGACGCGATCGGTCTTGGCGAGCTTCGCCATGTCCTGGTTCGCCTGATTGCGTTTTGCTTGTCGGGCTTCGAGCTCGCCGATGAGCGTGCGCCGCCGGAGCGAGCGCCCGTCGAGGGCTTCGAGACCCGCCGCAGCGTCGGCGTTGCGGCGCCCGAGCGCCGTGCGCACCTGGTCGAGATGGTCCGCGACGTACCGTGGATCGAGCATGCTCGCTTCTAAATCAGCGGCGAGGAGCCCGCCACCGCCTCAATGCCAAACACCGACGCCGACGCCGACTCCCACGCCGAAGGTGACGCCGGAACGCGGCGCGGTGTTCATTCGCTCGAGCGCGACGAGATGGGTGACCAGGGTGCACGTGCGGAGCTGCGGCCCGGTGCAGCCCTTCCACGCCCCGCCGCGAAGGCGCGCTCCGTCGGCGTCGAAATACGTCACGCTGCCGTCGGGAGCGACGGCGAGCCACGCCGTTTCACCGCCTGGAGGGGCGGCGTTGGTGATCCCGATGTGACCGAGATCGGCGCCGTCGTTGCCGGCCACGCTGCCGTTCGGCAGGAGCATCGCGACCGACGACCCGTCGGTGTCGTAAACGCGCCCCGCGCGATCGACGGTGAACGCCGGACGGCCGTCCTCGAACACCATGCCATTCTCGGCGATCTCGACCGTGCCGCCGTCCGTGGCGTTGAACGTCGCCGACACGATCGCGAGCGGCGCGCCGCCCGTCGCCCACCCGGGCGGCGGTCGGCTCTCGCACGATGCGAGTGCACAGCCGAGCAGCGCCACGCCGACGACGGATGAGCGAGCCATGCTCGAAGAGTAGCGCTCCTTGCCGTAACGCGTGGCGCCTTGGATAAGCGCCCAGGAAGCGCTCTTCGCTTTGTTGGCCGATCGAGCGGCATTGGCGACCATTCGAAAATGAGCTTTTCAGTCGCGCCGCCTCGCTTTTTCGCGTCGGAGTTCCCGAACGACAACCCGGCGCTCCACGACGGGGCGATCTGGGTCTGCCTCGCCGAACGCGGCCCGCTCCGGCCCGTCGTGCGTCCGCGAAGCGCCTCGGCGCCTGTCGCGCCCAACGGCGCCGTCGCAGCGAGCGCCGCGCCGATCCTCGTCACGGGGCCCGTCGTTGCCGTTACGGACGATCCACGCCTCGAAGCGCCGGCTGCGTCGGTGGAAGACTTCACCGACGAAGAAGGGCCGTACAGCGTGCGCGGCGCGTCGTTGCCGCAAGTCATTACCGGCGTCGATTCGCCCCGGTACGAACGCGTCGAGGTCACATCCGACGTGATGGACGAGTTGCCGATGGGCGCGCCGGTCCTCGCTATGTCGGGCGTCGAAGATCTCGCCGCGGTGTTCGAAGAGGCGTTCGCGTTGACCGAGGAGATCGAGCCGATCCCGCCGACCCTCGCGCCGCTTCGTCTCGAGCTCACTCCGCCGACGGCGTCGACCCTGGCGGAGCCTATCTCGTCCCTCGAGCTCGAGGGCGTCGAGACGTCGCTCCTGGAATCGAGCGGCGTGTCTTCGTCGCAGCTCACGTTCGACGCGCTTCGCTCGATGATTGAAAGCGAGCCGCCGGCGCGGGACGCGACCGGACCGGGCATTCGAAAAGTCGGTCCTCCCGCAGAAGTGCCCGTGGAGAAACCGACGGACGCGTATTCGGCCTTCGTCTCGGCGCTCGTCGCGGTGGCGCTCGGTGCGGGCGCGACGCGCGCGGCGGCGACGATGCCGGCCTTGTTCGAATCGGGCGAGCTCGACTTCGCCGCTTTCCCCGAGGACGTTCAGAGCGCCTTGGTTCGAAGTCGCGTTGCCGAACGCGTCGAGGCGGGTCTCGCGGTTCACCCGACTTTCGCGGCAACGGCCGGCGCGTGGCGCGGCGTCCTTCGCGGCGAGTCGAACGATCTGTCGGCGTGCGGCCAGAGCACCCTCGACGACTGGGGCGTGGAAGTGCTGCGCGCGTTCGGCGTCGGTCGCGACGGCAAGGACGTGCGCCGCGAGCTACGGGGTCACGGCGTCGCCGCCTTCGGCATGCGCGTCGCGGCGTGAACGTCGCGACGGAGAGGTCGCCGGCAAACCGGCCTCCACGAGGTACTCGAAGAGCTCGCTCTTGCTCGTTCGCTTGCGGAGCGACGTGACGCGCGCGCCGGTGAACCCCGCGGCTTCGAAGAGCGCCGCGAAAATTTCTTCGGCAGGTAAGAGCACGTCGTAAAACTTCGAATTGCCGACGACGTAGTGGAGACGGCCGCCCGGCGCGACGACCCGCGACAAGCCCGCGACGTGCCGACCCATGTCCTCGAAGTAACGATGCACGTAGTTGCCGAGCAACGGTTCGTGCTCCGAGATGCGCCGCACGATGCGATCGAATCCGGCGAACGGCACCGGCGTCGCGACGTTGCTCTGCCAGGTCGCGAGACGGCTCGTCGCCGAACCCCACGTCCCGCCGATGGCGCGCCAGTCGAGCTCGCCCGCGTCGCTGCGCTCGACCAAATATCCGAGCCAGTACATGTAGGGTCGAAGCTCGCGCACGTAGCTCATGCGGTTCGGATACGGCGGCGACGTGAGCACCGTGCCGAAACGCTCCCCGGCGACGAGCGGCTCGAGCTCGCGAGAATCGCCGAGCACGACGCGCCGCTTGGCGGTCGTGAGTCGGGCAGTCGCACCCTCGATCACCGAATCGAGCGCCCGCGCGAGCGCCTGCGCGACGCGTTTGCCCGCGGGCTCGCGGTTCGCGGCGGCGGGACCCTTGCGAAACGACATCGATTGGTGGCCGAAGCTCACGTTGGCGAGCTCGATCAGGGTCCGGCAAAAGGCGACGAGGGCGAGATCGCGTGCCGATTTATTGGGGGCACGCCGTCCGTCGCGAATGACCGCTGAGGCGCGTCCGAGTGCGTCGAGCACCGGTCGATCCCACCACCGCTCGACCTTGTGAATGTTCGGAACGAAGCTGTCGCCGGCACGGCTCGTCGCCGCGACGGACATCGCTTCGACGAGCGCGCGAGCATCGGCGAAGGCTCGCTCCGTATATCGCGCGGATTTCGCGCGCGCGAGCCACACGAGGAACGGGTTGAGCTCGACCGTCGTGCACGGAATGCCGCGCTCGGCGCACGCGACGAGCGTCGTGCCGGTGCCACAAAATGGATCGAGGACAGGGCCGCGGCTCGCGTCGACCTGCGCGAGCATTTCGCCGACCAGACGCACCGAGTACGCGGGCGTGAGCCGGAGCCACCCGTGTCTTCCGGCGAGCTTGTTGCCTCGAAAGGTGAAGCGGAGCGGCGTGCTCTCGGCCGTTTCGGCGATGACCGCCGCCCGCACCGCTATTTCGGGCACGGTCGGAGCACCTTGAGCTCGCCGACCGTGACCTCGCAGAGGCGTGCCGTCGTCGGTTTCGGCTTCGACGCCGCGGACGCGAGGGTCATCGTGACCGTTTGATCTTGCTGCGCGAGGATCTTCGCCTCCGCGCGCGCGGCTCCTTTTCGAGCCTCGAGCTCCACCGCCTCGTTGCGCGCCACCGTCACGTCGCACGGTGCCCCATCGCACACCTGGAACCCGCTCTTCAAGACGATTGCTCCCGGCGGCACCGTGACGACATGAAGCGTGACCTCGTTCGCCGCTTCGTTCGCCGACGCGATCGGCTCGGCGCTCGCGATCGGTGCGACCGCGACCGGCGCTGGTGGCTGAGCAACGAGCGCGGTGACCGCCGTCGTCGGCGGTGCGATCGTCTCGCCTGAGGAGGGAGCCGGCTTCGGTCCGTGACGGAGATACCCGGCGGCGGCCAGCGCCGTCGCAGCGAGCACCGCGGCGCCGAGCATGAGCGGGGACGTCTTTTTCGTCGGCGCGACGCTCGACGCTTGACCCTCCGGCGTTCCCTTTCGGCCCGCGGCGGGCGTCCCGAGCACGGCGGTCGGCGGGCTCTTCGGCATCATCGCGGTTGGAGCCGCCGACGGCGGCGCCTTGCCGCCGAATTGGGCGGCCGTGGGAGCCGCGGGTGCTCGCGGGAACACGCTCCGCGCCTCGCCGATGGAACCTTGGAGCATCGACGCGAAGGGACCGCCCTCGGGGGTGGCGACGAGCGCCCCGGCGAGCGCGGACATCGACTCGAATCGCTCCGCGGGGTTCTTCGCGAGCGTTCGCGAGATCAACGCTTCGAGCTCCGCGCTCAGGTGAAGATCGGCGTTCAGGTCGCGCATCGGCGGCGGCATCTGGTTCAAGGTCGCGGCGAGCACCGCCATGAACGAGTCGCCGGTGAACGGCACCGACCCGGTGAACATCTCGTAGAGAATGACGCCGAGCGCGTACACGTCGACTCGGAGGTCCGCCGGACGTCCCGCGGCTTGTTCGGGCGCCATGTATTCCGGTGTTCCGAAAATCATGCCCGTCTTCGTCAGTCGGCGTCGTGAGGGTTCGGCCTTGGCCACCTCTTCCGTCGAGCGGAGCTGCGCGATGCCGAAGTCGACGATCTTCACGAGCTCGTCGCCGTCGATCGTGCGCTGAAGAAAGACGTTGTCCGGTTTCAGATCCCGGTGAACGACGCCGCGCGAGTGAGCGGCTCCGAGAGCGCGGCAGATCTCAAGTGCGATGGGGATCGCGCGCTGCGGATCGAGGACGCCTCGCTTCGCGAGCTCGTCCGCGAGATCGTGCCCCTCGAGAAACTCCATCGCGATGAAGGCTTCGCCGGATTCGACGCGACCGAAGTCGAACACGTCGAGCACGTTGGGGTGCTTGATCCGCGACGCGCTGATCGCCTCCTGTTGAAACCGCGTGACGATGTCTTCCTTGCGGCTGTATTCGGTGCGGAGCACCTTCAGCGCCACCTTCTTCTCGATGGCTTCGTGCTCGGCGAGATACACCTGCCCCATGCCGCCCGCACCGAGCAGCTTCAACACCCGATAGCGACCCGCGACGAGTCGGCCGATCAAGGAGTGTTCCGGGGTTGTCTCGGCCATCAACGCGGTCTTCCGATCCCGCTAAGCTACCGTTGTCGACCCGTCGTTGCCAGGGCGGTGGCCCGGTCAGGTCGCTCGGCCGTCCGATGGGCTCGCCCGCGACGCCGCTGGCGCGACGGGTGGCCGGACCGCTTCTTCCGCGAGAAAATCCCGAATCGGGTCGCACAATAGCCCGCGGGAAGCCGCGCTATCGGGCGCACGGGCGAATTGCCCGGCGAGGGCGCGCCCGCGATCGGACGAGCAGCGCGACGAGGACGGTGGCAACATTCACCTATCGTGCGGCTCACGATTCTCGGCCTGGGTCTCATCGGCGGCTCTATCGCGCTCGCCGCGAGGAAGCGCGGAGCGGCGACGCACGTCACCGGGATCGATCGAACGGACGTGGTGAGTCTTCCGGAAGCGCGCGACGCCGCAGACACCCTCGTCGACACGTCGGACGACTTCGCCGTTCGCGCGGCGCTTCGAAGCACGGACCTCGCCGTCGTTGCCGCACCCGTCGGCGCCATCGCGGCGATGATTCCCGAAATCCTCGAGAGCGCGGATCTGGTGACCGATTGCGGCTCGACGAAGCGTGCGATCGTCGCGAGCGCCGCGCGATCACACCGCGCTCGACGTTTCGTTCCCGGGCATCCGATGGCCGGCTTGCCTCAGGGCGGCGTTCAGCGCGCGCGCGCCGACCTGTTCGAAGGACGCCAGTGGATGCTGTGTCCCGAGAGCTGCGACAAGGACGCACTCGAGCGCGTGCAATCGCTGGTGAAGAGCCTCGGCGCGACGCCGATTCTCATCGGCGCCGACGATCACGATCGCGCCGTCGCGCTCACGAGCCACGTGCCGCAGATCCTCGCGAGCGCGCTCGCGGTACTCGCCGAAAATCGTCGTGCGAGCGTTGCTGCGGGGCCCGCGTTCGAGAGCGCGACCCGCGTCGCGGGCGGCGGTGAAGCGATGTGGCGCGACATTCTTTCGACGAACGCCGACGAAGTGAGCGCGGTCCTCGAGACCTTGCTAGGCGAGCTCGAGCGGGTCTTGTGGGGACTACGACGCGATCCGGCAGACGTCGGACCCGTGTTGACTCTGCTCGAGCGTGCGCGCACGGTACGCGCGCGTGGCCGTGGCGACTGACGGTGGCAGAGTTCTTGCGAAGAGGGGCAGAGTGAAGCGCGCGCTCGCTATCGGCTTCTGGCTCTCGCTGGTCTACGCGGCGGCGACCGGCTGCGGCCTGAATCCGAAGCCGGATCTTCCGAGCGGCGACAATTCGAGTGGACCATCGGGTGCCTTCGGCGGCACCGGCGGCAGTGCCGGAGGTATTTTTGGGGCTGGTGGCGCGATGGGAGCGGCCGGCTTTCCGGAGGCGAGTGGCGGCTTTACCACCGGTGCCGGCGGCAGCACCGGCAGCGGCGCGACGACGTCGTTCCCCGCTGACGCCGGTGCGCCGTTGCCCGACGCAGGGGTCAACGATGCCGGCCCCGACGCAGAACACGACGCGCGGCCCGGCCCACTCCACGACTGATCCGACATACGACCCTAGGGCGGCTTCGTCGCGGGGTTGAGCCAACTTGTGCCGCGAAATCGCGCGCAGCGGTCATTTTTGGCTGGATTGACCACCCCAGCAATGGACCACGTCGTGCTAGGAAATCGCCGATGGGAAGGAGTCGCGCTGGGGCGCTGGGCGCCGCGTTGCTGTGGGGCGCGCTCCTCGTCCCAGGGTGCGGTCTCAACCCGAAAAACGAAGATCCGAGTCTTGCGGCGACCGGATCCGGCGGGCAAACCGGCACGGGCGGTTCGACGACCGGCTTCCCTGGAAGCGGCGGCTCGGCTACTCCCGGCGGTGGTTTCGGTGCGGGCGGCGGCCAATCGAGCAACGGGGGCTCCGTCTCCACCGGCGGTGCCACCGGGTTCGGCGGCAGCCCGGGAACGGGTGGGCTGTTCAACTCGGGTGGCGCTTCGGAGGGGTCCGGCGGTGAACCGAGCGCCGGCGGCACGACGAACGCGGGCGGCGCGACCAATGGCAGCGGCGGCAGCACGGGCACCATCGGCGGCCAGGGAGACGGCGGCCCCAACGACGCCGGCCAGAACAACGCGGGTGACGCGGCACCTGGCGACGCAACGCCCGGCGATGCGGCACCCGATGCGACGCGCTGACTCGAGCCGAATCGAGTCGTAGAGGACGGCTCAGCTCGCCGAAGGGCGATGCCGGTCCATGTAATGGCCCATTACGTTGACCACGAACTCCGCGAGGAGGCCGTCGGCCACGCGCAGGCGTCGGCTCAACTCGCGCGCGATGTTGAGCACGATGATCGCGTACGCCCGCACGTCAAAGCGGTAGAGCGCGTCGAGATCGGCCGCGCTGATTCGCAGCAAGCGACTCGGCGCAAGCACCCGCACGCTGGCCGAGCGCGGTTGCACGTCGAGGATGCTCATTTCGCCGAACCAGTCGCCGGGGCCGAGGAGCGCGACGCGGGCGTCGAGGCCGGCCTGACTGCGCTTCAGCACCTCCATTTCGCCGCCGATGACGACGAAGAGATCGCGAGCGGGGTCACCCTCTTTGAAGATGAGGTTCCCCGGCGACGGCATTTGAATGACGAGCCGCTTCGCCAAAAAGGTGAGCGCCTCGTCACTGAGCGCACCGAACAGGCCCAAATGCCGGAGGTCTTCGATGCTCGGGGCGCTTTCACCCATCGGTACCTCCGCCCGAACCTAGTCGGGTTCGAGGGTCTTGTCGAAGACGATCCGCGGCCGGGCCGGACCGGCGTAGTCCTCGACGAGCGTCACGTTCCAACCCGTGGCGCGGTGAAACGCGATCGACCCGTCGTTGCCCGTCGTCGTGATCGCCTTCATGCGGCGGCATCCGCTCGAGCGACAGTCTTCCTCGAAGGTTTGATAGAGCACCTTGCCGACGCCTCGCCGTCGATAGTCCGGGTGGATCCCGACGAGGTGCACGTAACCCGTTTTCGGCGGTCCGGGCGCGACGAAGCCGAGCAAGAACCCGACGAGGATCCCGTCGTGTTCGACGACCCGCGCGAACGTCCCGAGCTCGTAGAAGAAGAGTGGGTGGGCGAGCGCGCTCGTCGGACCGCCCCACCATCGATCGATGACCTGGACGATGTGATCGTAGTCCTGCTTGCCGAGGGGACGAGTGATCATGATCTCTTCGCGGCGACCCTACGAGGCTAGCACGAGTTCCCACAACGGCGGCGCTCGGCACATCACGGGCGGTGCACTAGCTGCCGGGCCGGGGCTCGTGTATCGAACGGCGCATGAACACCTCGGTGCGCATCGCGCCGTCGATCTTGAGTGCGGATCTCGGCCGGCTCGCCGACGAAATCAAGGACGCCGAGGCCGCCGGGGCCGACTGGATCCACGTCGACGTGATGGACGGTCGCTTCGTTCCGAACATCACGCTCGGCCCGATCGTCGTTGGCGCGGCGCGGCGTGCCACCAAGCTCCCTCTCGACGTGCACCTCATGATCGTCGAGCCCGAGCGCTACGTGGACGCGTTTGCGGAAGCAGGCGCCGACGGCATCAGCATCCAGGTCGAGGCGTCGGTGCATCTCCAGCGCACCCTCGCGCACATTCGATCACTCGGAAAACGCGCGGGCGCCGTCCTCAATCCGAGCACGCCCGAGACGACGCTCGAGTACGTGCTCGGAGACCTCGACGTGATCCTGGCGATGACCGTCAACCCCGGCTTCGGCGGCCAATCGTTCTTGCCGTCCGTCTTGCCGAAAGTCGCGGCCCTTAGGCGCATGATCGATCGCGCCGGGTTGCCCATCGATCTCGAGGTCGACGGCGGCATTTCGCCGGAAACGGCCAGGCGAGTGGTCGAAGCCGGCGCGCGCGTCCTCGTCGCGGGAAACGCCGTGTTCGGAAAGCCGGATCGCAAGCAGGCGATCGCCGACCTTCGTCGCGCGGCCGGCAACGGATGAACGCCGGCCGATCGCGACGCAGGAACGGTCTTTGGTTTGTAGGGGCACCCGGCGCGGCGCTCCTCGTCGCCTGTGGGGGCGCGCACGGCGCATCGCCCGGCAACCCCGCGACGGTGATTCCGGAAATCGTCGTTCGCGGTGCCACGGCGAATCCCGACGCGGGAGCGGCTCCGCCGGCGAACGCCGCGACCGCTCGCGACGCCGACGCGATCGTCGCGCGCGCTCTCGTCGAAGCGAGTCGAATTCGCGAGCTCCCGGTGTTGGGCGTCGTCCACGGACGCACGTTGACCCGCGCGGAGATGGCGACCCAGGTCGAGAAGAGCATCGAGCACGAGCTCCCGCCGGAAGTCGTCTCGTCGGAGGGCGACATGCTCGTCGCGCTCGGGGTGGCGCCGCCGTCGTTCGACTATTCGAAGGCGATCGTGTCGCTCATGACCGCCGAGCTGGCGGGATACTACGAGCCCGCCGAAAAGACGATGTACCTCGCGTCCGATCTCGGACCTGCCGAACGACAAGCTACGTTGTCACACGAGCTCGTCCATGCGCTCCAGGACCAACACTACGATCTCGGACGGCTCCTCGACTATCGCCCGGACGAGTCCGACGTGCAGAGCGCGCTCCACGCGCTCGCCGAAGGCGATGCGACGAGCGCCATGCTCGACGCGATGCTCGCGCCCCGGGGTCAGAAGGCGACGGATCTTTCCGAGCAGCTCCTCGGCATCGAAGTGCGCGCGTCCGCCGAGCTCAGCGTCCAGGTTCAAGGCGTCCCGGACATTCTGAAACGGTCGCTCATCGCGCCGTACATCGAGGGCGTCGAGCTCGTGCACCTCTTGCGACGCCGCGGCGGTTGGGCGGCCGTCGACGAAGCGTGGAAGCACCCGCCGACGAGCACCGAGCAGCTCCTGCATCCGGAGAAACTCCTCGCGCACGAGGAGCCGGAGGTCGTCGCCGTGCCGCCGCCGCCGCGGGACGGCCCGGCGACGCTCGTCTATCACGACGTTCTCGGCGAAGAGTCGTCGCGGCTCATGCTCGAGGAGTGGTTGCCGCGGCACGCCGCGGAAGACGCGGCGAGTCACTGGGCCGGCGATCGCGTGGGCGTCTTTCGCGACGGGGATCGGGTCGCCGTCCTGTGGCACCTCAGATACGACGACGTGGCTGCAGCGACGCGCGGTGAGCGCGCGTTCGAGCGCGGCGCCAGTGCGCAAGCCGATGACGCGCAGGCTGCCTCCAGCGCGAAACCGGACGCGAAGGCGGGAGGCGGGGCGAAACCGGACCCGAAGGCGGGGTCAGCCCCACCGCGAGGACGAAGCTGCGTCGAGCGCCCCACGACCGGACCTTTCGCGGTGCTCCGGAAGGGCCGCGACATTGCGATCGTTGGTGGACCGTTCCTGCGCCAAGGGGCGGGCGCTACCGCCTCCGGGACGTGTGTCGGCGCGGCAGCCTGGGCCGCCCGGGCACTCGGTGGGCACTGAGCCACCTCCGTAGTCTCAAAACTGCACACGACCGTGCCGAAGTCGCACGGTCCATTGCCACGGTGGCAGCTCGAGCGGCGCATGGTCCCGCGTGGCTGGCAATTGGTCCGATGGCGTCGGGGGATTCGTCCGCAACCGCGGACGTTCACGATCCGAGATCAGCAGAGGAAATGCCGAGGGAACGACAAGACGCTCGCTGCGTTGATAGGAGCGTGATGAGACGAAGCAATGCCGTGGCACTGGAATTCGAGGGAGACCTGGCTTTGGCACGCGACGTGCTTACTAAGAACAACATGTCGTCGCGACGAGGTCCCCAGCTAGTCACCGCATCCGCGGTGTCCTGGATCTCGCTCATCGCGGCGACCGCGCTCGGCGTGACCGGGGTCGACCAGGTTCGCACGCGGGTGTCGGCGCGCGGACACGTGCAAAACGACGGGGAGCTCCGGCTCATCGTGCAGTCGTATCGTCGCGACACGCTGGATCAGCATCAGGTTCCCGACGCCTACGCGCAGCCCCTCGCTTCGACGCAGCGGGCGATCACGCCGGAAGAGTTGAGAGACGGCGTGGACGTGAGCTTCCTCCAATTGCCGAGCGATGGCGCGGATATGGACTCGGTCGTCGTCGCCTGGGTCGAGCACGGCTCGCCCACCCTCGACCTCGACGCCATGGGCGCACGACCCCCGCAAGGTGCGTTCTATGGTGTCGGAGCGCGCAGCGACGGCGAGATCGTCCTCCAGACGACGCGCGGCTAACCCCAGCGGTGGGCGCGCACTGTCCACATCTGAGCAGACACGCGGTGCAACGTTGCACCGACACGGCGGGGCACTGTGGCGAGACTCCGCAATTGAGGCGAGTTTCGGTTTCTCGCGGACGGCGGCTCGAGGTTTCCGACTACAGCGCGGCACGGCGTAGCCGACGCCGCGCGGCCTGATCCGTCAAACGGATGGAGGCGCCGCGTCAGGGGCAGCCTCGTTTTGACGAAGCGCGCGGACGCGGCGAGTGAATTCTCGCCGGTCGTGCTCGGTGAGCGATTGTCCGGCGTACCGCACCTCGACGTATCGTTGAGTCAGTGCGAGCACCTCCCCAGCGATCGGATGATTCAGTGCGGCCAGCGCCTCGGCGTGGGTGAGCGGGGGCGTGCTCGTGACGCGCGGTGCGCCCCGGACGGCCATCGCCGCCTCGAGTGAACGATAAAGGGCGACGATCTGCGCAGTGGCGAGCCGCTCCGAGGGGTCGATCGGCGAGTTCCGCGGAGCTCGTTTTCGGAACCTGAGGTGGTAGTAAGCGCCGCCGAAGATCAGAAATACCCCAATGAAGAGGATGCCGGTCCTCCACGGCGAACGCATGCCGAGAAGACCGTGGTGCAATGAGCCGGTGCCCTCGTAGCGTTTCACGGCCCAGCGGAGGAGCCGGATCTGTTGTTCGAGGTCGTAACCGACGACGTAACGGCTCCAGCGTTGCGCCGCGGCTTCGGCCATGTCGCGGAGCACGGCGAGGAGCCCAGAAGTGGCAACCTGAGGTGTCGCATTCGCCGGCGGGGTGGGATCGAACGGTGTCCACCCTACCCCTTCGAGATACACCTCGACCCACGAGTGCGCATCGCCTTGCCGAACCGCATAGAAATGCCCGAAGCGGTTGTAGGTGCCGCCGACGAAGCCGGTGACGTTGCGCGTCGGGACGCCGACCGTGCGCAAGAGCACCGCCATCGCCGTCGAATAGAACTCACAGTGACCGCGGTGCGACTCGAAGAGAAAGTGATCGAGCGGATTTTTCGCCGCGCCCGACGGCGAGTCGAGGTCGTAGCGGTACTCGTTCCGGAGGTGAAGCTCGACTGCAGCGGCCGCCGCACGGGCGCCGACGGTGCCTCGGGTCCAGTCGCGTGCGAGCCGCAGCACGCGATCGGGGAGCTGTCGCGGGAGCACCAGATAGCGTGCGCGTTCCACGGCATCGAGCGGCTCCGGCGCGATCGGCGTCGCGGCCTTCGATAGCACCTCGTAGCGAAGGCCGCGGTCGTCCCCGGAGTATTTGTATTCGCCCTCGGGTCCGACGAACACCGGCGTCGCCCGTCCGATCACCGGATCGCCGCGCGTGAGGAGTCGGAACGACACGGCGTCGGGCGGCAAGAGAATCACCGGGGGCGAAATCGGTTCGAGGTCGATCTGAAGGCTCCGCCGCGCCGGCTCGCTGTCGTAGTGATGAACGATGACGAGCGAGCCCTGTTGTTCGGCGGGGTATCTCCCGGTGCGAGTCCGCGACCACGTCGTTCCGTCGTAGCGATCGAACGCGGTGCCGCGCAGGTAGAGCGCGAGGCGGAGCGGCGGATTGTCGGGAAGGTGAGCCGGAGTGACGCGCATCGCGATCGTCGGATCGGTGCGCAGTCGTCCGACACCGCCCAGATCGACGCGGTCGGAAAAGCCGATCATTCGCGTCGACCGCGCATGACCGAGAAGCAAGAGCGACAAGCCGACCCTCGGGAACAGCACGAAGAGCATCCCCGTGAAGAGGAAGATCGGGATCGAGAGCGAACAGGTCGTCAGCAAGAACTGACGACTGATGACTCTTCGGCTTCGCAAGATACGCGGGACGTCGACGGGCAACCCGGTTCGATCGCGGGCGCCTTGTCGGTAGTTGCCTTCCACTTCGCGACGAAGATGGCTGAGCACCAGGGCGCCGGGCGCGACGACCAAAAATCCGAAAAAACAAAGCCCGTAGGCGAGACCGCCGCCGAGCACGGTGCCGGCGACCAGGTGCACGAGCGCGAGCAAGATGATCTGCTGATCGTGCGCGGCTCCGCGTCGCGTCGCGAGGCGGATCACTTGGAGGGCCGCGGCGAACTCGACGGCCAGCGCGAGGACGTCGCCCCCGAGAAAGAGCCGCGTCAATTGTCCGATCAGGAGCAGCAGCGAGAGCGCCGCGCCGACGTTGCCGGTGCGCGGATGGTCCTGGAGCCGCTCGGGAATGAACACCGCGAAGATGAGCCCGATGACGATGCCGCCGCTCATCCACGGATCGAGCTCGCCGCTCGTGACCAATGAGAGGAGGCCGAGCACCGCGAGGAGATCGGTCATCACGCGATGGACGAAGCCGAACTTCACCGTTCTCCTGCGGTCGGCGCGGGGCGTCGCACGGGGCGAGGCGACAGAACGACGACCGAGTCCATGTCGGCGGCGGCGCGCGCGCGCGCGATGCGGCGGTCGCTTTTCGGCAGGGCGGGGCTCGGTTGCAAGAGCGCGAGGAGTCGCAGCACGGGATCGGCGCCCACGGATTTGTCGGCGCGGACGCGATCGCCCGCGGTCGTGATGACGGTCACGCTGTCGCCGCGACGCAAGTGTGCGACCGACCGCGACGCCGCGTCGCGGATACGCCGCTCGAATCGGCCGAGCCACGACTCGTCGGGAGGGCCATCGGTGTGCGACGATTCGACGACCAACGTGACGTGGCGCTGGGTTTCGCGGGCCCGCTCGCGCAAGACGAGCTGCCCCTCGAGGGTGCTCTTCCGCCAATAGACGTCGCGCGGGTCGTCGCCGTCGCGCATCGGGCGCACGCCGAGAATTTCGTCGCCCGATCCTCTGCCGAGAGAGCCGTGGGTGCCGGCGCGTTGTCCCGGTTGATCGGGCGGAAGCTTCACCGGATCGACGGCGGGATAGATGATGAGTTCGCCTTCGGACCGAAGCTCGCGCGACTTTTCGAAGAGGCCGAACGGAAAGCGCGTCGCGACGCGAAAGCCGACGTGGCGATCGCGGCCGCGCTTGGCGGGCGTGCGACGGTAGGCGGCGACCTGCGCCGAGTCGGGGCTGATCTTCAGAAAGAAGCAGCGCTTGTCGGCGGGCTGTCCGGCGCGAAGATCCTCGATCTCGATCGCGTAGCTCGGCACGCGCTTCTTATGATTGTGGACCTCGATCTCGACGAGATGCGGGCGTCCGACCTGGGCGCGCGCCGGCAATCGACGAACGACGCTCAGCTTTCGCAAGCTGAGCTCGCTCATGATGCTCGACACGACGATGAGCGCGAGCAGCATGCCGAGAAGCAAATAAAGAAGGTTGTTCCCGGTGTTGATCGCCGCGAGCCCGACACTCAGCGTGAGGATGATGAAGAACTTCCCCTCGCGGGTGATCTTCAGTTTGCGCGGGGGCTTGAACGCGCGCGTGAAGCGGCTCAGCCATCGGCGCGGCGGACTGTCCGCGTCGAACGGATCGCGGGAAGGGGGAGTGCTGTCCGGCGCGGCGACCACGAGTTCTCCCGACTAGAGCGGAACGGGGACGCGCGCGACCGCGTCGCGGACGGCGGCTTCGGACTCCTCACGACTCGGGACGTAGCCTTCGGCGTGCGCGGCGAGGCGCACGCGGTGGGCGAGCAGCGGAACGGTGAGCGCGTGAATGTCGTCGGCGATCGCGTAGTGACGGCCGCGCATCAGTGCGCGCGCGCGGGCGGCCCGCGACAGATTCATGCCGGCGCGCGTCGACGCGCCGAGCGCCAACGTCGCGGTGGAGCGCGTCGCCACGACGATCGCGTGCAAGTACGACGCGAGCGCCGGTTCGAACGTCACACGGTCGACGTCCGCCTGGAGGTCGAGCAACGCCTCGGGGTCGAGCACGATGGGCACGCGCCCGACGCGGTCCGTCTCGGTGCCGAGGAGTAGCCGCGTTTCGACGTGGGTGGGCGGGTAGCCGATGCTGATCCGCACCATGAAACGGTCGAGCTGCGACTCGGGGAGCGGAAACGTTCCGGCGAAGTCCTGAGGGTTTTGTGTCGCGATGACGAAGAACGGTTCCGGCAACGGTAACGATTTGCCGTCGAGCGAAACCTGGCCGTCGTTCATCGCTTCGAGCAGCGCCGATTGCGTGCGCGGGCTGGCGCGGTTGATTTCGTCGGCCAGGAGCACGTTGCTGAAGATCGGACCCTTTCGCAGCACGAAGTCCGTGAGGCGCTGGTCGTAGATCGAAACACCGAGGACGTCGCTCGGCAGCAGATCGCTGGTGAACTGTACGCGGCGCATCTGTCCGCCAATCGCTTTCGCCAGGGCGCGAGCGAGGGTCGTCTTGCCGACCCCGGGTACATCTTCGATGAGGACGTGACCGCGGCCGAGGAGCGCGACCAGCGCCAGCTCGACGGCTTCGGGTTTGCCCTCGAGCGCTAGCTCTACCGCGCGACGAAGCTCGGTGAGCTTCTCCAGGTGAGCGGAGTCGAGCGCGACTGCCGAGGAGGTGGACATGCGGCCGACAATGTTAGCACGATGAAACCAGCCAACTTCGAGCCCGGCGAGTACGCACGCAGCTCGATTCGCTCGGTGGCGGGAAACGCACGGGCGGAGTAAGAGCCGGGGAGCGTGCCGTCGATCGAGCGGGTCGAAGTGAACGGGGTTTTCCGCACATTTGGCGGCCGGCCCGTGCTGCGAGGAGTCACGGCGCGCTTCGAGGCCGGGGAGATTGCCCTCATCGAGGGGGCGAACGGCGCGGGGAAGTCGACCTTGCTCAACATTCTGGGGACCCGGCTCCGTCCGACCTCGGGAACGGTCACTTATGTAGGCGTGCCGCAAAGCGCACGGGACGTCCGTGAAGAGCTCGGCTGGCTCGCGCACGACCTTCGCGCCTATCCGGATCTCACCGCGCGCGAGAACATCGAGCTCGGCGCGCGCTTGCACGGGGTCGACGAACGGGAGGCGTGGGAGCGCACTGCGTCGCAACTCGGTCTCGCCGAATTCGCCGCGCAAGTCGTGCGAACGCTATCGCGCGGTCAGCGGCAACGAGTCGCGTTGGCGAAGGCGATCGCGCACTCGCCGTCCCTGCTCCTTCTCGACGAACCCGTCACCGGACTCGACGCCGAGAGCGTCGAACGGGTCGAGCGATTGCTCGTCGACGAGCGCACGCGAGGCACGACGATCGTCGTCGTCAATCACACCGCGGGCTTTGCTGATCGTGTCGGCGGCCGCAGATTGCGGCTCGAACGCGGACGCGTCGTCGCCGCGTGAACATCATTTGCGGCGCGCCCGCTCGCGACGGATCAACGCCCGCGCCAGCGGCAAGAGAGAACGCTCTCCGTCGCCGCGTCGAATGACGGCGATCGGCCGGGGCAGTCCGAGCCGCGCGAGCTCCGCGGCGTTCGTCCCCGTCGACGCGTCGCTCGTTCGCGACTCCGACAGCACGAGAAAATCGGTCGCATGTCCGTTCGACTCCATCGTGCGCACGGTCGTGAACACGTCGTGCAAGACGCCCAGCGCGTCGGGCGCGACGAGCACTCGGATGCAAGGCTCGAGCGCTCCTGCGAGATCCATGTTCGTCGTCCGAGCCGAGAGCGGCGAGAACGCTCCTCCTGCCGTCTCGACGAGTTGCCACATATCGTCACGTATGGCTGAATCGGCCCAGGCCCGGAGATGAGGGAGCGAGATGCGAACGCGAGCTCGGCGCGCGGCGAGATGAGCCGAGATTGGCTCCGGGAACGCGTACAAAGGGTGCGGGCGAAGAACAGGGCCGTTGGAAGCGCGTTCGAGCGCGCCGGCGTCTGACCGCGCTAGCGGGGCACCGTCTCGCCTCGCTCGCGTTGAAGCGACCCCCGTTTCGATCGGTTTGACGGCAACGACCGAGCGGTGGCTTGTCGAAGACAAGGCCCGCGCGAGGGCGGCCGTCGCGTACGTCTTCCCAACGCCGGTCCCCGTGCCGAGGATCACGATTCGAGGCATAGCCGCCGGAGCGAGTCAGCCAGCATGAGGGCACGTTCCTCGTCGAGATCGGCATGGAGGGCGACTCTGAGCCGGCTTGCTCCCGAAGCCACCGTCGGCGGACGGATCGCCTGCGTCAGGAAGCCCTCGTCGCGCAAACGACGGCTGGCTCGAAGCGCTCGCTCTTCGCCTCCAAACACCACCGGGAAAATCGGACCGTGACGACCTCGCGAGAAGCCGGTCGGAGCACCATCGAGCCGCTCCGCGAACCGTCGGCAGAGGCTCCCGAGTCGGTCTCTCGCCGGATCGTCGCGACGAACTGCACGAACGTTGGCCAGCGTGAATTCGGCGAGCAACGGACTCATCCCTGTGGAAAAGACGAATCCTCGCGCGCGGTTCCACAGGGTCTCGATCACCGCGGCAGAACCCGCGATGAATGCTCCCTGCGACCCAACGGCCTTTCCGAAGCCCCCCATCTGTACGTCGGGCATGATCCGCGCGGCGCGGCAGAGACCTGCACCACTGTCCCCGAAGATACCGAGAGCGTGGGCTTCATCGACGATCAACGCCGCGTCGTAGCGGTCACAGAGTGCACGGAGCGCGACGAGGTCCGGCGAGTCTCCGTCCATGCTGAAATACGACTCAGTGATGAGCCAACGCCGGCCCTCGCACGGCATCGCGAGCGCGGTTTCCATCGCTTCCCGATCGAGGTGCGGGACCACCACCGTCCGTCCGCGGCAAAGTCGGCAGCCGTCGATGATCGAGGCGTGGTTCAGTTCGTCGGAAACGACGGTGTCGCCGGGGCGGACGAGGGCCTGCACCGTTGCAAGGTTTGCGACGTATCCACTGCTGAACAACAGGGCTGCGGGCTGCCCCACCCAATCGGCGACCTCGGCTTCGAGCGCCAAGTGTTCAGGACTCGTTCCGAAAATGAGTCGCGAGGCTCCTGCACCCAACGGCGCGACCGTTTCACGTGAAACAACTCGGCGCGCATATCCCAAGTAATCGTTCCGACAGACGTCGAGCTCGGCCCCGACCGGCCCCTCTGGTTCGCGGAGCAGGCCCCCCTCGCGAAGTGCCTCCAACTCCCGCCGCAAATCGTCGTTCACCGACACACCCGGACTCTTAGATCACTCGCGTTCGAGCGCCAGCCAATTGCAGCGCAACCCAGGCGCGCCCATCGAAACACACAGCGTCAGGCGACGGATGATGGTCGGAAGCGGCTCCTGTTCGACCTAACTCCGCTCCCTTCGGGCAGGGCGACTCGAGTGGGAACCGCTTTGACTCCTTCCGCGAGCTGGGGGCGTCGTCGCCATCTCAGACCTCGAACCGCGTCTGGGTGCCGCACGGGCCGATCGTCCCAGCCTAGATTTGGGGGGCCATCACCAATTCCAGACCTTGAACCGCCCTGGGTACCGCATCCGTCGGCTTTTCCAGAATGCGCCCGGATTCGGGAAAGCCGTCCCTAATTCCCTCGAGCTGCGGTTGCGCGCCCATGCCCCGCGCTTGGGCAGTCGGCGAACCGGCGGACTGACGTCTCCGCCGCGCCCGTCGACCCCACCCGTCCTGGCACCTCAGAAAGGCTGCGACCAAAAATCAACCCACCGCGTCCGAGCGTGCGACATCCGAGCGGGTTGGGCACTCGCCGGCACGACCGACCGGCACCGGCTCTCCAACCAACGAAAAGTATGACTACGTATTCTTATAAACACCGGTATTTATTCATCTTATGCATTTAGCAAAGTCAGAATCCGCTAGACCGGCCGGTATAAACTCATACACATCTTTTTGTGGTGCGGCTCCACTCGACGGGCTCATGACCTCTCAGCCTTTTCTCGACCGGGTTTCCCACGTTTACGCATTCCGCTGATTTCGCGCCACCGTTCTCTGTCGCGGCCAAAAGCAGGTATAAAAACAATCGCATTTTCTCATGGACGATCGTCGAGGGCGCTGGGACCGTTCGGTCGGCGGTGAGGCGAGAGCCGACGGGCACCGCAGCGCCATCTTGGGCGCCGCGGCGCGCATTCGTGCGGCGAGTGACGGCACGCTCACGGTGACCGATATCGTCGCGCTCGCGGGCGTCGGCAGAAACACGTTCTACGAACATTTCGAAGACGCCGACGCGGTCGTCGCGGCACTCGACGAGATCGCCGTGCGCGATCTCGACCATGCACTCGACGCCGGCGCGTCGCGGGCCGCGACGCCGATCGCGCAGCTTCGCAGCGTCGCGTCAGCGTGTCTCGAGTATTCGAGGGTGCACCCAGAAAGCGCGACGTCCATCTTCGGCGGGCACGTGCGCTCCGAGAGTCGTCAGAGCACCCGCCGGATCCTCGCGTCACGTCTGACGGCGATCTTGGCGGGGGCTCGCGCGGCAGGAACCGTGGGACGAGCGGTGGACGACGCGAGGCTCGCCGCGATCACCGGCGCCTACGAAGCGGTCGCGGTTCGCGTCGCCGCCGAGACGAGCGCGGACGTCACTCGTGACGTCGAAGCGCTCGTCGATCTGACGATTCGCGCGTTCCGCTGAAGCGAATCGCAGAGACGACTACGCCAAGCAACAGAGGCCCTACTTCTCTTCGGCGAGTGGGACCGGATCGCGCGCGACCGATCCGAGGCTCAGCGCGGTTGGATTGATCGGGGAGGGTAACGGCGGTGACCAGTTCGACGATGAGCTCAACCGGGAACCCGGTATAGCTCCGCTCCGCGCTTCGGCTGCCCCACTCGCTCCGAGCTCCGGCGCCGCGCGGCCGCCGAGTACGTCTCGCGCGACCGGCGCCGTCCGGTTGATCGCGCCCGCTTGCCGCGCTCCCGTGTTGCGCGCGCGAGCGCACGGTGGGCTAGGGATGGAGCTCGTCGCCGTCGGGGCTCGGCCGGACTTCGGGGTCCTTCGCGGCCGACAACTCGAGCGCCCCGTCGATACGTTCGAGCAGCGAACGGAGCATCTCGCGCGAGCGTGCTTCGACGTCTCGGCGCCGCGTGCGCTCTTGCTCGAGCTCGTGAGCGAGGGAGATGGCGACCAGCAACATGCTCTGGGGATGGAACGCGCTCGACTGCGCGATCTCGCGGAGCCTGCCGTCCACCACGCCCGCGAGCCGCTCCAGCTCATCGGCGCTGGCGCTGGCCACGACGCGGAACGTCTGGCCGCCGACGCGAAGCTCCACGGACGCGCGATCCATCTCGCGAACGTAGCATCCACGGACTCCAATGGAAATACGCCGCCCGCGAGAAAAGCGAAAAGCGCGGTTTCCCACAGCAAGGGCACACGCCGTCGGCTCGCGACTTCAGTGCGTGGGTCCGCGGATCAATTGATAAACGAGCGCGAAGGGTAGTGCGACGATGAGCGCGTCGAGCTGCACCGCGACGATCGCCGCGTGTTCCTTGGAGCCCCCCAGATCTTGGTCGTAGCCGAGCAAGAGACCCGCTCCCATCGCATACGCCGACTCGTAGTTGTAACTCTTGAAGCCCAAGAAGAGCCGGCCCGACACACCCGCGGACGTCGTGTCGTCGTGAGCGCGGACGTATGCCGATGGAGTCGCGCTGACCGCGAAGAGGTCACCGAGGGGGAGCACGGCCGTCGCGCCGCCCAAGAGCCGGAGATCGTCGAAGTCCGTCGTGGCGATTTCGAGTGCTGGTCCGACGCCGACGTCGTGCTCGCTCGAGCGTCCGAAGATGAGGTCGCCGCGAATCGATCCGTAATACGCCGTGTCGCTCCAGAACGAACCGGGTCGTCCGCGGCCGGCGACGCCCGACGTCAACCCGACGTCCCATTGCGGATCGGCGAGCGCGGTCGTCGCGAGCGACGCGCAAGCGGCGAGAGTCGCGCTAGCGGCGGCGCGTCGAATCACGACGCGCTCGCTCTATTGCGGTTCAATGGCGCAAGCAGCGACGGTCGCCGAGCAATTTCGGCAATCGACGAATCCATCCTGACCCGGGAAGCATCCCGGCGTCGGCGCGGTGTCCGTCGACTTGTCGCATTTGTTTTGGCCACTGGCCGTGTCGATTGCGACGGCGGGATATTGGATGAGGCAGCCGTTGCAGACCTCGATAGGGTACGTGAGAAACCCTGAGGTAATGCTCGTGCCGCCGAGCGTGTCACCGAAGACCTGGACCTTCGTGTAATAATTCTTACTGGTGCCGAACGGGAGGTCCTTGACCAGGGTCACCCCGACCGGCCCCGGGATGAGATCCGTCGAGAAGATACCCCACCCCGGTGTCTCACCCGTATTCGAGTCGACGAACCCGGTGCCGCCGATCGAGAACGACTTGATCGTGGCGCCGGCCGAGTCGGTGATCGTGATCTCCGCTCCGCGGAGATTCACTCGAGTGGTTTCGATCTTGAGGTTCTGCTTGTCGCCGCGCGGGGTGAGCTGATTGCCGACGAGGAGCGCCGCCGAGTAGTTGAACCGGAGGGCGACGTCGAGCACGCCGTTGAACTGCATCGGTTGCGTCGGGTCGCCCGTAACCGAGCAATCGGGGGGCTGCGGGACGAGGACGCCGTCGATGAAGAGCGAGCTGTCGTTGTCGGCGCACCCCGACATTCCGCCAGCGCTCAGGCACGCGGCGAAGCTTGCGATGAAGAAAGAACGAAGTGTCCGGCTCATGAGGCGACCTCGGAAATCTGCGCGGCGGTGACCGAGTCAGCGTCCGCATCTCAATTCTATGCGGCCGACGCGAAGAGCGCCAAAAGTCGTGATCATCCGTAACGACTTATGAGTCGTGTCGCGCTCGAATCTCCGCGGCTCGGAGCGACGCGCGCGACGCCGCCTACATCGAAAAACGCCGCGAAAGGCGCCAAAAAACAAGAGATTTGGAGCGCTCGACGAGGTCCGACCCACCTCGCTTCGGCGCACCGGATGTGGAAACCACCGCGTTCAGGAAGCGAGCTCGACGACGAGACGCCGCAGCTCGTCGAGCGGCAAATCGACGAGCTCGACCTGCCCGGGCGCGCGCGCGACGACGAATTTCAATCGGTTCCCCGACTTTTTCTTGTCGTGCCCGACGAGCGCCGACGCGGGGGCAAGCGGTTGGGACGCGACGTCGACCGGAAGTCCGAGCGCGCCCAACGCGGCGATGGTCCGTTCCGCGAGCGCGTGCTCGGTCGCGCCGAGGCGCTCGCCGATCCGAAGCGCGGCGACCAAGCCGAGGCTCACCGCTTCGCCGTGGGTGAGATGCCCATAGCCGCCATACGCTTCGAGCGCGTGACCAACGGTGTGGCCGAGATTGAGACAGGCGCGCAGCCCGGTTTCTTCTCGCGGGTCCAAGCTGACGACGCGCGCTTTGACGCGAACGCACCGCCGCACGATCTCCGTGACGGTGTCCGGATCGCGGGCGAGAATTTCGCTCGTGTGAGATTCGACCAGCGAGAGCAACTCCGGGTCGCCGATGAGCGCCGTCTTGATCACTTCGGCGAGGGCGCTTGCGTAACCGCGGTCGGGCTCGGTCGACAGATGATGCACGTCGCAGAGCACCGCGCTCGGCTGCCAGAATGCGCCGACGGAGTTTTTCGCCGGGCCGAGATCGATCGCCGTCTTGCCGCCCACCGAGGCGTCGACCATCGACAAGAGCGTCGTCGGCACGCCGACCCACGACACGCCGCGCATCCACGTCGCCGCGGCGAAACCCGCGACGTCCGAAACGACGCCACCGCCGAGCGCGACGATTCGCCCTTTGCGATCGAGCGACGCGCCGAGCGCGGCGTTCCAGATCCGCGCGAGCGACGCGACGTTCTTGTGCTCCTCGCCGGGAGTGAGGACGACCTTCGCCGTACGCAGGCCGGCTTGTTTTAGGGCGCCCTCGATCGCGCTGCCGAACAAGGGATCGACGTGGTCGTCGGTGACGAGCAGCACCGACGACGCGCCGGCGACGAACGACGGAAGCCGCTCCGTCGCGAAATGGCGACCCACCTCGACGACGTACGAGTCGTCGCCTGCGGCGACCGCGACCGGTTCGCGCGCCCAAACCTGAATGACGTCGCGCGCGACGTCATCGGGCGCGCGCTGATGCGTCGAGATGCGGGCGTGCGATTCGGCGTAAACGCCGCGCCGCTGTTCGAGGAGCTCCGCGGCGCGCGCGTGCGCGTCCGGGACGTCGAGGAGCGGGCGTTTTTTCGACGAGCTGGAACGGCGAACGAGCTCGTCGAGGGGGGCTTCCAGGGTGACGACGGTCGCGCGATCGAGGGCGTCGAGTCGGGTGGCGCGGTCGAGGAGCGCGCCGCCGCCGAGGGAAACGACCGGGTTCGCGGGAGAGTCGAGGAGCGTCCGCAGGGTGTCGCGTTCGAGGGCGCGAAAGCCAGCTTCGCCCCGCGCGGCGAAGATTTCCGTCACGGAGAGCCCGGTGTCCTTCTCGATGACCTGGTCGAGGTCGAAGTGCGGCCGGCCACTTTTGGTCGCGATGAGCCGTCCAATCGTGGTTTTTCCGGCGGCCATGAAGCCTGAAAGGAGCAGGGGACGTCGCATGGGCCTCGGGTTGCAGCGAACGCCGGGTGGCCGGCGTTTGGAACGTGAACTCTGGCAAAGGACCCCCCCGAGCGCTAGATCGACGGCTTCGATGGCCGGCTCGATCGCGTTCGAAAAGTACGAGGGTCTCGGGAACGATTTCGTCGTGCTGGAGGCCGCGGGCCCGCTCTCGACGGAGCTCGTGACCCGGATTTGCGATCGCCATTTCGGGGTCGGCGCGGACGGTGTCCTCATCGTCGGGCCGGCAGCGCACGACGGTGCTCGCGCCCGGATGATCGTCCAGAACGCGGACGGATCACGCCCGGAAATGTGCGGAAATGGCCTCCGATGCGTGGCGCTTCACCTCGCGAAGCAAGCCGGGGTGGACCGCGCCGAGTTCGTCGTCGACACGGACGCAGGGCCGCGGCGGTGCAAAGTAGAGCGACGCGACGACGAAGCAAGCGTCGCGATCGACATGGGCCGCGCCGAGCGGCTCGGCGAATACCGGACGACCTTCGACGGCCGCGAGTACGTGTTCGAACGGGTGTCGACGGGGAATCCCCACGCCATTTGCCTCGACGTTTTCCCCGACCTCGCGACGATCGATCGCTTGGGCCCCCAAGTCAGTGCCGCAATTCCTGGTGGCACGAACGTAGAATTCGTCGCGCTGCGTGAGCCGCGGGCGTTCGACGTCGTGGTCTGGGAGCGCGGCGTCGGCCGCACCTTGGCCTGCGGGACCGGCGCGGTCGCGACCGGCGCCGCGCTCGGGTTCACGGGGCGCGTGCCGCTCGGCGAACCCCTCGCCATTCGCTTGCCGGGGGGAACGCTCGAAGTGTCGGTCGGTGTCGCACCGTTCGAAACGACGCTCCGAGGCCCGGCTCGTCGCGTGTTCGGCGGCATCGTCGCGGGCCGGCTGACGCCGGCTTGAGGGGTCAGGGCGCCTTTCTCCTCGGGTAGGTTTCCCGAAAGGTGCGATCGGCGGCCCGCCTGTGGTACGGCCGGCAGATGGTCGAGCATGCCGGGGCTCAGCCCAGCGAAGCGGAGACCAGTATGGAGGATTCTCGGGCTCAGTTCGTGGCGAGTCTCGGCCGGAGGCTCGAAGCGCTGCGTCTCGCCCTCGTCGCGGTCGAGCATTCGCCGCGCTCGGCGGCGCACCGCGACAATCTCCGCCGCCGGATCCACGCCTTTGGCGCAGCCGCCGGCGTGCTCGGCTTCGACCGGGTCTTCGACGCCTTCCGTGAAGCGGAAGCCGTCCTCGCCCGCGTCGCGGGCGTCGGTGCGATCGACGCGAACGACCTCTCCCTGGTCGGACGGACCATCGACCTGGTGCCGTCGTTGGTCATGGGCACCGACGTGCCGGTCTCGCGACGCCCCGGTTCGATCGCGCCGACCGCGGTGGATCGCCGCGGCGCCTTTCCGACGAGCGTGCTGGTCTTCGGGGCCGCGCCGCTGGTCGAGTCGCTGAATGCGCCGGGCCCCGCCCTCGGGACGCCGGCCCTCGAATTCGAACGGACCGAAGATCCCGAGCGCGCCGAGGAACTGGTGCGCGTCATGGCGCCGGACGTCGCCGTGATCGACGCCGATCGGCAGGGCTCCCGCGAGCTCATGGAAACGCTGGTCTACGATCCGCTGCTCGATCCGATCCGGATCATCGCGATCGGCACGTTCGATCGGCCGGAAGCGGCGGCGAGCCTCGTCGCGCTGGGCGTCGCGCGCGTCTTGCCGAAGCCGGTGAGCCCGGACACGTTGAAGCGCTCGGTCCTCGAGGTCGCCCGCGAGCGCGCGGTCGCGCCGATCCGCGGCGAGCCCATCGGGGACGTCACGGTGGAGTCGCTCGGCGAGCGGCTCGCTCAGGAGTTTCAGCGCGGGTTGGTCGATGCGGTGCGACCCCAGAGTCGCGGCTTCACGGTGTCGTTCGGGGAAGGCACCGACGTCCTCGCCGCGGTGTGGGCTTCGGTCGCGCGTATTCGCGAGCTCGTCACGATGCGATCGGGCGGCGCGGTCCGCTTCGACTCGAGCGGACCCGAAGGAGCGGTGCCGCTCGTGCCGTGGATGGGCGAAGAGCGACATCGCGGCGCGACGGGCAGCGAACAGCGAAGCTTCGCGGGTGTGAGTCTCGAAGGACGTGTGATCGTCGTCGCCGACGACGATCCGGCGATCGCGTGGTTCTTGAGCGGCCTCCTCAGAGCCGTGGGCGCCGAAGTGCTGGAGGCGCACGACGGAGAACGCGCGCTCGAGCTCGTTCGCGACCGCTGGCCGGATCTCGTCGTCTCCGACGTGCTCATGCCGGGACTCGACGGCTTCGCGCTCTGTCGCGAAATCAAACGCGACATCGCGCTCTCGGACGTCCCGGTCATCCTTCTTTCGTGGAAGGAAGACTTGCTCCAGCGGGTGCGCGAGCTCGGCGCCGAGGCCGACGGCTATTTGCGGAAGGAAGCGACGGCGTCGACCGTCGTGCAACGCGCGAAGGAAGTGCTCTTGCCGCGGGCGCGCATCGAAGCGCGCATGGCCGGTGCCGGCGAAGTGCGCGGGCGCCTCGACGGCATCACGCCGCGACTCATTCTCGAGCTGGTGACGAAGAAGGGCGACAATGCGCGCGTGTCGGTGCGCGACGCAGGCTTCCTTTACGAAGTGCACGTCCGGCAGGGTCGCGTGCGCGGCGCGGTTCGAACATCGTCGACGGGTCGTTCGGAGCGCGGAGAACGCGTGCTTGCGGCGCTCCTCGGCGTGCGCGCGGGGCGCTTCGCGGTTCAGCGCGACGAATCGGAGACGCCGAACGAGTGGAACGGCGATTTGCGCGAGCTCCTCGCGATGCCCGTCGATCGAGCCCGCGCGGCGGGCCGCGCGCTCGCCGATCTCGGGCGCGTCGCGCGCGTCGATCTCGACGCTTCGGCGCTCGAGCCGTACCTCGGAGCCACGCCGCAATCGGCACGCGAGATCGTTCAGCGTCTTCGAGATGGCGCGTCACCGGACGACATCGTCGCTGGCGGAGTGCCGGCGCGACTCCTCGAGTCGGTGCTCGGCGACGCGGTGCTTCACGGCGCCGTCCTTCGCGTCGTCGGCCGCGACGGCAACGACGCGTTCGCTCGCGAGCTCGCCGAAGGCCGGAAGCGCCGTTCGGAGCCGCCGAGCATCGCGACGACTTTTTCGCCGAGCGCGCCGCCCGTCCTCGGGCAACCCCGCGCCCTTCAGCCGTCTGCGTCCGCTCCCGCTGCGGCAGGGAGCGACAGCGTCGCGTCGCTGCGCGTGGCAACACCGGCTCCCGCCTACGACCGCGGCGCCAGGGAGCCCTTCGAAGAACCCAGCGACGCTTCAGTGAGCACCGGGACGCCGAGTCCGGCGCCGAGCGCCGCCCCCGCGAGCGTCGTGCCGGCGATCCCGAGCACGCCGGTCTTCGATGATCCCGATGCGGCGTTTGCGTCACTGTTGATGGACAGCGTGATGCCGCCCGCGGACGACGGGCCGCCGGAATCGAAGGCCGCGTCGCGACCGTTCGCAATGAAGGGAATGGCGCCGCCCATTTCGCTTCCGCCCGAGCCGTCGCCGCTCGAAACGGCGCTCCGTTCGCTTCCGGCGCCGATCTCGCTCCGCATCAAGGGTGCCGACGAGGAATCTTCCGTGCGGCCCGCTCGAGCGACGACCGAATCGGCGAGTGCAACGGAATCGTCGGCACCCAAAGCGAGCCTCGAGGCGGCCCCGACGCTCGCGCCGAAGAGCGACGACGCAACGAAGGCCGACGAAGCGACGAAGCCTGAATCGAAGCTCGACGACGCGACGAAGACCGACGACGCCGCGAGCGCCGGCGCAACGCTCGAGGAAGCGGCGAAGGTCTCCGCGACGATCGACGACGCAGGGAAGGCCAATGAAGAGCCGCCGGAGCCGAGCCCGCGCCGGCCGAGTCCACCGCGACCCGAATCGCGCCTGTTGAAGGGTGAGGTCGACAATCCGGGGATCGATCTCAGCACCGTCGTGATGTCGCTCTTGGGTTCCGACGCGGCGGTGACGAGCCCGCCGCCCGCGTCGGACGCGAAAGAGGACGCGCGCGCCGACGCCGAGTCGAGCGAGGTCGCACCGGCGGCAAAGGGCGGATCGTTCGATCTGGCGACGACCTTGCCGAGCGCGCGACCCGCGTCGGCGGAAGGTTCGGAGGGCGCGCCCCCAGCGCCGAAAGCGCCCGAGATCGAGCCGATTTCGATGAGCGCGACGTTCGCGTCGGCAACGTCCGAACCGACGCAATCCTTTCGGAAGAAGACGCCGGACGCGTCGTCGTCCAGTTCGACCGCCGCCGTCGCGTCCGCGACGAAACCGAAGTCGACCAAGACTCCTGCGGTCGTCGAGGCGCGCGCGCGTGCGAAAGACAAGGCGCCGACCGTGCCGGCGAAACAGAACGAAGGGTCCGGTGCGGGGGGCACGTTGGCCATGGTCGCGCTCACTGCAATCGCAGCCGCCGCGAGCTTCGCGCTCGTGAACGCGTTGCGCGGTAGCCCGGCGCCAGTTGCGCAACCCACGGCGACGACCGGTGCGACGGCAGAGTCCATTCCCACGACGGCTCAGCCCGCGCCGACCACCGCTGCTCCGCCGACCGTACCCACCGGTGTGCCCACGGAGGCGCGGCCTGCAGCGCCCGCGGCGAGCCCGTCGGGAACCGCGCCGACGATCACGCCGGTGACGAGTACGATGGCGGTGGCCGATCTCGACTTGCCCGAGGGCATCGCGGTTCCGCCCGATCGCGGGCTCCTCGAAGTCGACGTCGATTCGCCGCGCTCGATCTACGTCGACGGCGTGTTCATCGGACGCGGTCCGATGCGTCGCTTGCCGCTGCGCGAAGGTCAGCACGAGGTGAAGCTTCGTGGCGATGACGGAACCGAAGCCGCGCAGGCCGTCGAGATTCACAAGGGCCGTCGGACCCGGCTCGGAGTGTCGAACTCACGGTGAAATGGGCCGTGGCTCTGTTGGCGCTCGCCGCGGCGAGTCGCTGCACCAGAGGCGATCGGAACGGGGCACCGGCGCCGTCCGCCGATCCCGCGGTCGTCGTAGCGCCCGCGGTCGGCGCGCCGCCGCCGGCGAACACCGAAGATCCGGCGGCCGACGCTCTCATCGCCCGACTTCCCCAATGTGACGTCGATCACGACGGCGTGTTCCTCGATTTGGGCGCGCCGGACATCGAATCGCGACGCGATCATCGAGTCGGGCCGTTCGACGATACGCCGACGTACGAACGCGCGGGTGCGACGTTCGCGAGGCTGCATTCGAGGCGCATCTCCTACGATTTTTCCACCATCGAGCCGCTCGAGCACGTCGTGGTCAGCGTGAAGGGGCTCGGCGTCGCGTCGCGATTCGCCAATGTCTATCTCGACGAACGACGGCTCGGCGCGGTGACGCTTCCGCGCGACGAACCGGGCGTCGTCTCGACTCCGTCCATCGACGAGCTCCCGCCCGGGATGCACACCGTGACCTTGCGGTTCGTCGGAAGCGCGCAGGGCGCCGACGAACCCTACGCCGAGCTCGACTGGCTCCGCATCGGCTCCGCAGACGTGTCGCACGCGAGCTACGCGCCGCCGACCTTGCGCGACATCGTCACCGACGTCGTGCTCGACGGAGAACCCCGGCGCGCCGTCGTGTTGCGCTCCCCGTCGACGGTCCGCTGCGCCGTCCGCGTCGCGCCGGGGACGAAACTCCAGCTGCTCGCAGGGTACTGGGGAAACGGTCACGGCGTGGCTTCGATACGCGTCGTCGAGGACGGTGTGCATCCCGTCGTCGTCGCCGAGCGCAAAGTGAACGGCGGAACCGGCGCGGTGTGGTCGCCGGTCACGGTCGACCTCGGTCCCTATGCGGGACGCGTCGTCGCCCTCGAGCTCACGGCCGCCGACTCGAGCGGCGGCGGACGCGTCGCGTTCGGCGAGCCGATGCTCATGCCGGGCAAGCCCGATCGGCACGAGCATGTCGCGCCTGCCCAGGTCGCGGTCGTCGTGGTGATGGCGGGGCTCGACCGGCGAATGATTCCGCCGTGGGGGCCGATCGGCGGGTTCACCGCGCTCGGCCGTCTGGCGCGCGACGGCGTCGCGTTCGATCGGTACCGGTCGCCGACCACGGTGGTGGGCGCCGTCATGGCGTCGCTCTTGTCGGGGCTCTCGCCGCGCGCACATGGACTCGAAACGCCGACGGCGCGTCTCGACGAAGACGTGCGTCTCATCGGCGACCGCGCCAAGGAAGGAAACGCGAGCGCGGCGTTCTTTACCGGCGTCCCGATGACGTTCCCGGTGTTCGGGTTCGACCGCGGCTGGGACCGCTCGGATTCGTTTTCGCCGGTGAAGGATCTGCCCGCCACCGAGCCGATCTCTGCCGGTCTCGCGTGGCTCAAGGAATCGCTCGCGAGCGACCACGACGCGAAGCTCCTTCTGGTCGTGCACGCGCGCGGCGGTCACCCCCCGTGGGACGTGACGAAGGACGAAGTCGCGCAGCTGCCTCCCGACGAATACAGCGGGCCGCTCGAGCCGCGCGCCGGGGCGATCGTCCTTTCGAATTTGCGCGCGCAACGCGGGCCCGCCGATCAGCGACTCTCGGGCAACGACTGGCGGCGGCTTCGCGCGCTCGAAGACGCGGCACTCAAAAAACAGGACGGCGAGCTCCGCCGCTTGCTCGACTGGCTCGAAGGCGAACACCTATACGACAAGGCGCTCGTCGCGGTTCTCGGCGACGTCGCAACCGGCGATCCTCCCAATGTTCCTTTCGCTCCCAGTGCGCCGCTTCGCGAGGACGTGCTGCTCGCGCCGCTGGTCGTGAAATTTCCGGGCAACGCGCTCGGCGGCGTTCGCGCGGAGGCAATGGCGAGCACCGTCGATCTCACCGACACCGTGATCCGTTCGCTCGGGCTTACCGCCGACCACACCGAGGGGCAGGACCTGTATCGCCTCGCGCGAAACGAGGGACCCGTGGATGGACGCGCGCTCGTCGCGACGCTCGGGGGACGCTACGCGACCCGCTACGGACCCTGGCTCCTCGCCGGCGAGATCGGCCGGCGGCCGACCCTGTGCTTCATCGACGTCGATCCCGCGTGCGCCAACGACGCCTTTTCGCAGAGTCCGCTCGCCGCGCAAGCGCTGTGGCAAAAGACGTTCGACGCCGAAACGTCAGCGATCGCCGCGAGACCGCCGTCCCGTCACGGCCCGATCGCCGTCGTCCTCGACGGCGACACGGAGTCGGCGCTGCGCGTGTTCGGCTACTGAATAGTTGGGGGTGTTTGTCATGGTTCGGGGGACCTTGTCCCCCGCGGCTCGCTGCGCGACCGCTC
>CAZDNG010000049.1:0-52801 GCA_964506835.1 uncultured Polyangiaceae bacterium
AGCGGCGGGGGGAGCGGTCGCGAAGCGAGCCGCGGGGGACAAGGTCCCCCCAGGATCCCGAGAGCCGCGGGGGGTCAAGACCCCCCGAACAATCCCCGTTCTCAGAACGTCATGAGCGCGGCCAGCGTGCCCATCAGGGGCGGCGATTGGCGATCGAAGCCGCGCGCGCAGGCGAGAACGAGTTGCACTTGGTCGCCGACGACGTCGAGTGCGAGGTCCAGGCCGACGAAGTGACGCGCGCCGCCCTCGGCGCCCGCGTCGAAGGTCTCTTCGAGATCCTGGCCGACGTATTCGACGCCGACTCGTAGCGGATCGAGCACGTGATACGAGGCGCCGGCGAGCACCATCACGTCGAGCGCGTCGCGACCGGACTGAAAGACGTGCTCGCCGTGGAAGTTCAGCGCCAGGCGCAGGCGCTCGATGTCGTAGCTGGCGGCGAAGCGGCCGTAGGCGCCGAAGTCGCCCTCGAACTCACGGAAGAACACCGTGGCGAGCGTCAGGCGGAACCTGGAATCGAGGTTCGTGAGCTGCCACCGCGCGCCGAAGCTCGCGGTCCCCTCGGGGCGCGCGTTGTGATCGGTGGGCTCGAGCATCATCACGGTGACGAGCGGCGCGATGCGATCGGTGATGCCGTAGTTCAACGTCGCGGCGTGCTCCACGCCGGGAACGGCAAGCCGCGCCGGTAGCGGTCGATCGGCGGCGACTCCCGAGGCGAGCCCGAGTCGGTACTCGAGGCTCGCGTCGCCCTTCGACGCCGTCGTCGGATCGAGCACGTACGCGAACACCTCTTGTTCGTGGTGCTTCTCGTACGGCAGTGGCTCACTCGGCGTTTCCGCGGACGGCGCGTCTTCGCCGGCATCGGCGTGCCACGACAACGACGGCGCGTTGCCGCTCGAGTCGGTCGTGCTCGGCGGCGCCGCGTCGCTCGCCGGGGCGGCGACGGCGCCCCGCGTGAACCCCAAAACAAGAGCGACGAGAAGCCCTGACGTCCCCGTGCGAAGCATGAACGTGCCGTAAATCGCATTTCGCGAGCCGGCAACACGAAGCGAACGAGACGATGATGAGCGACGCTTCAGAATTGCCAGCATCGGCCCGAGAACGGTGGACTTCGGTGCTCGTTCTCTCGAGGCCCGTGACCGACGCGATGAAACCGACTCGTCAGCTTGCCTTCGTGGACGAGGTTTCTTCCGCGGAGTCGGCGGCGAACTCCGCGTCGCCGGCCCCGCGCGTTTTCGCGAGCTCCGGCCCCGATGGCGGCGCGGACGCGAGCGCGGCCCGAAGCTCCGTCAAGTCGTCCCCGGTGAGTTCCGGCGCGAGGATCGCGAGGCGATCGACGATGTCGCGCGTGCCGAGATACGCTTCGCTACAAGCGGCGTGAATCGTGCCGAGCGGATTGACTCGCCCCTCTTCGAACATCTGAAGGCGAAGGCGGAACGCGCCCTTCTCGATCGCTTCGTGACAGCTTCGACAGTGCGCGCGACCCGAGCTCGCGCGCTCGGCGCCGACCAGGCGTGGCAAACGGCGATGGGCCACACCCGCAGTCGCAAACCGACGGAGAGCGTCGACGTTGGGCACGTCTCCCGCGTCGGCGTCGAGCACCGCGAGTACCTTTTCCGGCCGCATGAGCGCGGCGCACGACAAGTGAAACCACGCGACGGCTTCGCCTTCGGCGTACGGGTTCGCGTACTTCTCGCCGAATCGCAGATCGCTCTTGGCAATGGGCCGATTGCAGCCCTTGCATTTCGCGCGTCCCGACGCGGCGGGCTCGATCACGTCGGCCATGAACGAAAGTGAACTCTGCACGGCGCGAGACGTCAAAAATACGGCGGGACGACGCAGGCCGAGGCGGCCGCCCCTCGATCGCCGCGCGCGCGTTTCACTCACGCTGAAGTAATCAGGGGCAAAAACGCTGAACGCCCTTCAGGGGGCATGTCGACGCGAAGCGACACAAAGCGTCGAGTGCAACCGCGACTGGGCACCACTGTCGAAGGCGCCCAGTCGGAACCGTGCTCGGGCTTTGGCTTTGGTGTAAGACACGCTTCATATGGGGAGCTTCTCCCGGCTGCTCGCGTTCGTCGGCGTGGGCATGGCATTCGTCGGGTGCACGACGTCTTCCTTGGATCACCTCTCGCAAGGAGGACCTGTCTCGTCGGGCGGCCATCGAGCGGCGAGCGGAGGCGCGGGCGGCGTGCCGATCGACGCATCGACGGGTGGCAGCGGCGGCGTCGCGACGCCGTGCACGGACGGCGAGCAAGACGGAACCGAAACGGACACCGATTGCGGTGGTTCGTGCGCTCCTTGCGACAACGGCAAGAAATGTGTGCTCACGTCGGACTGCGCGGGCAAATCGTGCCTCGATTCCATTTGCCAACCCTCCGGGTGCACGAACGGCGTCAAAGACCCCGCAGAGAGCGACGTGGATTGCGGTGGACCTTGCCGCAAGTGCGCCTTGAGCCAGTTGTGCGGCGTAGCGGCGGATTGCGCGACGGTGGCTTGCTCGGCCGGCAAATGTGTCGCGCCGACTTGCAACGACGGCGTGGAGAACGGCGTCGAAACGGACGCCGACTGCGGCGGCGGAACGTGCGTGAAATGCGTGAGCGGAAAGCATTGCGCGCGGCCCGGGGATTGCGAGAGTGCGATTTGCGCCGAGGGCACGTGCGCGACGCCGAAGTGCAACGACGGCGCCCAGAACGGCGATGAAACCGACGTCGATTGCGGCGGCGGAACGTGTCCGGTTTGCGCCGACACGAAGCGATGCTCGATCGCCACCGATTGCCAGTCGGGGATCTGCCTCGACGGCACGTGCATCGCGACGTCGTGCACCGACGGCATCTTGAATCACGGTGAATCCGACGTCGATTGCGGCGGCTCGAGCTGCGCGCGTTGCAAGCCGGGCAAGAAGTGCGGCGCGGCGTCGGATTGCGCGAGCGCGGTATGTGCGGGCTCGGTGTGCCTCGCGCCCACGTGCAAGGACTCGGTCGTCAACGGCGACGAGACCGACATCGACTGTGGCGGCGGCGCCTGCCCCGGCTGCGAACCAGGTCAAAAATGCGGCTGGGCCGGCGATTGCGGCAGCCGGGTCTGCGGCTCCAACGGGGCCTGCGCGATTCCGACGTGCAGCGACTTCGTCCAGAACGGCAACGAGACGGACCGCGACTGCGGCGGTGCCGATTGCTCGCCCTGCGACAACGGAAAAGCCTGTTCGCAGGACGGCGACTGCGCCTCGAACTTTTGCGTCACGGGACAGTGCACGTCAGGGAGCTGCGCCGACGGCATCAAAAACGGACGCGAGACCGCGACGGACTGCGGCGGCTCCTGCGCCCCTTGCCCGTCCGGGGACGCTTGCCTGGTGAAGACCGATTGTGCGAGCGGCGTCTGCCGCGGAACCACGTGCGCCACGCCCACTTGCACCGACGGCGTGATGAACGGCGGAGAAACCGACGTCGATTGCGGCGGCCTGAGCTGTCTTGCCTGCGCGCCGACGGAGGCTTGTTCGATTCCCTCGGACTGCCAGAGCAACGTCTGCAAGGAAGGCATCTGCCAGGCGGCCGGGTGCGGCGACGGCACGAAGAACGGCTCCGAGACCGACGTGGACTGCGGCGGGCTCTGTGCGGGCTGCCCCACCAACGACAGTTGCAATCAAGGGTCGGATTGCGCGAGCGGCGTTTGCAAAGGAAGCGCATGCGCCGCGCCGACCTGCACGGACGGCGCGAGGAACGGCTCCGAGACCGACGTGGACTGCGGCGGCACGTGCCCCGCCGACTGCGCCATCGGGAAGCATTGCGCGGCCAACTCCGACTGTGCGAGCACTTTTTGTTCGACGGGCGGGTCGTGTCAGAGCCCCGGTTGCGGCGACGGCGTCCAGAACGCGACGGAAACGGACGTGGATTGCGGAGGCTCCTGCGCGGGCTGCGGTACCGGGAAAAAGTGTCAGGTGAACGCCGACTGTGCGAGCGACGTCTGCACGGCGGGGTCGTGCCAGGCGCCGACCTGCGTCGACGGCAAGAAGAACGGAAAAGAAACGGACAGCGATTGCGGCGGCGGCACCTGCCCGACCTGTCCGACCTCCGCCGCGTGCCTGGTGAACGCAGATTGTGCGAGCAGCGTCTGCTCGAACGGACAGTGTCAGGCGCCCACCTGCAACGACACGACGAAGAACGGCACCGAGTCCGACGTCGATTGCGGCGGTTCGTGCGGACCCTGCGGGTCCGGGTCGCACTGCGGGCACGCGGCAGACTGCTTGAGCGGCGTGTGCACGTCGAGCGTCTGCCAGACGCCGGCGTGCAACGACACCGTCAAGAACGGCACCGAGACGGACACCGACTGCGGCGGTTCGTGCAAGACGAAGTGCCCCACGAACGAGGGATGCGGCACCGGCAACGACTGCGTCTCGGCCGTTTGCACGTCGAACAAATGCGCCGCACCGACCTGCGGTGACGGCGCGACGAACGGCAGCGAGACCGACGTCGATTGCGGCGGCTCGTGTCCGACCAAGTGCCCGAACGGCGAGGGCTGCGCCAAGGCCGGCGATTGCGCGTCCGGCGTGTGCACGGAGTCCCTGTGCCAGGTTCCCGCCTGCGGCGACGGAGTCCAGAACGGCACCGAGACGGGTTTGGATTGCGGCGGGCCGTGTCCGACCAAGTGCGACGACGGCGCGGGATGCAACGCCGGAACCGATTGCAAGAGCGGCGTGTGCACGACTCACGTGTGTCAGTCGTCGCAGTGCAATGACGGCGTGAAGAACGGCGCCGAGACGGACACCGACTGCGGCGGCCCCTGCCCCACCCACTGCACGGTCGGCCAAGGCTGCAAGGCCGGAAGCGATTGCCAGACCGGCTCGTGCAACGGCACGACGTGCCTGGCTCCGACTTGCCAGGACAACGTGCAGAACGGCAGCGAGACCGACGTCGATTGCGGCGGGAGTTGCGCCAAGCACTGCGCCGACGGCGACTCCTGCGTCAAAGCTGCCGATTGCCAGAGCGGCGTCTGCACGAGCACCACGTGCCAAGCGCCGAAGTGCACCGACGGCGTGAAAAACGGGACCGAAACCGACGTCGATTGCGGCGGAAACTGCACCGGTTGCGCCGACGGCAAGGGCTGCGGCACGACCACGGACTGCTTCTCACCTGGCAAATGCAACAGCGGCAAATGCAGTTGCCCGGGCTGCTGCCCGCCGGGTGGCACCGTCGAAATTTGCAACGGCATCGACGACGACAAGGACGGGCTCATCGACGAGTACTCGCCGAAGAACACCGCACTCTGCAACGGCTGCACGCCGGTCGAGTACAACAACAACACGTACTGGCTCTGCACCGGTATCACGCGCACCTGGGACAACGCCGAGGCCTATTGCAAGACGCTCGGCGGACACCTCACGAGCGTGCTCGACCAGAACGAGCAGACGGCGATGCAGCTCAACATGGAAAGCGTCAGCTCGTACTGGATCGGCCTGAACGACAAGGCCAAGCCAGGGACATGGGTGTGGGCGGACGGCTCACCGCTCTCGTACGAGTTTTACGGATGCAACACGCTCAGCGCGCTTCCGAACAACTGCGCCAACAACTGCATGCGCGTCACGCCGAGTAGCGGATGCTGGATCGACGACAACTGCGTCTTCGGCGCGTGTCTCGGCTTCTCGAACCCCTCTTTGGCCTTCGTCTGCAAAGCGCCGCACGTCGTCACCTGCCAGTGATCGCGGCGCGCTCGTCTGCGACCGGCAAGCCCTACGGCTCGCACACGCGCGTCGCGAACTCTCTCGCGCAGTTACCGCTCTGACAATCCCTGTCGAGGGCGCACGCCTTGCCGTTCGCGCAGTGTGTCGTGCAACTGCCGCCGCAATCGACGTCGGTCTCGGTCCCGTTCTTCAGCTTGTCTGGGCAGAAGGCGGGCACGCAGCGACCGAAGCAGTCGAGGCTCGTGCAGTCGCTGGCCTTCGTGCAGAGCAAGCCCGGACCACACGGGGGACAGTTCGTGCCGCCGCAATCGACGTCGGTTTCGCCGGTGTTCCTGACGCCGTTCGCGCAGCTCCCCGGCGCGCAGATACCGGTGACGCAGCGGTTCGCGCCGCAGTCTTTGTCGGCGGTGCAGTGACCGCCCTTCGGACACGGGCCGCAGTTTCCGCCGCAATCGACGTCGGTTTCGGTCCCGTTCTTGACGTGGTCGGTGCAGCTCGCCGGGACGCAGACGCCGGGCGCGATGCCGCCGTCGGTGCCGGCGCAGATCATGCTCGCGCAATCGAACTCGACGAGACACCCCTTGCCAGGCCCACAGGGGGCACAGGTAGGTCCACCACAATCGATGGCCGTCTCTTCGCCGTTTTGCCGATGGTCGTTGCAACGCGGAGGAGGCCCCGCATCGAATGCGGCGTCGGGCGGCCCCGAATCATTGGGGCTCGCGTCGGGCCCAGCGTCGACCCCGGCGTCTCCGCCTGTCGACGTCGTGGCTCCGGTCCCGCCGGTCAGCCCGCCCGTGCCTGTCGTTCCGCCGGTGGTGGTCAGGCCGCCGCTGCCGGATGCTCCGCCGTTCGAGGACACGCCGCCGCTCGATGCACCGCCCGTGCTCGAACCCCCGCTCCCGAGCGTGCCGCCGGTATCCGAAGAGCCGCCGCTCGACGTCCCGCCGTTGCCGGTTGCTCCGCCGCTCGACGCGCCGCCCGTGATGATCAAACCCCCGGCGCCCGGGGTGCCTCCGCCGCTCTGAAAACCGCCGCTCGCGACGATGCCGCCCGCACCGCCCGATGAGCTGCCGCTCGAGCCGCCGGTGGCATTCGCACTGCCGCCGCTCGAAGAGGGCGCGTTCCCGGCCACGCAATGGTTCGTCGAGTCGCAGTAGTACCCCGACAGGCACGCGCCATCCTGACACGGCAACCCACCGAGCACCTCGGAGTCCGGCGGCACCGAGCACGCAGCAAAAATGAGGGCGGCCGCGGCACCCACGTAGGTCCGGAAAGATTGGGTCAAGTCATGCACTCCGCTTCAGAACCGACCATTGACGATGAGCCGGCACGCCCCGCCGACGCACCCCCCTGCGACGCTCGTGCCCTCGTGACCATGACGACCCGAGAGATCCAAGTAAAGAAGCACGCCCGATGCAACCGCGAACGCCGCGCCGACGCCGACGAACACCAGCGCCGCAGTCTTGTCGGAGTGGGCGCTGTCGAGGTGACTCTGGGCGGCAATCTGCGGGGAATGCCACGCGTCGTCGACTTCCGACCCTCGCGCGGCGTTGAATCCGATCGCCGCGCCGAACCCGACCACGGTGACGCCGAGCGACGCCCAGGTGAGTGGCTTGACCTGGCTGAAAAACGAAGGCTCGTGCGCGGCCACCGGCTTGTCTACGACGGGCGCGACGGCCGCCGGCGCTTCGGCCTTCTCGGCTTCGAGCAACGTAAGCGACACGTCGAGCGCGTGTTCGACAGGGAGCTCGAAGGTCTGCTTTCGTGCGTCGTAGCCGGGAAGCTCGAGCGTCACCGAATGCAAACCGGGGGCGAGCTCGCCGGTCCACGGCGTGACGCCGAGGCGCTGGTCGTCGATGACCACCGTCGCGCCGCCCGGATCCGAGAGCACGGTGACTTGCTGAACGCCGCGCGCGGTCAAGCGCTTCTCGGCGTCTTCGATGCGCGGTTCGATCTGCGAGCGGTCCGGCGCGTTCGGAACTTCGCGCAAGTAAGCGCGGAACCAGAGGAGCGCGTTCCGCGTGTCGCCGAGCTGGTCGTAAGCGAGACCGATGTTGTAATCGAACGCCGGATTCGGCGCCGCGCGATTCGCGTCGAGGAATAGATCGACGGCGTCTGCAAAGCGCCCTTTCGAGAAAGCCTGCGCGCCTTCTTGATAGCGCTGTCGTGCGGTCTCGGGCGCGCTCTTGCTCGACTCGTCCGCAGACGCCGAGCGAGTCGCGCCACAGGCGAGCGACAGAGCGAGCAATGAGCAAGCGAACTGGCGGAGCATTTCTCTACAATTACGGTGTGAGAGCGGTCATTGAAAAGGATCTTTGAGCGACGGTCGCCCGCCGACTCCGGTCCGCTTCGGTCGGCCCGCGACTCCGGTCCCCGCGTGTTCCTTGTTTGTCGCTTTTGACGAGCCGTTCGCGTCGTCGAGGCCTTCGGCGCTCGCGACGGCGTCGCCAAGCGACACCGCTGTCGGTTTCTGCGCAACGGTGTCGGCACGCGGATCCGGCAATGACGGTTTCATCGTTACCGCAGCGACCTCAACCGCGACCGGAGGAGAAGGCGCAGCCGTCGCGCTCGGCGCGGCCACTGGCGCCGTGCTCTTCGCGAGCACGACGACGACCCCACCGAGCAACCCGGCGAGGAGGGCCACCCCCGCGACGAGCATCGGCATGCGCAGAGACTGCATGGACGCGGGGGACGCGAGGGGCGCGGCTTCGGCGTTCGTCTCGCGCGATGGCGTGACCGCCACCTCTCGTTTCAAGAGGGCCGCGGGCGGCGGCATCGTGCCGAGACCGTCTCCGCCACGCTTGCGATCGACGGGGGCGATTTCCACGGTTGCGCCGGTGATGTCCTCGGTGACGCCTTGACCGATGAGCCACGCGGCGAGCGCGTCCGCGAACTCGCGCATCGACTGAAACCGCTGATCGGGGTTCCGCGCGAACCCCCGTTCGAGCACCTTCCAGAGCGCGTCGTCGCCGGCGGCGAGCGTCGTGATGGGTTGCGGCGCGCTCGACACGATCGCAAACAGGATGGCGTTGTAGTTCTTTCCCTCGAACGGGAGCCGCCCGGTCATCATCTCGTACAGAACGACGGCGAGCGACCAGACATCGGCGCGATGATCGGCGTCGTCGCCGCGCGCTTGCTCGGGCGCCATGTACGCCGGACTACCGAGGAGCGCGCCGGCTTGCGTGAGGCGCACACCACCCGCGCCGCGGTCGAATTTGGCGACGCCGAAGTCGACGATCTTCGGCTGAAGACGGTCGCCCTCGATCTGCGCGAGAAAGATGTTCTCGGGTTTGAGGTCGCGATGGACGATGCCCTTGCCGTGTGCGGCGGAAAGCGCGTTCGCGATCGGCAAAATCGTGCGAACCGCTTTTATGGCGCTCAGGCGTCCGGTACGCGCGAGACGCGTCGCGAGGTCTTCCCCTTCGAGAAGCTCCATCACGATGTACGGCTCGCCGAGGTCGGTCCGACCGAAGTCGAAGATGCGCACGATCGCCGCGTGACCGAGGCGTGCGGCGGCCTGCGCCTCGCGGAGCAGCCGATCGCCGGCCTCGGCGCGATCGAGCTCGGTGCGAAGCAACTTCAGCGCGACGTCGATCTCCAGCGTCTCGTTGTGGGCGAGCCACACGTGACCCATTCCGCCCTCGCCGAGGAGCCGCTTCAGACGGTACTTGCCGGCGATGACGTCGCCTACTCCGCGACGGACCGACGACACGGGCTCGACCCCGGAGAGGCGGCGGGGATCCTTCGTTCTCGGTCGCGTCGGCCCGTTCCTCGCGCTGTCTCCTGTATCGTGCTGGGCCATGGGTTCCGTCGAGTAAGTCGTGGACAAAGCGGTCCTGTCCCGAATCTCATAGAATACACGACGAGCCGAACTCGCGGTAGGCGCATTGCCCAGTCGACGGGTGACGAATGTCCGAGTACGAAAGCGTGCTCCCAGGAAGCAAACACAGCGATGCGACGAAAAGGAATTCTACTCGCCGGCGGCACTGGAACGCGCCTCTATCCACTCACACGCGCCGTGAGCAAGCAGCTCGTTCCCGTGTACGACAAACCGATGGTGTACTACCCCCTCACGACGCTGATGCTCGCGGGGATTCAGGATATCCTCCTCATCACGACACCGGAGGAGGAGCCCCGCTTTCGTTCGCTCCTCGGCGACGGACGGAGCTGGGGGCTTTCATTGTCCTACACGACGCAAGCGCGCCCGGACGGAATCGCGCAAGCGTTCGTGCTCGGTCGCGACTTCATCGGCAATGATCCGTCCGCGCTCGTCCTCGGCGACAACATCTTCTACGGGCATGGACTCCAAGCGCTCTTGCAGAACGCGGGGAGTCAAGCCGCGGGCGCCACGGTGTTCGGTTACTACGTGAGTAACCCGAGCGCGTACGGCGTCGCGGAGTTCGACACGAACGGCGTCGTCATCGGCATCGAGGAAAAGCCGAAGACACCGAAGTCGCACTACGCCGTTACCGGTCTCTACTTCTACGACGGGACCGTGTGCGATCGCGTTCGCGAGCTCAAACCGTCGCCCCGCGGCGAGCTCGAGATCACGGACCTGAATCGCTCTTACCTCGGCTCGCGCGACTTGAAGGTGGAGCTCCTCGGTCGGGGGTTCGCCTGGCTCGACACCGGAACCCACGAGGCACTCCTTCAAGCGTCGAACTTCATCCAGACCATCGAGGCCCGACAGGGCCTCAAGGTGGGGTGCCCGGAAGAGGTGGCATTCCACAAGGGCTGGATCGGCCGAAACGAGCTCGTAACCTTGGCCGCGGATCTGGGAAAGACGGAGTACGCCACCTACCTGCGCGCGCTCGCCGAGGGGTAGCGCGCGAGAGCAGGCGCCGCGTGACGCGCTCGTGTCGGGCGGCGCGGCTCTCAGCGCGTCGAGCACGGCGCGGCGACGCCATGGTCGTGCGCGTCGGCGCTGACAGTGACTGCCGAGGCGGGCGCACCGCCGTGTTTCGCCTGCGCGGCCTCGCGCCGTCGTCGTTGGGCCACCGCGTCGCCGACCAAGAACGGGAGCAAGAACACCCCGCCCGGCGCGACGATCATGATGATCCAGAGGACGATGCGACCGATAAAGCCCACGCTCTTAACATGAGCACGACGCGTGCCACTCGCAATCCCCGCTGCGCTGAAAAATGATGACGCCAACGACCAGGATCGCCGTGTCATGGGTGTTGTCAAAGGCACACGGAGAAGCGCGCCATGTCTTGAGCGTGATTCGCGCGAATGCCGCCGACTTTCGGCTTCGAATCGCCCTTGAGTGAAACGTCGAACGAGCGTCGAACGAAGGTTGGAAGCCTCTCGGACGTCGTCGAACGAGTGGCGCGCGGTAACGCGGTGTCCGGGCGTTGCGCAACCGCGTTGCGCAACGTGCGTCGCGTTACCCACGGCAACGTGTGCCGTTCAACACCAGGCGTCGCGACGCTCCGACGCGTCGCTACGTGACGACCACGCGTCGCGACGACGAGATCGCGACGGCTCGCGTCGCGCGCGGCGTCAACGCGACTCGTCGGCGAAACAAACGGGGCCACGCGAAAGCGACTCGCTCCGCGTCATCGGTGCGGTGGTCCGAGCTGCGCGAGGGAGAGGGGAACGCCACGCTTCGATGACCGGAGTGCGGGGGTACGGCTTGTGGTTCTCGCTCAGCTCCTGTGGGTGAGTTCAGTGACACGAGAATCGGCGGAGCCGTCCAGAGCCCTGCGGGGTGCCCTCGGCGTGTGTTGCCCACGGTGTCGGGGAACGCCGTGCTCGGCCGTGCCGCCGACGATCGCGCCGACCAGGGAGCACCCCCAAAAATCGAAACGGCCCCCGACCGATGTCGAGGCCCGTCGTCGAGGGCGGCGTGAACGGCTGACCGCTCCGCCGTCGCTCAGCAGCTCATTTCGTGCAAGTGCAGCCGGCGGTCATCGCGTCGGCGGCCGTGAAGCCCACGCAATCGGCCTTCATCTTGGCGTAGATGGTCTGGGCCATGAGAGTGACTCCGGCCTGCGCCGGATGCACGCCGTCGAGCGCAGAGAAGTCGGCGGGGTTTGCGTCGCCGAAGGCAGCCTTGAACGGCTGGACCAGATCGACGAAATGGCAGTTCAGCTTGCCTCCGGTCGCCGCGAAAGCGCCGTCACAACTCGCCTTGGCCAACGGCTCGGAGTAGTCGAGGATCTCCGAGTAGCCGCCGTTCTTGTCGGGGATGTGCGGGTAGAAGAAGTAGACGGTGTCCTTCACGCCAGCGGTCGCGGCGGTTTGCATCAGTGTCTTCGCTGCGGCGACCGCTTTCGCGACGATGCCCGTGCACATCGCGTTGGTCGACGACCCGGGGCTCGAGCAAACGCTCGCGCAATTGGGATTCGCGCCGGCGTCGCACACGAGGATGTCGTTGCCACCGCCATCCATGATCGAAAATTTGATGTCCGGGTGCGCCATGATTGCCGTGTTGAACTGGATCGGGACGTCCTCCGCCGCATTGATGCCACCAGAGGCCATCGAAACGCCGGCCACGGCATAGTTCGAGAACATGCCGATGGTCGCATCGAGCTTGGCGAGCTCGGGCTGCAGCGCCGGGGTTGCAAACCCGGTGACGTAGGAGTCGCCGATGATGGTCCCTTGCGAAGCACCATCGGTCAGGCACGGACCCGCTGTGGGAGGAGTGAGGGTCGAACCACCGCCGCCGCCGGTGCCGCCGCCGGTCGTGCCGCCAGTGCTGCCGGTCGTGCCGCCAGTGCTACCCGTCGTGCCACCGGTTCCGGTTTCGCCACCGCCGGTTCCCGTCTCGCTGCCGCCAGTCGAAGTCGTGTCGCCGCCGGAGCCGGTCGGGAAGCCACCGGAGCTCGTCGGGAAGCCACCGGAGCTCGTCGGGAAGCCGCCGGAGCTCGTCGGGAAACCACCGGAGCTCGTCGGAGAACCACCGGAGCCCGTCGCAAAGCCGCCCGAGCCGAAGCCGTCTCCACCCGTCGAATTGCCCTGGTCGCCAGTGCCGGTCCCACTAGGGGACGAGCTACAGGCCGCGAGGATAAACAGCGCGCTGAGCGCACCACACACGAGACCCGTAGCTTCAATTCGTCGGCGCATTTTAAATACTCCAGTGAGTTGCCGAAACGACCTTAGCCGTCTCGACTCCCGTTAATGTCGTCTCAGGTCACAGAGTGCTGCTGCAACCGCACTTGATTGCATCTGCCCGAGTGAACCCGACGCAGTCCCACCCATATTGTTGAAGATCCGTTGCGCGATCAAGGTCACACCGCGTTCGCGCGATGGATACCGTCGAGAAGTTCGCTGTTCCGCAGTTGCCGAAGGCGACCCGCGAGCGGTTGTCCAGTCGCCTGAAGTGACAAGTGACCTTGCCACAATTTGTTCGAGCGATTCACGGCCTATCGGGGATACGCCGTGGCATCGCGGGTTAGGATGTCGATGCCGCGCGGTTTCCGGCCGCCCACGCCGTGCCGCCGACGACTCCGCCGCCAGGGAGCCACAAAAGAAAACGGGCCCCGACCGAAATCGAGGCCCGTTCATTTGAATGGAGCAGACCGCGACGATCGAACGCCGCGGTTGTCGCCCTCACCTCACTGCGTGCAGGTGCAGCCGGCGGTCTTCGCGTCTGCGGCGGTCAAGCCGACGCAGTTCGTCTTCATCGAGTTGTAAATCTGCTGCGCGATGATATCCACGCCGGCCTTCAGGGGATGGATGCCGGTGATCTCGAACTGCGCGGGGTCAGCGCCGTCGGGATACGTCGCCGTCGCAAACGCGGCTTTGAACGGCGCCGCAGTGTCCACGAAATGGCAGCTCAGCTTGTTGCCCGTGTTCGCGTAGGCAGAGTCACAGAGCGTCTTCGCCTGAGGCTCGGAGTAGTCGAGGATCTCCGAGTAACCGCCGCCGCCACCGCCTTTAGAAGGGATGTGCGGGTAGAAGAAGTAGACGACGTCCTTCACGCCTGCGTCCGCCGCGGACTGCATCAGTGTCTTGGCTGTGGCGAACGCCTTCGACACAATTGCTTGGCAGGTCGCGTTCTTGGACGAACCAGTCTGCGAGCACACGGTATTGCAGCCCGGATACGCCGTGGTGTCGCACAGGAGGATGTCGTTGCCGCCACCATCCATGATGGAGAACTTGATGGTCGGGTGCGCCGCGATCGCCGCCGTGAACTGGAGCGGAACGTCTTCGTTGGTGTTGAGTCCGCCGGTCGCCATCGAAACGCCGGCCACGGCGTAGTTCGAGAACATGCCGATGGTCGCGTCGAGGGCGGCGAGCTCGCCCTGAAGCGCGGGCGTGCCGAACCCAGTGACGTACGAGTCGCCGATGATGGTGCCTTCGGATGCATCGGTCAGGCACGGGCCTGCGGTAGGGCCGCCACTCGTCGTGCCGCCGGTGCTGCCGGTCGTGCCGCCGGTGCTGCCGGTCGTGCCGCCGGTGCTGCCGGTCGTGCCGCCGGTACCGGTTTCGCTGCCGCCAGTTCCGGTCTCGCCACCGCCGGTCGAAGTCGTGTCGCCGCCGGTGCCGGTCGGGAAGCCGCCCGAGCTCGTCGGGAAGCCGCCCGAGCTCGTCGGGAAGCCGCCCGAGCCGGTCGGGAAGCCGCCGGAGCTCGTCGGGAAACCACCCGAGCCCGCCGGGAAACCACCCGAGCCCGCCGGAAAGCCGCCCGAGCCGAAACCGTCGCCGCCCGTCGAATTGCCCTGATCGCCAGTGCCGGTCCCGCTCGGGGACGAGCTACAGGCCGCGAGCACGCACAGCGCGCTCAATCCACTCAAGAAAAGCCCTGGAAAGTCGTATCGTTTGGTCATGTTATTTTCGTTAGCCTTTTAAAAATGAGTCGTGGCGCTTTGGCTTGCCTCGAGCGCAGGAGCAAGCCACTGCGCCGGTGCCGCTTGGCGTCCGCGCCGACGAAGTTCGAGTTACCGGGAAACCGGGTTACTCGGGGGAGCGCTCAGAAACGTTCAGGAGGATCGTCAGTACTCCTTCGTGCCCTGAAATTACCCGTTGCTGCCGTCCAACTCGCCCTCGGTGTCATTACCTTCGGGTAGGGGGCCCCGCAACGTCGTGGTCTGTCCTCGAAAGCTCAATGCCAGTGCCCTTGAGCTCAGATCATTACCATCTTGCGTCGTTGCGAGAATTGTCGCTTGACGCTTGAATTTGCCCCTGAACGATCGGTCTAGGACAAGACAAATGTGCGGCGGCCGCCACATCGTCCTCGATCGCTCTGGCGCTGGAGGGGCGGCCGTTGCGGACCGGATGGAGAGGGTTGCCGACTTCGACGCAGGGAGGCGAGCCGCGTCGTAGTAGCCTCGTCGACAAAAGGACGGAGCTTTCCGCATGATCCCGGGCTTTGCCAAGCAGACGATAACGATTGGGAGTTCCCCGAACGCCGATATCCATCTCGCGGAGCCCGGCGTCGCCCCGGAACACGCGCGAATCACACATGAAGGAGGCGGCAAGCTCGTCTTCGTGGATCTCGGGGCCGGTCCGTCGTCGGTGAACGGACAGCCCATGGGCGCCGGTTCGGCCGCCCCGTTCGATTTCCGCTCGACCTTCGTGGTGGGGACCACGCCGGTGCCGACCGTGCATCGCGCGCTCACGTTGATGCTGCTCGACCGCGGCCAAGCCCCGCCGACGCCGGGCATTCTGACGATCGGTCGCGACCCGGCGCGCGCGCACGTGATCGTGCACCACCCGAACGTGTCCGGGCATCATCTAACCCTCACGCTCACGCCGCTCACGGTCACCGACCACGGTTCGACCAGCGGCACCTGGGTGGGCTCGACGCGCCTTCAACCGAGTCGAAGTTACCCCCTGGATCCCAACGCGATCATCGCCGTGGGCCCGATTCCGCTACCGGGTTCGCTCGCGATCGAACTCCTTTACACGGAAGGTGGCGGAGCGTCGCTCGTGCCGCCCGGGGCAACCGGCATGGCAGCGATGCCAAACGTCGCACCCGCCCCCCGCGCCGAGACCGGCGTGAAGCCGAAGCACCGGACGGTGCTCGGCCAGGTCTCGATCGGCATTCCGGGCCAGGCGAGCACGAAGACCATCGGCCGCACGCCGGACAACGACATCCGCGTCGACCACCCGCAGGTCTCCGGGAAGCACGCGTTGCTCCATCGCATCGCCTCCGAGCTCTTCATCGAAGACCGCGGAAGCGCCAACGGGACGTACGTCCGCGGCCAGCGCATCACGCCTGGAAGCCGAGTGCCGGTCGCGAACGGCGAAAAGATCTTCATCGGCCCGATGCCGTTGGTGCTGCAGGTCGAGGCCAACGACGTCGCGGTCATCGTCGAAGATTCGGCGCAGTGGGCGGGCAAACCGCTCTTCGAGATCGAGGCGTGGGATCTACTTCTTCAGGTTCCGGATCGCGACAACCCGAACGAGCTGAAGACCTTGCTCGACCATGTGAGCTTCAAGGCCTTGCCCGGCGATTTCATCGCGCTCATGGGCCCGAGCGGCGCGGGCAAGACCACGTTGATGCTCGCCTTGAACGGCTATTTGCCGCCCTCGGGCGGCCAGGTCCGCATCAACGGCGAAGACCTGTATTCGATCTACGACAATCTCCGCGGCTCGATCGGGTACGTGCCGCAAGACGATATCGTTCACCCCGAGCTCACGGTCTGGGAAGCGGTTCGCTACAGCGCGAAGTTCCGGCTGCCCCCGGACTATTCGGAAGAGGAGATCGATCGCCGGGTCTCGACGACGCTCTCGCAACTCGGGCTCGAGGGCGTGGCGCACTTACAGATCGGCAAACCGGAGCGCAAGGTGCTCTCCGGCGGTCAGCGAAAGCGCGTGAACATCGCGATGGAGCTGGTCACCGACCCGGTGATCATGTTCCTCGACGAACCGACCAGCGGCCTTGCCGCTGATGACACGACGGCGCTCGTGGATCTCCTGGCCGTGCTCGCCAAGGAAACCGGCAAGACGATCATCGCGACGATTCATCAGCCGGCCAAGGACGAGTTCGAGAAGTTCAACCTGGCGTTGATCCTCGGGCAAGGCGGCATCCCGATGTTCTACGGCCCGACGGCGCCCGACGCCTATCGGTTCTTCGGGCACGCGCTCGAGAAAGAGGGCAAGCCGAACACGGTCGACAACCCGCGCGACATGTTCGACATGTTGAACCGCCGCGAACGCCCGATTTTCGAGGCGCTCCGCGCGCAAGATCCGGCCGCGCCGCGCTCGGCCGCGCGCCAAGCGGCGGCGCGCGAATGGAACGCGGCGTTTTTCACGGACGCGAACCCGACGTTCCAGCGCATGTATTCGGGACGGCGCGCCGTCGGCGCCGGCGACCAGCCTCAAGGCATCGGACGGACGCGCCCGGCGACGAGCGGGCAATTCGGCCTCCTCTTCAGCCGCTATCTGCGGGTCAAGGCGCGCGACGTCTCGGGAACGGCCATCATGCTGGCCCAGGCGCCGATCATCGGCATCTTGCTCGCGCTGGTATTCGCCGGGCAGAAGGACGCGATCCCCTATTGGTGCCTCGGCGCGCTCGAACAGCTGGTGAAGAAGTCCGGCGAGGCCATGTCGAACACCGACGCGCTGAACGGCATGGTGGCGACGGCCGATCACACCGGGCCGATCTTCTTTCTGGTCGTCGCCGCGGTGTGGTTCGGCACGAGCAACGCCGCGCGCGAGATCGTGAGCGAGCGCGCCATCTATCTTCGCGAGCGCATGGTGAACTTGAAGCTCGGAAACTACGTCTTTTCGAAGTTTCTCCTCTTGTCGCTCTTCTGCGTCGTGCAATGCACGATCCTGCTCACCATCGTGTTCTTCGCGCTGGGGTTCAAAGGCGGCGTTCACGCCTTCGCGGTGAGTCTCTCGACGATGATCGCGACGAGCATGAACTCGGTGGCGCTCGGGCTCTTCGTCAGCACCATGGTGACGAGCAGCGAGGCAGCGATGGCGCTGACGCCCATCGCGTTGATCCCGCAGGTCGTCCTCGGCGGCTTGATGGTTCCGATGACGACGAACCCCATGCTCAAATGGCCGATGTTCATCATCCCGGCGCGCTGGGGGTTTCAGGGCGTGGTCGGCCAAGAGCGGCTCGCGATCGCCGACGACCCGGCGTGGATCATGGACCTGAAGAAACCGGACCTGACGAGCGCATCGGACTTCATCGTCGCCGGACACTTCAAGTGCGCTGCGGCGCAAATCGCGAGCGACTCGCTGGACGGCGCCTGGGGTTTCGTGAACTACGAAACCGCGTGGATGCCTCCCGCGGTGCTCACCGCAATGATGCTGGTGATGCTCGGCGGGGTCTTGGTGCTGCTACAGGGCCGAGATCCGGTCTAACCCCTAACTCAACCCGCCGTCTTTCGCCTTCGCGACCCATTTTTCGATTTCGCGTTCGATGGCGTCGATGGCGACTTTGCTGAACGGCTTCAGCAGGAATGGGATATCCGCGTCGAGATCGATGCTCTTCGGCGCGACGGAGAGCTTTCCGCGCAGGGTCATCCCTTTTGCGGTGAACGATATGTTCGCCGTGTCGTCGGTCACCCACGTCGCGGTTGGGTTGTACTTCGCGTAGCGTGCTCGATAGGACTCGAACGCCGCGACCGCCGCCTTCTTGGCGAGGTCGATCCCGAGGTCGTGGGGCACACTGTGTTTCATCTCGGTCGTTTCTCCGCGAGCGCCTCCCAGGCGCGCTCTCTCCGTGTTTCGCGCGCCTTCGACGCGACCGCAACGAGAACTCGGTCCCTGTACCACCTCTCGCGCTCCCCGTCCGCCACGAGCGCCCAATGAGGTTCCGCGTCGGCCATGTCGCGCGCGATATCGTCGAACAGCCCCGCCAGGACGACGTGCGTTTCGGCGCGCCGTGGATCGAGCGCAGCCGCGCTCGACGCCGTCGCTAGCCGCGCGGCGAAACGTTCCGAAACATTGGCGGGCCACCCGTGGCGCAGCGCCACGGACGACAGATAGCCGAGCAGGGCGGCCTGCACGTGAATGTCTTCGACGGTTCGAAACGCTTTCGTGAAATCGTCCCAGCCGTCGCCGGAAAGGACGGCCTCCCGCGGAAGCTCGACGGCATCGAACGTGATTTCGGCGTGGGGCACCTCGGGAACGAACGGCGTGGGCTCCATCTCGGTGACCGTGACCCCGGGGTGCGACCGTTTCACGACGACGGCGACGAGGCGCGGCCGATCGCCCTCGTCGCCGTCGGTTGCGATCGCGACGATGACCTCGGCGAGTGGCCCCATCGTGCTCCACCGCTTCGTCCCGGAAAGGGTGACTCCTTCGAACGGGTGCCACTCGAGCTTCGTACGGATGGAGCGCGGATGGTTTCCCGCCACTTCGGTGACCGAAAACGTCGCGACGTTGCCGGGGTCGAGGCCGGGGACGAGGGCGGCGATCGCGGCCTGATAGCCCGAAGCGAACGCGAAGCCGACTCGATCCGAAACGTATCCCCCGGCGACCGCGCGCTCGAACGGCCGCGAAAACCGGGCTCTGAGCGGCGCCGACGCGGCCCAGAAGGGCGCGAGTTCCGTCGCGTCGAGAGGCGGCGGTCGTTCCCGCAATATCAGCTCCGCGAGTTCGTCGTTCACGTCTCTGATCCATTCGCGAACCACTGGGAGAGCCGGCGCGCCATTGCACCTTCCAGGCCTTGCGCGCGGGTCGCTCGACGGAAACCGTCGAGCATGCCGTTGATCAACGAGCCGGCGAGCGGTTCGCCGCGAACGCGCACCTTGCCGTCGCGACTTGCCGCGGTCGCGTCGAGCTCGCCGGTCATCAGCTCGAGGAGCGTGTCGGTTCCGACGGTGACCGTCGCGTCGGACGGGCGCGGGATGCCGCGCTTCGACGAGAGCGACGCGCCGTCGAGCGTGATCGCAAAGTCCGCGCCGGAGCGTCCGGTGACGTCGAGGTGCACCGCGAGCTTTTCCGGCGGAGAGGGTCCACGGTCACGCGACCCGCGCGCGAATCGGGGGAGCACCGAGACGAACACGGCGACCCGTCGATCGATCTTGAACCGAGATTGCTTTCCGAACGCGATGGCCACGTCTGCAGCGGTAGGATACTCCGGCTGCCAGCCGAGCTCGCGCCTCGCTTTCTCGGAGCTGACGAGCATCTGAAAACCGCCCGCGGCGAGCCAGCTCGGATCCATTCCGTTTCCCGGTAGAAACCGGGCCCCCGAAGAAACCTTGGCCGCCGCATTCGCGAGCACCTGCGGGATGCGGAGGATGCGAAATCCGGCCAGGCGCGCGAAGTCCTCGCTCGAGAGGGAATCGGCCGCGACCAGGTTGAACGCGCCGCGCACGTCGCTCTTCAACGCCCGCACGACGGCATCCGCGACGTCTTGGTCCCACACGATGGGACCGCGCGCCGACCCGACCACCGGCATCACGCGACGCCGCAGCGAAGCTTCACTCACGTGTGCGATGCGACGGCCGAGGAGCAAGCCGGGACGGAGGCGGACGACGGCGATCTCCGGGTGCGCCGCTTCGAACCCGTCGAGATACTCCTCGACCTCGAACTTGTTGTCGGCGTAGGCGAGAAACCCGGTCCGGCTCCGGCGGGTCGTTTCGACGACGGGCTCCGGCAAGTCGGGCACGAGCCCGTAAGCGGCGACCGACGACGTGTACACGATGCGCTTCACGCCGTGGCTCGCCGAGGCCTCGAAGAGTCGCTTCGTGGCGTCGACGTTCACGGCCTGCATCGTCTCCCGCGACGCCGACTTCATGACGATGAAGGCGAGATGGACGAGCGCGTCGGCGCCCTCGAGATGCCGCTCGAGACCCGGATCGCGCATGTCGGCGATGCGCCAGTCGATCCGCGGGCTTGGCACGCGAGGCGGCACGACGTCGAGCGACACGATGCGTTCGAACGTGTCGTCTGCGACGAGCCGCTCGAGCACGACCGATCCGAGCTGACCGGATCCTCCCGTGACGACGACTCTCATCGGCAGGGTTCCAAGGGCGCCAGCCAAAAGGCGTATCCGCTACCGCCCCGAGAGTAAAGCGTTTTTGGGCCGGTCTTCGCGTGGGTTCCGCGAAGCGGACTATAAAGTCGTCCCATGACGACGCCGCGCCTCGGGAACCGGATGCGTTTTCTCAAGCAATCCGAAATCCGGAACATGACGCTCGAGTGCACGCGGGCGGGCGGCATCAACATGTCGCAGGGCGTGTGCGACACGCCGGTTCCCGACGAAGTTCGTCGCGCCGCTCGGGCCGCGATCGACGAAGGGTGCAACATCTACACGCGGTACGACGGTCTCCCCGAGCTCCGCGCGGCGATCTCGAAGAAGCTCCGTCGCATGAACGGCCTCGATTTCTCGGCCGACGGGGAGATCGTCGTGACCAGCGGCTCGTCTTCGGCATTTTACGCCGTGTGCCTGGCGATCCTCGACCCCGGCGACGAGATCGTCCTCTTCGAGCCGTACTACGGTTATCACCTGGACACCGCGACGTCGCTCGGCGCCGGCGCGCGCTTCGTGACACTCCGTCCACCTGAATGGTCGTTTTCGGCCGCTGACCTGGAACGGGCGATCACGCCGAAGACGCGCGCCATCGTCGTCTGCACGCCGACCAATCCGTCCGGCAAGGTGTTCACCGAGGCCGAGCTCCGGATCGTCGCCGACGTCGCGAATCGCCACGACCTCTTCGTCGTCACCGACGAAATCTACGAACACTTCGTCTACGACGGACGCCGCCACCTGAGCCCGGCGTCTCTTCCCGAGCTCCGGGATCGGACGATCACCGTCGGCGGGTTCTCGAAGACGTTCTCGATCACCGGCTGGCGCATCGGCTTTTCCGCGACCAAGCGCGAGGTCGCCGAACGGCTCGGCTTCATCAACGACCTCGTTTACATCTGCGCGCCCGCGCCGCTTCAGATGGGCGTCGCTCGCGCGCTCGAACGCCTCGACGATGGCTTCTACGAGAGCCTCGCGGTCGAGTACGTCAAGAAGCGCGATAAATTCTGTGCCGCCCTCGAGCGCGCCGGCATTCCCCCGATCGTGCCGCAAGGCGCGTACTACGTGCTCGCCGACACGTCGCGCCTCCGCGGAACGACGAGCAAGGAACGCGTGCTCGACCTGCTCGAGCGCGCCGGCGTCGCCGCAGTGCCGGGCTCCGCGTTCTACCAGGGGAGCGGCGGCGAGATGCTCGCGCGATTCTGCTACGCGAAGACCGACGCCGACCTCGACGAAGCCTGCCGCCGGCTCGAACGGCTGCACGCGTGACGGCCGCGCTGCCCGACGAGACGCACGAGCTCCACCGCCGCACGTGCCTCGCGTTCGTTCGCGACGAGATCGCGCCGCGCGTCGTAGAGTGGGAAGAAGCCGGCGAATTTCCGCGCGAGCTCTACGCGAAAGCGGCGCGCGCCGGCATTCTCGGCGCGAGCTTTCCGGAAGAATACGGCGGCGCGGGCGGCGATCTGTTCCACTCGCTCGTCGGTACCGAAGCATTGCTCACGGGCGGGTCGACCGGCGTGGTCGCGGGGCTCGGCTCGCTCGGCATCGCGATGCCGCCCGTGCTCTTGCTCGGCACCGAAGCTCAGAAAGCGCGGTTTTTGCCGCCGGTGCTCGCCGGCGAAAAAGTCGCGGCGCTCGCGATCACCGAACCCGGCGCCGGCAGCGACGTCGCCGGCGTCACGACACGCGCCGTACGGCACGGCGACGAGTACGTGCTCGACGGCGCGAAGCTGTTCATCACGAGCGGCGTGCGCGCCGACTTCGTGACCGTGCTGGCGCGCACCGGACCCGATCCGCACGGCGGACTCACGTTCTTCATCGTCGAGAAGAACACGCCGGGGTTCTCGGTCTCGCGTGCGCTCAAGAAGACGGGGTGGTGGGCGAGCGACACCGCCGAGCTCGCTTTCGCCGACGTCCGGGTGCCGCTCGAAAACCGGATCGGCGACGAAGGAAGTGCGTTCGTCGCGTTGATGCAGAATTTCCAGAACGAGCGGCTCGGTCTCGCCTTCATGGGTCACGCGACGGCGGAGATCGTGTTTCAGGACGCGCTCGACTACGCGAAGGAACGCCGCGCGTTCGGGCGGCCCCTCAGTGGCTTTCAGGTGACGAGGCACAAGCTCGCGAACATGGCCACGAAGGTCGCGGTGGCAAAGAGCTTCAACTACGACCTCGCGCGCCGTACGATGGCCGGCGAATACCTCGTCGGAGAGACCAGCATGGCGAAAAATTTCTCGAGTCAGGTCGCCGTCGAGGTTTGCTACGACGCCGTCCAGATCCTGGGCGGCATGGGTTACATGCGCGAAACGCGCGTGGAACGACTCTCGCGCGACGCCCGCCTCTTGCCCATCGGCGGCGGCACGAGCGAGGTCATGAACGAAATCATCGCCAAGAGGATCGGCTTGTGAACGGGTCGCCGCGCGCGTCGTTCGCAGCGTTCGCGTCGGTCGCGGGGTTCAACGGAGAGGCACCATGACCAGAGTCGGCGTCGACGTCGGAGGCACGCGCATCAAGCTCGCCGAAGTAGAGCAAGACGGAAAACGGATCCTCCGCTCGCTCGCGATCGACACGCCCGCCACCGAGGGGCCGCTCAAGGTCTACGAGGCCATCGCCGCCGCGGTGAAACAACTGACGCCTACGCCGAAGACGCTCGGGCTCGCGATCCCGGGCGAGGTCGACGCCTCCGGCAAGTGCGTTCGCTTGCCCAACATTCCCGGCTTCGAAGGAGAGCCCATCGCCGCCGAGCTCGCGCGTCGCACGGGTGCGAACGTGGTCGTCGAAAATGACGCGACGACCGCCGCGTACGCCGAGCTCTTGTTCGGATTTGGGCAAAAATTCCCGAGTTTTTTGATGGTCACCCTGGGCACGGGCATCGGCGGCGGCGTCGTCATCGATCGGCGCTTGGTGCGCGGCAAGTTCGGGTTCGCCGGCGAAATCGGGCACGTCACGGTCGATTCGTCGGAGGGCGCGCCGCAATGCGGCTGCGGAAATTTCGGCTGCATCGAGGCGTTCGCCGGCACCCACGCCCTGCTCGCGAATTTTCGAAAGGCCGGCGGCACCGCGCAAGAGATCAAAGACGTCGCCGAGAGCGCGCGCCGCGGCGAACCACCCGGGCTCGGCACGTTCGCGATCATGACGAAGGCCCTCGCCATCGGCCTCAACTCGATTCAGAACGTGCTCGACTTGGACGCCATCGTGTTCACCGGCGGGGTTTCGAAGTCGTTCGATCTTCTCGAACCCGGGATCCGCGCCGCGCTCCGAGCGCGTCGCTTCGCACCGCCCCTCAGCGAGGTCCCGCTCGTCGTGAGCGAGCTCGACGAGCACGCGGGCGTCATCGGTGCGGCGTACTTGCCGGACCTCGTCGCGTCAGGGCACTAGGACAATCTTGCCGATGCTCTGACGCGAACCGATGAGCTCCAGCGCTTCGGTGACGCGATCGAGCGGAAACGTCTTCGAGATAGTCGGCGCGAGCTTTCCCTGACGATAGAGCGCGTCGAGCGCGCGGAACCCGTCGTGAACCGTTTTCGGATCGTGGCGGTGGGTCGGCCCGAAGTGAACCCCGACGAGCGCGATGTGCTTCAAGAGGACCCGATTCATCGACACGGTCGGGATCTTTCCCGACGAAAACCCGACGATGACGATGCGGCCGCCCCACGCGATCTGGCGCGTACAGGCGTCGAACACGTCGCCGCCCACGTTGTCGACGATGACGTCCGCGCCGCGGCCACCGGTCGCGACGGTGAGCGCGTCGGTCCAATCCGGAGAGCGGTAGTCGATCGCGACGTGCGCGCCGGCGGCGCGCACCGCGTCGAGCTTGTCGCCGCTCGCGAGACCGATGACGCGCGCGCCGATCGCTTTCGCGATTTGAACCGCCGCGAGCCCGACGCCGCCGGCCGCCGCAGTGACCACGACGGTTTCGCCCGCTTTGGCCACGCCACGCTGCACGACCGCCGCGTACGCCGTCCCGTACACGATGGGAAAACCGGCTGCCTCTTCGAACGACATGCCGTCGGGGATCGGTTGCAAGACGTCGACCGGCGCCCGCGCGCGCTCGGCGAACCCACCGTGCCCGAGATAACCCATGACGCGATCGCCGACGCGCACGCCGGACACGTCCGTGCCCACGGCGCTCACGACGCCCGCGATCTCCCCCCCAGGAGAAAACGGAAACGGCGGCTTCTCCTGATATTTCCCCTGAACGATCAGGGTGTCGAAAAAGTTCACGCCGGCGCCGCGCACGTCGATCAAGGCTTCGCCGGCTCCGATGACCGGCTCGGGCGCGTCGCGCACGGTGAGCTCGCTCGGAGTTACGAAATGATCGACCACGACGGCGCGCATGACCCCTCCCTAACAAAAACCTGCTCCGGCGTCGCGCTCGCTTTGGTAAGCATGGCCCATGAAGGCAATCGTCATCGTCGAGCCGGGCGGTCCGGAGAAGCTCGAGCTTCGCGAGGTCGCGGCGCCGGCCCTTCGTGACGGCTGCGTGCTGGTCGACGTGAAGGCCACCGCGTTGAACCGCGCCGATCTACTCCAACGACGTGGGTTCTACCCGCCGCCCAAGGGAGAGACCGACATCCTCGGGCTCGAGTGCGCGGGCGTCGTCGCCGAGCTCGGCGCGGGGGTGAGCTCGGTCGCGCCGGGCGATCGCGTCATGGCGCTCCTTCCGGGCGGCGGTTACGCCGAACGCGTCCTCGTCCCGGAAAAAATGCTCATCCCCATTCCGGCCAATCTCAGCTTCGAACAGGCGGCGGCCGTGCCCGAGGCGTTTCTCGTCGCGCGCGAGGCCCTGTTCACCCTCGGCCGAATGCGAGCGAATGACGTCGTGTTGATTCACGCCTCGGCGGGCGGCGTCGGCTCCGTCGCGGTCCAGCTCGCCAAACAGGCCGGCGCTCGCATCGTCGCCACGGCGGGTTCCGACGACAAGCTCGCGTGGGTCGCCGCGCTCGGCGCGGACGTCGTCGTCAACTACAAGAGCGGCGATTTCGTCGACGCCGTGAAGAAGCTCAGCGACGGCAAGGGCGCGGACGTCGTGCTCGATTTCGTGGGTGCGGCGTACTGGCAAAAGCACGCGTCGTGTCTCTCGATCGGCGGCAGAGTGATCTCCATCGGCGTCCTCGGCGGCGCCAGCGCCGAAGTGAACTTCGCGCAGCTCATGAGCCGCCGCTACCAGCTCCTCGGCCTCGTGACGCGATCGCGCGACGTGAGCGAAAAAATCGTCATTACCCAGGCGTTCATTCGCGAGACCTTGCCGCTCATCGCCAGCGGCGCGGTCAAGCCGCTCATCGACAGCGTGTTTCCTCTCGCCGACGCCGTGAAGGCGCACGAACGGATGGAAGCGAACCTGAATCTCGGAAAAATCGTGCTCTCCGTCTGAACGCGCATCTCTCGGACGGCCGCCGCGCACGAAACGCGAGCGAACGGTGCGATTCAGGTCGCGCCCGCGTCGTCGTCCACGAACTCCCGGAGCCCCACCGCGGCGCGCAAGGCTTCGATCTTCGTGAACGCGCTGACCTCGAGCTGCCGGATCCGTTCGCGGGTCAGATTCATCACCAGCCCGAGGTGCTCGGGGGCGCTCCCTTCACGGTCGGCAACGTCCAGCACACACGACTCGGTCAAGTCCCACACTTCGAGATCGGGGAAGTTCAACTTGATGGAACCCGTGCGCGGCGAAACGTCGATGTACAGGTGATACTTGCACGACACGAACGGGCAGGGCCGCGGTCCGTCGATACACTCGCCACGCGACGAAGGTCGGCCTTCTTCCGCGCGCGTCGCTCGGCGCGGTCGCAACTCCGTGTCGCTCCCGGCAAGCCGCTGCACGCTGATGCTCCGCGAACGCACCGCACGTTTTCGTCGGGACCGCCGTTGTTCGCGGGTCAGCGCGTCGACTTCCGGGCACTCGACGAAGTCGGGCGCGTCGGACGGCGCGGCGCGGGCGGACAGGCCCTGCGCCCAGATGTTTCTGCTCGTATTCGCCGTCGAATCTTGGAAATCCATATCGACCCTCCTGCACAGGCGGCTGCCGTAGGAGCCGGGGGTGGGGCCGTCCCCGCGACGAGCTTCTCGTCGTTCGACGAGAACAGCTGCATCTATGGGCGACGACGACCTGCGCTGGGAAGCTCATCGACGCGTTCTGACCAAACTTAAGCAAAGGCTCGTCGAAACCCATCCGCTATCCTGCGTGCCTCACGGAGCCGTTCGTCGATGTCGGAAACCCCCCAACCCGCCTATCCCGCCGAGCTCGGCGCCTTCGTGCGACAGCGATGGCCCGACGATGCGACGTATCCCCTGCCGCGACGGGACATTCTCGACGAGCTCCTCTCGACGGCGTACCAAGCGTCGCTCCTCAGCGAGGAGTCGCGACCGGTACAGTGTCGTCTGCTGTTCATTCAGGCGGATGCGTTGCCCGCCGATGGCGGCCCACCCACCGGATTTCACCGGCTCCGATTCGCTCCGCCGCGACCCTTCAGCGACCACGAAGTGCGGCGCTTGTTCCGAGCCGCGAAGTATCAGCGTGCGCTGATCGGCGTTGGGCTCGACGACGACGGAAAGCTCGCGATCTGGGGCATCATTCAATCGGGTCCGCGGTGGCTCGTCGCGGCGCACGGGATGAGGGCCGACCCCGCGCCGATGCCGCGCGCGCTCATCGTCCGAGTCTCCGGCCCCGGCAGAGTCGCGGTCGCCTGCGGGGCGACGACGATCGCCGAGCTCCGCGGCGGCCGCCTCACCAACACGACGATGGATGTGTTCGCGTCGGCCTGGCTCGGCGAGCGGTTCGGAAACGTCCGCGACGAGTTTCGCACCTTGCTGGCCGAAGGCGAACGGAACGCGGGCCAGCGCTGGGCGAGGGTGCAACCCGACGTCATTCGCTCGATGACTCAACAGGTATTTCGGCGGCTCGTCGCGACCATTCGCTCGGGCCATCACGGCGGCGCAGTGCTCATCTTGCCCCCCGAGTGCATCCGCGGCATCGCGGACGGCCGGTACGTCCGCCTGAAGTACACGTTCGCCGACGAGGAACCGCGGCGCCGCCACCGTTCGCTCCTCTTCGAGCTCGTGAGCACCCTGGCGGCGGACGGCGACCCCGACGGGCCGCCCGTCGGCTGGGAGGCGTACCACGCGTCCAGGAAGATCGCGGCGCTCGAAGAGTCGCTGCTCGAAGTCGCCCACTTGTTCGCCGCGCTCGCCGACGTGGACGGCGCCGTCGTCGTGACGCCGCGCCTCGAATTCCTCGGATTCGGCGCCGAAATCGGCGGGGACATGCCGAACGTCGACCGCGTGTTCCGCGCCCTCGATCTCGAAGCGACGACGCGAGAAGAGGAGCGCGTCGATTCCGAAGGTACGCGCCACCGCTCGGCGTATCGCCTCTGCGCGCAGTTCCACGACGCGCTCGCGATCGTCGTGTCGCAAGACGGCGCGGCTCGATTCGTCGCCTGGCACGAGGGCGCCGTCACGTTTTGGGATCACGCCTCCCTCGGCGGCGAAGCGTGAGTAGCGCACGGTGTGCTAGAACCCGGCGCGATGTCCCGCGAGAAAACGGCGCTCATCGTCGAAGGAGGCGCCATGCGCGGCGTCTTTTCGGTCGGCGTGCTCGACGTGTTCCTGGAACACGCGTTCCATCCGTTCGACCTGGCGCTCGGCGTCTCGGCAGGCGCGTGCAATCTCGCGTCGCACCTCGGCGGCCAGCGCGGGCGCAATTACCGCGCGTACTTCGATTTGATGACCCGGCGCGACTTCATCGACCCGCTGCGCGGTTTCCGCGGGGGCTCGATCGTCGACCTCGACTGGCTCTGGGACGAGCTCGCCGAGCGCGACCCGCTGAACGTGAGCGGCGTCGTCGGCGGCAGCACCGAATTCGTCGTGGTCGCAACGTCTGCCGCCAGCGGCGAGCCGGTGTACCTGCGTCCGGCCGAGCACGACATGTTCGACGTCCTCAAGGGGTCGTGCGCGCTCCCCATGCTGTATCGACCGACGATCGTCGTGAGAGACGAGCCCCTCGTCGACGGCGGAGTCGCCGATCCCATTCCCGTCGAGGAAGCGTATCGCCGCGGCGCACGGCGCATCGTCGTCGTGCGCTCGCGACCGGCCGCGTTCTTCAAGAAACCGGGGTTCGAGAGTCGCGCCATGCCGTTCTTGTTTCGCAAGCGGGCGGCACTCGTTCGCGCGATGCAGACGTCGCCCGCCAAATATCGTCGTTCGGTCGAGTTCATGCTCGCGCCGCCGCCCGATTGCACCATCGTGCAGATCGCGCCGCCCGAACCGCTGGCGACGAAACGCACGAGTCGTGACAAGGACGCCCTCGGACGCGACTACGCGCTCGGTCGACGTCTCGGGCTCGACGCGATGAACCGCTGGAACGACTTCATCCGGACGTGACCTGGATCTGCTGAGCGGCCGCGGACGCCTTCTGATCGGGTTGGTAATAGAGGAATGCCTGCCCGCCGCCATCGGACGCGGTGATCGGCATGGTGGCGACGAGGTGATACGTGAACGCCGACGTCGCGTTCGGCCCGACGGCGGTGAGATAGAGCGTGAGCTGTCGCTCGGTGAGCTCGTATTGGCTCAGCACACCGGACGTCTTGTAAGCGTCGAGGTCCGCCGTCGTGACGGAGAACCCCGGCGGAATGCCGACCGTCACGAGCACCATGTTCTCCATCTGCGGCGTCGTGTTCGTGACGGTGACCGTCTCTTGCACGGTGTCGTTCAACCGGAGCGTGGTCTTGTCGTACGTCACCGCGAGCGCAAGCGGCCCGGTGTCCGCCGGCACGGACGCCCACGGCAGGTTGTAGCGATCGACGAGCTCGTAGCTCGGCTGCCCCTGACCGCTGAACGCGAGCGTCACTTGGTGATTCCCCGCCGTCGCCAACGTCGACAGATCGACGGTCGTGAGCAGGTCGCCTTGCGCCTTCGTCATCGAGACGCTCGTGAACGGCGTGCCGTCGACGCTCACCGCGAGCGTGCCCACCGCCGTCTCGGTGCCCTTGGTCGCCGCGAGCAACAGGGTGCGCAGCGCCCACACGGTCGCTTGGGTCGAGCCGAAATTGCCGTTGGGGTCCTTCGCCGCCGCGAGGTAGGCGAGCCCGCCATTCACGTCGGCCGCGTAACCCCCCGCGCCGAGCAGCGCCGAAGTGACGATGCCCGTCGTGGCGACGTCGGAGTCGTTTCCGCCGCCGTAGAAGTTCGTCTGCGTCCCCGAGGTGCCCCAATGAATCTTGGCGCCGTCGACCTGTTTGGCGGCATCGAGCTGGCCGAGCAAGGTCGTGAGGAAGGGGTCACTCGGCGCGGCAGTCGCGAACGCGTTCGCGGCGAGCCCGAGCGTGTAAGCGTCCGTCGTTCCGGTGCCGAGCGCGGTCTTCACGTACGAGAGCCCGCGTGCGAGCTCAGGACCCGTATCGCCGGCGCTCGCGAGCGCCCACACGACGAACGCGGTATTCCGCGACAGACTCGTCTGCACGCTGAAAAACTCGGATTGATCCGCCGGCCAAGAGCCGTCGGCCGCCTGCTGCCCGATGAGCCAAGTCTTCGTCCGCGCGATCATCGCGGCGTCGACCGGATGAATCTTCGCCATGTCCGAGAACTCCATGACACCGAGCGCCGTCACGCTGAGAAACGGCGCGGGGTCCTGAGTCCCGAACCAGGAGAAGCCGCCTCCGGGGTGCTCGAACGTGAGGAGGCGTTGATAGCCCGCGTTGATGTACGACTCGGCCTTCAGCGCCGCGTCGGGAGTTCCCTGCTTGGTCGCTTGCATGTAGCTCGCGGCGAGCACGTCGGGCCACGTCGTGGACGTGGTCTGCTCGAAGCAGCCGTTCGGAACGGCGAGCACGCTATCCATGCCCTGGACGAGCTGCGAGAGATATCCGGGAAACAGGTTCACGTAGAGCTGTGACGATCCGGCAATCGCGGTTGCCGGAAAGGTGATCGACTCGGTCACCGGCGTCGCTCCGACCGAGCCGGAGTGAGATTCGGGGAATGCCTTGCCGTCCGGGACGACCGTGACGGGCCGCGCGACGGCGTCCGACGCCTTGGTGCCCACGGCCTGAACCGTGAGCGTTTGGTGACCCACCTGGGTGACCTTCACCGGGAACCGGACGCCCGTCACTTCGCCCGCGTCGAGCGGCACGTCGATCGACGTCGAACCCACGGGCGTGTACCAGCTGCCGGGTTGCAACGTGAGGTGCACCGTCTGCGACGTGGTCAGGTAGTTGTACACGGCGATCGGGAACTCCACCTCGTCGCCGCGCGTGAGGTTCGCCGGCAGGCTGGCGTCGACGAAGAAGTCCTGGAACACCGTCATGCTCCCCTGCCCTCCGCCGAGCTTGCCGCCCGCGGTGTTCGCGAGCGCCGACACCTGCCACTTCGTGATGCTATCGGCGAGCGGGATCTGAATTTGCGCAGTGCCGTCCGCGCCGGTGATCACCTCGGGATTCACGTACAGGGTTTCCGGGAAATCCTGGCGCACGCGCGGCGTCGCATCGGACCCGCCGGGCGACGTGGTGGCGGCACCGCCTTGCCCGGTCTCGACGCCCGCGGCGCCCCCGGTCGAGAAAGATCCCCCCGCCGCCGCGTTCCCCTCCGGCGCGTCGGCGACAGGTCCGCCGCCGAATTCCTCGCCGCCATTGAACTGGCTCGTTTGCAGCCCGATGTCCGTCGCCGAGATGGCGATCGTGAGATCGTCGGCGGTTCCGGCGAGCTCGTCGGGGCCATTCGACACGAGGTCGATGAAATCCGGAGTTCCCGACGTCGTCGTGAACAGGTTCCCCCAGAAATCGACCGCGGAAAGATCGCGTGCGACGCGCGCGCCGAGCGCCGAGCCGTAGTCGGTACCGAGCGAGCTGCAATAATACCCGCTCGCCGTGCAGCCCTGCGCTTCGAGCTTCGCCGACTCGGCGGGCACGACGAACTCGAACGCGCTCACGATGCGGCTTTTTTCGGCAGCCAGATACGGCACGAGCATCGTCTTCACGTCGGCGACGACCAGGGGGTAGCTCGCGTCCTGGATGCCGGTGACCCCGGAGCCCCCGAGAGCGGCGAACGTCGCTTCGGCCTGGGCCTGCGCGGCCTGGCTCGCCGCGGGATCCTTCGCCGTCGCGTCGGCGAGGACGTTCGGCAGGGACACGAGCGGTCCGTCGATCTCGTAGGTGGGATTCGCGTAGCTGTCTTCCAGCTCGAAGAACGACTTCAAGAGACCGGGTTGCGCATCGACGAGGCCGAACACCGCCGCGTCGACCACCTGAACGCCGAGGGCGGCTACCGCGGGCTTTCCCGCCGAATCCGCGACGGAAAACGTGAGCGTCGCGGACCCTCCCGGCGTGTACGTCGTCTTGTCGGCCTGGATGGTGACGTTGAGCGACGAATCGCCCTGGACGAAGAGCGTTCGCCCGGCGCGCACGACGTTGCCGCCGTCGTCCACGATGTACGCGTCGATGCGATTGCTCCCGAGGAGGCTCGCGTCGAGCGGCATGGTGAACGTCCCTGCGCCGTTCTCGAGGTCTACCGTGCGCATGTCGACCGCCTGACCCTCGTTCAGCCAATCGACGTAGGCGTGAACGGACGTGGTCGACGCGAGCACCGAAACGGTGACGGTATCCCCGACGTCGTAAACGCTCTTGTCGGAGCGGACGAGCACGTGCTCGTCGCCGGTCTGCGCGCCGAACGTCAACTGCCGGGTGATGGGCGCTCCGCTCGGCGGGGTCACGGTGGCGGCAACGGAGAACGTATCTTGCGACGCGTCGGGCGTGAACGTGACTTCGGCGTGGCCGTAGCCATCCGTCGTTGCGGTGAGCGTGGTCGCGCCGATGACGAGCCGGACCGGCGCGCTCGCGATCGGCGCGCCCAGCGGATCGGTCGCGAACACTTCGAGCCGGTTCGGAAGACCCGGCACGATCGTCGTCGATTCGGGCACCACCGTGAGCCGCACCGCGTCCTCTGCAATGGTCAGCGCTGCTTCCTTCGTCACGACCTGGCCCGCCGAGTCGGTCACCGTGACGCGCACACCGGCGGTGGCGTTCCCCTGGGAGAGCGGCAGCCCCGCGAGCGTCGACGGAACCGTCAACGAGAAGCTCATTTTTCCGTTGGCGTCGGTCTTGCCGACGACCTGCTGAAAGGCGGTCTCGCCGACGTCGAGCGTGTAGCCCTCGATGACCACGTCGGCGGTCGCGACCGATTTACCGAAGAAGTACATCGCGTCCACGCTGCCGGCGACGGGGTCGCCGGGCGAATACCAGGTCTTGTCCACGCTCACGTCGACGCCGAATTTCGGCAGCACGTAGTGAGAGACGTCGACCGTTTTTTCGGTGGTGGTGCCACCGACCGCAACCGTTGCCTTGAAGGTCCCCTCGTTGACGATGGGCCCGATCACGAAGTCCGTGGACGCCACGCCGTAGGCGTCGGTCGTGAGCTCCTTGTGGAACACCTCGTTCCCATTTCCGTCGGCGACTTCGAACACGGCGGACGCGCTGGCGGTCGGCGTATCCGCGGGCGGCGCGAGCGCGAGCGCGCGCAGATGAATCGTTTGACCGGGTTGATAGAGCGGCTTGTCCGTCGTGAGCAGGACCTTCTGACCCGGTGCCTGCACCGCGACGGTATCGGCAAGCGTGGTGGTCGTGCCGCTCGCAGTTCCGGTCGCCTGGAGCGCGTACGAACCTGCGTTGGTCAAGGTAACCGGAAAGATCGCTTCACCCGTCGCGGACGTCGTGCCTGTCAACATCGTCGGCGTCTGGTTCGCCGTCGTGAGCGAGAGCCCGACCGGAACGCCGGAGACGGGCGCTTTCGTCGTGGGACGCTCGGCGACGACGCGATACGACCCCGGCTTGCCGCTCGCGATCGTCGAGGGTCCTTCGAGCCTCAGCTCGTAAGGTCCGACGACGCGAAGAAGCGACGTCGTGACGCGCAAGGCGCTCGCGACGCTATCGACGATGAGGACGTTGTACTTAGCCCAGTCGGCCTGGCCTTTGACGTCCGAGGGAACGGGAAGCGTTGCCTGCAACACCGCGGAGGCGCCTTGCAAGACGTTGTACGGCGCCGACGTCGTCGAAATCGTCTTCGAGCCATCGACGAGGGTCAGCGAGATCGCGAGCGTGCCCGAAGCGTCCTTCTGACCGCTCACCGGGATGGTCAGCGCGAGCGTGCCATTCTGCACGACGGCGGCGATGCCAGCTTCGTTGACCGAGAGGCTCCCGTTGCTCCCGTGGTCGACGGAACCGATGACCCGATGCGAGTCGCCTCCGCCGGAGCACGCGCCGGCTCCGGCGAGGGCGCCGAGCAGCGCGCAGACCCAAACCCCCAAGCGCGACGAACGACGACTAGAACGACTAAGACCGAATGAAGTCATGCAAGGGCTCCTGTGCCGAGGCCGTGGCACAGATGCGCCACGGATCGGAGCCCATCCTGCAGCAATCAAGCCACACGGGGATCACCGCGAATTCACGTCGTGCCACGGCACAGTGGCACAACACGGCGTTCCAGCCTCGCGACGTCGAACGGCGACTACGGCGAGCAGCTGAACGGCTCTTCGCCGTACAACTGACTGACGAGCGACAGGTAGAGCGTCCCGTTGCAGTTGGCGAGCGCCGAGGGGAAGTTCGACCACGGGTCGCCGTCCGTGCCGCTCGCCAGGACGGTGCCCGACGGCGTGCCGTCGGAGCGCCAGAGCTCGTAGCCGGTGGTGCCGTCGCTCGCGCTGAAGAACAGGATGTTGCCGACCGCCGTGAGGTACGACGGACTCGACGTCTTGCCCGGCGCGGGGTTGATGTCCTTCATGAGCTGCACGCCCGCGGCGGTGCCGTCGGTGACGAACACCTCGACGCCGTCGGTCGGGTGGTTGGCGATGAAGAACAGGTTATTGCCGGCGACCGTCGGCGAACCCGGGTTCGAGTACGGACTCGAATTGATCGCGCCGGTGATCATCGTCGTCTTCGTGCCGTCGCTGCGCCACATTTCCCAGCGCGTGCCGTCGTAGGCCGTGAAGAACACGCCGCCGTTCATGACGGCGAATCGCGTCGGAGACGCCGAGGCGGAACCGGCCGCCAGATCCGTCACGCGGGTCGTGCCGGTGGAAGTGCCGTCGCTCCGCCAGAGCTCGTCGCCGTTGGTGCCGTCGTTCGCGCCGAAGTACACGTAGTTGCCGAGCGTGATGAGGGTTTCGTCGATGCCCGACGACGAGGTACCGGAGCGAATGTCCTTCGCGAGCCGGGTGCCGCTCGCCGTGCCGTCGGAACACCACGGTTCGCGACCCTCGTTCACCGACGTGGCGACGAAGCATACCTTGCTTCCGAGCGTCGCGAAGAGGGTCGGCGTGGAGCCGGTCGAGCCCGTGTAGATGTCTTTCACGAGGGATGTGCCGCCTCCCGTGCCGTCGCTCTTCCACAGCTCGTTGCCGTCAGTGCCGTCATCCGCGTAGAAATAGAGCGCGTTCGGACCGGCGTAGACGTTGCCCGGCGTCGAGCTCGCCGACCCCGACTTGATGTCCTTCACCAGCGTCGTGCCGCTCGAGGTGCCGTCGCTCCGCCAGAGCTCGACGCCGTGCACGCCGTCGTCGGCGGTGAAATAGAGAATGCCGTTGTACGCCACCATCTGCGACGGGGTCGACGCGGCCGTGCCCGGCTTGATGTCCTTGACGAGCACGGTGCCCGCGTCAGTGCCGTCCGTGCGCCACAATTCGCGACCGTACGGCGCGATATCCGCAGTGAAAAACGTGTAGCTTCCGGCGTACACGAAGCTCGTCGGGTACGAGTTCCCGGTGGACGTGTTGAAGTCCATGTTCATGCCGGTGCCGCCGGCGGTGCCGTCCGTCGACCAGAGCTCGCTACCGTGGACCGTGTCGGTACCGGCGAACCAGAGCTTGCCGGTCGCCGTCGCGAGCGACTCGGGCGCGAGCCCGGTTTGCGAATACACGAGCTTGGTGTTGGCGACGGTGCCATCCGAGACGTAGAGCCCGTCACCCTGCGAAAAGTAGTACTTGCCGTTGAACAATGCGTAGCCGCCGGTGACGTTCGCCACGCCGGTCGCCAGTTGCACCGTGCCCGCCGTCGTACCGTCGCTCGACCACAGGTCGAATCCAGAGTTGGTCGGAACCTGGAAAATGACGCGATTGCCGAGCGCGACGAAATCGTCGGGCACGTCGCCTTCGTCGTCGGCGCTGAAGGACATGACGGCCTTGGTGCCGCTCGCGGTGCCATCGCTGACCCAGAGGTCCGTGTCGTACGCGAGGAAGAAGATTCGATTCGGAGTCGCGGTCACGGTTTCGGGCCGGAACGAGTCGTCGTTCTCGTCGGTGACGAGCGTCGTTCCGCCCGCGGTGCCGTCGCTCACGTAGAGACCGCGACGGAAATTCGAGCCCTGGTCGGCGCCGAAATAGAGCTTGCCGTTCCATACCGCGAGCCCGCGCGGCTGCGACGACCCGGCCGTATTCAGATCGAGCACCCGCGTCGCCGCCGTGCCGTCGGTCCGCCAGAGCTCGCGGTCGCCCGTGCCGTCGGACGCCGAGAAGTAATAGTAGCTGCCGAGCTTCGTCATTTCCGCCGGCTGCGAACCGCCCGAGCCCGGATTGATGTCGGTGACGATCTGCGTCCCACCGGTCGTGCCGTCGCTGCGCCAGATCTCGCTCCCCGTGGTGCTCGGGTTCGCTACGAAGAGCACGCCGTTCGCGCCGTAGGGCGCGAACCCGGCGAACGCGTCCGAAGCGATTCCGGAAATCGGGCGAGTGAGCGCGACCGTCGTGGCTTGCGTGCCGTCGGTCATGTACATCGAGTACGTGACGTTGTTCGGGTCGCCGCTCGAACCGTCGTTGGCGCTGAAGAACGCGCGATTGCCGACCACGAAAATGTTGTTCGGATTGCCACTCGTGGAGCCCGGTCCGACGTTGATGAACGTCGAGCCGCCCTCGGTGCCGGAGCCGTCCGTGTACATGAGCTCGCGACCGAACGCGGTATGCGTCATCGACGTGTAGAAGCCTGCCGTCGCGGGCACGATGTCCATCGGGTAGGACCCATCGGTGTTCGTGTTGAGGTCCTTGACCAGCTGGGGCGCGGGCACGCACCCGCAGATCACGAGCGAGAGCGGCGCCGTGATCGCCGCCACCATCTTCGACACACCGAAACGCTTCTCCGCCATCGAGACACGGTATCGAACGTGACCGCATGTGGGAAGACGATTGCCGCGCCAGCGCGCGGGTTCATGGGTCCCGCTCCCACCGTCGCCGCTCTAGTCCTACTCGTGCACTCGGCGGCAGCGACTACCCGCGTGGCCGCTTCGAGGAACGCCGTTCGCGTCCGAACGGAACGACGTTTCAAATTCGAACCAACAAACCGCTGGCGGGCCAAACCGGTGGACGGTCAACTCGACCCGGAACCGCTGTACGACCCGCGGCGCGTTCGGCGATCAGAGCGCGGCGCGCTCGGGCGTCAGAGCGCGGCGTTCCATTTGCGCAAGAGCCCGCTGGCGCACTCGGCCTCGAACACGAGGGAGCGCTCGGGCCCTCCGATCGGGCCCCACGGCAAGGTGGGGACGTGCACGGCGTAGAGCCGGAATGCTTCGAGTGCGTCGCTCGGCGCGTGCCTCGCGTTCCACTCGCTGCACAGCGTGCGCGCGTAAGCAAGGCGCTCGGCTTCTTGTTGCCGCCCCTCGAGCGTGAGCAAATACTTGCGCCAGCGATCGTTCGAAAACGTGCGCGAGACCACGTCTGGACGCTCCCACGAGACGGGAGCGCCCGTGCGTAGCTCGACGAGGGCACCCGACTCGAGCCGCGCGGGCATGACGAGCCAGTGACTCGCCAGGATGGGCCGCGAAAACATGTCCCAGCGCTGGTCGAGTCGTAACGCCGCGAACAGCCGATTTTGCGCGTCGGGAACGACGAAGCGCCCGGGTCGAACCGTATTCAGATTCCAGAACACGACGGCGGCGGCGAGCGCGAGACAGACGGCGTTCGAAAGGGCGGAAACGCCGCGACGAGTCGCGCTCACGACGGATGGCGATTCGAGGGGGAGCGCCGGCGCGAATCGTTCCCACGCCGGTGAAGGCACGAACGCGAGCCACATCGCGAGGCTCACCGGTACGAAAAGACCGATGCTCATGAAGAGGGCGATGCCGGCGTGGAACGCGAAAAAAATGACGACGGCGAGACCCTTGCAGAGCGAGGGCCGGATCGGCGAAAAGAGCAAGAGCGGCGCGAGGATCTCGACGTAAGGCACCGCCCTGCCGATGGAAGACCAGAACGCGACGTCGCCGGACGCGCGGAGCGAGAACCACGTCGCGAACTCGGGCGCGCGCATGGCGTAGACGAGGCCGGTACCGTCGCGCCACGTCCCGTCTTCGAGCTTCATGAGCCCCGCGAAGACGTAGACCGACGCGGTTTGGACGAGCAGCGCGACCGTACCCGCGGAGGCCACGAGCGCGTCGCGGTTCGAACTTCCGTCGGACGTGCCACGTCGAGCGTCGAACGAACCGCGCGCTCCGAGCGGCAAGAACATGGCCCAGAACAGGAGCACGCGAAGGAGCACGTCCGCGCTGCTCAGCACCTCCGCATTGCGATTCTGGAGCGATACCAAGAGCGCCCACGACGCGATCGTCGCGACGCGCGTCCGGAAACCGACGGCGAGGCAGACGGCGAAAGCAGCCGCGACGACGAACAAGAGGCCTTCGAACCACGTCGCGCCGCTGGCGAGATGGAACGAAAAATATCCCGGATGCCAGAGCCGCTCGACGACGAGCGCGCGCGGAAGGACGCCATCGTCGGAATAAAAGGTGCGCAAATCGCCCGCGCGCACCACGAGGTCACCGAGAACCACCACGGCGAGCGCGACGCGGAACAGCGCGAGCGAGCGCAAATCGAGCCCGAACACCGCACGAAAGACGGCGAGCCCGCGGGGCGGCGAGCCCCCGTCTCGCGACGATCGAGCCTCGGACGGCACGCGATTACCGCTCGAGTCTCCGGCGAAGTCCGTACTCGGCGAGGAAATATGCGGGGCACAGGAACCCGACGAGCACCGCCGCGTTTCCGACGAGGCCGGCGCTCACCGTGCCGCGGACCAACGATCGCGACAGGGTCACGACGTGCGTCAACGGGACGAGCAGCGCCGCGCGCTGGATCCACACGGGCATGCGGTCGAGCGGGAAGAACACGCCGCCGAAGAGGTACATCGGAGCGATGATCAGGGTGAAGTAGTAGTTGAAGACGTCGTAGCTCTTCGAAAAGCTCGAAGTGACCAGCGCCATGGCCGAAAAAAGCAATCCGGCGAGGAGGGCGACCGGCGCGATGCCGAGAGCCCACCACGAGGGCACGAGCCCGAACGCCCTCGCGACCCCGAGCACGATCACGCCGCTGAACGCGGCCTTGATGCCGCCGAAGAGGATCTCTCCGGCCACGAGCTCGCCGATGGAAATGGGCGTCGCGAGGATCGCGTCGTACGTTCCCTGGGTTTCCATCCGCGTATAGCTTCCGAAAGTACACTCGAACGTCGCCGTGTACATCACGGTCGAGACGACCAGGCCCGGCGCGATGAACTCCGCGTACGTCATGCCGCCGAGTCGCGGCACGACCTGTCCGAGCCCGAACCCGAGCGCGACGAGATAAAGCAGCGGTTCGCCGACGTATCCGATCGAGCTCGGCAGGGCGAGGCGCCGCCACACGAGCATGTTGCGCAACGTGACCCGGCACGCATTTCTCGCGAACGACGCGGCCCGGATCATTCGGAAAGGTCCCGTCCGGTGAGCCGCAGAAAGACGTCCTCGAGCGACGCGTTGCGGAGCGAGCACGGCGCTCGCGCCGCGCGGGCGCGCTCGATGAGACGATCGGCGAGACCCGAGCGCCGCGAGAGAAAGAAGCGCCGAGTGTCGCCGGTTCGTTCGGTGAGCGCACCCTCGAGCGAGAGTCCGTCGAGGATCTTCTTTTCGTCTTCTTCGGACACTTCCAGCTCGACGACTTCTTCGCCGGCGTGTTCGCGAATCACGGCCGCGGGCGCTCCGGTAGCGATGATCCGCCCGCCATCCATGATGACGACCACGTCGCAGAGGCGCTCGGCTTCGTCCATGTAGTGCGTCGTGATCGCGGTCGTGACGCCGCGTTCCTTCAATTCGCGGAGCTTTTGCCACACGTGATGCCGCGCCTGCGGATCGAGCCCGGTCGTCGGCTCGTCGAGCACGACGAGCTCCGGCTCGTTCACGAGCGCGCGCGCGATGACGAGGCGCCGCTTCATGCCCCCGGAGAGCTCGCGAATGCGCCGGTTCGACTTTTCGGTGAGCGACACGAACTCGAGCAACGTCTTCGCGCGCCGTTCCGCCTCCGCGCGACTCATCCGGAAGTAGCGTGCGTAAACGTACAGGTTTTCACGGACGTCGAGATCCGGATCCAGATTGTCGTCCTGCGGCACGACGCCGATCCGCGAGCGAACCGTCGCGCCGTCGGAGACCGGGTCGAGCCCGAGCACCCGGAGACGTCCCGCGCTCGGCGCGCTGACGGCCTGCACCATGCGCAACGTCGACGTCTTGCCGGCGCCATTCGGGCCGAGGATCCCGAAGCACGAGCCCGCCTCGATGCGAAACGAAATGCCGCGCACGGCCTCGAAGTCGCCGTGGCGCTTCTTCAGATCGGTCGCTTCGACGACGGGCTCGGTCATGACGTCGTCGAGCGTTCACTCGTACGGCCGCAGGCGGACGAGCCCGGGCCCAGCCTTCACCACCGCCTGGCACGCGAGCCGCGTGCCCTTCGGCGCGCGGATGAGGGCCAAGAGCTCGCGTTCTTCGGCCGCCGGAGGCTCGAGCAGCTCTTCCCCTCGTTCGATCATGACGTGACACGTCGCGCACGTCGCCGACCGGCACGAAAACGGCACGGGCGCGTAGTGCAGATCGCAAATGTCGACGAGCGCCCCACCCTCCGGGGCCTCTACTGCTTTCGCCCTCCCGGCGGCGCTCTCCAGGAACTCGATCCGCGGCACGCGGCCGGAGTTTTAAAGGCCGTTCGGTCGTTCGGCAACCGGTTCCTCTGACGGGGCACCGCCGGAGCGGCGAGGCACGGGTTCGGTTTCGAGAGGTCGACGCGACGGGAGCGCCGCGGTATTGCCGGCGTTCCGTCATGGTCGCCATCGTCGACGTCCGCGTCGAGCGTCACTTTCGCGTGGAGCTCGCGCGACCGATTCTCGAAGACATCCGCTTTCGCGTCGAACGCGGCGAGCACTGGGCCCTCGTCGGCGCCAATGGTTCGGGCAAGAGCACCCTCCTGTCCATCGTATCGGGGGATCTCTGGCCGAGCGTGGGCGTCGTGCACGTCCTCGGCGCGGAGTACGGCCGCATCGACAAGCGCGAGCACCGGAAGCAAATCGGGGTCGTCAGCTCGGCGATGTTCGGCGATCTACCGACCGGCGACACGGGTCTCGAGGTCGCCGCGTCCGGGATCCGCGCGATGATCGGACGACTCGGCGCGTTCGCGGAGCCGGAGCTCGAGCGAGCGCGGCGTGCTCTCGCGCGGGTATCGGCCGAGAGCTGCGGACCGAAACCGTACGGCGTGCTCTCGCAAGGCGAACGGCAGCGCGTGATGATCGCGCGCGCCCTCGTGAACGAGCCGGCCCTGCTCATCCTCGACGAACCGTGCAACGGGCTCGACCCCGTCGCGCGCGAGCGGTTTCTCGGCGACGCCGGCGCGCTCGCCGCCGCCGACGACGGCCCGACGCAGCTTCACGTGACGCATCACCTCGAAGAAGTGCCCTCGTTCATCACGCACGCGCTCGTGCTCCACGAAGGGCGCGCGCTCGCCAGCGGTCCAGTGAACGACGTGCTCACCTCGGAGTGTCTCAGCACGGCGTTCGGGGCGAATTGCACGGTGACCGTCGACGGCGACGCGGGCGAGCGCCGCTACCGCCTCACGGTGGCCCGAAAAAAGAGCGGGCGCTGACGATGCGCGCGCTGGTCTGCGATCCCGCGCCGCGTCTCGTCGACGATCGCGCCGAACCCGCGCGCGGCCCCGGTGAAGCGCTCGTGGCGCTCGGCCTCGCGGGCATTTGCGACACGGACTTGCAGATCATCCGCGGCTGCATGGGATTTCGCGGCGTCATCGGACACGAATTCGTCGGCGTCGTGCTCGAATCCGACGACCTCCGCTGGAAGGGGCGCCGCGTCGTCGCGGACATCAATGCCGGGTGCGGCGTTTGCGTCGCGTGCGCTCGCGGCGACGCTCACCATTGCCCGACGCGCACCGTGCTCGGCATCGCCGGGCGAGACGGCGCGCTCGCCGAGCGGTTCGTCGTGCCCGAACGGAGCCTCGTCGCCGTTCCGGATGACGTGCCCGACGAGCACGCGGTCTTCGCCGAGCCGCTCGCCGCGGCGCTGCACGTCACCGACGAGCTCGGTTCGGGCGACGACTCGATCGTCGTGCTCGGCGACGGCAAGCTCGGCCTCTTGATCGCGCGCGCACTCGTGTCCGCCGGCAAGCGCCCGCTGCTCGTCGGGCACCACGAAGAAAAGCTCGGGCTCGCGCGCGCCGCGGGCGTCGAAGCCATTCTCGAGCACGACTTCTTGGGGTTGACCACGCGGGCCGACGTGGTCGTCGAGGCGACGGGGAGCGCGTCGGGGCTCGCCCTCGCGCTCCGAACGGCGCGGCCGCGCGGCACGGTGATCCTCAAGACCACCGTCTCGTCGCCGCACACCGTCGATCTGTCGCCGGCCGTGATTCACGAGCTCCGCATCGTCGGCTCGCGCTGCGGCGACATGGCGCGCGCCGTCGACGCGCTCGCCCGCGGCGTCGTGGATCCGACCTCCCTAGTGGTCGCTCGCTATCCCCTCGCCCGCGCCGAAGCCGCCCTCGCGCACGCGGCACGCCCGGGCGCGCTCAAGGTGCTCGTCTCGGCGAGCTAGATTCCACAGGAAAACATGTACCTCGTCCTCTTCGACATCGACGGCACGTTGCTCCGCGGTCAGGGCGTCGGCAGCCGCGCCATGGAGCGAGTGGGCAAACGCGTGCTCGGTCCGGCGTTCACCCTCGACGGCATCGAGTTCGGCGGCGCGCTCGATCCCTGGATCTTTCGAGAAGCCGCGCGTCGAATCGGGCGCGACGACGCGGACGCCTTTCACGCGGAGTTTCGCGACGCTTACATCGGCGAGCTCGCGCTCGTGCTCGACGAGCAGCGCCCCGAGCTCATCGCCGGCGTCGCCGCGGCACTGGCCGAGCTCGCGTCGGACGAAACGGTGACCCTCGGATTGGTCACCGGAAACTACGCGCGTGCGGTCCCACTCAAGCTCGCGGCAGTGGGAATCGACATGTCGCAGTTCGTCGTCACCGCGTTCGGCGACGAAGGGCCGACTCGCCCCGAGCTCGTCCGTCTCGCCGTCGAACGATGGGGCGCGCGCGGCGCCGAGCCGGCGCCCGAGCGCGTGGTGGTCATCGGCGACACCCCGCGCGACGTCGACTGCGCGAAGCGAAACGGCTGCCGCAGCGTGGCCGTCGCGACCGGATGGCACACGCTCGAACAACTGGCACAGACCGGAGCCGATCGCGTCGTCGCGGATCTGACGGGTCTGCGCGACCTGCTCCGGGAACTCTGGAAACACCCCGGTCACCCGAGCTGAGCCGCGCGGAAGACGTGCTCCGCGGAATCCACGGTCTGGTCTTCGGTTTCGAGCGGGAACCCGGAAGCCGGCGTGCCCGACGCGAGCACGCGACTGCCGGGCCGTAGCGCCCATGACGCGATCGCGATCGCCAAAACGACCAGCGGGGCCAGCGCCTTGCCCGCGCCGTCGCCGCTCGCCGCGTGAGAGAACGCCGCGCCGGTCACGTCGAAACAGATGCCGGCGTACGCCCACTCCTTCAATCGGGGAAACCGCGGCGCGAGGATGGCGAGGCTTCCGAGGACCTTCCATGCGCCCAGGACGAGCGCGAAATAGCCGGGATATCCGAGATGTTGCATCGTAAGAACGACGACCCTGGGCCGCGCCAAGTCCGCCGCACCTCCGACGAAGAAATCGAGTGCCAAGAGGCCCGTCGTCGCCCAGTAGCCGATCGTTTTTGCTCTCTCGAGGGTCATGTTCTTTCTCCTGCCTCGAACGGCGCCCGAGCCCCCGTGGCTCGATGATTCGTCGTTCCAATGACACGACGCTCGAGCCACTCGTGGATCGACAGGGTCAGCGATTTTTTTCGAGCCGAGCAGGCCTGATTGTCGAAGTCCGCCGCCCCGTCACGGCATCGATCCGGTCCATCGGCGTACGGCGCTTAAAGAGCAACCGAGGTGGCCGTACTTCCGTGATGCCCCTTCAGCCGGCTCCCGCTTCAGAACTCGAGCGAACGGGTATTGCTTCGTCACCCGAGGCCCCGGGCCGTGTCCTACTAGTGGACGACGACGATAGCGTGCGGGCCGGGTACGGGCGCTGTATCGAGAGACAGGGCTTCAAGGTCGACGAGGCTGCGAACGGGGCCGAGGCGATGAGTCACCTCGCGACAACGGCCTACGACGCCATCGTCAGCGACGTGCACATGCCCGGATTGAGCGGACTCGAGTTCCTGAAGGCAGTCAGGGAGCGGGACCTCGACGTGCCGGTGATCCTCATGACCGGGCAACCCAGCGTGGAGAGCGCCGCAAAGGCGGTCGAGTACGGCGCTCTGCACTACTTGCTCAAGCCCATCGAGCCCGCGGACCTCAAACGAACGGTCGCCCGCGCGGTTCAGATGCATCGAATGGCGCTCGCGAGGCTACGAGGAGCGGAATTGACCGCCAGCACCGCGCTTCGCGTGACCGATCGAAGCGGCCTCCAGGCGCGACTGGATTCGGCACTCCGATCGCTGCGAATGGTATTTCAACCGATCGCGCGGGCGGCGGATGGCTCCGTTTATGGATACGAAGCGCTGCTCCGGAGCGACGAACCCGCCCTCCCGCACCCCGGGGCCGTCATCGAGGCCGCCGAGCGCCTCGATCGGCTCACCGACCTGGGTCGCATCACTCGCGCTCTCTCCGCGGAAGCGGTCGCGGAGGCGACCGAGGCGATGCTGTTCGTCAATCTGCATCCTCGCGATCTCTTCGACCCCGAGTTGTTCGACCCGAGCGCGCCTCTGACGCGGATTGCGAGCCGCGTCGTGCTCGAGATAACGGAGAGAGCGTCGCTCGAGACGAGCGACGCGATGAAGACCCGTGTCGCAGGATTGCGGCAGCTCGGATTTCGGATCGCGATCGACGACCTCGGCGCGGGATATTCGGGCCTCTCGAGCTTCGCCCTGCTCGAGCCGGATATCGTAAAGCTCGACATGTCGCTCGTACGAGACGTCCACACGAGCCGAACGAAGCAACGGCTCATCCGGTCCATGACCGGTCTCGCGAAGGACATGGGCATGCTGACCGTCGCCGAAGGCGTCGAGGTCGTCCAAGAGCGTGATCAGCTGATCGAGCTCGGGTGCGATCTGCTTCAGGGATATTTGCTGGCTCGCCCCGGACGGCCCTTTCCAGTCATCAACTGGTGAGCGATCCGCGGACCCTGCGGTCCGAGAAAACCTCCGAAAAACAAATGCCGACAGTCGGGGCAGTCGCCGAGATCTCTGCGCGTTTCCCAGACGGCGCGGGAGCCAAGCTCCTGGTGGTCGGTGAAGACGAAGGCGAGCTCGATAGCTTATCGCTCATCCTGGCGAGTGCCGGCTTCTTGGTCGCCATCGTGCCGACCGCCGAGTCCGCGCTCGCCAAGCTGTCCGTGGAGCGCGCCGACCTGGTGTTGGCCAACACGGTGCTCCCGGGTCTCACGGGACGTGATCTCTGTCGTGTCCTCAGGGGGGACCTGGCGCACGCTGAGCTCCCTTTTCTCCTCGTGACCAGCGCTCGGGATCGCTCGGCGCCATTTTCGGCGCTCGAATGCGGGGCGGACGGATTTCTGATGCGGCCATTCGAGCCCAAGGCGCTCGTCCGTCGGATCAGATGGCTGTTGGCGGGGCGGACGCGCGACGCGGCAAGCGGCGACTCCGTCTCGGTGCAGTTTCAGGCGCATCGACTCGACGTCGCCGTCGCGCCGCGAACCATCGAATCGCTCGCGTTCGGGCTCGACGAAACACTTCGAGTGGTCTCCGAGCTCACGGTGAAAAATGACGCACTCTCCGTGGCTCACGTCGCTATCGAACGTTACGCCCGACGCCTCGAGTCCGAGGTCGAGCTGGCCGACGGCAAGTATCGAGCGCTGGCGCGGGGCGCGGGCGATGGGCTCTTCGTGACCGACGGCCGCGGGATCGTTCTCGAGATGAACGAGTGCGGCGAGGCGATGCTCGGCGCCACGCGCCGCGACGTGCTCGGGCATCACCTGTTCGCGTCCGTCGGCGTTGCACCCGAGTCCCCGGACTCCGTGTTTCGGGCGCTGACCGGCACGCCGAAGCCCCTGGACCTGGTGCTTCGCAGGGACACGGCGCAGGAGGTATGGCTCGAGTTTTCGGGTTCGCAGATGACCGGAAGCGACGACCATCTGGTGCTGATCATCGCGCGTGACGTCACCGAGCGCCGCCGAACGATCGAAGAGCTCAAGGCGACGGAAAGAGCACTGCGCGGCGCGATCGAGGAACGCGCGCAGATCCAGGCCGAGCTCGTGCAAGCACAGAAACTCGAGGCCGTCGGGCAACTCGCCGCCGGCATCGCTCACGAAATCAATACGCCGACACAATACATCGGCGACAACGTCGAATTTCTGCGCACGGCGATCGGTAGGCTGGGCCCCATTCTGGACGCTTACGCGGAGCTCGCTGAACGGGTTCGCGAGGGACGAGAAGCGGCCGACGTCGTGGCGCGGCTCGACCAGACCACGGAAAAGTCCCGTCTCCCGTACCTCCGCGAACAGATGCCGCGCGCCATCGAACAGTCGCTCGAGGGCATCGAGCGGGTCAGCACCATCGTGCAGGCGATGAAGGAGTTCTCTCACCTGGGGTCCGCGGAAAAGAGCGACCTCGACATCAACCGAGCGATCCGGAGCACGGCCACGGTGGCGCAAAACGAGTGGAAATACGTCGCGGAGCTCGTTCTCGACCTGGGAGACGATCTCCCCACGGTTCCCTGCCTTCCCGGCGAGTTCAACCAAGCAATCCTGAACATCGTCATCAACGCCGTGCACGCCATCGAGGCCAAACCAGGGAGGGTGGACAAAGGGAAGATCACCATCTCGACGCGCGTGCTCGGCGATCACATGGAGATTCGGATCGCCGACACCGGAACCGGGATCCCCGCCGCGATCCAGGACAAAGTGTTCAATCCCTTCTTCACGACGAAGGTCGTCGGCAAAGGTACCGGGCAGGGTCTCGCCATCGCGCGCTCGGTGATCGTCGACAAGCACCGAGGGCGCTTCTTCTTCGAGACCGAAGATGGCGTCGGGACCACGTTCGTCATTCAGTTGCCGCTCGGCATCGCCGACCGAGAGACGAGCGCGTGACGAAGCGGATTCTCTTCGTCGACGACGAACCGCGGATCCTCGAAGGGCTCGAGAGGCTCCTTTTTTCCTGCGCCGACGGATGGGACATGTCGTTCGCTCCGGGCGGTCAAGCGGCCATCGACGTACTCGAGCAACAGTCGTTCGACGTGCTCGTCACCGACATGCGCATGCCGGGCATCGACGGCCCCGCGTTGCTCAGATACGCGCAGGCGCGCCATCCGAACCTCGTGCGGATCGTCCTCTCCGGACACACCGAATTCGAAGTGGCGCTCCGCACCATGCCGATCGCTCACCAGTTCCTCTGCAAGCCGTGCGACGCGAAGACCTTGATGGACGTGCTCGAGCGAGCCGTGAATCTCCAGCGCCTCGTTACGGACGAGGTGGTGCGAGGCCTGGTCGGAAGCATCGTCGATTTGCCCGCGCGCCCGCGCGTGTACTCGGAGCTGACGATGGCACTCTCCGACGACAACGTGCCCGTCGACAGGGTCGTCGGCATCATCGAGCAGGACGTCGGCATCTCGTCGAAGGTTCTGCACCTCGTGAACAGCGCGTTTTTCAGCCCGAAACGGCCGATCATGAACGTGCGCGCGGCCGTCGTTCGGCTCGGAATGAACACGCTCCGACACCTCGTGCTGTCGATCGAGGTTTTTCACGGGTCGAATAAAGTCACCTCGGATTTCTCGATGGACGCGGAGAGCCGCCATGCGCTCCATGTGGGAGCCGTTGCGCGGAAACTTCTCGAGCGCGGCGCCGCGGACGACGCGTTTCTCGCCGGCATGCTGCACGACGTCGGCACGCTCTTGCTCGCGACGAAGCTCCCGGAGTATTTCGCGAGCGTACAGAGCGAAGCGCGCGCATCCGGCCGATCCGCGACGGAAGTCGAGCTCGAGCTCCGCGGGGTGACGCATGCCGAGATCGGCGCGTACCTGCTGGGGCTCTGGGGCATGCCCTATCCGATCGTGGAGGCCGTCGCGAATCATCATTCCGTCGACCGCAATCGCGGGCGAGGATGGTCGATCGCGACGGCGGTCCAGGTCGCGAATCTACTCGTGCGAGAAGCTTCCGATCACGACGACGCGGCAGCGTCCGCGCTCGACGATGGAATGCTCTCGGCGCTCGGTGTCGACCTGGATCTCGAACGCTGGCGGACATTTGCCGCTGGAATTTCCACGGAGTGATTGCATGGAATCCGAAGAACCCGCTCGCGTCCTGTGCGTCGACGACGACGTCAATCTCCTCGACGGACTCTCTCGTAGTCTGTCGTTGAACTACGACGTGTCGACGGCGGTGGGCGGCCCCGCGGGTCTCGAGCTCCTCGCGAAGAAGGGCCCCTTTGCCGTCGTCATCTCCGATATGCGAATGCCCGAAATGGACGGCGCTACCTTTCTGGGGAAGGTAAGGGAGGCGTCGCCGGAATCAGTTCGAATCTTGCTGACGGGGCAGGCGGATCTGAACAGCGCAGTCGACGCCATCAACAAGGGCCAGATCTTCCGATTCTTGACCAAGCCTTGCGGGTCGAGCGCGCTTTCGGAGACCATCGAGGCTGCGCTCGAGCAATATCGCCTCGTCGTCTCCCAGCGAGTGCTTCTGGAGCAAACGCTTCACGGCAGCATCAAAACGCTGGTGGACGTGTTGTCCTTGGCAAGCCCGCGCGCCTTCGGGCGCGCCACGCGAATCAAACGCCATGTGTCACTCATGCTCGATCGCGCGGGAGTGCGGGAACGCTGGTTCGTCGAGGTCGCGGCGATGTTGTCCCAAATCCCCTGCATCACGCTCCCGCCGGATACCATCGAGCGGTTCTATTCCGGCGCCACGCTGAGCAAGACCGAACAAGACATGGTCGACAAGCTGCCGGCGCTCGCCGAAGAGCTCTTCAGCCATATCCCTCGGCTGGGCCCCGTGCTCGAGATCTTGAAACAACAGCGCGCGCCACTGGAGCCCAATGAGGGTCCAGAGAAGTCGAAAGTGGTTCCCATCGGCGCGCGAGCCCTCCGCATCGCGTTGGATTTCGACACGCTTCGCGCCCGGGGCCTTCCCGCGGACGTCGCGCTCGAGAAAATGCAGCGAGAGACCGCGACGTACGATCGAGACCTCCTCCAGCTCTTCACCGCCGCCGACGCCGAAGACCGCGCTGCGACCGTCGTACGCCACTTGTCGCTCCGCGAGGTGAAGGCAGGCATGATCTTGGCGAATGACGTGCGGACTCGGACGGGGATGCTCCTCGTTCCGGCCGGGAACGAAGTGACTGCGCCGCTCTTGCAGCGCCTGACGAATTTCGCGAGCGGGGTCGGATTGCACGAGCCGATTGCGATTAGCGGTAGCCCCGAGCGATGAGCCCGGGCGTCCTACGCATCGCTGCGCGTCGCGTCTCGCCTGAAACCAGATACAGTGTGGAAAAGAATCACGGACGACGAATTCCGACACCCGTACGTTGAGAAGACCACGCCGATGAAGGGCCGGTTGGCGCGCGAATATGCGATCGACCCTAGGAACCTGCAGCCGAGCTTGTTCAAGCTGCTCGTTCGGGTCAGTGCGGTCCTCGGCGGCCTGACCTATCTACCGAGCGTCTACGCCGCGCTCAAATACCGCCTCTTCAGCGTCGCGGCGATCGACACCGTTGCGATACTCGCGGCCTTTGCGCTGGTCTGGCTCGACGGGCTTTCGCTTCGCTTCCGGGCCGCAGCCTTGTGCTCGATTTACTACGTCCTTGGTGTTGGCCTGCTGATGGGCGTGGGCTCGATCGGCCAGATCTACCTCTTGGGCTTCTCCCTCATCACGGTCCTTCTCCTCGGCACGCGGGCGGGCCTCTACTCCGCCCTCTTGAGCTCGGTCTCCTTGCTCGCGATCGGTGCTCGCGGTTACGCGGCCCCCGGGATGGCGATCCCCCACTGGCGCCAGGGTCTTGCCGAATGGGTGGTCATCACGATCAACTTCGCGCTGATCGATACGCTCCTTACGCTTGCCGTCGGCGCGGTACTGGCGACGGTGAACGACGCGTTGACGCGAGAGATCGCTGGCCGGACTTCACTCGACCACGAGCGCAAACTACTCCGCACGCTGATCGATACGCTCCCCGACGTCGTGTTCACCAAAGACACGAGCGGCCGATTCGTAAACTGTAACCGAGCGACGCTCGCGCGGTTCGGCCTCGACCGCGAAGAGGAGGTGACCGGTAAGACCGTATTCGACCTGTACTCACCCGAGCTCGCGGCGCCGCGTCACCTCGATGATCAACAGGTCATGGCGGGTCGGGCGCTTCTGGACCGAGAGGAGCAAGGCGTCGGTCGCAACGGGAAGCCGGAATGGCTTCTTACGACCAAGGTTCCCTTGCTCGACGTCGCCGGTAAGACGGTCGGTTTGCTGGGGATCAGCAGGAACATCACCGACCGCAAGCAGGCCGAAGCGGAACGCGACCGTCTCCTCACTCAGCTCCAGCTTCAGATCGAGCGCATGCCTCTCGCCTACCTCCTCAGTGACCACAACCTCTGTTACACGCGGTGGAACCCCGCGGCGGAGAAAATCTTCGGCTTCACGGAAACCGAGGTACTCGGGAGACATTCACTCGACGTCATCGTGCCGGCAGAATCGCGGGCGGCCGCTCGAAGCATCTTGGAGAGCATCGTGGCAGGGAGCATGGACGCTCACGGAGTCACGGAAAACCGGACCAAGGCCGGCGTCGTGATCACCTGCGAGTGGCACAACACTCCCCTGTTCGACACCGAAGGCGCGTTCGCAGGCGTCCTGTCGCTCGCCCAGGACATCACTTCCAAGAGGCGGCTCGAGATTCAGCTGCGGCAATCCCAAAAGATGGAAGCGGTCGGCCGATTGGCGGGGGGCGTCGCACACGACTTCAACAACGTGCTCTCGGTCGTGCTCAGCTACTCGGAAATGTTGATCGAAGACCTGGTCAACGACGACCAGTTGCGAGCGGACGTCGACGAGATCCGGAAGGCTGCAATGCGCGCGGCCGACCTCACGCGGCAGCTCCTCATGTTCAGCCGCAAGCAGGTCGTCCAACCGAAGGTGCTCGACCTGAACGACGTTCTGTCGGACGTCGATCGGATGTTGCAGCGACTGGTCGGAGAAGACATCGAGCTCACGCTCGTCCCCGGCGCCGCGCTCGGGCGCGTACGCGCGGATCCCGGTTCGATCGAGCAGGTCATCGTGAATCTCACGGTCAACGCACGCGACGCGATGCCCGTCGGGGGCAAGATCACGATGCAGACGGAAAACATCGAGATCGACGAAGAGTTCGCCCGCACTCACCTCCGTGCGAAGCCGGGCAACTACGTGATGTTTTCCGTAACGGACACCGGCACGGGGATGGACAAGGCGACGCTTGCGCGGATCTTCGAGCCGTTCTTCACGACGAAAGAGGCGGGCAAGGGCACTGGCCTCGGGCTCGCGACGGTTTTCGGCATCGTGGAGCAAAGCGGAGGCACGATCTGGGTCTACAGCGAGCTCGGCATCGGCACGACCTTCAAGATTTACCTACCTCGGGTCGACAGCGATGTCGATTTGGTGCGGCCTCGGGCGGACCCAGGAATGCTGCGAGGTTCGGAGACGATCCTCCTCGTCGAAGACGAAGACCAAGTGCGAGCGGTGGCGCGAGGCATCCTCCGCCGGTACGGTTACACCGTCCTCGACGCGCACAACGCCGGAGAAGCGTTCCGTCTGAGCGCGCAGCACGTTGGGCCGATCCATCTGCTCTTGAGCGACGTGGTGATGCCCGAAACGAGCGGCCCCACCCTGGCGAGACGGCTCGCCCAGGGACGACCGGAGATGAAAGTGATCTGCATGTCGGGGTACACGGACGACGCGGCCGTTCGTCACGGAGTCGTCGATGCGGAGTTCGCCTATCTCCAGAAGCCCATCACGGTAGATACGCTGACGAGAAAGGTTCGACACGTGCTCGATTCGATCGGAAGCGGGCCATAGTCGTCGCACGGAAAGCGTCGCTCGCGACGCGTCGTTGCGGGGGCTGAAGACGTGGCTAGTATGGGTGAAGATGCCCGTCTCAACGGTCACCTTCTTCCAAGGACCGAATGAGAGACGAACGGAACTCCGGACGGCCCAACAGGATGCCCAGTGGCATCTTGGGTCTCGACGAAACGATCGACGGGGGGCTTCCGCGCGGCGGAGTCACGGTCGTGCTCGGCGGAGCCGGCGCGGGCAAGACGACGTTCGGCCTCCAAGTGCTCGCCTGCGGCGCGCGAAATGGCGAACCTGGAATCCTCGTGGCGTTCGAGGAGAGCAGCGCACGGATCCTGGCGAATACGTCGGGCTTCGAGTGGGGCGGTGACGCGCTCTCGGGGAAACCGATCCACGTCTTCGACGCGCAGCTGTCGCAATCCGTCGAGCGCGGAGGTGAGTTCGATCTGGTCGGGCTTCTGTCGATCCTTGCCGCCAAGGTGAAGCAGGTGGGCGCACGGCGCATCGTCTTCGACGGTCTCGACGTGCTGCTCGGCTACCTGGGCGACACCGCGCTCGCCCGCCGCGAAGTGTTCCGGCTGCGAGATTGGGTTTATGACAGCGGCCTCAGCGCGATCCTCACGGCAAAAGCGGACGCTTCCGATGTTCGCCCGACGGCCGGCTACGACTTCCTGCAATTCATGGCCGATTGCGTCGTGACCATGCATCATCGAGTCATCGAGGGAACCGCGCTGCGCTACCTTCGGGTCACCAAATATCGCGGCGCGGAGCATTCGGCGAACGAGCTTCCGCTCACGATAACGCGCAGTGGGCTCGAGGTGGCGAGCAACAGCACGAGCGAGCGCCACCACCCTGCAGCGAACGAACGCGTCTCGTCGGGGGTGCCGCGACTCGACGCCATGCTCGCCGGGGGCTACCACCGCGGGAGCTCGGTGTTGATCACGGGCGCGCCGGGG
>CAZDNG010000049.1:52811-70488 GCA_964506835.1 uncultured Polyangiaceae bacterium
GACCCTCGCGGCCGCGTTCGCCGAGGCGGCGGTCATTCGCGGAGAGCGCACCGTCTACGTGAGCTTCGACGAAGCGCCCGAGCAGATCGTGAGAAACGTCGCTTCGGTCGGCATTCGTTTCACGCCGCATATCGACTCGGGGTTATTGCACGTCCATTCGCTCCGAGCGCGCAGCGAAAGCCCCGAGGCACATGTCGCGCGATTGCGCGCGCTCATCCGGGATACCTCGGCGCGGAACCTCGTCATCGATCCGCTCTCGGCGATGACTCAACGGGGCTGTGAAGGCGAGGCCGACGCCGCCGCCCTCCAGATCATGGATGTCGCCAAGACGTTGGGGCTCACCAGCGTGAGTACGTCGCTCCTCGGAAACTCGCTCCCGCTGGTCGAGCACACGCCGTTCAAGATTTCGACGATCGCCGACACCTGGATGCATGTGTCTTACGAAAAGCAGGGCGGCGAGCGCAACCGCGCGCTCACGGTGATCAAATCCCGAGGCACGGCGCACTCGAATCAGGTTCGAGAGCTCATCCTCACCGAAGCAGGGGTGACGCTCGCCGACGTGTACGCGGTCGGCGGAGAGGTGCTGATGGGCACGCGGCGCTGGGAGATGGAAAACGACGCTCGGCGAGCCCAGATCAGCGCGCAGAGCCACGCCGCCCTGCGTGAGCGGAAGGCGGAGCATCTCCTCGCCGGAACGAAAGCCCAGCTCGACATTTTGAGTCGCGAGCGGGCCATCCAGGAAGCCGAGCTGGTACTGCTCAGGGCGCAGGCAATCGCGGAAACCGACAGTCGCACCGGCCAGGACGACGAATTGCTGGAGCGGCGGCATGCCGATCCGGCCACGCCACTGCCATCGGGCGAGAACGAATCGAACGGCCGAGCGCCGTGACGCCGGCGGACCCACCGGCTGCGGATCACGAGCCAGCGGTGCACGTCCGGCTGCGGCTGTACCTCGCAGGTGCGTCTCCCAATTCGGTGATCGCCCTCGCGAATCTGCGCGCCGCGCTCAAGGAGCATCCGGATCGGATCGTGGATCTGGAGCTCATCGACATCCTCGCCGATCCCGCGCGGGGCATCGACGACGGGATCTTGGTCACTCCGATGCTGGTCAAAATCCATCCGCTTCCCGAACGGCGCATTCTCGGTAACCTCCGGGATCGCGAGATGTTGCTCGGCGTGCTCGAGGTGGGCGGGTGCGAGGTTGAGTGAAATCGAGCTCCGGCGGGAGAACGAGTCCCTGCGGGAGCGCAACGCGCAGCTTCGCCAGCGCACTGCGGATGCCGAGAGCGCGCTCGCGGCACTTGCCCGTGGCGAGGTCGACGCGGTCACTCTGGGCGGGACGACCCCCGTCCTCTTGCACGCGGCGCAGGAGAGTTTGCGCCAGAGTCAGCAGCTCCTGCGCGCGATCTTCGACGGAGCACTCGATGCGATCCTCCTCGCGGACGACGACGGCCGGTACGTCGATGCGAACCCCGCAGCGTGCCGGCTGTTCGACTTGCCACGGGAGAAGCTCATCGGCCGCAGCATCGGCGAGTTCGCGTCAACGGGTTCCGACAGCGAATCCGTCTACCAGGCGTTCGGCCGCGGCGGTCAGATGCGCGGCCACTTTCCACTGCGCCGGACGGACGGTACCGAGCGGGTCCTCGAGTACAGCGCGGCGAGGAACGTGGCGCCCGGACTTCACCTTTCCGTTTTGCGAGACATCACCGATCGGATCGCGGCAGAACGAGCGTTGCGCCACAACGAGGCGCTCTTTCGTGCGGTGATCGAAAAGACCACCGAAGCCATCTCCCTCACCTCGGCCGATGGCACGACGCGGTACCTGACTCCGTCGGCCTGGCGGCTGCTCGGGTGGACGCGCGACGAGATGGGCACGCGAACGCTGCGCGACGAGGTCATCCCGGAAGACCGATTGCGCATCGCGAACGAGCTCGAGCGGCTCATGCGCACCGGGAACAGGGACATGTCCCTCGAGTTCCGAGTGAGGCACCGCGACGGGTCGATCCGGTGGATCGAATCGTCAGGGACGAACCTCCTCGACGACCCGAACGTCCGCGCGATCGTCGGCAACTATCGCGACATCACCGAGCGCAAGCTCGCCGCGGAGGCGCTCCGCGAGAGCCGCGATCTGCTCGAGGAAGCGCAGGCGATTGCGCACATCGGAAGCTGGATTCTGAGAGTCGCGCCCAGGATGGAGCTCTCGTGGTCGTTCGAGTGCTACCGCATCTTCGGCATTCCGGCGGGAACGCCGATGACGATGGAGGCATTCTTCGCGCGCGTGCACCCGGGTGATCGGCAGCGCGTCCAAGCCGCGAGTGACGCGGCGCTCGCGGTCGGCGGATCGTACGACATGGAACACCGCGTCGAATGGTCCGATGGGCAGGTGCGCTGGGTCCACCAGCGCGCCACCATCGAGCGCGACGACGCGAGCGGACCGACCCGCGTGCTCGGAACGGTAGAAGACGTCACCGATCGGCGTCTCGCCGTCGACGCACTCCGCTCGAGCGAAGAGCGTTATCGGCGCATCGTCGAGGGGACCTCCGAGGGGGTCTGGGTCTACGACACCGAAAACGTGACGACGTTCGTCAACGAGCGGATGGCGCAGATGCTCGGGTACACCGTCGAGGAGGCGATCGGTCTCCCGATCTACGAATTCATGGACGAGACCTGGCGCGCGGCGGCACAAGCTCGAACCGAGCGCGGACATCGGGGGCTCTCCGAGGGCGGCGACTTCCAGCTCAAGCACAAGAACGGCACGAAGAGCTGGGCGTCGATCAACTCGAGCCCATTGTTCGACGCAGGAGGTCGCTTCGAAGCCGGTCTGGCGCTGGTAACCGACGTGTCCGCGCGGCGCCACGAGGACGAGGCGCGCGCCCGGTTGGCCGCGATCGTCGAATCGTCCGAGGACGCCATCATCGGCGCAAACCTGTCCGGCATGATCACGAGCTGGAACCGCGGAGCAGAGAAGCTCTTTCAATACAGCGCGGAAGACATGGTGGGTCATTCGATCTTCGCCCTGTTGCCGCCCACGAGTCCGCGAGAAGAGAGCTCGGATCTCACGCGCGCCGCTCGCGGCGAGTCGGTTGGTCAGTACGAGACGAAGCGCCGACGGAAGGACGGCACGCTCGTCGACGTGGCCGTGACGATTTCTCCGGTCCGAGATGCAGGCGGGACCGTCATCGGAGTCTCGAAGATCGCGCGCGACCTGACCGCCCGCAGACAGACCGAGGCCGTGCTCCGTCGCACCGAAGAGCAGTTCCGGCAAGCCCAGAAAATGGAGGCTGTCGGCCGCCTCGCGGGCGGCGTGGCGCACGACTTCAACAACCTGCTGTCCGTGATTTTGACCTTCGCGACCCTCTCGCTGGAGGATCTCAAGCCGGGCGACCCGCTCCACAGCAACATGGGCGAGATCCGTGCGGCAGGCCAGCGGGCGACCGAGCTGACGAAACAACTCCTCGCCTTCAGCCGACAGCAGGTGCTCAAGCCGCAGGTGGTCGACCTGAACCACATCGTCCGGGGAATCGAGGCGATGTTGGGTCGTCTCCTCGGCGCGGACATCGAGTTGACGACGTTGACTTCACCCGACGTCGGCCGCGTGCTCGCCGATCCCGGGCAGATGGAACAGATCCTGATGAACCTCGCGGTGAACGCCCGTGACGCCATGCCCGAGGGCGGCAAGCTCACGATCGAGACGGCGAACATCGAGCTCGACGGCGAGTACGTCGGCGCGCATTTCGGCGTGACGCCGGGCGACTACGTGGTGCTCGCGGTCAGCGACACGGGGATCGGGATGGACGCCGTCACGCGAGGGCGGATCTTCGAGCCTTTCTTCACCACGAAGGAGAAGGGAAAGGGAACCGGGCTCGGCCTCTCCACGGTGTTCGGCATCGTCGAACAAAGCGGCGGGCACGTCGTGGTCTACAGCGAGCCGGGCCGGGGCTGCACGTTCAAGATCTACCTTCGCCGCACGGACCGGGTATTCGACTCGACGCTCCCGGTGTCGCCACCGACGGTATTGCGGGGGTCGGAGACGATCTTGCTCGTCGATGACGAAGAACGGGTCCGCGCCGCGGCCCGCGCGATCCTTCTTCGGAACGGCTATCACGTCCTCGAAGCGTCGAACGGCGGCGAAGCCTTCCTCATCTCGAAAGATTTTCCCGCCAAGATCCATCTCTTGCTGACCGACGTCGTGATGCCGCGCATGAGCGGCCGGAAGCTCGCGGAGGAGCTCGCGCCCGGGCGACCGGATATGAAGATCCTCTTTACGTCCGGCTACACGGACGACGTCGTCGTCCACCACGGAGTGCTCGACGCGGGCGTGGCGTTCCTTCAAAAGCCATTCACACCCGACAGCCTCCTGCGAAAGATCCGCGAAGTGTTCGATACGTCTGCTCCGGGCGAGTGACCCTTCGCCGCCCGTCAGAGCTTCGATTCGTTTCGGCAGATGTCCATCTCGTCCTTCGGGCACGAGATGCGCACGTGAAAGTGGTCGTCGTGGGGCTCGCCGTTCTCCGGTTGCTTGAGAAGCGCTGCGGCGGCGGTGACGTACGGACGAAACTTGGGCTCGCGTTCGCCGTATTGAAGGAGTCGCGCTCGGAGCGGCCACGACACGAAAATGTGCGACAGGCCCGCGCGGCGATCGCGCACCCACGACTCGACGAGAAACCAGTTTCGCTCGTCGTCGAAGAGGAGCGGACGGCCGTCTTTCGCCTTGCCGTCGCCGTCGAACGCGACGAGCTCCGTCGTCGGCACCGGCTTGCCGTCGAGGTTCTTCACGTAAAAGCCGAGATCGGCGTCGCGCCCGCTCTGGTGCGAGCGGTGTCCGGAGATCGGACCGCCCTTCTTTGCGGCGATGTCGCCCACGAAGAGCACCGAGCCCGGCGCGGCCTTCGCGACGTCCTCGGCGCTGCGGTGAAGCATGAGGACGAGCGCGGGATGCCCGTAAGCGCGCTCGCGACTCGTCGGACGTACCTTGAGCGCGCGCGAGCTCATGAGCCGCTTGGCGCGGATCTGGTAGCCCTCGTTCGGGTAACCCACGGTGAGAGACATGAGCGAATACGGCGGACGCGAATATTTTTTCGGAAGATCGCGAGGATCATCGGCGCGCGCACGACCGAGCGCCGCGACGAGGAGCAGGCTCGCGAACGCGGCGCGAACGCCCCACCGACTCGCCGCTTTTTTCCGCGGCGGCCGAGCGAGCGCGTCGGGCCGACTCAAAACGTCTTCTCGGTGTCGACGAGGATCGTGACCGGGCCGTCGTTGACGAGCTCGACCTTCATGTGGGCTCGGAATCGTCCCACTTCGACCGTCGTGCCCGTCGCGCGACACGCGGCGCAGAAACGATCGAATAGCGCGCTCGCCCGCTCGGGTTCCATCGCAGCGCCGAAGCTCGGACGCTTGCCTTTCCGGACGTCGCCGAAGAGCGTGAATTGCGACACCGCCAGGACCTTGCCGCCGGCGGCTCCGACGTCGAGGTTCATCTTGCCCTCGCCGTCGTCGAAGATCCGGAGCCCGAGCACCTTCGACGCGAGCGTCGCGGCGTGGGATTCGTCGTCGTGCTCGCCGACCCCGACGAGGACCAGCAGCCCGCCGTCGATCGCGCCGGTCACGTCGCTGCCGACCGTGACGCGGGCGCGGGTGACTCGTTGAACGACGGCTCTCACCCCGCGTCCACCTTCGCGTCGAGGTGCTCGTGAAGGAACGCGATCGTCTTTTCCCAGGCGTCGCGCGCCGCCTCGGGTCGAAACGCGCCCGGACGTGTGTCGTTCATGAAGGCATGCCCCGCGCCTTCGTAGATTTCGACCTTCGCGTTCGCCGGCGCTCCGCTGACGCGTGCTTCGAGCGTACGGATATCGCTCAGCGGAACGAAGACGTCTTCGGTTCCGTAAAATGCGAGTAGGGGGCACGCGAGCTCGCGCGCGGCGTCGAGGGGTTCGTCGGGTTTCAGCGCCGGATCGAGTCCGTTCGCGTCGAATAGAAGGCCGTGCGAGTGCGAGAGAACGGCGTAGAACGGCACGACGGCACTGATCCCCGAGACGCGCGCGCCGGCGAGGAGCGCGTACATGCCGCCCATGCAAAACCCGACGACGGCGACGCGGCCGCTCGAGTTCTTCGGATGCGCGCGGAGTTCTTCGACGGCGTTCTTCAAGGTGCGGAGCATGTCGGGGTCGGAGAGGCCGCGCATGAACGGTCCGGGGTCCGTGATCTTCACGTCATGGAGATCGCGATACAGGTTCACCGCGAGCGCGACGAAGCCTTCGGCGGCGAACCGGCGCGCGACGTCGCGAAAATGATCGTAGAGCCCCCACACGTCGTGCACGACGACCACGCCGGGGCCGTCTCGGTCGGGAACGGCGAGGTATCCAGAATCGACGGCTTCGGCGTGCATGGTGTCACCTAGTGCAGCGCCCGCGATATGAAATCAACCATCCCCTCGGGATGGTGCCGCTTCGCGGCCGGCCGCTGCACTAGTTTTTCTCGGCGGGGCTGCGCCCCGCGCCCCCGCTTGCTTCGCAAGCGTCGTCGTTTCATCGACTCTATCTCGCGGGGGCTGCACTAGCTGAAGTGATAGAGCAGAAAATACACGAGCACGCCGCTCGCGGACACGTAGAGCCAGATCGGCAAGGTCCGCCTCGCAAGCGGCCGGTGTCTCGGGACGTCGAGCGTGAGGCCCCGGTACAACGTCGCGAGCGCCATCGGCACGATGACCACCGCGAGAATGACGTGCGGAATGAGCACGGCGAAATAGACGAATCGGACGAGACCCGTTCCGCGGAAAGGAACCGAGCCGACGCGGGCGTGGTGCACGAGATAGGTGACGAGAAAGACCGACGAGAGCACGAAGGCCGTCGACATCGCTGCTCGGTGAAGCGCGATCCGCTTCGCGCGGATGAAGAAATAACCGGCGAGTAAACACACCGTCGCGCCGGCGTTCAGCGCGGCGTTCACCGTCGCGAGTACGTCGGGTCCGCCGCTCGTCGGCACGGCGGGGTGCGGCAGCACGAAAAGTACGACAGCGACTGCGACCACCACGATGGCCGAAAGCACGGCGATGACCCGGCGCGCCAAAACAGGATCCGCTTCCTTCACGAGCCGGCCCGTACCCCGGAAATGCCTGAGCTGAAACGGGAATCGGTCGGGTGATTCCCGGACGTTTCCGTCCGGTAGCGCCTCGACTCCGAAAACAAACCGAGGACGCAGCAAGACCGTTTCGTGACGTCGCTGACGATGCGCGCCAGCGCGAAGCGTTAGGGGAAAAATGCTCACCTCGCGCTCATGGCGATGCGGGAAGCGCAGCTAGCGCGGCAAACCCAAAATGACATTCGCCGGGAAAATCGGACGAGCGAGCTGGTGTGCTCGCGCCACCTTCGCTACGGTGAGACCATGACGCTATTGCTCATACGCCACGGCCGCGCTGCAGCTGGCGTCGAGGAGCTGGATCCGGGTCTGGACGAAGTGGGGCGTTCACAGGCCGAACACGTCGCGCTCGCGCTCCGCGATCGGCGCGCGACGCGCCTCGTTTGCTCGCCGCTTCGCCGCGCGCGAGAGACGGCGGAGCCGATCCAGAAGCTCCTCGGTCTTCCACTCGAAGTGAGCGAGGGGGTCTCGGAGGTATTCGAGGCGAGCATGACGATCGGCGAGCGCCGCGGGCTCCTGATGCCGCTGCTCTCGGGTCGATGGAGCCAGCAAACGCCGCGCCTGCGCGACTGGCGCGACCGCACGCTCCGGACCTTGGCCGAGCTCGGACGCGACTCGACGACGATTGTCGTTTCGCATTTCGTCGCGATCTCGGTCGCCATCGGCGCGTCCACCGAAGACGATCGCGTGTCGCCGTGCGCGCTCACGAATTGCTCGATCACGACGATCGAGGTCGACGGCGATCGGCTCATGCTGCGCCGACCCGGCGAAGTGGCGCATCTATCGCCGGAAGAGATCACGGCCACCCACGCCGCAATGCCCGGCTGAAGACGAGCGACTCCTCGGCGCGCTCGTATCCAGTGAGTCCCCCGCTTACTTCCGAACGCCGGAGCGCGAGCTCGCGGCGGCTTCTTGGGTCGGCATGAGATACGCGAGCGTCGTCATCACGACCAACCCCACCACGAACCCGAGCAACGCCGGCCGGGTCCACTGCTTCCATCGCGCTTTATCCGCGGACATGTCCCGCGAGGCAAAGCACGCCTCATGCCGGGTTCGAGACGAGGCGAGTACCCCTTCGATTTCGTGCTGATGCAACAGAAGTGTGCCAGTCCGGCCGGTGAGGTGTGCCTTGCCAACCTGTCGTGCGCTCGCGACAGCGATCGCCTAAGCGGCGAAAACTCCTAGCGACTCGGTGAGCAGCGGAAAAATCGCGTGTGCCTCCGCCTGCTGAATCCGCTTCCAGTTACTCACTCCTTTGGCGGCGCTCGCGATTCGCCCCGGGGCCTCGCCAACCCGGCTCGGGGCGGTCAGGGAGGTATTTTTGACCCACCCGCACCGCACCACCGCCCGCCGCCCTCTGGCGCACCGCCGACGACGAACGACGCCATGCGCGCCCCCCACGTGAACAGCCGGGATTCCGCGGCGCGGGAACACGTTATCGTGGGTCGCCCGATGAAGACGGACGAGGAGCTCATGACCGCCTACCTCGCTGGCGACAGCGCGGCGTTCCGCGAGCTGTTCAGTCGGTATGGCGCGGTGCTGGAGCGGGTGATGCGACATCGGCTCCATCGGCCCGAGGATGCGCGAGACCTGGTCCAGCAGACGTTTTTGCAGCTCCATCGGAGCCGGCACGATTTTCGGGCTGGTGCACTGCTCCGGCCGTGGTTGTTCACGATCGCGCTGAACATGAAGCGCGAATACTTCCGGCGCGCTGGTCGGAGACCCGAGAGCCCCCTCGAACTGGACGGCCATGGCGATCCTGGTGTTGCACCGAGGGGACACGAGCAGGTCGAAGCCACCGAAGAGGTCCGGTTCGCCTTAGGGAAAATCCCGGAAGACCAGAGGGACGTGATTGCTCTCCATTGGCTCGCCGGCATCCCGTTGCCCGAAGTCGCTTCCCTCGTCGGAGCGAGCCTCTCGGCGGTGAAGGTCAGGGCGCACCGAGGTTACGCTGCGATGAGACACGTATTGAAGGGGCGACGCGGTAACTTGGACGAAGGCTGACCCGTATCCCATGCTGGGATGACCGGAATGGACTGCGTCGACATCAAGGAAACCGTGCTCCGAGGAGAATCGCTCTCCTGGGAGGCGGCACAGCACGTCGCCGCGTGCCCCGTGTGTTCGCTGGCGCTGAGTGAGCAGCAGGCGACGGCCTCCGATGAGAGCCTGTTCACCGACATCCGTCGCGCGATCGACGAGGAGCGCGGTGTTCGCGCCTGGCTACGAAGCCGTCCGACCAACGTCCGTTTCGCGCTCGGCGCAGGCTGGGCACTGGCGATCGTCGCCCTCGTCGCGCTGCTCACGCCGCGCACGCATTACGCGCCCATGCCCTTCGCGGAGGTCGCGGTCGTGCTCGCGGTTTTGTCGGCGCTCGGTGTCGTTGCGCTGCGCCTCGAGCTTCATCCACTGCAAGCGCCGGAGCCGAGCATCGTCGCCGTCGCGGGGTGTTTCGCCGCGGTGTTGGTCGCCCCGGCCTTGCTCGCGTTCGCGCCGGTTCCACAGGCCGCGCTCTTCGATCACTACACCGAGTTTTCACCGCCGCAGGCCGCGTTCGGGTGCTTCTTCATCGGCGTGATGACCGGCGTCCTCGTCGTCGCCGGACTCCGCGCGCTCGATCGACGAACCTCGCATTCGAGGATCGGCGTGCTCGTGCAAGCCGCCGCGGGCGCGATCGCCGGCAATCTCGCGCTCGAGCTCCACTGCCCGATCACGCGGCCGTCGCACATCGTGTTCGCCCACGCGACGGTGAGCCTCGCGCTTTTGGCGCTCTACGAATTTCTACCGCGACGTCGCGCGGCCTGAACCGAGTCCGGGTGGTCGCTTCCGGGCGGCTGAATGCTGAACACGGCCTTGGCGGTCGTCTCTGGAGGCTGGCTCTTGCCGCCGGGCCATTTCGCTTTCGGCAGCGGATAGGCCGGCTTCGCAAAGAGAAACCCTTGGCCGTATTGAACGCCGGTGTCGATCACGGCGCGCAGCTCGTCGTCCGTTTCGATGCCCTCGGCGACGACGCTGGCGCCGAGCTCGGCGCATAGATCGACCACGTGGCGTACGAGGATGCGCTGTCGTTTGTTCTGATCGAGCCCGGTGACGAGCGCGCGGTCGAGCTTCACGACGTGAGGTTCGAGGTCGAGCACGCGCCGCAAGTTCGAGTAGCCCGCACCGAGATCGTCGACCGCGAGGAACACGCCGCCGCGCTCGCGTACTTCGCGGAGCACGCTGCGACAGAGCTCGTAGTGCGTGAACGCCGTCGATTCGGTGATCTCGACGAACACGTGGTGGTCGTGCAAAAAGAGCGGGTCGTCGGGCCGGACGAGCCAGCGCGCGCTGAGCTCGTCGGGGTGCACGTTGACGAAGAGCGGAACGCCCGCGCCGCGCTCGAACGTCACTTCGCGAATCAAGCGACCGAGGCGGCCACACCCGTCTTCCTTCGACGCGTGAGCGAACAGTACCGTTGGATTCGTATACTCAGGCCATCGACAGCGGACGAGCGCCTCGTAGGAGAACATGCGTCGCGACTCGAGATCGATGATCGGCTGGAAAACGACCTCGAGATCGTCGCGGGTGAGCCCATGCACGCTCGGGGCAGGAGTGCTGGGGCGGACCTTGACCTGCGATGCCTCTTCACCCCGAGAGGTCCAACGATTCGGTCGAGTGCTCTTCATGGTAACGCGAGCCGAGGACGAACCTCATATGTTAGCACGTGTGCGCTTCGCGGCGGCCTTTCGTTCGGGTAAGCTCGGCTGCACACGTTGACCGCAGTTGTCGTACATGCCGCACATGCCCTCCGATCCAAGAGACACGAACACGAGCGCGAGCGCAGGAGCCCTGATCGGCACGAGTGATCGACCGCTTCGTGTCGCCATCGTCGGCGCGGGGCCAGCGGGCTTCTACACGGTCGAGGCACTGGTGAAGCACAAGCAGATCCAAGCGGATGTCGATCTGTTCGATCGACTGCCGGCGCCGTACGGCCTCGTGCGTTACGGCGTCGCGCCGGATCATCAGAAGATCAAGAGCGTGACCGTCGCGTACGACCGCCTCGGTGAAAATCCGCGCGTGCGGTTCTTCGGTCATGTGCACGTAGGGCACGGAGATATCTCCGTAGAGGAACTGATTCGTCACTACGACCAGGTGGTCTTCGCGGTCGGATGCGAGACCGATCGCCGGCTCGGCATCGACGGCGAAGATCTGCGCGGTAGCCACCCCGCGACGAGTTTCGTCGCCTGGTACAACGGGCATCCGGATTTCCGAGACTATTCCGTCGATCTCGACGCCGAACGCGCGGTCGTGGTCGGCGTCGGTGACGTGAGCCTCGACATCGCGCGCATGCTCTTGAAAGGCGGACAGGGCCTCGAAGGAACCGACATCGCCGCGCACGCGCACGACGTGTTTCACCGGAGCAACGTGCGCGAAATCGTCGTGCTCGGGCGACGCGGGCCCGGTCAGGCCGCGTTTGCCGCAAAAGAACTGGAAGACATCGTCGACTTGCCCGACGTCGCGGTCGACATCGACCTCTCGCAGGTGCGCGCCGATCTCGAGAGCGGCGAAGCTCTCGAAAACTTGCAGCGGAGGAAGCTGGAGTATTTGGCAACCTTGGCAGCGAAGCCGAAGGCGATTGCGAAGAAGCGCGTCGTGTTCCGGTTCCTGACTTCGCCGGTCGAAATCCTCGAAAAAGACGGCCGCGTGACCGGCGTGAAGATCGAACACAACGAGGTCGTGCGAGACGACAAGGGTCGTTTCGTCGCGCGCGGAACCGGACGCTTCGAAACGATTGCCGCCGGGCTCGTGTTTCGTTCCGTCGGCTATCGCGGCGTCGCGATCGACGGGCTGCCGTTCGACGAGAAGCAAGGCATCGTCCCCAATCGCGACGGGCGCGTCCTCAAGAACGGCGAGGTCTGGCCGAACGTGTACGTCTCGGGGTGGATCAAGCGCGGCCCCTCCGGCGTCATCGGAACGAACAAATCCGACGCGGCGGCCACCGTGCAAAAAATGGTGGAAGACCTCGCCGGACGCACCGACCCGGGAGGCACCGACAAGACCAGAAACGCGGTGGATACGCTGCTCCGTGAGCGCGGCGTGCGGCCGGTGACCTTCGCGTCGTGGAAGCGTCTCGATCAGCTCGAGAAGGACCGCGGGGCCAAGATCGGCAAGGTGCGCGAGAAGTTCATTCACATCGACGACATGCTCTCGGCCCTGGCCGCCGCCGCCCACATCCACAAGAGCGGAAGCGCCGCGAGCTCGCCCGCACAGCCGCAACCGCACGGCCAGGCCAACGCCCAGTCTACGGACGACCCCGACCAAGCCGACCAAACCTGAACCCCCGCGTTCACCGCCGTTTGGGAAAATGTGGCCCGTTGGTGCTACGATGGTCGGCTTAGATAAGATGCCGAGACGGGTCGATCGCTTCATCCGCGTTGGGTTACTGAGTGCTGCACTGGCGTCGGTCTCTCCGGTGGCGCGAGCGCAGAGCCCGTCCGACAAAGCCGCCGCCGAGGTCCTGTTCCAGGCGGGTCGCGAGCTGATGACCTCGGGCAAGTACTCCGAAGCGTGCGCGAAGCTCGAGGCGAGCCAGAAGCTCGACGCCGGACTCGGAACGCTCCTTTACCTCGCCGATTGTTACGAGAAGGCGAACCGGCTCGCGAGCGCGTGGGCGACATTCCGCGAAGCGGAGTCGATCGCGTCGGGCCGCGCCGACACCGAGCGCGCGACGATCGCACGACAGCACTACACGGCGCTCGAGCCGCGATTGTCGAAGATCTGGATCCACGTGGCGAACGGCAACGACCCGGCGACGCTCGTGAAGCGCGACGGCGAGCCCGTTCCGCGCGAATCGTGGGGCATCGCCATTCCGATCGACACGGGCGATCACTTGGTCGAAGCGTCGGCGCCGGGGCGCACCGCGTGGTCGGGAACGGTTCACGTCGAAGGGGAAGGCAAGGACGTGCCCGTCGAAGTGCCGGAGCTGGGAGAAGCTCCAGTGACCGAGCCCGCGGCCACACCGCCACCGGTCGCATCGACGCCGACAGCGCCGGCTGCGGCTACCGAACCCGCGCCGAGCTCGTCGATGAGCACGCAGCGCGTCGTTGGGATCGTCGTGGGTAGCGTCGGGATCGTCGGCATCGGCGTCGGCTCGTTCTTCGGGCTCCGAGCGAAGGCGAAAAAAGACGACTCGCTCGACAACGGGCACTGCCCGAACAATCCCAATGTGTGCGATCAGACCGGCACCGATCTCCGCAATCAAGCTCGCACCTCGGCGACCATCGCGACGGTTTCGATGATCGTCGGCGGCGCGGCGCTCGCAGGCGGCATCGTGCTGTTTCTCACGGCGCCGCACGCGCATGCCGAAGGAGCCGCCGTCTCGTCGCTTCGGGTCACCGCGCAGAGCGACGGGCTCTCGTCGGCGCGCGTTTCGCTCGGAGGGAATTTCTGATGACTCGCTTCCGGCGACTCGTCGCTGCGCTCGTGCTCGTCCCCGCGTTCACCGCGTGCGCCGCGGTCTTCGACATCGAAGAAGCGAAGCACGATCCTGCGCTCGACAAGGGCGGCGCGGGCGGCGCAGGGGGTGGCGGTGCAGGCGGGGCCGCAACGAACTCCGACGCGGGGCCGGAAGATCTCTGTACGAAGTACTGCAAGACGATCACGAAGGCGTGCACGGGGCAGGACGAGCAATACACGCTCGACGAGAAACCGGCGGCGAACCGGCCCTCGAGCATTTGCGCCGACGTGTGTGGGCGGCTCCCGGTCGGAACTCCGGCCGATACGTCCGGCAACACCATGGGGTGCCGGTTGCACTACGCCGAAGCCGCCGCCACCGCGGCGAGCCTCGTGTCAGGCGGCGAAGTCGGCGAGCTCGACAACGATTGCCGCGCAGCGGGGCCCGGAGGGAACGGCGTCTGCGGGACGAACTGCGACGCGGTCTGCACGCTCGCCGGCCCGACGTGCGACAGCGAACGATCCGAGATGACCCTCGCGCAGCAGCTCATCCTCAAGGAGTCGACGTGCCGCGCCGAGTGCGCGCAGCTCCCCGATACGCAGGACTACAACGACCTGGCCGTTCACCAGAGCGGCGGCTCGGTGCAGTGCCGCGTCTATCACGTGAGCGCCGCACAGCTGAACATGCAGTTCCATTGCCCCCATGTGGGCGGCGCTTCCCCCTGCGCGGGCACCCCGACGATCAGCGTCGGCGGCGACGGCGGCACCATCATCACGCACTTGTGAACGCGGACGACGGGGAGACGCGAACGGCGAGCGCTGGCTGCCCCGGGGCGTCGACGGCCGCGCGCGCTGGCGCGGGGAACGACGGGGACGCCGACAAAAACGCCCCGACCTGCTCCAGAACGAATCTTGCGGCCGGTTGAATGAGGAGCAGGCCGGGGTGCAGATGAGTCGCCTGGTCCCGCGATGATGATGAAGCCAACGACGACTTCTTAGATCTCGGGCATACCCTGCAGCGTCTGATCGGTATGGCGTCCCACTTCGGTGCAATTTTCCAGAATCCTCGAATTCGTCGCCTCTGGTTACCCGCCCTCGCCGTCGCGGCCGTCGCGCTGTGGGGCGTCACGACCGGAGCTCGCCCTCGTCCGCGGAGCGCGTCGGACTATCGATATGGGGTCTCGCTGGAAGACGACACCGGCACGCCGCTCCGAACCTTCGATCACGACGGAGGGGCGTACGTGCTCGGCTTCGAAGGTGCGCGCTACAACGTGCGCATTCGGAACTCGACGTCGGAACGCGTCGAGGCAGTGCTCAGCATCGACGGGCGCGACGCGATCAGCGGCCGCGTCGGTGATTACATCGGTCTGCGCGGGTACATCGTTCCGCCGCACGACTCGATCGTCGTGAGCGGATTCCGTCAGAGCCTCGATACCGTCGCGCGCTTCCGCTTCTCGGCGCCCGCGCGAAGCTACTCGGCGCGCATGGGAACGCCGGAAAACGTCGGCGTCATCGGCGTCGCGTTCTTCCCGGAGCGGCGTCCGTGGCGACCGATCACCCCGTTCGCGCGCGCCGTACCGGCCCCAGAATCGTCCGTGCGACGAGACGGGCCGGCGGCTGGAAGTGCCGAAAAATCCGCTGCGGACGACGTACGTGGCGCCGACGAAGGTGAAGAACGGCGCGCGCAGCGACTCGGCACGGAGTACGGCGAATCGAGCGATAGCTCCGTCGTCGAAGTTCCTTTCGTACGCGCGAGCGCGACCAGCCCGGCGGCCGTACACGCTCTGACGTACGACGACGCGCGAGGCCTCATTTCCCGCGGAATCGATCTGGACCCGCCCGCCGTCGACGTCCAGGCCTACCGGCCAGTCGCCGAATGCGGTCCGCCGGAGCCGTTTCCGCGAAACCGCTTCGCTCCGCCCCCGCCCTGAAGGAACTGCGTGATATTCTTCTACGATGCCCAAGGAGGCAGAGCAGGCGCTACCGCCCGAGCTGGCGGTAGACGTGTTGGCCGCGCTCGCAGAGACAGCGGAATCCGGGCCGTTCGGCTTCGTGGTGAGCCGTCCCGGCAATCCGCCGGAGCTCATCTGGGTTCCGGGTATCGCGCGCTTGCTCGGTTACGAGCCCGAAGAATTTCGCAAGATCCCCTATTCGGACCACTTCGATCAAGAGGGACGCGATCAGCTCGAAGCTCGGCGCCGCGAAATCAAGGAAGGTAACTTCGAGCGTCGCTTCGACATCTACGCGTTGAAGCGGGACCGCACCCGGCTCCCGCTCGAAGTGTTGGGCAAGCGCGTGGACATCGGTGGCCGTCCCTGCACGGTTTCGGTGCTGTACGATCTGTCCGGACAAAAGCAGGCAATGGACGCGCTCGCGGCGTCGGAAGCTCGCTTTCGTACGTTGGTCGAGTCGGCGCCCGACGGCGTGCTGATCGTGCGCGACACGACGATCGTTTACCTGAACGCGACCGCGGCGCGGCTCTTCGGTTTCGAGGACGCTCGGCACGGCATCGGAACGAACTTGATGGACGCCATCCACCCGGGCGACACCGCGCGCGCCAGGGCGCGGCTCGACGAGCTGTTCCGAACCCGCCAGCCGTTCGACGAACCGGCGGAGTATCGAACACGAGACACCGCCGGTCGCGAGACCACGATCGAGGTCTCGTCCATTCCCATCGACTTCGAGGGAGCGCCGGCCACGCTCGGATTCGCGCGCGACATCACCGAGCGAAAGGCGATCCAGGAAAAGCTCGTCCAGGCCGATCGCCTCGCCGCCGTCGGCACTCTCGCGGCGGGCATGGCGCACGAGATCAACAACCCCCTCGCGTACGTCATTCTCGGTCTGCAATTTCTCGAACGCGAGCTCCCGAAGATCGGCGGAGATGCGGTGCGACTCCACGAGGCAGCCGCGCGCCTCCGCGAGGTGCGAGGCGGGGCCGAACGCGTCGCGACCATCGTACGAGACTTGAAGACCTTCGCGCGCGCCGATGAGGTCGCGCGCGGCGCGGTCGATTTGCGCGGCGTGATGGAAGCCGCCGTTCGCATTTCCGACAACGAGGTCCGTCATCGCGCGCGGCTCACGCGCCACTATCACGACGCGCCGGCGGTGGACGCCAACGCCGCGCGCCTCGAACAGGTGTTTTTGAACCTGCTCCTGAACGCCGCCCACGCGGTTTCGGAAAACGATCCCGCCGCGAGCGAAATCCGCGTGTCGGTTCGCTCGCTCGGCGGCGGCCGCGTGGTCGCCGAGGTGAGCGATAACGGCCCGGGCATCGCCGCCGACGTGCTCCGGCACGTCTTCGACCCGTTCTTCACGACGAAGCCGATCGGCGTCGGCACCGGACTCGGCTTACCCATCTGCCGGAGCATCGTCGAATCGTTCGGCGGGAGCATCGAGCTCGACAGCACGCCGGGCCTAGGAACCACGGCTCGCGTCGTGCTTCCCGCGTTCGCCGACGAAACGGGGACGACGGTGTCGACCATCCCTCCACGGGTTCCGTCGAATCCGCCCGAGCGAAAGATGCGCGTCCTGGTGGTCGACGACGAACCGCTGGTCGGCGCGATGCTGCGGCGCATGCTCGTGCAGCGCCACGCGGTGGAAGTCGCGGCGAGCGCGGAAGAGGCCCTTCGCTTGCTCGACGACGGCGTGTTCGACGCCATCGTCTGCGACGTCATGATGCCGGAGATGACCGGGATGGACCTCTACGCGACGCTCAGAAAGCGCGATCCGTCGCTCGCGTCGCGGATGGTGTTCATGACCGGCGGCGCCTTCTTGCCGCGCGTCGCGGAGTTCTTGTCGACCCTCGAAAACCCGACGCTCGAGAAGCCCTTCGATCTCGAGATGCTCACGTTCGCCCTCCGGCAGGTCGTCGCCGCCGAAGAACCCGACGAACGGCCCACGCCGGCTTGAGCGCCGAGCCCACGCCCCGTGTCGTAAGCAACCACGCCCGCCGATCCCGCCGCGGGGCTTCGTTTGGCCTGCGCTTCCGGTGCTCGAATACCTGAGTATGTTCCGCTCCGGTTCTCGGCCAAGCCTCGCCCGGGGCCGGGCTTGACAGGCGGGCGAGCCGAAAGGTTCTGGTGATGGCGCCGAGCCTCAGCCGAGCGGAAGG
>CAZDNG010000050.1:0-58258 GCA_964506835.1 uncultured Polyangiaceae bacterium
GAGAAATGCGACCCAATCCCTTGCCGACTCGTTGACCTCTGGCCCGCCTCATAGTTGACCTCTGGCCCGCCTCATAGTTGACCTCTGGCCCGCCTCATAGTCGTGATCTTGTCTTCCAATGACTGATCGAGACCCGGCGTCGAACGGGGCCCTGCCCGTTCGAGTTTCGCTCTGAAGGCTCTTCGGAATTCCGCTCAGACGGCTTGGGGTTTCGCTCGAGGGCGCTTCGGTACCGCGCCCGAACGTCAGCCGCTGCGTTTCACTAGGTCCGCGACGACGCTTTCTAGGAGACCTCGGGCGGGGGTCTTCGGGACGGTGGCGAGGACTTCCAGGGCGCGGCCGGTTTGGCTCGCGGCGAGACGGCGAACGTCGTCGCAGGCGCCGCTTTCGACGACGCGGCGCCGGACTTCAGCGAGGGGTGCGTCGTCGCCGAGACGAATTTCGCGCACGGGGCCAATGAGGTCCGGCCAGCGCTCGAGCGCGAGGACGAGGGGAAGCGTCATTTTGCCGTCGCGGAGATCCGCGAGGGCCGTCTTGCTGGCGTTTTCGCTGACGTAGTCGAGGGCGTCGTCGACGAGCTGGAACGCCATGCCGACCAGTTCGCCGAAGGTGCCGAGACGCTTCTGGTCTTCCGGGGTTCCCCCGCCGAGGCGTGCGCCGGTCTCGGTGGCGAAGCGGAACAAGGACGCTGTCTTGCCACGGAGCACGCGGTCGTAGGTGGCCCGCGAGACGTCGAGCTCCGCGCGGCCGCGAAGCTGGACGATCTCGCCGTCAACCAATTGCCGCAGGGTGGAAAATAGGTCACCCAGCACCTCGGGCGCGTGCCGACCGGTGCGGTCCAGCGCCTCGACGAGAAGCAGGTCGCCGCCGAGCACGCTGACGGCATTGCCCCACAGGATCCGCGCGGTGGGCGAGCCCCGGCGTTCCTTGCCGTCGTCGATCACGTCATCGTGGAGCAGGGTCGCCGTGTGAATGAGCTCGGTCACCAGCGCGATCTCGCAAGCCGCCGGAGGCACCTGGCCGAAGCACGCCGCCGACAGCAAGAGAGCCATCGGGCGGACGCGCTTCCCGCCGCGGGAGATCAAATGCCTCGCTGCGTCTCGACCGGGGCGCTCTCCGCGCGCGCACGCCTCGGTCAGCGCAGCTTCAATCCACGCCAGATCGTCGGCGAGGAGCGCGCGCAGGTCGGCGAGACGGCCCGATAGCTTCGGATCTTTCGCCTGATCCTCCGCGGACCTAGTGAGCGAAAGCACTGCGGCTTCAATGGGCTGGACCATTCGGGGCAAAGACCTCGCACGCCCCGCGTAATGCGTCGCGCGTTTGGCGGCAAGGGTTTGGCTCCAAACCCGAACGGTTCACCGGCGCGAAAACTCCCCTCGCGCGAGTACCCGTCGAAGCGTATGTTCGGCGCGAAAGGTCGACTTCGAGCGCCCCGCCGTGGCACTCGCTCCGAGTGACGACGTTTCGATGAAGCAGAGCGCGGTCCGCCGACGAGGAAGAACGATCGGCACGATCGTGTTCGCGGTGCTCGTCGCGGGTTTCACGGTGATCTGCTCCACGGAGGTCATCCTCCAGGCGTGGACTCCGTCGCCCGCTGCCGCGACCGATTGCCGCGAGGGGATCGAGGGGCTCATCGCCGCAGTTCGGCGCGCCCGCGGCGCCGCGGCGACGGAAAATGGGGGCGAACGCGACGCGCTCGCGCGGTTTCGGAGCGCCCTTGGACCGGAGTGGTCGGAGCGCTCGAGCATCGGTGATCGCTGCAAGGACGATCCGGCGGCCTCGCGGGGGCTCGACGACGTCGATCGGCTGCGTTTTGCCGAAGAACACGCGCTTCGTTACGAAGCCCTCGACGTCGCGCGACGTCGCCGAGACGTCGAGGCGCTCGAAAAGCGACTTTCTTCGAGCCGCTGAGGCCCTGAATCGAGCCTCTTCCTGCAACCTCGTCGAGGCGAAGCTGCTAAGCTTGCGCCCGAAATGCCGCCTGATGAAGTTGCCGCCGCGCCGCCACCGACGTTCGACGTCCTGAAGCTGTCGGCCGAGGTCCGAAAAGCCGTCGATGAGCTCGGCTATGTCCACCCGACCCCGGTGCAGCGCGCCGTTTTCGACCCGGTGACCCGCGGCGTGGACCTCGTCGTCCAGGCGCGCACGGGGACCGGCAAGACGGCCGCGTACGGCCTTCCCCTCGTCGATTCGGTCATTCGCCGGAGCGTCGGCGTCGTGCAGGCGCTGGTGCTCTGTCCAACGCGAGAACTTGCGCTCCAGGTGTCGCGTGAGCTCGAGGCGCTCGCCAAGTATCGCGGGACGAAGATCGCGCCGGTGTACGGCGGCGCTCCCATGCCGCGCCAGGTGCAGATGATCCAGGACGGGGCGCAGATCGTCGCCGGCACGCCGGGGCGCGTCCTCGACCATCTCCGCCGCGGCACGCTCGACACCAAAGGCATCCGCGCCGTCGTGCTCGACGAGAGCGACGAAATGCTCAGCATGGGCTTCCTTCCGCAGATCGACGAGATCCTCTCGTATCTGCCGCAGACCCTGCAGACCCTGCTCTTCAGCGCGACCTTGCCGCCCGACGTGCAGCGGCTCGCCGAGAGCCGGCTGAAGACGCCGGAGTTCATCACCCTCAGCGGCGATCACATCGGCGCGCTCGAGATCCGGCACTTCGTCTACATGTCTCGCGGCGACAAGATCGGCGAGCTGGTGCAGCTCATCGAGACCGAAAACCCCGAGAGCGCGATCGTGTTTTGCAACACCCGCGACTCGACGAAGCGCGTCGCGCAAGCGCTCGAACAGCAGGGCTACGACGCCGATTGGCTGAACGCCGACTTGACCCAGGCCGAGCGCGAGAAGGTCATGGCCGCGACGCGAACCGAGAAGCTCCGCTTTCTCGTGGCCACCGACGTTGCCGCACGCGGGATCGACATTTCGCACCTCACGCACGTCATCAACTTCGACTTTCCGGAGAGCGCCGAGCAGTACGTGCATCGCACCGGGCGAACCGGGCGAGCGGGCAAGACCGGAACCGCGATCTCGCTGATCGAGCCGACCGACATCGGCAATCTCTATTACCTCCGCCTCACCTACAAGATTCGCCCCCTCGAGCGACAGCTTCCGACTCCACGCGAAATGAAGACGCGCGCGGAAATGGACGTCGTGCAGATGTTCGCGGAGCTCTTCTCGAAGCAATCGGCGCACCCCGACGACCTCGCGCTCGGACGCCGGATCATGACGCACGAGAACGCCGAGCGCATCGTCGCCGGGCTCTTGCGCGATCATCTCGGCGCGCGTCCGAGCGCAGCCGACCAAGCCGCCGCTGCGCGTCGCGCCGCCATGCCGCGCCCCACGTTGCCGTCGAGCGACGTCGTCGTTCCCCCGGCGGCGCCCGCGGCTCCTCCGGCTCCCGCCGTCCGTACGGCACCGCCAGCTCCCGCGACTCGCGTCGCTCCTGCCGCTCGCGTTGCTCCTGCCGCTGCCGATGCGTCCCCGGCTCCCGCTGCTCGAATCGTCGCGGCCCCCGCGGCGCGCGTGGCACCGACGGCAAACACCTTCACCACGCCCGATGACGTCGTGGACCCCATCCGGGTGCCCTCCGAGGGCAATGAACGTCGCCGGAGCTCCGAACCGGGGACCGTTCCGCCGATTCGACGCCGGAGGCCCGACGGTGAGCCAGCCCCGCGTGCCGCGGCGTCCCGCGAGCGTGACCGTGATCGCGACCAAGACCGCGATCGTGATCGCGACGACGAGCGAAGGGAGCCCGAGCGGCCCCGGAGCCCCGACGCCGCCGAGTTGTTCGTCAACGTTGGGCGAAAAGACGGGGCCAAGGCAAGCGATTTCTACACCGTGCTCAAGGATCGAGCCGGTGTGACGATTGATGATACGGACTACGTCAATGTCCGTCAGCGGCACACGTTCATCGGCCTCCGTCGGGAGCTCGTGGAACGAGTGCTCGGCGCGCTGAACGGCGCGGTGATCGCCGGACGCGAAGCCGCCGCCGAGCCGTCGCGCACGCGGTCCTGAGCGGACCGCGTCGAACCGCGTCGCGCGTCAACGTCTCTCGACGAGCCGCGTCGCGAATCAGTAGCTCGCGACGTGCCGCGTGGTGCTCGAACGCACCTCAAGAAACATGCCCGCGCGCCCTCACTCACCGAGGGGAACGGGCGTGGTTCTTGCGTAGTTCCTTATCGTCATGAACGAGCTCATCTCGACACGTTCTCGCCCCTCGTTCGATGAATGGGGGTGCTACGTTCGATGAGAGTGCCGACCACGAAACTGTTGCATCACCCGGGCGCGAAAGGTTACGGAATCTAGCGATGACGAAGAGCCGCGCGGTCGACGTCCGCCGACTGCAGAGCGACGTGGAATGGGCGCTCGCAAAGGGGCTCGGACCCCGCGATTTGGTTCCGATGCTGGAACGTTTGCGCCGCCACGCTCCGCGCGGTTCCGAACCCGCGTGCTTCGCTGGAACGGAGCTCGCCGAGCTGGTGCTTCACGACTCGCCGTGGCGTTCGGCCGTACTCGCGCGCGAGGTGCTCCAGTACGTGCAGACCGATCGCGCCTGGGCAGTGCTCGGACTCTCCCTCGCGCTCCTCGGACATTACCGAACGGCGAAGAACGCCTTCGACAAGGCGCTTCACCTCGCGCCCGGCTGCGCGTCGTACGCGCACAATCTCGGCCACCTGCTCGATGCCGGCCTCGGCCGTCCCCACGACGCCCTCAAATGGCTCGAACGCGCGATCCGCGCGCAACCGCAAGACACGGAGATCGCCGCGTCCTACGCGCACGCGCTCCTTCGCGCCGGTCGCGCCGAGCAGGCCCGAGCCGTCCTCGAAAAGAGCCTCCCCGACCCATCGCGCGTCACGGCCCTCCTCGAGCGCTGGAACGCCGCGATGTCCGCCGCCGTCGAATAGCGCCCGCGGCGTCCTCCGGTCCCGGCGCTCGGGCGCCGCGCATCGTGTTGCGGCGCGGTCGTGGTATTCGGGCGTGCATGCGACGTACGACTTCTCTCTCCGTCCTCGGGGCCTTCGCGCTCGCCACGGGCTCGGTTCGCGCCGAACCGCCGACGCCCGCGACGCCGATGGCGCCCCCCCCTGCTGCTGCATCCCCCGATGCGGATCAGTTCGTCACGAACGCGTTCAAGATCGACGACCCGATGCTCACGCCGGTACCGCCGCCGGATCATTTGTTGGGATCCTTCGGCGACGCGCTCCGTCTCGTTCGAGACCGCTCGACGGCGCTTCGCATTTCCGAAGGCGAGGTCGTCGAGGCTGCCGGCCAGAAGCGCCAGGCGCTCGCGACGGCGCTGCCGACGCTGACGAGTAACGGCACGCTGACGCGTTATTTGCTCCTCGGTCATAGCAACGGCCTGACCGGAAGATTCACCCTACCGTCGGGTATTACGACCAACGTAAACGAGCCGCCGGGGAGCGTGCCCGATCCCGCAACGCTCGTGAATGCCTCCGCGACGTTGACCCAGCCCATCTTCGACCTCGGCGGCTGGTACGGCATCGGCACCGCGAACCGGAAACGTGAGTCGGCCGAGTTCACGCTGCACGACACCGAACGGCAGCTCCTCGCGAAGGTGGCGCTCGCGGCGGTGAACGTGATCACGTCGAGCCGCGTCGCGGAGTCGAGTCGCAACTCGCTCGCCTCGGCGCTCTCGACGCTCGATCTCACGAAGCGTCGGGCCGACCTCGGCGCGGCGAGCGCGGTCGACGTCTTGCGCTCGGATCAAGAGGTCTCGACGAGCCGCGCGCAGCTCGTGTCAGCGGACGAATCGCTCCGGCAAGCGCGGGAGGCGCTCGGCGCCGCGCTCGGTGACACGACGCAATGGGGAGTCTCGCCGGAGCTCCACGTCGAAGATCTGGAGCGCACCGCGACCAGCGTGTGCAAACCCGTGAACGGCGTCGAGTCACGCGCGGACATCCGCGCAGCGGCCAAGACGGTGGAAGCCGCCGAACGGGACAGAAACTCCGTCGACTACTCGTACCTACCGACCGTCAATTTGACGTCCACCGTAAGCTACTTGAATGTGCCCTTCTACCAGCCGAACGACGAGCACTTCAATTGGACGGTCGGCGCCGTCGCCGCGTGGACGCTCTACGACGGCGGTGACCGCGACGGCCGCCGTCTCCTCACTCAGGGCGCCGCGACCGTCGCGCGGGAACAGCTGACGCAGGCCAAGCGCGACGCGATCCTCCAGGTCGTCCAGGCCGATCGCGCCGTCACCGTCGCTCGGACGAACCTCGACGTGAGCACGCGTGCGCGCGATATCGCGAAGGAGAGTGCGCGGCTCTCGCGCATCGCGTTCATGAGCGGGAGCGGGACGAGCTTCGATCTGGTCGACAGCGCGAGTCGGCTCAGAAACGCCGAGATCGACCTGCTGATCAAGAATTTCTCGGTCTACCAGGCCATGATCACGGCATATCTGGCGCGCTCCGACTGTTCCTACTAGCGGGAGCGTGCCCGTGGACCACGACGGTTGCCGCATCGCAACGCCGCTTTCTTTCGGCGCGTTTGGTGGTAGCGTCACCGCGCCGTGAAGACCAAGACGTTGCTCTTCTCGACGCTGTTCGCGTTCACCGCCTTCGCGTTCAGCGTCCTACTGTATTTGATCTTCTTCGTCGTTCCCCAGGCGCAAATCGCGGCCGGCGGGCTCGCACAGAAAATCTTCTATTTTCACGCGCCGTCCGGGTACGCGATGTATCTCTCGGGCGCCTTCTGCTTCGTCGGAAGCGCGCTGTACCTCGCGGCGCCGTCGGATTCGCGGAACGCGCTCGCGCGCGCCGGCGCGGAGTGCGCGGTGGTCTTCGGCATCATGATGCTGACGAGCGGTCCGCTCTGGGCGAAAAAAGCGTGGGGCGTTTATTGGGCATGGGATCCCAGGCTCACCACGACGCTCCTCAGCGTCCTCGTGTACGTCGCCATCGTCGTCCTGCGCGCGTTCTCCGGGGACGGCGAGGCCGAGCGCAAGTTTGCCGCCGCGCTCGGCGTTCTCGGCACGGTGAACCTGCCGATCATCCACTACTCGGTTCAAAAGTGGGGCGGCAATCATCCGACCGTCATCGGTAAGGGCGGCGGCGGGCTCGCCCACCCGATGATGAAGCTCACGCTCGGGATCGGGTTCTTGTCGATGACCTTGCTCGCGCTCTTGCTCGTGTGGATGCGGACCCGGCTCGCCGTTTCGGCGACCGCCCTCGCTCGCGCCGAGGAAGAGGCGATGGCCCTCACTGCGGACGGCGAAGAATGACGAATTTCTCGATGCAATCGTCGCCGGACTCCACCGTGCGAACCCCCGAATCGCGCTCGACGGAGTTCGTTCCCGTCGAAGGCGGCTCCGAGGGGACCAGCGCCGGAACGCTCCTCGTCACGGCGTACTTCGTGATGTGGGCGGTGCTCCTCGGCTTTTTGTTCATGACGTGGCGGCGACAAGGGCGCATCGAACAGCGCATGGCAGAGCTCGACGCGGAGCTCCGGCGCGCTCCGCGCAAGCCCTGAACGAGGAGTCGTCCCGTGCCCACGATCGAGCACATCATCTACATTCCCGGCATTCTCCTGGTCGGCGTCGTCGTCGGCTATACGCTCGGCGCGCGCGCGGTCAGGGCCGAGATCGACCGCGTGAAGAAGCGAATCAAACGCTGAGCGGCCGAACCCCGATTGCTCCGCCCTCTACCGCGCGGTAGCTTCCCGGCGTGTTCGGCGTCTCGTTCAGCGAAGTGGTGTTGATCGCCGTCGTCGCGCTCGTCGTGGTCGGACCCCGGCGTCTTCCGGAGATCCTCGGCACCCTCGGACGCTGGGTCGGAAAGTTCCGCGACATGACCAGCGAAGTCCGACGACAGACCGGCATCGACGAGATCCTCCGTCAGGAAGGGATCAGCGGCGGCCTCGGCGAGCTCCGTTCGATGCTTCGCGGCGATCTCGCGTCGATCCAAAACTTGGGCCAGGTGGGCCGCTTCGACACGCGCGTCGTGAAACCGGAGGCGATCGTCGATGCCTACGGCGAGCCGGTCCTGTTCGACCGACTCCGTGAGTACCCGACCGAGGGCCCCGACGCCTACGGCGCGATCCCCGAAGACCTGCTCGAGCCGGACCCGGCGCCCGACCCGAAGCTCGGTGAAGCGGCGACGGGCGCGCCCGAACCGAAGATGGGTAGAGCGACGACCGCGTCCGCGTCCGCGCCGAAGATCGCATCGGACGAGCCGCGGTGACCCCGGAACGTCTGGAGTCGGGCACCGCCGAGAACGAGCGGGTGATGACGTTTTGGGAGCACCTCGAGGAGCTCCGAAAACGCATCATCTACATGATCTTCTCGTTCGCGATCGGCGCGGGTCTCGCGTGGCACCTCAGAAAGAACATCCTCGTGTGGCTCACGGCGCCGTTCGTGACCGCGTGGAATCGCACGAAGATCGGCGGCCGTCCGCAACTCAACTTTCCGGCGCCGCAGGCGCTGTTCCTCGCGTACGTGAAGCTCGCCGTCCTCGGCGGTCTCGTCTTTTCGATTCCGCTCATTCTCTACCAGGTGTGGGCGTTCGTTTCGCCGGGCCTCTACAAGCGCGAGAAGCGCTACGCGATCCCGTTCGTCGTGAGCTCGTGCGGCCTCTTCGCCTTCGGCGCGTGGTTCGGGTGGCGCTTCGCGTTCCCGCTCGCGTTCCAGTATTTGCTCGGGTTCAGCGGACCGGTCGGCGAGCAAATGATGGTCCAGCCGTCGGTGATGATCGACCAGTACATCGAGTTCGTCTCGCAGATGCTGCTCGCGTTCGGAGCGGTATTCGAGCTGCCGGTGCTGGTGTTCTTTCTCTCGGTCGCAGGCGTCGTGACGTATCACCACCTCATCCGCTTCGCTCGCATCTTCATCGTCATCGCGTTCGTCATCGCCGCGATCATCACGCCGCCCGATCCGCTGAGCCAGCTCATTTTGGCGATCCCCCTCTGCGGTCTCTACGGGATCTCGATCGGCGTCGCGTACGTGTTCGGACGCCGCGACGACGGCCCTCCGGGTCACTCGCGCGCGTAAGGCTCGCCGCGTAAAATCGTCATGCTCCGATAGAGCTGTTCGAGGAGCACGATGCGCGCGAGCCGATGGGGGAGCGTGAGCGAGGAGAGCGAAAGCCGCGCTCCGGCGCTCTCGGAGACGTCTTTCGGGATGCCGTCGGCGCCACCGATCAAGAACGCGACGATCCCCTTGTCACGGCTCGACCACCGCTCGAGCCGCGCGGCGAGCTCGGGGCTCGTCAGCGCTTCTCCCCTCACCTCGAGCGCGACGGAAAAGGCGCCGCCTGGAATGGCGCCGCGGAGATCGGCGGCGTCCCGCACCTCGCGCTCGTCGCACGCGACGTAACGCCGCAGCCGCGACAGATAGTCGTCCGCGATCGCCCGAAGCTCGCGGCTCTTCTGCTTGCCGACCGCGACGACGACGAACTTCACGAGTGATCGGCGGGCTCTCCGGGGACGGGCAAACGCCGCGCGTCCATCCAGAGACCATCGAGATCGTAGACCGAGCGCGCGTCGTGCTGAAAAATGTGCACGACCACGTCCACGAAGTCGATGAGCACCCAGCTCGCGGCGCCCCGGCCTTCGATGCTGATCGAGTGCACGCCGTGCCGGCCGAGCATCTCGTCGACCGCATCGGCGAGCGCCGCCACGTGGCGATCGCTCGAGCCGGTCATGAGAACGAGAAAATCGGCGTAGTCGACCTTGCCGCTCACATCGACGATTTCGACCGCGGCGGCCTTCTTGTCGAGCGCCGCTTCAGCGGCGAGGAGCGCGATCTTCGCGCTCGCTTCGGTTGCCGTGACCGGCCGGAGCACGTCCGCGCGTGCTTTGCGCGGCGGCCGCGGCAACAGGCGCGCCCTGCCGGCGCTCGTTCCTTTGTGCCTTACCTTTCGCGTCGTCACTAGGCACGCCTTCCGCGGGTAAAACCGGCGGAAGCCGAAAAAACCTTGGATGCGGTCAGCCCCTGATCTGGCCGTCGCCGAGAACTACCCATTTTTCCGCGGTCAGTCCTTCCAGCCCCATGGGCCCGTAGGCGTGGAGCTTCGTGGTGGAGATGCCGATCTCGGCGCCGAGCCCGAGCTCGCCGCCATCGTTGAATCGCGTCGATGCATTGACGAGGACGCAGCTCGCGTCGATGTCTCGCAGCCAGCGCTCGGCGTTGCGATGATGATCCGTGCAGATCACTTCAGTGTGGTTCGAGCCGTAGCGATCGACGTGCGCAATGGCGGCATCGAGATCTTGCACGATGCGAACCGCGAGCACGAGGTCCAAAAATTCGCGACCAAAGTCGTCCTCGGTCGCACGTTTGGCGCCGGGCACCAGCTCGACCGTGCGCGAACAGCCCCGGATCTCGACGCCGAGTCGAATGAGCTCCGCGCCGATGCGCGGCAGGAGCGACGGCGCGCTCGCCTCGTGCACGAGCAAGCACTCGAGCGCATTGCACACGCCAGGGCGCTGCACCTTGCCGTTCACGGTGAGGGCGAGCGCCATGTCCGCGTCGCACCCTTCGTCGAGGAAGAGGTGGCACACCCCCTTGAAGTGATTGAGCACCGGGACGCGCGCGTGCTCGGCGACGAACCGGACGAGCCCTTCGCCACCGCGCGGGATCACCAGATCGACGAGCCCCGTGAGTTGCACGAGCTCACGAATGCCGTCGCGATCGGTCGCGGGAACGATCTGCACTGCGTCCGCAGGAAGCCCGGAATCTGCGAGCGCCTCGCGAACGAGCGCGCCGAGCGCCGCGTTGGTCTCCGACGCCTCTTTACCGCCACGAAGCAGCACGGCGTTGCCCGCCTTCAGGCAAAGCACGGCCGCGTCGATCGTGACGTTGGGGCGCGCCTCGTACACCATGGCGATCACGCCGAGGGGAAGCCGCTGACGGCCGACGAGGAGCCCATTTTCGAGCCGCTGCATCCCAGAACGGCTTCCGACGGGATCGGGCAAGAGGGCAACGTGTTCGACCGCCGCCGCCGTTTTCTCGACGGCGGCCGGCCCCATACCCAGGCGATCGAGCATGGCGCCGGAAAGGCCTGCGCCCTTGGCGCGCTCGAGGTCGCGCCGATTGGCGTCGCCGATCGACGCCGTGTTCGAGCGGAGCCGCGCCGCGATCGCCCGGAGCGCGTCGTCTTTTTTCCGACGATCCAGACGACTCATCGAGCGGGATGCCGCTTTGGCACGCTCGGCAAGCTCTTTCACGGGGGTCACGGACGTCTCGTAGAGCCTAGCCCAAGCGACGGGTAGGACCAACCGTCGAGAAAGCGCCGGGGCTGAGCGTCACGCCAAGTCTCGGAGGGTTTCCGGGCGCTTCGGACGCGGCGCGAGCCACGCCCCCATCGCCCGGAGCATGCGCCTTCGGCCGGGTTGGGCTCGCGGCTCCGCCGTCCCAAGCGGGAAGCGGCGGCTTCTCGTAAACCGGGGGCGGCCCTTCCGGGATGCCGAGCGCGTGTGGCGCACAGCCAGAGAGGGCGCCCAGAAAAATCCAGCCGGATCTCAGACCCATCGCTCTTCGTCAACTGCCCGGAGCGCCTCGGCAATGTTGTGGTGATGCGTGTAACCGAGCACTTCGCGCGCGCGGCTGTCGTCGACCATGCAGACGAAACGGATGAAATCGAGCTCCGGGCTCGGGAACGAGCTCAAGCGCATCTTCCAGAGTCGGTCGAGCATCATCTTGGCGATGGAGTGTGGAACCGGGAGATGGCCGCGACCGAGTAGGGTGATCGCCTGCGACAGCGCGACCGGAGGAGGACCCGCGATGTTGAAGATGCCGCGTACGCCCGGCGCGAGCGCGGAAACGATCGCGCTGACCACGTCGTCCTGGTGAACCGCCTGCATCATCGGATCGAAGCCCATCAACGTCGGGACGACCGAGAGCCGTAAATAGTTGCTCGGCGCGTTGCGAACGGTCCCGAGGATATGCGCCGGCCGCAGAATGACGGTCTCGGTGTTGGGGTGCTTCCAGAAGAACGACTGCGCGAGCATGTCGAGCTCGACGAGATCGCGCATGTCGCTGAAGGCGCTGGCGGCGAGGAGCGGCGCGTCCTCGGTCAAGAACTGCGGGTTGTCCGGCCTCGGGCCGTACACGTTCGCGCTCGACAACAAGACGACCTTGGGGACGTCGTATTGCTTCGCGTACTCGAGCAGCTTCTGAAAGCCGAGCAGGTTCCACGTGTGGTGATCTTCGCCGCTGTCACGCGGGTCGTGCATCACGCCGAGATGGACGAGCGCGGCGACTTTTCGATTCCGGAAGACATCGCGCGCCTTCTTCCGTCGCAGATCGATCTGCCAGTGCTCGATGTCCTTCGGCTTGTCGTGGAATGGACGCCGATCGAGGCCGATCACGCCGCGGTCTCGATGCAGGGCCCGCGCGACGCGACGGCCGAGGCGCCCGCAGATCCCGGTGACCACGACGGCGCCCTCCGCGACGTGTTCCGGGAGCAAACCGAGCGGCACCAAATCCGCGGTGCGCCGCGACTTTTGCTGGCGGCGCTCTTCGCCGCGCCGATCGTCGTCGGCAAGCGGAAGTTCCGAATTTTGCGCGTCCTGTCCCATCAGAAAAATAGGCTCTTCCGCTCTTTCAGGCCTCGATTCACCATGCTCTGGATCGTCTGTCGCACGATCCAAACCTTGTCTTCGATGACCGCGTCGTCGTCGTCGGGGTCACCCTCGAACCGCATGGGCTCGCCGAAGTATAGATGGTACTTCGTCGGCAAGGGCATCATTCCCCCTGGGAGGAGGAACTGCGGGACGACCGGAAACACCGGCACGCCGAGGGCCTTCGCGAGCCAGTCCAGATTACCGACGTTGATGAATTGTTCTTCAGCGCCGACGACCGCCACCGGCACGATCGGCGAGCGAGTCTGGATCGCGAGCCGCATGAACCCGAAGCCGAACTCCTCGAGCTGATAGCGACGCGTGAACGGCTTCGAGATGCCACGCGTGCCCTCGGGGAATGCCAGGATCAACTCCTCGCGCTCGAGGAGCCGTTCGCAATTTTCTGGCACGCCGACGACCTGACCGGTGCGGTTGAACAGGGTCGAGACGAACGGCAACGTCTGCACCCATTTTTCGACCATGGCCCGCGCGACACGAGGAGGATCGGCGTCCATGAGCATCGCCATGGCGATCATCATGCCGTCGATCGGCAGTTGCCCGGAGTGGTTGGCGATGAGCAGGGCGCGCCCTTCGGGGATGTTGTCGATGTTGTGAACGGCGGTTCGGAAGTAGAGCCGGTGAAACACCGACAGGAACATCGACGTGTACTTCGTGAAGTCGGCATCGAGCCCGAAGGGGTCCCCGCCGATGCGCTCGTAGTGGGCGCGCACGACGGCGGCGCGCTCCTCGAAGTTGGGGCCCAATGTCCGCTGCGCGAGGTCGTCGGCGATGCGTCGAGTCCGCGAGAGAAACCTCCTCGCCAGTGGCGCGAGGTCCCTCACCGCGACTTCCGAAATCTTGAGCAGCGCTGTTTCCGGATCCATGACGGTGAGCGAAGGATAGAGCCGCAACCGGACAAATTGCACGGACTCGGACGGCTTTCTTGACGCGACGATCGCCGGCCATGAGGATTCGAGGGTGATCATCGCCCCGGCATTGAAACCGGGTGACCCGATTCGCGTCGTTTCGCCGTCCGGGCCTTCCGACCCGGAGCTCGTCGCGCGCGGCGTAGCCTGGCTCGGGGAGCGGTTCGAAGTCCGTCAAGGCGGCGCTCCACGCGAACCCCACGGCTATCTAGCAGGCTCCGACGAATTGCGGCTCGCCGAGCTCAACGCCGCACTTCGCGATCCCGACGCACGCGCGGTCGTCGCGACTCGAGGCGGCTACGGTCTGAATCGGATCGCCCACGCCGTCGACGCTCGGGCGCTGCGCGAAAATCCGAAGTGGATCGTTGGTTTTTCCGACATCACGGCGCTCCACGTGGAAGCGCTGCGCGCCGGAGTCGCGTCGCTTCACGCCGACAACGTCGCCGGCCTCGGGCGCGGCGACGATCGGTCGCGGGCGAGCTGGCTTTCGGCGCTCGAGCGTCCCCTCGCGAGCAGGCGCGTGGCGGATCTCGAGACGTGGTACGGGGGCGTTGCGACGGGCCCTCTCGTCGGTGGAAACCTCACGGTGCTCTTCGCGTGCTTCGCCGCGCGCCGACTCGACATCCCGAACGGTGCCGTCCTTCTCCTCGAAGACATCGGTGAGGCGCCGTATCGCCTCGATCGGATGCTGTCCGCGTTGCTCGTCGCGGGCGCGCTCGACCGCGTCGCAGCCGTCCTTCTCGGAGATTTCGTGGACTCGGACCCCGGACGCTACGGCGTGCCGGCGCGCGCCGTGCTTCGCGAACGCCTCGGCGAACTCAGAGTGCCAATCCTTGCTGGGCTGCCCGTCGGACATGGCCCCATCAACGACCCGGTCCACCTCGGACTACCGGTACGCGTCGACGGCACGACGGCGACGGTGACCTTCGGGTTGCGCGACGCCGCGACGCCGTGACGTGGGCGCGCGCGGCGCTACTCGAACAGCTCGTCGTCGCCGACGTCTTCGCCGTCCTCGTCGAGCTCGACGCCATTTTCGTTCGAACCTTCGGAGGCCGAGCGAGGACGCGCGCCCTTCTTCCCTTTTTTCCGTTTGCCCTTCGGCGGCTTGGCCTCCGCCTCCGGAGCGGCAGCTGCCCATGGCGGCGGCGCCGGTGAGGTGACAGCGGCGGGCGCCTTCGAACGAGCCGGCGGAGGCGGCGCGGCACGGCGAAGTGACGGCGGAGGCGGCGGGCGCGACGTTCGCATCGACGGCGGGGGCGGCGGGCGCGGTCCCGCGGGAGGCCGACCCTGCGGCGGGAACGGCGGCGGCGTGGAGTGCCGCGGACGCTCGGGCGGCTCGGTCATCGAAACGTCGACGTCGACGTCGAGATCCGATTCGCCGGGCGCCTCGTCGTCGTTCTGGTTCGGAGCCGAGGCGCGTTCGGGTTCCGGCGCTTCTGCCGGCGCGTCCGACTTCGTGTTGGCGAACGCGGCTTCGAGTGCCTCGGGTGGTATGTCGTGGAGGATCGTCTTCTCGTCGTCGACCCAGCCGCCGTTCGTCGGAGCGCTCGCGCCTTCTCGCGATTCGGAGTCGTTCGCGGCCTCTGCTTCAGGTTCTTCGCGAGCTTCGCTCTCGCGCAGATCGGCTTCGGCGGCCGGAACGGCGGGCGTGTCTCGATCGCCTCGCGGGCCCTCCGCTTCCGTCTCCGGCGCGGGCTCCGGTTCCGGCGTTGGCTCCTCCTGCACGACGGGCGCCTCGACTTTGACGGGGCGCTCGCGCGCGGGCTCGACCTTCGGCGGAGGCGGCGCTTCGTCCTCTTCGACCGGCGGAGGGCGCTTCAGCATGTTCGCCTTGGCGCGATCGAGTCCCTGCGTGGCCTCGGGGTCCCCCGCCTTCATTCGGAGAACCCGCCGCCAGGCGTCGGCGGCCTCGCGGGCGTCGTCGAGGCGTTCTTCCCAAAGGCGCGCCACCTTGCGCGCGAGATCCGCACGCTGGGTCTGGTCTCGCCCTCGGAGGATCTGGTCCTCGTAGAGCGCGACCATGCCGCGATAGTCCTCGAGCTGCGTGTAGAGGGCCGCGAGCTTGTCCATCACCTCCGCGTCGGACGGCGCGAGCTCATGCAGGCGTTTCAGATCCTCGGCGGCTCCACGGGGATCGGAGAGCAGATCGCTGCGAAGCGCCGCTCGGCGTCCGAGGAGCTTCCGCACCAGCGGGCCGTCGAACACTTCGCTGAGCGCCCGAGTGAGCACCGCTTCGGCGCGCGGCGGCTCGCCTACCTCGTTCGCGAGATCCACGAGCGCGTCGAGCGCCGGATCGTCGACGTGGGTGACGAGCGCATCGCCGAGCCAGGTGAACGCGCGGTCGCGATCGCCGAGCTCGCGGTTCGCCATGAGCGCTGCGCGACGAAGGAGCGCACTTCGCGTCCGCCCACCGTCACGCGACCCTTGGCCGCCGGCCGCGAGGGCCTCGGCGAGCGTGGCGCGGAGCGCCGTCCGACCTCGCTCTTCGTCGGTCACGCGTGCGATGCGCTCGAGCGCTTCGATGGTCTCCTCTTGAACGCCGGCGCCGAGCGCGATGTCGAAGAAGCCGCGCGCCCGATCGAGTGCGTCGCGTTCGCCGGCCACCTGCGCGGCCCGGGCCAGCGCGCCGAGACGATCGGCGGGCGACTTGCAGCGTCCGATTTGTCGCTCGTACAGGTCGACGACGTGACCTGGCGCGCCGACGAGCTTGCCCAGGCGCTCGAGCAGCGGCTCGACCTCTTCGGGCGCGACGCTCGTGAGCGCCTGCTCGCCGTGTTGAACCGCTTCGAGCGGATCGACGCCGGCCTTCACGAGCACCTCGGCTTGACGCACCATTTCTTCGGCGCGCGATGAGCCGCTGAGCTCCCTCGCCATCAAATCGTGGGCGATGGACAGTGCGTCCAGATCGCGCAGCGCGATCGACACCTCTTCGAGCGGCTCGGCGATCTCGCGCCGCGCCACGCGGAGTCGCGCGAGTTCCTTCGCGACCGACGCGGCTTCTTCGCCGGCCGACACCTCGACGAAGCGGGCGAACGCGCCGTGGAGCTGGTCGTCGCGCTCGGCCGATGGCGACGTCTGGCCGTACCATTCGACGAGCTTCGACGCGACCAGGCGCTTCTTGCCGAGTCGATCGCCGAGCTCGACGTACGCTTCGCGACACGGGCCATCGCCTTGCTCCGCGAGCCCGGACAACGCCTCGAGCGCGTCGTCTCCGCGATCGAGGCGTTCGGTCAGAAGTTCGGCGAGGCGCCGGGTCATCCGGCTCGCTTCGTCCTCGTCGCCTTCGACTTCGACCAGCCGCGCGAGGTGCTCGGCGACGAGTGGCCAATCTTCGAGCCGTTCGGCGAGCTCGACGATGCGCTGAACGGCCTCGAAATCATCGGGATCGGCGGCGAAGACGGCGTTCAGCGATCGCAGGGCCAAGCGGGGGTCGTCGAGATGGTGCTCGTACAAGTCGGCGAGGCGCGTCGCGATCTCCGTCTTCAGCTCGGGACCGGTCACGAGCTCGAGTCGTCGCTCGAGCGCGCGCGCCGCCGCCCCGTAGTTGTGCCGCTGTTCCTCGAGGTTCGCGAGATGCACGAGCGCTTCGTCGCTCTTCGAATCGAGCTCGGCGAGGACTCGCTCGTATTGTTCGACGGCGGCGTCGACGTCGCGAACGCCTTCGGCGAGGAGCCGCGCTTCTCGCAAGACCACGCGCGCGATCTCGGAGCGATCGCTCGTCGCGCGGGCGAGCTTTTGCAAATAGTCGACGGCTTCCACGAACTCGCCGCGTTCTTCGGCGTCGTCGGCGAGGAGCGAAAGCGCTTCCCCGTCGTCACCGTCGAGCAGCACGAGCTCCAGGCTTTCGCGAGCGAGCGCCGGATCGCCGAGCTCGCGCTGGAGCTTCGCGGCGCGCTTTCTGAGGCCGATGCGCACCGTCTTGTCCGGGTGCTTGTCGGAACGCCGGAGGAGCATCGCGGCGATCTCCGCGCCGCGATCGGCGCCCTCGAGATGTCCCTCGAGCGCCTCGGCGATCACGTCGTCGGTCGGGTCGGCGTCGACGGCCTGATCGAGCCGGCCGATCGCGCCCTCCACGTCGCCGGCTCGGACGAGATAGTCCGCCTCGGTGGCGTACAGCCCGGCCTGCTGCTTCGGTGAACGCGCGAGGGTCGCGCGCTCGTCGACCGCGGTCGCCGCTTTCGCCCACGCCTCCGCTTCGACGAACGCATGCTCCGCCGTCTCCCACCCCGCCGCATCGTTCGCGATGCGCGCGGCTTCGGCGAACGCGTCGCCGGCCAGCACGAGATCGCCCGCCGCGTGACGGAGCTCGCCGAGCTTCTTGTAGAGGCCGCCGCGAGCCGGCTCGTCGGCGACGCTCCCGACATTTTCGGCGATCACTTGCGCGGCGAGATCGGGTCGCTCGCCCTTCTCGAAGAACTTCACGGCCGTGCCGATCGCGGTCTCGTCTTCGGGCGTGAGGGTCGCGATGCGCGCCCAGGCTTCGCCCGCGGCGGCAAAATCTTTGCGCTTCGTTTCGTGGAGTTTCGCGAGCTGCTTCTCGGTGGAGATGCGAACTTCGACGTCGCTCTCCTGCTCCGCTTCTTCTTGGAGCAACGTGGCGAGGTCGTCCCAGCGGCTCGCGCGTTCGAGGAGCCGGCGCAGTTGTTCGCGCGCGTCCGATTCTCCGGCGTCGAGCGCGAGCAGCTCTTGCCACGCGACGATCGCCGTCTCGAAATCGCGAAGCTGCGTCTCGCAGAGCCCCGCGACTTCGCGGAGCCAGCCCGCGCGGGCCTCCAGATCGGCGTCCTCCGACTTCGCCGCACGAAGCAGCACGTCGCGAAGATCGCCATAGCGCCGCGCGCCGCGGAGATGGGTCTGGAGAAACGCGAGCGCGTCGGAATTCGTCGGGTCGCCCTTCAGGACGTCGCGATAGACGCCCGCGGCTTCGTTCTTTCGATTCTTCTTGAGGAGGCCGAGCGCCTTCTCGAGCAAATTATCGACCGCGTCTTCGTCGAGCTCGGGTTCGTCTTCCGACGATGGCCCGAGGTCGTCGACCGTGCGATCGGGCTGAACGGGAGCGCGCGACACACGCGCAGGTCCCCCTGCGGAGCGCGCGGCAGCGGCGACGGCTCGCGGCACGGAGTCGCCGGCCGCGGTGCGGGCTTCCGCGGCGAGGGCGCCGTTCGGATTCGCTTTCAAATAGCTTGCCGCATAGGGAGCCACGTCGCGCTGCCGGCCGAGCTGCTCCCCGTAATAAATCGCGAGCTGCACGGCGCGGTCGTGACCGGGAAGAATCTCGAGCGCGCACGTCGAGTAGGCGTAGCCGTGATCACCGGCGTATTCCTCGGCGAGCTCGACGAAGAGCTGCGCGCCGACGGCCTTCCACGATTCGTCTACCGGTTGCCCGCCGCGCACACGCTCGAGCACCAAGGTGCCGAGCTGCTGCTTCAATGACGGATCGTTAGGGTCGAGGCGTCGGGCGTTGTCGAGCGCCTCGAACGCGCCGTTCGCGTCGCCCACTTGATTGCGCGCTTCGGCCTCGTCCGCGTACAGCGCGACCTTTCGCTCGGGGTCGTCGACCAGCGATTGCTCCATCGCGTAGTACGGGAGCGCGTCGGCGAATTGCCCGGCAGACTTGTAGACTTCGCGAAGTGAATAGATCGCGTATTGACTGCCGGGATCGTAATCGAGGGCGCGCCGGTAGTTTTCGACGGCCTTCGCGGCATTGGAGAGCGGCGGCTCGGCACACAAGCGCCCGAGCTCTTCATGAATACCGGCGACCTGCAGACGAATGGACGCGTCGCGCTGCGCGAGGGGCGCGAGCGCCTTCGCGCGGCGCTCGAGCAACGCCGCGAGCGCCTTCATGTCGCCCTTTTCGCGATACAGCTCGCCCAGCCGCTCGGCCGGGGTGCCCTGCGTCGGATCGCGGTCGATCGCGATCATGAGCGCTCGCGCCGCGCGATGCGCGTCGTTCAGGGACAAAACCCAGACGTTCGCGGCCTCCGTTAGCCAGTGACTGGCCAGCGCCGGATCGACGGTCGCCGTCCCGACTTTTTCGAGCAGCATCGCGTACGCGCGAGGGTCCTGTTGCCCCGCGCTGTGCGCATGCAAAATGGCGTCTTGGTCGTGCGGATCTTGCACCAAGCGCTGAACGAGCGCGTCGATTTCACGCGGATCCATCCCGCGTGCACGCTAACACGACGCATCCGGAAGCCGCAAACGCGACGCACGATTCCCGTCGACGCATTGCGCGCGTCAAACGGCCTCACCGCTATCGTCGATCTCCATGTCGTCGCCGGCGAGTGACGAAGCGGGAAGGCTCCCCTCCTCTTACTCATGTCCGCGAGCCACCCCGGACGCCGCTCGACTCGTCGAACGCGACCCCCCAATTGCCCGCATTTCTCCCGCGAGAATCATCGGCCGACGCCGTGTTCTGGTTGCGTAAGAGAACGTGCGAGCGCATCGCGACCGGCTCCACTATACTTTTGGAGTGCGTTGGGAATCTCGCCCGACCGATACATCTCGCCGAACGGCGTCGGGCGCACGTCTCGCTACGGTGTCCGTGTTCTGTGGTGCCCTGGCGACGTGCGTCTCGCTGCTCGCCGTTGCGTACGTCGCGGCGGTCGGCTCGGGCTCGACCACGCCGTCGCGTGACTCGACGCGTCTCGCGACGCAGCCAGTAGTGGCGCGCACTGCGCGTCTTTCACGCCTCAGCGACGTCGCGGACGACGCCGGTGACGTCGCGACGGTTCGTGAACGACGCGTCGGGGACATCGTGCTCGTCGACGTCGCGCCCGACGTCACGTCGCTCGACGACGAGCTCGATCGCGAACGCGCCCGCTCGGCCGCCGCGCACCAGCGACTCCTCGTCTGGCTCGTCGTCCCCGATTGCAAGCCTTGCGCGGCCGTCGAAAGCGCGCTCGGGACTCGCGAGCTTCAGCGAGCCCTGGGACGAACTCGCCTCGTGCGCTTGAACGCCGCAGATTTTCTCGCCGAGCTCGACCGCATCGGAGTTCCCGTCGACGGATTTCCGGGTTTCGCGCTGCTCGGAGCCGACGGTCTGGTGACGGACTACGTCAACGGCGGTGAATGGGACGAAGACACGCCGGAAAACATCGCACCTGTGCTGAAAAGTTTCGCGGAAGGCACATACACGCGCCGCGTGACGCCCTGGCGCGGCGGTCCTCACGAAGATCAAACCCCGATATGAGCGGAGTGCGGCGTACCTAGGCACCAAAGGGGTCCAAAAGCGGGGGCGGTGACGGATGACGCCGTCGGTCGACGATCGAGTCCTCGGACGGGGCAGACACGGCGGGCCGAGCTCAGTACACTCCGCCCTCCGCGAAAATGAATGCTCGGACGTCGAAGCCGCCCAATCGCACCCTGCGATCTCAACTAGAGGAGTACCGGAGTCAGGGGACCGTCCATTCTCTCCGCGAGGCGGTGGGGATTATCGTCCCACTCGCCGTCGAACTCGCCCAACGGCACGCGAGCGGCGAAGTGCTCTTCCTTCATCCCTCCTCCATTCAGCTGAATGGCTCGGGGTATTGGCAGCTTTCGCAAAGCGTGGCTCGTCTTACGCCGGTGCTGGCGCGAGACAAGGCGTGCCTTGCGCCCGAAGAACGCGCCGGCAGCCCAGGTAACGCGCGTTCGAGCGTCTTCGGTATCGGTGCCGTCCTTTACGAGCTCGTGAGCGGCCAGAGCGTCGGCCCGGCGATGCGCCGTCCCACCGAGGTCGTTCCCGGGTTGCCGCCCGAGATCGACATGGTCCTCGCGAAGGCGTTGGTCGCGGACGCATCGCACCGACCCGACGACCTGAAGGCACTCGCTCAAGCGATTCATCATCTCGCTCCCGCCGATGCGCCCGCGCCGCCGCCCGCCGACGAATCGCACCTCAATCACAACGACCAGTTCGAAGTCGACGTGCGCATGTCGATGGTGAACATGGAGGGGGCGCTCGGCGGAGCGGGCACTCCGTATGAAATTGCCGTCAGGAACGCGCCGGCGGCACGCGCCACCGGAATCGATCAAGCGACGGAGGCGCTGACGGAGCTCAAGCAACGGCTCGAAAGCGATCCCCGTCCGCGTTACGTCGTCATCAAGGAGGGCATGGATCACGGGCCCTTCAATGCCGTCGAGCTGCTCCAGCAGATCGCGAGCCACACGTTCGAAGAGCAAGATCTCTTGCGCGACACGTTTTCGAACGACGACCGTCCGATCGGAGAGTGGGAAGAGTTCGCCCCCTTCGCCGATCACGCCCGCCGTCACCGCGTCATCGCCGCCGAAAAGGTCGCCATTCAAGCGACCGTCGAGCAAGAAAAAAAGAGCACGCGCGGCAAGGCATTCCTCGGCCTTTCGCTCGTCGCGATCGTTCTCCTTCTCGGCACGATGTGGTTTTTGAAGCAAGCCGGGCGCCGGCGCGACGAAGTCGCCGTCCAGACCGACACGGCGACGAACGTCGACTCGCAGGGCGACCTCAACCTCGGGAAGAAAGGCGGCGGCAAAGGCCACCGCGTCGTCGGCGAATCGGGCGGCGTGCCGTTGCTCGCGGGTGGGATGAGCTGCGAATCGGCGCAAGCCGCGTACGTCGAAGAGATCAACATCGGCGGCTCCAAAGTGCCCGCCGACATCACGTCCGCTCAATACGGGTCCATCCTGAACGGCGGCGGCTATTTGAACGGCTGCGGGCTCTCGGGGAGCATGGGCGTCGATGTCTGCGTCGCAGTCCAGAACGGACACGCGGTCGGCGTCACCGTCCGCACCCAGCCGCACAACGGTAGCGTCGCGAGCTGCATCGCGTCGCACGTGCGCGGCATTTCATTTCCGGTTCATCCGAAGCTCGACGTCACCCGAACGCACTTCGCGGCCCAGTGAACTCTCGCGCGGCTCGCTCGAATCTCTTCGCGATGGCCCTCGTCGCGGTGGGGTTCGGCCTGACGACGGCGTGCGCGGTTCCCGTCGCGGTCGACCTCGACGAAGCGAGCGCCAATCGCGTCGCGCGCGCTCTCGACGAAAACGGCATCGCGGTCGAAAAATCGGAGGAGTCGAGCGGCGGCGATCGCTGGCGAATCGAGGTGAGTCGTGACGACGCCGCGCACGCGGTTTCGGTGCTTGCCGATCGCGGACTTCCAGACGACGCGAACACCGGAGCCGCCGCGCCGAGCGGGGTGAGCGCGCTCGTGCCGAGCCGGAGCGCCGAGCAAGCGCGGCTCCTCGCCGGGACCGCCGCCGGGCTCGAGCGTACGCTGTCGGCGATCGACGGCGTACTCACGGCGCGGGTGCATCTCGCGGTCGAGCGCGCCGATCCGCTGTCGGACGGCGAGCCGCCGAAGCCCACTGCGTCCGTGCTCTTGCGCTACCGAGGCACGCCGCCGCCCATCTCGGAGAGCGACGTTCGAAAACTGGTGAGCGGCGCCGTCACCGGCCTTTTGCCCGATCGCATTGCGGTGGTGAGCATGGTCGCGCCGGATCCGCCCGCGACCGAGCCGCTCGTCGTGCTCGGTCCGTTTTCGACGACGCGAAGCGGGGCGACGAAACTGCGCGCGCTCCTCGCCGGTGCGGCGGTGCTCAACGTGTTTCTCGTTCTGTGCGTGCTGTCGTTCTGGGCACGGGCGCGGCGGCTCCGACAGAAGCCGGCCGCGTTACCGGCGCGAGATCCAAGGTGATCCACCTCGACGGGATCACCAAGACGTTCGACCGCTCGGTGCTCTTCGGCGTCGATCTCGACGTGCCGTCGGGGTCGCTCTACGGCCTCGTCGGGCCCGGCGGCGCCGGCAAGAGCGTCGTCTTGAAGATCGTCGCGGGGCTCGTTCCCGCGGACGGCGGCAGCGTCGTCGTCGGCGGAAGCGATCTCTCCACGCTCGATCCCCTCGCCCTCGCCCGCTATCGCCTGGGCATCGGCATGGTGTTCCAGAACAACGCGCTCTTCGACTTCATGACCGTCGCGGAAAATATTGCGTTCCCGCTCCGTCGCTCGTCGTCCTTGGACGATGCCGAAATCGGTCGCCGCGTCGAAGAACGACTCGAACGGGTCGGCCTCGCCGGCTTCGGCCCGCGAAAGCCGGCGGGGCTCTCCGGGGGGCAAAAGAAACGGGTCGGCGTCGCGCGCGCGACCGTCACGCGCGCGCCCATCGTGCTCTACGACGAACCCGCGGCGGGTCTCGATCCGGTCACCAGTCAGCGCATCTTCGATTTACTCCGCGAGGAGCAGCTTGCGGCAAAAAGCACGGTGATCATGGTGTCGAGCGACGTCGATCGGCTCCTCACCGTCACCGACAAGGTCGGCATGATGCACGACGGTCGCGTCGTCTTCGAGGGCTCGACCGAGCAGGCGACCCGCAGCGATGATCCGATGGTCCGTCAGTTCTTGAGCGGCAAAACCGACGGCCCGCTCTGAGAGCCCGCGCAGCCCCGGATCGGGCCGTGTAGACTACAGCGGCCACGATGAACGCCCTCTTTTCCGCCCTCGGCCGTTTCATGATCGGCGTCGCCGCCATCGTCGGCGCGATGGGCCTTCTCTTCGGGCGGATCGTGTCGCGAATCGTGCGGCTCGACCTCGACGGCGAAGGGACGCTCTCGAATCTCTACAAGATGGGCGTCAAATCGCTCCCCGTGGTCGTGATCACGGCGCTCTTCACCGGCGGCATCATGGTCGTCCAGGCGGCGCCGACCGTCGAACGCTTCGGCGCGTACTCGCTCCTCGGCTGGGGCGCCGGCTTCGGCACCTTGCGCGAAGTCGGACCGCTGCTCACCGCCCTCATGATCTCGGGGCGCGTCGGCGCGAACAACACCGCCGAGCTCGGCACCATGGTGGTCACCGAACAGTTCGACGCGATGCGGGCGCTCGCCATCGACCCCATCAGCTTCCTCATCGCGCCGCGCTTCGTCGGGATCGTCGTCACCTTGTTCCTCTCGACGATCTTCGCGGACGTGCTGGCCCTGGTCGGCGCGGCGTACGCGGGCTTGCCGCTCCTCGGTGTCGATCCCGGCGTATTCTACGACGGCGTGACCGGCGGCCTCCTCGGGATCGGCGACGTGATCCACGGGCTCGTCAAATCCGTGTTGTTCGGAATCGTCATGGCGCTGTCGAGCTGCCAATTCGGTATGTCCACCGAGGGCGGGGCGCCGGGCGTCGGACGAGCCGTCAATTCGACGGTGGTCGTCACCGCGACCGGCATCTTCGTTCTCGACTACCTCGTGTCCTTCGCCATCTGATGACCGGCGCTGGCAACCCCCGGCCGTCGATCGACGAAGCGCTCGGGCTCGCGCCGGGACCGTCCGCTGCGGCGATGGGACAACTCAAGGCGCTCACCGACTCCGTCAAGGAGCTCGCCGCGCTCTTCCGCCAGACGCTTTACTACACGTTCCGCGGACCCTCGAAGAGCGCCGTGCTCGACGAGCTGTACGAGATCGGCAACCGCTCGGCCGTGTTTCTGTGCGTCACCATGGGGTTCATGGGGATGATCTTCGTGTATCAGGCCGGCGTTCAGATCCGCCGCGTGATCCCGGATCTCTCCGCACTCGGCTCGACGTTTCTCGAGCTCCTCGTGCGCGATCTCGCGGCGTCGATCTCGGCGCTGATGCTCGCGACCCGCGTCGGCGCCGGCATCGCCGCGGAGATCGGGTCCATGGTCGTCACCGAACAGGTCGACGCGCTCCGGATGTGCGCCGCCGATCCCGTCGATTATTTGGTGGTTCCCCGGTTCATCGCGAGCGTCGTGATGACGACGGTGCTCACGTTCATCGCAGGCTCGGTCGCCTTCGCGACCGGCGCCTGGACGGCGCAGACGTTCTTCGGGATCAATCCGCGGACCTTCGTCGACACGAGCCTGGTCGACGGCGGCGACCTGGTGGTCGGCCTCGCGAAATGCCTCGCCTATGGCGCGGCCATTCCGATCATCAGCGCCCACGCCGGACTCACCACCCGCGGCGGCTCGGCCGGCGTGGGTTCGGCGGCGACCCGCGCCGTCGTGAATTCGTCGCTCGCCGTCATCATGCTGGACTTCGTCATCAGCACGCTCGGCTACATTTTCTTCTGAGGCCTGAAGCTAGGGCGCCTTGAGCAAGTCGCTGCCGGCGGGTGCCTGCGAGCACCAAGCGTAGCAACAATCCGGCTCGCCCTTGCCGCGATGCGACGCCGTCAGCGCGGCGTCGAATGGTGCCGACTCGGGCGCCGAGAACACGACCTTGCGCGGCGGCACGATCGCCGTCGGACAATGATCGAAGGGCGGTTCGGCGGGCGCGGACGTCCCGGTCTCGAGCTGCGCCATGCAATACTCCTCGCGAAACGCCTTCCCGGTGTGGCAGGCAGCGTCGATGGAGGGACTTGCGCCGTTCGCGAGCGTGATTTTCCGGCACCAGCTGTAGCAGCAGGCGTGACCGGGCGGCGCTCGTCGGCGCGTGTACTCCGTGTAGCTACGATCGAAGAGCCCGACGGACACCGGCGGATCGTATTCCCCCGGCGGATTTTGGACGCTCGACGGACAGGTTTCGTACGGCGGCGGAGCCGGGCGCGAGCTCTCGCGCGGCAAGAGTTCGTCACAGTAATATTGCCGTACCTCGTCGAGCGCGCACGTGACCGAGCGCGCGTCGGGGTTGGCAGCGCCGGGCGCCACCACCGCGTGTGACCCGCACCCCGCCCACCACGCCGCGCCGAACGCGACAATGACGAGGGCACCGCCTGCGCGCCGGCCTTTCCGGTAGGCTCGACGGGCTCGCGGCGTCATGCTGCGAGCTCAGAATCGGTGATCTCGTTCATCAACGTCAAGAAGTCCTTCGGCGAAAAGGCGATCCTGAAGGGGGTCAGTTTCGACGTCCGCGAAGGCGAAGTATTTTTCATCATCGGTTCGTCCGGAGTCGGCAAGAGCGTCCTCATCAAGCACTTGATCGGCCTCTTGAGACCCGATGCGGGGGAGATTTGGCTCGACGGCGAGGAGATCTCGCAACGGACGGAAGAGGAGATGTATTCCGTTCGCATGAAGTGCGCGATGGTATTTCAGCACTCGACGCTCTTCGATTCCATGACGTGCGCCGAGAACGTTGCGCTCCCGCTCCGGAAGCACAAGAAGCTTCGTGGACGCGACGCCGAAGGCGAAGCGCATCGGCTCTTGTCGCAGGTGCGAATGGAGGATTACGCGAACGCGTTTCCGACCGAGCTCGGCGACGGCCTCCGCAAGCGGGTCGCCATCGCGCGCGCTCTCGCGCTCGAACCGCGCTATGTTCTCTTCGACGAGCCGACCACGAGCCTCGACCCGGTGAGCGCCCGACGCGTCGATCGGCTGATCCGCGATCTCAGCGATCGGCTCGGCGTCACCAGCGTGGTCGTCTCGCACGATCTGGTCTCCATTTTCGGCATCGCGGACCGCATCGCCATGCTTTACCAGGGCACCGTTCGCCTGCTCGGCACGAAGGAAGATTTCCGAGCCTCGAAGGACGGCGTCATCGACCAATTCGTGAACGGGCGCTCGAGCGGCCCCATGGAGTTCACGTGACGCGGCATTCGCCTCGGAAATGCTCTTCCCTGCGCGCGTCCGTCGCGCGAGACTGCGAGGCGGCGAAATGAGCCAGCGCAGCATCGAGGTGAAGGTCGGCGTCCTCCTGTTGGTCGCGCTCGCCCTGCTCGCCGGCTTCGTCGTGGTGATGGGCGGCCTGAACTTCAGACCGACGTACACGATCTACGTCGATTTCGACAACCCGGGTGGTCTCAAGTCGGGCGCGCCGGTTCGCATCGCAGGCGTTCGCGTGGGTCGCGTCGCCGGAATCGAGTTCCGCGGCGGCAAGATCGATCCGAAGAGCCACGACCGCGAAGCGCTGGTACGCGTCGCAGCGACCCTCGAAAGCCAATTCAAGGACTCCGTCTACGAAAATGCGCGCTGGTTCGTGACGACGGAAGGCGTCCTCGGCGAGTTCTACCTGGCGATCGACCCCGGAACGCCGGACCATCCGCCGCTGAGAGACGGCTCGATCGTACAAGGCGTCAGCCCGCCCCGGCTCGATCTCCTGATGAGCGAAGCGTACGAGCTTTTGCATCGGGTCTACGTGGGCATCACCGAAAACGACCAGAAGCTCGGCGAGACGTTCGACGATTTGCACCGCACCCTGAAGGGCACCGGCGACTTCTTCGAAAAGAATGGTCCGAAGCTCGACAAGGCCGTCGATGATTTGTCGGGCATCGCCGCGGACGCCCACGACACGTTGATCGCCGCGCGCGCGAAATACGTCGACAACCCGCAGATCGGCCGGATCATGAACAACGTCGAGGGGGCGACGAGCTCGCTGAACCGAAACCTGGGGCCGCTCCTCGAAGATAGCCGAAAAGTGGCGAGCGACGCTTCACGCCTCGCCGAGGTGTTGGGCTCGAAGGAGCAGGCCGATCGCTACGCGACGATCACTCGCGACGTCCAGGAGACCGCGGCGAAAGCAAAGGTCGCGGCGAACGCCGCAGCGGAGCTCGCCGAGCACGTGCGTCAGGGCAAAGGCACCGTGGGCGCGCTGATGATGGACGAAGCGCTCTACGACGACATGCAGGAGATGCTTCGCGACTTGAAGCACAACCCGTGGAAGTTTTTCTGGCGCGAGTGACGCCGTCAGATCGCGGCGTCAGGACCGCCGGTCGTGCCACCGCTCGACGTCGTGCCGCCCGTCTGTGTGGTTCCACCGCTCGACGTCGTGCCACCGCTCGACGTCGTGCCGCCCGTCTGTGTGGTTCCGCCGCTCGACGTCGTTCCGCCCGTCGCAGTCGACCCGCCATTCGACGTCGTCCCGCCGGTTGCCGTGGCGCCACCCGTAGCGGTCGCTCCTCCGGTCGCCGGCCTGCCGCCACTCGATGTCCCGCCGGTGCCCCCGTTCGCGGGAGCACCCCCGGACGAGCCGTCGACACTCGTCAGGCCGCCCGACGCCGCGTCGCTGGCCGAGGCCGCGTCCGCGGTTTGCCCCCCCGACCCCTGGGGAGACGTGCCGACGATCTTGCTCAGGTCATTGCTGCACTTGTTCGCGATGCAGACGTAGCCGACCGCGCAGTCCTCGATGCGGAAACACGTCGCGCCGCCCGCTCCGGCCGACGCCGATGACGCGCACGCCCCAGTCCCGAGGACCGCGGCGCTCGTCAGGGCAATGGTGCCGAGAGTCCGCCAATGATCGCAAAACGCCACATCGTAACGGTATCGGCTCCTCGCGGCGCGTCAAGCACCGTCCGGTACGCGAGCCCGTTCATGTGCCTGAACGCCCACGCGCCCCAATCTTCGGCCTAGTCTAGTGTCAGAAGGACATCGCCTTCTTCGACGGCCTGTCCCTCGGCGACGGCGATGTGTGACACCGTCCCCGCGGCAGGCGATTCGACGGGCATCTCCATCTTCATCGATTCGAGGATGACCACTGATTGTTCCTCGTCGACGGCGTCGCCAATCTTCACCTGAATCTTCCAAACGGTGCCGGTGATATGTGCGGTGACCTCGGTGGGCATCGGCGAGGACTCTACTCGCCGTGCCGAAAACCATCCACCACCTCGACCGCTCCCCGATCTCACCGCGAGTCCGGGATTGATTGCCGAATCGAGAACGACGATTTAGAGTCCACCCCGCGACGGAAAGTTCGCGGAGTCCGGATATAATCAACCGGTCCGCGGCTCGTCCGCATTTCGCTAGAGGAGTCTATCTGACGCATGGCTGACCAGAAGGAAAGCTCGGTCCTCTTCTCCCTGAAGGAGTTGATGAACCTCGAGGAAGACCGAATCCGAGAGGAAGAGGCCACGAAGGCGCGTCGGGTCAAAGCCGAGCAAGAGGCCCGAGACGCCGCCGAGCGCACGGCGCGAGACGCCGAGGAACGACGGCTGCGAGAGGAAGAAGAGCGTCGCCGCCAAGATGAGCTCCGCAAGCGCGAGGAGGCGGCCCGTCTCGAAGCCATCCGTCACGGCGAGATCGAGAAGGCGCGCGCCGAAGCCGACCACCGCGCTCGGCTCGAGACCATGGCCGCGCAGCAGGCTCACGAGGCGCAGCTCGCGACCATCTCGCAAGACAGCCACAAGAAGAAGCTCCAGGTCACGATCGGCATCGTCGCGTTCCTGCTGGTCGCCGGCGGCATTGGCGGCGGCGTGTTCTTCAAGAAGAAGAGCGACGAGCAAGCGGCCGAAGCGGCTCGGAACGCGGCCGAACGGCAAGCTTTGCAAGAGCGAGCACAAGCCGCGGAGGCGTCGGTGAAAGCCTCTCAGGAGAAGGAGCAAGAGCTCCAGTCGGCCCTGAACAACGCCAAAGACGACGCCGAGCGGGCTCGCATCCAGTCCGAGCTCACGAAGGCGCAACAGACCACCGCGGTTGCCAAGCGGACCTTGTCGTCTTCGACCGGCTCCTCGTCGGGTGGCGGCGGCTCCCCGAAGCCGAAGGCGGCGTGCAATTGCACGCCCGGCGATCCGCTGTGCTCGTGTCTGTGAACGACGGACCGCGGCACTTACCGAAGGACACCCCTCGCCTCGTGGTCGGCCTGCAGCCGGTGCGCGAGGCGATCCGAGCGCACGGAAGAAAGCTCGGGGCCGTACTCATCGAACGGCCGGCGCGCGGCGGACCTAGCGAACGGCTGAGCGCGCTCGGGCGCTTCGCGAAGGACCAGGGGGTCGAGCGGATCGAACCGGTCCCGCGCAAGACCCTCGACGACCTCGCAGGGAACACGGAGCACCAAGGGGCCGCAGCGTTCGCGCCGGAGCTCGAACTGCTCGACCCGGAGACCTTGCTCGACGCGCCCGCGCCCCTCATCGTGGCTTTGGATGGAATCCAGGACCCACAGAATTTTGGAGCGGTGATCCGGAGCGCCGTTGCGCTCGGGGCGACGGGAATCGTCTGGCCCGAGCACGCTTCGGCGCCGCTCCGTCCGGCGACCTTTCGCGCGTCCGCGGGAGCGATCGAACATGCCCGCCTCAGTCGCGTCGGTTCTCTGGTCCGGTTTCTCGACGACGCGATCGCGCGGTCGGTGCAAGTCGTGGGACTCACGCCGGACGGAGATCGGCCACTTCAGGACGTCGACCTCGGCCTGCCGACGGTACTCGTGATCGGCAGCGAACATGGCGGCCTCGGCCGTGCCGTTCGTCAGCGCGCGACGACCCTCGCGCGCCTGTCGCTCGAAGGCCCGGTGCAATCGCTCAACGCTTCCGTCGCGTGCGGCATCGCGCTCTATGTGTTTCGAATTAGTCGAATGAAATCCGCGATATCGAGCCAGAGTTAAATCTGACTTCTCGAGACGGGAATTTCACTGAACACTTGTCGAAACGCCGTGGCTCGGCGTTCTCTTCAATGGAACGTGCTCCGGGGCGAGCGACCGCGCGCGATGCGCGAATCATTCCGGAGAGCTACGTCGTTTCCCTCACGCCGGTGGTGAGTGGATGAACTCGCGGTTCGAGTGAAGTCTCACGGTCTCGAGGAGTAGCGGGCAACCACGCGAAGAATCACCGGTATCGCGTCGTCGATCTCGGCGCGCGACGTCGTGTCGCCCAAACTGAAGCGCACGGCACTCTGCGCGCGGGCGGCGCCGAGCATCGCTTGGACGACCTTCGACGGTTCGGCGGAGCCCGCGCTGCACGCGCTCCCACCGGCGACTTGGACGCCCGCCAGGTCGAGCGCAGCGACGAGCTCGTCGGCGCGCCACCCGTCGAACGACAGATTCGCCACGTGGGGCACGCGCTCCACGCCGAGGCCGTTCACGACGGCGAACGCCGCGAGGGCATCTTCGAGTTCGTCGCGAAGGGGCGCGAGCGCGGCGTAGCGGGCAGGTCCCGTGAGCGCGCGGCGAGCCGCGACGGCAAAGCCTGCCGCGGCGATGGGGTCGACCGTCCCCGGCCGGATGCCTCGCTCCTGGGGCCCTCCAACGACGACGGGGCGCGGCACGCCCGGGGTTCTGAGGAGGAGCGCGCCGATCCCCTTGGGGCCACGGATCTTGTGCGCGCCGAGGCTCAAGGTGTCGCCGACCCGCCATTGCTCCGGTGCGACCTTGCCCGCCGCCTGCACGGCGTCGACATGGAGCCGCGCCTCGTGTCGCCGGACAATCGCTTCGATATCCACGAGCGGCTGGATGACGCCGGTCTCGTTGTTGACGGCCATAACGGCGACCACGGTTCCGCGGGGAAGACCGTCGAGCGCGGCGTCGACCGCCGACGGCTCGATCCGTCCGTGCGACGGCACCGGGAGCCAGACGACCGGGCGTCCCTCTGCGCCGGCCAGCTCCGCGGCGCGTACCACGGAAGGATGCTCGATGCGGCTCGTGACGATGGCCGGGGCGCCTCGAAGGGCGATGTTGTTCGCCTCGGTGGCACCCGACGTAAACACGACGTCGCGCGGCGAGATCCCGGCGAGCTCCGCGACCGCTTCGCGAGCGTCTTCGACGAGGGCGCGTGCGCGTCGTCCCGTGGCGTGGACGCTCGACGGGTTACCCCACGACTCGAGCGCCGCTTGCTCCATCGCGCGCACGACGTCGGCGAGCGGCGGCGTCGTCGCGTTCCAGTCGAGATAGACGACGGCTGTGGGGTCCGTGGCGAGCATGGCCACGCCCCGTCACGAAGGTTGAGCGCCGACGATCGCCGGCGCGTGTTCGGCGACGGTGAGGTAGAACGCGGCACCCGTGAAATGGATGCCGTCGATGCGTTCGTCGGCGGGCGAGACGACGCGAATGTCGCCGCCGTGACCCTTCGCGACGCCGCGCACGATCGCCAGCCCGATCCCGGCGCCGCCGTACGCGCGGGTCACCGAGCCGTCGGCTTGATAAAATGGATCGAAGAGTCGCGAAAACGCGGCGCGCGAAATGCCGGGCCCGGTATCGGCGACGCACAGCTCGAATTGCCGCGACGGAAGGCGGCGCACGCGGACCCCCAAGGCGCCGCCCTCGGGGGTGAATTTGCCGGCATTGTCGAGCATTTCGCCCACGGCGCGACCGATACGCGCCGCGTCTCCGTGGCCCGTCAAAAAGTCGGGCACCTCGACGGCGAGACGAAGACTTCGCTCGACGCAGACGCTTTGCGTCCGGCGGAGCGCTTTGCGAACGGTGTCCGCGAAGTCGTAGTCGCGCAGCATGAAGCGCATCTTCCCCGTCTCGAGCGCCGTCACGTCGAGCAGGTTATCGATGAGCGCACGTAAGCGCTGCGCGCATTCGTCGACGGCGCGCACCGCCTTGAGCTGCGCGGGCGACAGATCGCCGAGTTCGCCGTCACACAAGAGTCGCACGTATCCGACGATTGGCGTCATCGGCGTCGCGAGCTCGTGCGAGATGTTCCGGTAGAACTCGCGACGGGCGTGATCGAGCTCGCGCAGTCGTTCGTTGGCGCCCGAGAGCTCGGCGATCTTCTCTTCGAGATGCGCGACGATGCGCTGGCTCTGTGCACGCAAGTGATCACTCGACGACCGAGGCGCTTGCTCTTCGCGGTGCCCGCCGAGAAATCCCTGAATCGTGGCGCCGAAGGTCCGCGCGTCGATCGGCTTCTGCAGAAATCCGTCGCACCCCACGGCGAGGCTCGTGTCGCGGTTGCCCTCGGCCGTGATGGCCACGATCGGCACGTGCCGGAGCGACGGCTCGGCCCGAAGCCGGAGCGTCACCTCGTAACCATCCAGGCCGGGGATCGCGATGTCGACCAGCACGAGATCCGGGACGAACTGACAGGCCAACCGGATCCCCTCGAGGCCGTCGACCGCGTCCATGACCTCGAGCCCCGCCGCGGCGAGCAGCTTGCGGACGAGCAAGCGGTTCGCCGGATCGTCCTCGATGTGCAGGATCGTCGGCATGGGCTCTCGAAGTCTTTCCCGGGGATGCCCCGTCGGGCAAGCTCGCGCCCGAAAAACCTTGCCACGACGCCGGAGGGCGCCGTAGGTCTTACCGCCCATGAAGCCCCGTCAACGCCTCGCGGCATTCGTCTGCTCGGTCGCTCTCGTGGGAGGATCCGGCGCATGTACGGACTTCACCGAGCCCGCTCAGAACGTGGGCGTCGAAGCTCCGCCGCCGGATCCGACGCCATCGGCGACGGCCGAGCCGGCACCGAGCGCCACCGCGCCGACCCCTCCTACTCCGCCCGCCCCAGCCCCCGAAGCGCAAGCGACGGTGTCGGCGTCGCACATCTTGGTGGCCTACGCCGGAGCACTGCGCGCCGACCCGAGCATCAAGCGAACCAAGGAAGAAGCCCAAAAACGCGCCGCGTCGCTGGTCGCGCGAGCGAAGAAGGGCGAGGACTTCGCGAAGCTCGCCGACAGCGCCTCGGACGACCCGTCCGCGAAGATGAACCACGGCGCGCTCGGCAGTTTCACGAAGGAGCGAATGGTGAAGCCGTTCGCCGACGCCGCGTTCGCCCTGAAACCCGGCGAAATCGCGGGCCCCGTCGAGACGCCCTTCGGGTTCCACGTCATCAAGCGCACCGAGTGACACCGCGCGGCCGCCGCATCTCGGAGATCTCCCGCTGACCGATTCGAGCCCAAAGCCGCTCTCGGGCCGCATCGCCTACGGCCTCGCCTTCTTGTCGGGGCTGCTCTACTTCGTCGCGTTCCCGGGCATCGACGTGTGGGCGCTCGCGTTCGTCGCGCTGGTTCCGCTCATGGTCGCGATGCGCGACCAAACTCCGAAGCGCGCCGCGGGGCTCGGGTGGATGGCCGGCTTCACCATGACGATGGCCGGTTTCTACTGGCTGCTCGGCATGCTGAAGACGTTCAGCGGCTTTCCGACCGTCGTTTGCCTGCTGTTCATGGCTATCTTGTGTGGCTACCAGGGTGGTCGCGTCGCGCTCCTCGGCTACTTGTACGGCCGTTCGACGACGCGGGGTTGGGGCAAAGAGCTCTCGTTCATGCTGGCGTTCGTCGCGAGCGAGCTGGTCTATCCCCTGCTCTTCCCCTGGTACTTCGGCGCGACCGTCCATCAAGTGCCGGCGCTCACGCAGATCGCCGAGCTCGGCAATCCAATCCTCGTCGGGCTGACCCTCGTCGCGGCGAACTTCGTCTTTGCGGAGCTCGTCTATTCGCTGCTCGATCGCCGCCCGATTCGGCCCCGGTACCTCGCGCTCTGGCTCGCCGTGCCGGCCGTTTCCGCGATCTACGGCGCGATTCGTATCCCCCAGGTAGACGCCCAGGTCGCCCGGGCACCGAAGGGCCAAGTGGGCGCCGTGCAGGCGAACATGAGCCTCATGGGCAAGCGCAACGATCCCGGCGAGGGGCTCCGGCGGCACTACGTGCTCACCCAGCGTCTGAAATCGCAGGGGCCGCTCGACCTCGTGGTGTGGTCGGAGACCTCCGTGATGGGTTCCGTGCCCGAAGACGAAGTGTCCACCGTTTACCCGAACCGGTTCACTCGCATCATCGGAGTGCCGCTGATCTTCGGCGCGGTGCTCTACCGCCCGGTCCAAGACGCGCGCCGCTACGCTCTCTTCAACTCCGCGCTCATCACCGACAAAAACGGCGACGTCCGCGGCCGGTTCGACAAGACGTTCCTGCTCGCATTCGGGGAGTATTTGCCGCTCGGCGACACCTTCCCGGTGCTCTACGACTGGTCGCCGAACACCGGCAAATTCACTCCGGGAAACTCGCTCACGTCGCTGCCGCTCGACGCCCACAAGGTCAGCGTCGACATTTGCTACGAGGACGTGACCCCGTCGTTCATCGACAAGATGATGCGAGCCGACCCGGGGCAGCTCCTCGTGAACATCACGAACGACGCGTGGTTCGGCGATTCCACCGAGCCGTGGATCCATCTCGCACTCGCGAAGTTCCGCGCGATCGAACAGCGCCGTTACCTGGTTCGTTCGACCAACAGCGGCGTCAGCGCGCTCGTCGATCCGGTGGGTCGTGTCGTTGCCCACACCGGCACCTTCAAGGAAGACAGCCTGCGTGGTCAGATCGCCTGGCTGGACGGGACGACGCCGTATCGGCTGTGGGGCGATGCGCCCTGGTGGCTCGCGACGCTCGCTGCCGTGGTCTTGAGCATTCGTCGCCGCACGCCGAAAACAGCGGCGTAGTGAATCGACGACGAGAGTCGTCCGTCGTTTGATGCGGATCGAGTCGCGGCTCGGGAAGCAAATGAAACGGAAACGTGCATGACCCAATGCCGTCCGCGATCCGCTGAAGGTTGACCAGTGAAGACGGCTATGGCAAAGCGGTAGCTTCCAGGATTGCCGCGAAGCGTCGAAGCGACGCGGACCGCCTGGGTGAACACGAAACGGAGGACACGATGGCTTGGCGCGCTCTTACTTTAGGTTTCTTGGGACTCGCGGGATCCGCGGTGGCTTTTGCATGCAGCACGACGACGTCGACCGGCGAGACCGACGGTGCAGTCGTCGGCGCCACTGGCGGGACGACGAGCACTGGCGGGACGACGAGCACTGGCGGGACGACGAGCACCGGCGGGACGACGAGCACCGGCGGAACCGGCACTGGCGGAACCACGGACGCCTGTGCGGCGGCAACCACCGACAACTCGTGCGACACCTGCGTGAAGACCAAGTGCTGCACCGAGTACTCGGCCTGCACGGACAACTGCGCGACCGAGTTCCCCTGCATCCAGCAGTGCCTCATCGACGGCTTCGCCGGCAAGGACGGAGGCAGCACGGATCTGCCGACCTGCGTCACCCAGTGTGGCATCTCGCCGGACTCGGGCATCGTGATCGCCGAGTCGACGAATGAGCTCGTCGGCTGCATCGACTCGCCGCCTCCGGGCGTCACCGACGCCGGTGCCGGCGCCGGGGTTTGTGGCCTCGAGTGCTTCGGTGGCGCGGTCAACTGAGCCGAGTTAGCTGAACCACGACGCGGCGGAGTGGTCCGACCTCTCCGCCGCGATTCGTTTTGTCGCGACGATCGGCTTTTCGCATCGGAAGGCCGCGTACTTCGCGGATCGCAGCGCCTGAGGGCCGAGGCGTCCGGGTCGGACTCCGCGCCGGCCCGAGCCGCGCGGTGCGCCCCTAAAAAACCCTTAGATTCCGTACGCTTTTTTGAAGCGTTTCGCGTCGGCGAACATGTCGACGTTGGTGAAGACGTAGTGCACGCTTTCGTGGCGAGCCCCGTGCGCGAGCTCGGCGAGGCGCTCGATCGCCGGGTCCTCGTACCGCGACTTGTGCCCGGCGGGGCCCGGGAGTCGGTAGTACGCCGTCGGCCTCGTGGAGGGGCCATGCTGGAGGGGGTCACGCGCCGCGAAGGTGCTCGTCTCGCTGGCGAGAGAGTCGGCCTCGTCCGGGTTCCACTCGAGACCAGGCTCGAACACCACGATTTCGAACTGAGATTTCGCCAAGCCGAGAAATTCGCGGAGAGCGGTCTTGTTGGGCCGGCTGGGCGCGAAATCGGGCGCCGCCACGAAGACGGCCATCTTCGCTTTCAGCTCCACCGCCACCTCGCCGAGGGCGGCGAGCGCGGTCTCCACGACTTTGCCCAGCCGAAAGCCCTCTTGGGTCACCTCGCGCGGGCCGAGGACGGCGAACTCGAATTGATTCGGCGCCTCCCGCCGCCAACGGCGGATCGTTCCCGGCCCGGGAGCCGCTCGATGCGTTTCCTGGATCTCGACGAAGCCGTATTCCTTGAAATAGCGGGTTGCGGGGACGGCGAAGCCGGCACACCCGACCGTGATCATGGCAGGCGAACGGTAACACACCCTGGACAAACGTCACATCGGCTCGACCGAAGGTTCCGCAAATCCTAAGGCCCTTCGCGTCACTATTTCACCAGCTCGGCGACCGGCGGCGCGCGCGCCCTCCTCCGCTGCATAACCACTTCTCGATGGATCGTCGCCTTGTGCGACGGTCTCCACGCACCGAACGTCGCCCGTGTCTCGACTGGGTGAAGCCCCAGGCGCCTGGACGATCCAGCCACGGACCACGACCCCGACGCTGGAGCTCGCCGCCAATGGCAACGACCCTGCCGCAGTTGGCGTGGCGCGGATGCCCGAGGCGACCTCGTCGACCCGGAGCACCTCGACGACGAGCTCCGGGTACGAGGACCCCGGCGCAAGCGCTCCGACTCGACTCAATTCGCCGCGAGCGCCGGCAAGGACGGATTGAACGACCTCGAGCTCGGGCGTCGTGAACGGGGCAGCGACTACGGAAAAAGTGGTCGAATTCGCGTCGTTGCCGTAGGCGGCGCGGTAGCCGCATCCCGCGCCCAGCGCCGACGCGACGACCACAACGACGGCGCGCCTCAGTCGAGTTTGAAAAGGGCCAAGTTTCACGGGAAACAACAGGCTTTCCACACGATGACGGACGTTCATGACGCCGATCCGTTCAGGTGCGGTGGACGTGACCGAATCGCTCAACCGACGATCAAATTCAGAATCCGCCCGGGCACGTAGACGACTTTGCGGATGGATTTGTCCCCGACGTACTTCTGCACGTTCTCGTCGCGGAGCGCGGCGTCGCGCGCGGCATCGGCGGACGCGTCGCGCGCGAGCGCGACCGTCCCGCGCACCTTGCCGTTCACTTGAACCGCGATTTCGACGGTGTCGTCGACGCACCAACGCTCGTCGTAGGAGGGCCAGTCCGCGAGCGAGCTCGGCGTCGAATGGCCGAGATCCGACCAGATTTCTTCGGCGAGGTGCGGCGCGAAGGGGCTCAAACACAGCGCGAGTTTTTCGACAGCCTCCTTCGGCGCAGCGTCGAGACCGACCAGATGATTCGTGAAAATCATCATGGTGCTCACCGCGGTATTGAATCGCAGCGCCTCGATGTCTTCGGTGACCTTCTTCACCGTTCGGTGGAGTTGGCGCGTCGTGGCCTCGTCGAGCGTGTCGGTGAGTGGCTTTTTCGAGACCCCGTAGAGGCGATCGAGAAAGCGGCGCACGCCCTGAATCCCGCTCGTTTGCCAGGGTTTCACCTGATCGAGCGGGCCCATGAACATCTCGTACACGCGCAGACTGTCCGCGCCGAACTCCTCGACGACGTGATCGGGATTGACGACGTTGCCGCGCGATTTGCTCATCTTCTCTGCGATGGGGACGAGCTTCACGCCGTACTCGGGATGCCGCGGAGTTCCGCTGTCGAACGCGACGCCCGAGGCGGCGAGAAATCGCGGCTCGACTTGCGACTTCGTGCCTTCGATGAAATAGCGGCCCATTTCGCGATCGTGAACGACGCCCGGGTCGTCGCCGTCGAGGGCCCGAGTGACCGCGCCGTCATCGCCGAGCACGGCATAAAACCTGAAAGACTGACCGAGCATCATTCCCTGATGCACGAGCTTCTGAAAGGGCTCTGGATGCTTCACGACGCCGGCGTCGTAGAGCACCTTGTGCCAGAAGCGCGCGTACAAGAGGTGAAGCACCGCGTGCTCGGCACCGCCGACGTACAGATCGACGGGCATCCAGTCGTCGTAGGTTTGCTGATCGAAGATGCGCTCGGTGTTTCCCGGGTCGAGGAAGCGGAGGTAGTACCAACACGAACCCGCCCATTGCGGCATGGTGTTCGTCTCTCGCGCGAACCATTTGCCGTCGCGCTCGAAGAAACGCCAATCGAGCGCGCGCACGAGCGGGCCGTGCGGATCGCCCGGCAGATAGTCGTCGAGCTCGGGCAAGAGCAACGGGAGCTCCGCATCTTGCATCGGAATGGGGCGCGAATAGTCGATGGTGTGGGGCGCGCCTTGTCGTGGATCGCCCGCTGTTTCGACGGGGAAATAGACGGGGATCGGCTCACCCCAGTAGCGCTGACGGCTGAAGACCCAGTCGCGCAGTTTGTAGTTCACTTTCTTTTTGCCGATGCCCTGCTCGACGAGGTGCGCGATGACCGCCGACTTCATCGTCGCGCTCGGCATGCCGTCGAATCGTCCGGACCTGACGGCGATGCCGTCGCCCGTGAACGGCTTTTCGACGACGTCGTGAAGCGTTCCGTCGGGGCTCACGACTTCGATCATCGGAATGGAAAACGTCTGCGCGAATTCGAAGTCGCGTTCGTCGTGGGCGGGGACGGCCATGATGGCGCCGGTGCCGTAGGCGCCGAGCACGTAGTCGGCCGTGTAGATGGGAATCGACGCGCCGGAGAGCGGATTTTTCGCGAAAGCGCCGGTAAAAACGCCGGTCTTTTGCCGATTCAGCGCGGTGCGATCGAGGTCGCTCTTCCGGCTCGCCGCGAGCGCGTACGCCTCGACCTCGGCCTTGTGTTCCGGCGTCGTGATGAGCGGCGTCAGCCGATGGTCGGGGGCGATGACCATGTACGTCGCGCCGAAGAGCGTGTCGGGACGCGTCGTGTAGACCGTGAGCGATTCGGGTCTACCGACGAGCGGAAAGTCGACCTCGGCGCCCTCGCTGCGACCGATCCAGTCGAGTTGCTTTTGCTTGGTCTCCGGCCAGTCGAGGGTGTCGAGGTCACTCGCGAGGCGATCGGCGTACTCGGTGATGCGGAGCTGCCACTGGCGAAGCGGTTGACGAACGACGGGGTGATTGCCGCGTTCGCTCCGACCGTCGATCACTTCTTCGTTGGCGAGCACGGTGCCGAGCGCCGGACACCAATTGACCGGGATTTCCGCCTGAAACGCGAGCCCGCGTTCGAACAGCTTGAGGAAGACCCATTGCGTCCATCGGACGTAGCCGGGATCGGTCGTGTTGATTTCACGCGACCAGTCGTACGAGAAGCCGAGCAACTTGAGCTGGCGCCGAAACGTGTCGATGTTTTTACGCGTCGTTTCGGCCGGGTGCGTTCCGGTTTCGATCGCGTGTTGCTCCGCGGGCAACCCGAAGGCGTCCCAGCCCATGGGATGCAGCACGTCGAATCCGCGCATGCGGCGGAACCGCGCGGTGATGTCCGTCGCGATGTACCCGACGGGATGACCGACGTGGAGCCCCGCCCCGGAGGGATACGGGAACATGTCGAGCACGTAGGATTTCGGCCTTCCCGGACGCCGGATCGTCCGAAAGGTGTCGTGCTCCTTCCAGTAAGCTTGCCAGCGCGATTCGATGCGCCGGTGGTCGTAGGCCATGGGTGGCCGTTTAGCAGCCGAAAGCGCCGAAACCAAGCGGCCACCCCGGCGGCGAACGAACGACGAACGACGCCCTCAGCTCGATCTCGTCCGGCCACCGATCGAGCCGCGCAATTTGCGCTCGAGCCGAGCCCGGCGCCGCTCCGTCGCTTCGGGCCGTTCACCGGTCCCGCGATTGAGCATGTCGAGCGCCTGGTCCGGCCTCCGCACGAAGTGTTCGTACAACTTGGCGAGCTCGAGACGCACCGACGCGTCGTCGACGCTCTCGACGAGGAGCTCGTAGTCGCGAAGAGCGCGACCGCGATCTCCCCTCGCCTTGGCGATCTCGCCGCGCACGCGCACCCCTTCGGCGCCAGCGCCGCGCTCGACGGCCCGCTCCGCGGCGCGTTCCGCTTCGTCGAAGGCACGCGCGCGCCGGTACGTGCGCGCGAGGCCCACCAAGTCTTCGGCGTGAAGTCCGTCGAGAGGTTCGCCGTACAGCCCGACGAGGGCCGCCATCGAAACGACGTCCCAGGAATTGTGCTGCACCACCGACACGAGCGCCGCCTCGTCGCCGGTTCGCAAGTAATGGCCGTAGCGCGCGGCCACGTCGGCGCCGTCGATGTCGCCGTCGCGCACGAAGCCGAGCACCTCCGCTTCGAGCGCCTTCAAGGTGCAAGAGCGGATCCGCGCGCGATGGAGACGGCGCGCGACGTGAAGCAGATCGAGATGCGGGCGCGCCGGAGGCCGTCGAATGCGATTCATCACGTAGCGGCCGTGAAGGAGCGGGAGATCGAACGCTTTGCCGTTGAAGGTCACCAGCAACGACGCGCGTTCGATGCGCTCGCGCACGCGGAGAAGAAGCGGCAACTCCTCGGCGGGCGTCCTGAGCAGGAGCTGCTCGACCACCAGGACGCCGTGGTCGAACCAGGCAAGACCCACCAAAAACGCGAGCGTGCCGGCGCCCCCACCGAGCCCGGTCGTCTCGGTGTCGAGAAAGAGCGCGCCCTCGGGCGCGATCTCGGCTAGCCCCGGATCGAGCGCGAGCAGAGCCAGGACCCGCGCTTCGGTCGCGAGCGCGGCGTCGAGCGGCATGCGACCGACGTGATGCGACGGCCCCTGGCGATCGAGCCGCTCGTGGAGCGGACCCTCCACGGTTTCCACCCGCGTGAACGGGAGCTCGACGATGCGGAGCTCGCGCGCGGGAGGTCGACGCGGAGGTTCGCGCTCGAGAATGCTCGCCATTTTTTCGCGGAGCTCCTCGAGGGTCGAGCGCGTCGCGAATCGTTCGGCGTCGGGGCGACGAGCGTCGGCGACTTCGAGCGGCGCCGCCGGAGCGGCTTCGAGCGTCGCGCGTCCGCTCGGTCCACTCCCCGCGAGCCGCTCGAGCCGGCTTTTGAAGTTGAACGTCATTCCTCGGCCCCCACCGCGGCGACTTCACCGCCGCCCGAAGCGACGACGACCCGGTGGCGCAATGCATCGACGACGGGTCGGTGCAGCGCCGAGGCAGCGACGGGAATTTTCTCGATGGCACCCGGACGTCCAGGATGAACGAGGACCAGATCGCCGGAGTCGGTCGGGACGAAGACCACCCCGCGCGGCGACACCGAAGGCGACGCGCTCACGGAAACGCCGAGGGGCGTGTCCGAAACGACCTGACCGTCACGCGACAACTCGAGCAAATGGCGCTGCGCGTCCACGGCGAAGAGCCCCGCGCCGCCGGCGACCATCCACGCGACGCCGTCGTGGTGCCATTCTGTCGCGACGTGCGCGTCGAGCCCGTACAGCGAATCGCCGGCGATGACCGCAGCCGAGCCGTCGGCGAAGAACACCGGAGCGCCGCGAACGGCGCCGTTCAGATGACCCATCGAGCGGCGCGCCGCCCCTTGCATGAGAAAGACGTCGCCCGTCGTCGCGCCGACGATTTCCCGATCGCCGCGCACCGTGGGTCCTGCGCTCAGCGTCGCGTGCAGCTCCGTGTGCCAGAGGAGCCGAGCACGCGGCGACACGGCCCACACGCTCCCGTCGCTGCCGTCGAAGAGAACGCCCCACGGCGGCCACGCCGATAGTTCGCTCACGACGTGCGCCGGCGTCTTCATCTCCCACTGTCGAACGCCGTTCGTCGAGAATGCGTAGAGGCGCGCCGTGGTCGCGACATACACGCGATCGGAGGCGTCGATCAGCGGCGCGAACGCAGGCGCGCCGTCGAGCATGAAACTCCACCTGAGCACGCCGTGGTCGTCCCAGGCTTCGAGGGAGCCCTCCGCAGTCCCCACGAACGTCGTGCCGTCGCGTGCGACCGCGGGAGCCGCCGAAATGGGGCTTCCGGCGTTCAGGTGAAAGAGCACGACGGCGGGGAACATCGGTTCAGCGTCTTTTCGCTTAACCCCGAAAGCCGCACCAGCGCAAGACCGGGATAGGCTCGAGTCGTGCGGCTCTTCGGTCTCACGGGCGGTATCGGGTCCGGCAAGAGCACCGTGGCCCGGCGATTTCGAGCGCGCGGACTGCCGGTCATCGACGCCGACGAACTCGCGCGCGACGCGGTAGCGAAGGGCAGTGACGGCCTCGCCGAGATCGTCCAGGCCTTCGGCGACGGCGTGCTCACGACAACGGGCGAGCTCGACCGCAAAGCCGTCGCGGCGCGCGTGTTTCACGACGAGGGAGCTCGGCGCACGTTGAACTCCATCGTCCATCCTCGCGTGACGGCGCTGTCCATCGAGCGCGTCGCCGCACTCGATGCGAAGGGCGAGCCGCTCGGCTGCTACGAAGTGCCGCTGCTGTTCGAGACACGCATCGAGGACGCACTCCGTCCGGTCGTCGTCGTCAGTGCACCCGTCGAGGTACAAGTCGCCCGCACCATGGCCCGCGACGGTGCGACGAACGACGACGTGCTCGCGAGGATCCGCGCGCAGCTCCCGCTCGCCGAAAAAGCGTCGCGCGCCGACTACGTCATCGACAACTCCGGATCCGTGGACTCGACGCTCGCTCGCGCCGACGACGTGCTCGACGCGATCTGCCGTGAGGTCGGCGTCGACCCGAGCCGCTATCCGCGGCCCTGACTCATTTACAGCGGTTCCCACGTGAGTTGACCGTGCGCAGGTTTTTGCCCCCAACGGGTGAGGGACAAAAACCCGCTTCGTTCCGGCCGAACTCTGGTCACCGCTGTGGTCTTTCTCGATCAGCTCAACCGGGTTGAGCTGTGGCCGGCGTCTCGCCCTTTCGCGCGCGCGCGGCGCGCAGGGTGTTGTCGAGCAGCATCGCGATCGTCATCGGGCCGACGCCGCCGGGCACCGGCGTCGCCGCGGACGCGACTTCGGAGACCGCCGCGAAGTCGACGTCGCCGCACAGCTTGCCGGTTTCGTCGCGGTTCATCCCGACGTCGATGACGACCGCGCCGGGCTTCACGAAATCTCGTCCAATCATCTTCGCGCGACCGACCGCCGCGACGAGGACGTCCGCTTCCCGGCACACTTCGGCGAGGTTTTTGGTGCGCGAGTGCGCCATCGTCACCGTCGCATTGCGAGAAAGGAGCAGCGCCGCCATCGGCTTGCCGACGATGTTGCTGCGACCCACGACGACCGCCCGAGCGCCGTCGAGCTTCGTGCCGACTTCGTCGAGCATTCGGAGACAGCCGCGCGGGGTGCAAGGAACCAGGCCGTCGACGCCGGACCAAAGGGCTCCGACATTGACGGCGTGAAATCCGTCCACGTCCTTGGCCGGATCGACGAGCTCGAGCACCGGCGCCGACGGCACGCCCGCCGGCAGCGGAAGCTGGACGAGGATGCCGTCGACGTCTTCTCGGCCGTTCAAGTCCGCGACCAACGACAGCAGCACCTCGAGCGTGACGTCGCTCGGCAGCCGATGCACGACGCCCGCGAAATGGGCGTCCTTGGCGGCTTTCTCTTTGTTGCGCACGTACACGGCGCTCGCGGGATCCTCGCCGGCGAGCACGACGTGAAGGCCCGGCGGGCGCCCATATCGCGCCGCGAATTCGAGGGCGCCTTGAGCGGCCTCTGCCCGAACCTTCTCAGCGATCGCTTTGCCGTCGATGATCTTGAACGCCACGATGGCGACGCCGTACCAGAGGGCCCGGCGGCGCGCAAAGCGACCCGCCGGTTCGTTCATTGCGGCGCGCAAAGCGACCCGCCGGTTCGTTCATTGCGGCGCGCAAAGCGACCACGCCGGTTCGTTCATTGCGGCGCGCAAAGCGACCCGCTCGACGCCGCCGCTCACGAGTTGACGAGCGCCGACGAGTCGGTTAGCGAGCGGCGTGGACGTCGGAGGAAAAGCGAACGAGGGCGGTGAGCCGTTCGTGACGCTCGAGCGCGCGGTGCTCGTCTTCTTGCTGATCGGTTTCGTGCTCTGGCTGATTTTCGGGGTGCTCGGGTACGAAAAAGGCCATCCGCAGCTCACCGATAGCTGGGCGATCGGAACCGTCCGACTCGTCGAAATCAGCGTCGTCCCGGAGGATCGGGACGCGCTCGCCTGCGCGTCCGACAGCGCGTTTGGAAGCTTACGGTGTCGCTACCATGCGGACGAGACGACGATCGATCCCGCGAACGAGCGCGACGTCATCCAGCCGATGAACACGGTGAAGAACGAACTCTTGCTCGGTGCGGGCCTGTGGAGCGACCTCGAAAGCTCGCTGCCGGAAAAAGGACATCGCTTCACGGTGGCCTGCAATTTTCACGTCGAAGTGGTGACTCGATCCGCCTCGCTTCGCTGGGCTCCCCACGGCACGTTCGCGCCTCTGGTCCTCACCGCTGCGGCCGGGCATCTCACCGATTGCGTGATTCCGAAATGACGTCGCGACAGACGACGACGGCGCTCCTTTGCGGCTTCGTTCTTCTCGGGATCGTGCTCAGGATTCACGCGCTCGCCGAGCCGTACCTCTTCACCTTCGACGAAGAGCTCTTCGCGCGCAACGCCCACCGGTACTTGATCCGCTTACAGGACTTGAACGACCACCCCCCCGCCGGCAAGGTCTTCATCGCGCTCGGACTCATCCTCTTCGGCTACGGGTCACTCGGCTGGCGTTTTGCGTCGTTGTGGTTCGGCATTTACACCATCGCGATCGGGTACTGGCTCGGCTCGGCGCTCTTTCGAGATCGTCGAGCGGGCTTCTTCGTCGGCGCGTTCATGGCCGCGGACGGCTTTTTCATCGCCTATTCCCGCGCAGGGTTGATGGACGGCGTGCTCACGTGCTTCGTCCTGGCCACGATGCTCGCGGCGGTCGTCGCGCGCCGCCCTCGCGGTGTCGCGGTCGCCGCGGTGCTCGGAGGAGTCGCGATGAGCGTCAAATGGAGCGGCGCGTTCACGGTATTTCCCGCGGTCGCCGCGGTGTGGACGCTGGGGCGAGCGCCGAAATGGTCGGTGCTCCTCTTCGCTCTGGTGCCGCTGGTTCACTTGGCGATCTGGACGGCGGCCCTCGCGTGGACCGGGCAGCCCGCCGATCCGGCGTCGCTGTTCAAGGTCATGCACGACTTGTTCTGGCACCACGTCGAGCTCGGCAAGCACCACAACGGGCTCGCGTCGCCCTGGTACTCCTGGATCTACCTCTATCACCCGATCGTGACGAAGCTGTCGTCGCACGGGCTCGGTGCTCGATACTCGTCGAGCGTCGGAAACCTCGCGTTCGCGGTGGCGAGCGCGCTGCTCGTGCTCGGCGCGCCGCTCGCGGCGCTCGTTCTCGCTACGCTTGCATGGCTCAAGAAGAAGGCGCCGAACGCCGGCGCGCGCGCCGAGTGGAAACCGTATTTGCTGTGCGCGTTCGGGTGGCTCGCCATGCTGTCGCCTTGGACGGTGGGGCGCGGCGAATTCACGTTCCACTATCACTATCTGCCGAGCTACGGCTTCGCGGTGGTGCTGCTCGGCGGCGCGGCGGCACGGCTCGAACGCGTCCGCGCCAATGCCGTGTTCGGCTTCGTCCTCGCCTCCGCGGTGATCGCGCTCTACTTCGCGCCGGTGTGGGGCGAATACACCGTGAGCGAAGCCGCCGCGAACCGCCGGCTCGTGTTCAAGAACTGGCAGCCGTAAAGCGGTTCCCTCTTGAGTGGGTTCTGTCTCGAACAGCTCAACTGAGTTGAGCTGTAGGTGGCTATCTGGGCAGCGCCTCGTCGCCCCTGCCGTCAGTTGGGAACAGTAACGGCCACCAGGGTGGTCGCACCGCTCGCGACGACCGCCGCGACGGAACCCGACGCGCCCGTCGACTGGACTTGATACGGGAGGTTCACCGTCGTCCCGGGGAGCACGCTCGCTGCGACGTTGAAGACGATCGCGACCCCGCGGGTCGACGTGGTTCCGAGGGAATCGGTGTAGGCGTTTCCGGCGTCGTAGGCTGCGGTCGCGCCGGAGGGTGCCGTCACCTGGATGTTCGCGACGGCAGCGCCGGTCGTATCGGTGAAGCGCACGATGACGTGTCCGCGGCTCGACTCGAGCGATTGCGTCGCCGAGAGCCCGCTCACGATCGCGTCCATCACGGCGTTCTCGACGAACGCGAGGTTCGCCGTTTTCTGGCCACGGGCCACCGCGGTGATCGTCGGCATGGCGTCGGCCGAGCCGGACGTCTTGACGAGGCCGACCCACAACGTCGGGTCGGTCGGGATGGCCGTGAGCGCGAGGCTACCTCCCATGAACGACGTCTTCGCCGACGGGTTGGCACCTTCGAGTGCCACGGTGCCCGAACCGGCGAACACCTGAGTCGTTTCGAAGGACTGATCGGTGAAGACGCCGACCGACGCGGCGAACGCGCTCTTGCCGGCGTCGACGACGGACGTCGTGCCACCGGTCGCGCTCGTCGTACCGCCACTCGCCCCGGAGTCGCCCGACGAGCCGCCGTGCCCGCTACGAATGCCGCCCGGGGATTCGTCGCACGCCGAGCTATCGCACGCGCCGAGTAACGGCGGTCGATCGTCTTTCTTGCACCCGAGCGCGCAGACGAACGGGAAGAGGCACGCGACGAGAAGCCGCATCTTTCGAATAATACACGAAAACGCGCTAGCCGGCGTGCGCGCCCGCCGCCGACGCGGGAGTGGACGGGCCACCTACGCCGGCACCGCCCGCCCCTTTCGGCTGCGCGAGCCGGGCGAGCGCGCGGCGATGAACCACATACGCAAGCGCCGCGAGACCGATGCCGATCCACTGCGACGTGCTGAGCCCGAGCGCGCCGCCGCGGTCGTCGCTTCGGACGAATTCGATGAGGAACCGCGCGATCGCGTAGAGCCCGATGAATCCGAGAAATACCTCGCCGTCGTATCGCTTTTTGCCGTGCAAATAGAGAATGCAAAACGCCGCGATGCACAGCGACGCGAGCGATTCGAAAATTTGCGTCGGATAGACGGGCAACGACGCGACGAACTTCGACGGCAGGAGGCCGTGTTTATTTTGCCATTCACTCGCCGGGCTGTCGGCCGGAAACACGAGCCCGAACCGATGCCCGGCCACCGAACCAAAACAGCACCCCGCGAGCAAACACCCCATCCGCCCGAACCCGAGCCCGATCGGGACCGTCATGCCCGCGAGGTCGGCGCCCTTCCAGAACGGAAAGCGGTCGTGAGTGAGCAGATAATACGCTGCGGCCGTCGCGCCGATGAAGCCGCCGTAATACGTGAGGCCGCCGTTCCAGAACTTCGCCCACGCGAAGCAATCGGTCGTCTTCGCGACGCAGATCCCCTGCGCGGCGTTCCAGACGCCGTTGTACTCGGGGTTCATGCATTCGCCGTGACCTAGCTGCAGATTGACGGCGCTCGGGTTCGTGCAGAGGTGCACGTAGTCCCAGAAAAAGCCGTCGACGAACACGTGGAGGATCCTCGCCCCCGCGACGCCCGCGATGAGCATGGCTAACCCCAAATCCACGAATACGTCCGGATCTTGCCCGATGCGCTTCGCGGTGAGCGCGCCGATCACCGTCGCGAACGTGAAGCCGACGAGGAGTAGGACGAAGTAGCTCGGAACGCCTTGATCGAGGAGCGAGAACAGACGGCCGTGCATGCGTCCTCGAGTCGCGGCTCAGCCGGCGCTCGCGGCGGGCGCTTCGGCTTCTTCGGCGGCTTTCGGAGGCGTCTTCGAGAACATCATGTCGATGGCCATGAGCGCGACGCCGGCGCAGATGCACATGTCGGCGACGTTGAACGTGGGCCAGTGATCCGTGACGTTCCACCCGGAGAACACCGCGGCGATCCCCTCGTTCATCTTGGTGATCCAATCGGCGCGATAGTCGACGAAGTCAACCACGCTGGTGCGCACGACGCGATCGGTGAGATTGCCGAGTGCGCCGCCGAGCACGAGCGGGAGCCCCCACTTGAGCGCGGTCTGTCCGATCGCGAGCCGGCTGTAGAGCGACACGATGAACACCACCGCCGCCGCGCTGACGCAGAGGAAGAACGGACGCCGGAGCATCTCGTTCGCGTTCTGGAGCAAGCCCCACGCGCCGCCGCGGTTGTACGCGAGCGCGAAGCTCAGGTGCTTTTCGACCAGCACGATGGCCGGATTGTGCGGCGAGCGCTTGCTGAGGACGATTTCGGCCCAGGCCTTGGTCGTCACGTCCGCGAGGAGCGCGAGCGCCGCGAGGGCGCCGAAGAAGACGTAGGAAGGGCGCCCTGCCGCGTCGACGGGGACGGGGTGGGCCATGGGCTCGGGGCCGGATTCGGGCTCGTTCATGCGTAGGCCGTTGTTATGGCGCCTTTCCTGGTCGCGGGACACCTTCTCGCGCGCGACGCGGCGTTTAAAGGGGAACACGGGGGCGTCGCGTCGGCGTTTACAAAGCCCGCACATCCGTTTAGTGTTTTTGGGTGCCTGCCCCTCCCTGGTCCCACGAGGTTGGCGTCGAAAGCGTCGTTGCGCGGTGGCTCGGGTCGGGAACCGTACGGCCCTGCCTCGCCGCGGAACGGCTCATCGGCGAACGCGCCGCGGCCTACGCGGAGATCCCGCCGGCGCTCTCCGACGACGTCCGGGCGGCGCTCACTCGGCGCGGAATCGGGTCGCTTTACACCCATCAAGCCGAGGCGATCGCCGCGGCGCTCGAGGGCCGCCACGTCGTGGTCGCGACGCCGACCGCGAGCGGGAAGAGTCTGTGCTTCCACCTGCCGGTCCTCGAGGCGCTCCGCAAGGAGCCGTCGGCGAGCGCGCTCTATCTTTACCCGACCAAGGCGCTCAGCCGCGATCAGGAGCACGCGATCCACGCGCTCATGGCCGACACCGGCGTGCCGATCCCGGCGATGGTCTACGACGGCGACACGCCGGGCGACGCGCGGCGCGCGGTGCGCGAACGCTGCCGGCTCGTGCTCACCAATCCGGACATGCTCCACGCCGGCATCCTGCCGAACCACGCGCGCTGGGCGGCGATGTTCGAGGGTCTTCGCTACGTCGTGCTCGACGAGATGCACACGTACCGCGGCGTGTTCGGCTCGCACATGGCCCACGTCGTCGCGCGCCTCCGCCGCATCGCGCGCTTCCACGGTTCGAACCCGACGTTCGTGTGCGCCACCGCGACGATCGGCAATCCGCGCGAACACGCCGCACGGCTCCTCGGCGTTCCCCCGGAAGACATCGCGCTCGTCGATCGCTCGGGCGCGCCGTCGGCGAGCCGTCAATTTCTCCTCTACAACCCGCCGATCGTGAACGCCGAGCTCGGCATTCGCGGCAGCTCGCTCAAACACGCGGTGCACCTCGTCGCGGATCTCGTCTGCGCAAAGGTCTCGACCATCGTGTTCGGACAATCACGAAACAGCGTCGAGACGATGCTCAAATACCTCCGCGAAGAATGCCGCGGTCTGGTTCCCGAGGACGCGATCATGGGGTATCGCGGCGGCTATCTGCCCGAGACGCGCCGCAAGATCGAAGAGGGCCTGCGGAGCGGCAACATCCGATGCGTGGTCGCGACGAACGCGCTCGAGCTCGGCATCGACATCGGTGAGCTCGACGCGGTGGTTTGCGTCGGATACCCGGGCTCGGTAGCCGGCACGTGGCAGCGGTTCGGGCGCGCGGGTCGACGCGGCTCGAAGAGCATCGCGCTCCTCGTCTGTTCGAGCGGCGCGCTCGATCAATTCCTCGCGCGGGAGCCCGAATATCTCTTGAAGATGAACGCCGAGGAGGCGCGCATCGATCCGAACAACGTCGAGATCCTCGTGCAGCACCTGAAATGCGCGGCGTTCGAAGCGCCGTTTCAGGTCGGAGAAGCCGGCCCGGGCGCGAACGCGGGCGCGGAATCGTACGCCACGCTCGACCCCGCCGCGACGCGCGAGGCGCTCGACTACCTCGAACGCGGCGGCCTCGTCCACGCGTCGGGCGGTCGCTATCACTGGGTGTCCGACGCTTATCCGGCGACGAACGTATCTCTGCGGATGGTCGGATGGGACAACTTCGTCATCATCGATCTCGACACGGGCAAATCACTCGCCGAGCTCGATTGGCGCTCCGCGCACACCATGCTCCACGAGCAAGCCATCTATCAGCACGACGCCGAGCAGTATCAAGTCGAGCGGCTCGACTACGACGATCACAAAGCGTACGTCAGAAAAGTCGTCCCGGACTACTTCACGACCGCGCTCACCTATCGCACCGTCGAAGTGCTCGACGAAAGCGGCGGCGGCGCGCTCGGCCCGACGACGATCGGCTACGGCGACGTCAAGGTCGTCGAGCGCGTCACCGGGTACAAGAAGGTGAAGTTTTTCACGCACGAGAACGCGGGCTATGGCGACGTGCATTTGCCCGAGATCGAAATGCACACGACGAGCTTCTGGCTCACGGTGCCCGAAGCACTCACCGAGCGCTTCGACGAACCGCGCGCCGAGCTCGTGGCGGCGCTTCGCGGCGCGGGGGTCGCGCTCGAGACGGTCGCGACGCTCGCCCTCATGTGCGAGCCCTCCGACATCGGTCGGACCTTGGGTGACGGGGCGGGCGGTGACGGCGAAGGCCTACCGCCGGGACGCAATCCACATTCCGGTCGGACGGGTGGGTTCGACCCCACGTTGTTCCTGTTCGATGCCGTGCCGGGCGGCGTCGGGCTCGCGCAACGGATTTTCGAACGCGCCGCCGAGCTCGTCGAAGCCGCCCGCGCGCTCATCGCGAGCTGTCCGTGTGAAGCGGGATGCCCCGGGTGCATCGGGCCGGGCGAGGCACGCTCGAGAAAGCTGCTCGCGCTCGGGCTGCTCGAAATCGTCGGCGAATCGAGCCAGATGAAGAGACCTTCTGAGTTACACCGTGTCGCCGCCAACCCCTGAGTAACTCTTCGGCGGCCGCGGCCTATACTGTCTGCCGTGCGCCTTCCGTCAGGGTCGATCGTCCTCGCGCTCTCTCTACCCGTTCTCGTGACCGTTGCGTGCATCGCACAAGGCGAAGGCGTCCTGCACCTGCGCGATCACGGCGACGCGGGCCCCCCTCCCGTAACATTTCTCGACGCGAGCTCGCCCGGAAGCTTCGACGCGGGCTTACCCACGATTGCGCCGCATTCGGTCGTCGCGGTCGATCCGGCACACGGCTCGTTCACCGGCGGAGCGCGAGCCGTCGTTCGCGGCACGGGGTTCACGAGCACCGTGCGCGTCTGGTTCGGCGCGAACGAAGTGCCGTCGACCGACGTCGTGCCGCTCGACCCCGCGCACGTCCAGGTCGTCGTTCCCGCGGGCGCGCCGGGACTCGTCGACGTCGCGACGCAAAACGGCGGCGACGGCTCGACGCGCACCACGTTGCCTCAGGGTTATCTCTACGACTCGTTCTACGTCACGCCGTCGACCGGACCCGTCGCGGGCGGCACGCTGGTTCGTCTCTTCGGAGACGGGACACACTGGGACTCCGCGACGACCGTGCTCATCGACGGCGTGCCGTGTACCGGCGTCACGATCGGCGTCGCCGCGGGCGCGGATGCAGGCGCACCCGGCGCGACGGACACCCTGACGTGCCGAACCCCGGCGGGCACCACGGGCTCGAAGACCGTGCGCGTCGTCACCGCGAGCGGCGGGACGGATTTGCAGGACGGATTCGTGTACGGCGACAGCGACAATGGCTTCTCCGGCGGGCTCAGCGGAAACCCGCTCGGCACGACGCTCAAGGTGATCGCCCTGAACTCGTTCACCAGCGAGGCGATCGCCGCGGCGAAGGTCGTGCTCGGCACCGACGTGTCCGCCGCGGGCGTGTACACGGCCGATCAGAACGGCGTCGTCGTCGCGACGCGCCCGAACCTCGGTCCGACCGTGACGGTCACCGTCGCCGGCCATTGCTTCAGCCCGACCACGTTCGTCGACGTCCCGGTGGACACGATGACGGTCTACCTCGATCCGATCCTCTCGCCGACGTGCGTCGCCAACGGGCAACCGACGGGAGTCGGCACGGGCGGGGGAACCCTCGTGCCGCGCGCGACCGTGAAAGGCCAGATCGTCTGGCCGGACGGCATCGAGTTTCAGCGCGGTCCGTGGGCAATCCCGTTTCCCTCGGTGTCCGACGCGGCCTCCGGCATCCGCCGCGTCGCGTACGTCTTCGAGCTCGGACGAACTCTCACGCAGGGGTTCCGTTTGCCGTCGGTGAGCTCGGGGGTCACACCGGAAGCCGACGGAGACGTCGGTTACGACTTCTCGACGAGTACCAGCGTCGGGACACCGACCTTGTATGCACTCGCGGGCATCGAAGATCGCTCGGTGAGCCCGCCGCTCTTCACGGCCTATGCGATGGGCATCACGCCGGGCGTCGTCACGCAATCGGGCGCGACGGTCAGCGACGTCCTGATCCCCATGAACATCCCGCTCGACCACGCGATCGCGCTCGACGTGGACGGACCGAGTCTGACCCCGCGCGGCCCGGACCGCGTCCAGGCCACCGTCGGCGTGCGCGTGAGCACCAACGGCTTCGTGATTCTCCCGATCGGAACCGCGAGCGCCTTGTTGCCCGCCACGGCGCCGCTGTCGTTCGTCGGTCTGCCGCCGCTCGTGAACGGCCTCGAGCGGGCCCGATACGAAATGACCGCGACGGCGTCGACCGGCGACAGTCACTCTCCGCCGCTCTCCGTGCTCGCCGATTTCGCGACGACCACCGCGGGCACGACCGTGACGCTCGGCGGGTTCGTCCAGGTGCCCGTACTCGACACGCCGGCCTCGAACTCCGACTGGAACGGCCAAGACCTCGCCGTGAGCGCCGCGCCCGGCGGCGCCGCGGCGGATCTCACCTTGTTTCAGATTCAGAGCGACGGCGGGCTCTCGACGTGGACGGTGGTCGCGCCCGGCGCGAAAACGTCGTTGTCGCTGCCCGATCTGTCGTCCCTCGGCGACGTGGGTCTCACCCCCGGCCCGGTCACCCTCAGCGTGACGCGTGCGCAGATCAACGGCTTCGACTACGGCGCACTGACGGACAACGATCTGACGACCGCGGGCTACACCGAGTACGCGACCGACGTGTTCCAGGCGCACTACTAGGATGGTCCGCTTCAGCGAAGCCGATCCGCGCGATGCGCGTCCGAACGCGACGCGTCGCCGTCGCGTGACGCTCCGGGCGCTGGCGCTCGCGCCGCTGGTCGTCGCGCTCGGCGCGAGCGGATGCCTCGAACGCGGAGATCGCTGGACGCCGAGCACCACGGCCGCAGTGGTGGCTCCCCCGCCGTGCACGGTCGGCGCCGAGCAATGCAACGACACCCTTCAGCGTTGTGAAAAGGGCAAGGACGGCCCGACGTGGCAAGTCGTCGACGATTGCCCGTCACGCGGCCTGGTGTGTGCGCCGGGAATTCTCGCATGCACGACGTGCGTACCCCAGACGACCCGTTGTAGCGGCGCGACCGTCGAGCGCTGTTCGGACGATGGCTCGACCTACGCCGTCGAGCAGACCTGCGCCACCGACGACGGCTATTCGTGTCGCGACGGCGTCTGCGTGAACCTCTGCGCGCTCGCCGCGCAGGATCTGAGCAACGTCGGGTGCGAGTACTGGGGCGTCGATCTCGATAACGCCGACATCGACGACACGCTGAACGCGGCGGCTCAGCAATACGCCATCGTCGTCAGCAATCCGGAGCCCGACGTCGCGGCGACGGTCACCGTCGAACAAGACGACTCGAGCCCCGGCCAGACCAACGCGCCGTACGTCATCGCGAACGCGACGATCCCGTCGATGAGCCTCACGGTGTTCAAGCTCGGCCCGCGCGAAGTCGATGGTTCGCCGGCCGGGACGTACAACACCGGGAGCAACACGGCGGTGACGCGGCACGCCTATCGCGTGAAGAGCAATGTTCCCGTCGTCGCGTACCAGTTCAACCCGCTCGACAACGTGAACGTGTTTTCGAACGACGCTTCGCTGCTGAAACCGGTGGAGGCGCTCGGCACCGCATCGAGCACGCCGACCACCGCGTACGTCGTCCTCGGATGGCCACAAACCATCGCGGTGACGGACGACCCGAACACGAATTTCAGCAGCAATCCACCGACGAATCTGCGCGCCTTTCTGGCGATCGTCGGAACCCGCGACGCGACTCACGTCCGGGTGCACACCAAAACACGCGTCGTTCCCGGGGGCCCCATCGCCGAGACCGAGCCCGGCGGCACCATCGACTACACACTCGGGCCGTTCGACGTCCTGAACCTCGAAACCGGTGATTTCAACGCCGACTTCACCGGGTCGCTCGTCGATTCCGACCAACCCGTCGTGGTGTTCAGCGGCGGCGAAGCGAGCGACGCGCCGTCCTTCTCGAAGCTGTCCCAGCGACAATGTTGCGCCGATCACCTGGAGCAGCAGCTCGACCCGATCCGGACGGCGGGCGAGCGGTTCGTCGCGACGATCTCACCGAACCGAACGAAAGCGATTCTCGCCGCCGGTGCGACCACTTTGAGCGAGTTCGACGCGCCGGAGTTCTTCCGCGTCGCGGCGTCGACCAGTCGCGGCGCCGTCATTCACACGACGCTCGCGGCGCCTTACGACACGCTCACGTTGAGCGACCTCGGCGACTTCGCCAACATCACGGCCACCGCGGACTTCTACCTGGAGAGCACCGACCCGGTCTCACTCGCGAGCGTGTCGCCGAGCCAAGCGGCGTCCGGCGTGCCCACCGGGTTGCCGGGCGGCGATCCGAGCCTCCTCGTCATTCCGCCCATCGAGCAGTTCCGCTCCACGTACGTCTTTCTGACGCCCGACAAGTACGTCTTCGACTTCATCCGCATCGTGGCGCCGGCCGGCGCAGAGGTGCTCCTGGACGGCAACTCGGTCGACAAATTGACGAGCTGCACGAAAGACGTCGTCGTCTCTCCGAACCCGACGGTGACGCCGGCGTCGTTCTCGGTTTACCGCTGCCAGCTGAGCTTCCCGGTGATCTCCGAATCGACCACCGGCAACATCACGGTCTCGCCGGGCGTGCAAAACGACGGCGTTCACCAGGTCGTCGCGTCGCAAAAAGTGAGCGTCCTCGTCGACGGTTTCGACCGCAACGTGAGCTACGCCTACGCGGCAGGCACCGAGCTCGTCGAGATCGTGCCGCAATAGCCGAACGAGCGGCGCTATTTCGGCGTCCCCGGCTTCGCTCCGTACAGCGGCCAAGCCGACAGGAGCTGAATCGCGGAACCGGGACCGCTCTGCCGCACGGCGCGTTCGCATTCGGCGACGGAGAGTCGTCGGGGTCCGAAGATGGTCGGATCGGCGGCGTCCGCGTCCATCAAGTACCAGGGCCGATCGACGCCGAAATCGTCGGGGTGACCCGGCAGATCGAGGAGCACGTGACCGATTTCATGCGCCAGTGCGTACGAGCGCGCGCCGGCGCGAATGCCCGCGCGGTCGACGATGATCGCGTTCTGAATACTGGAGCCGTCGGAGTCGATGAACGACTCGCCGATGCGCCCGCTCTTCGAGAAGCTCGGGACGACGAACACCTCGATCGTCGCCGGGTCGTCGTCTTGATAGGCCTTGATGAGCGTCCGTTCCTCGAGCGTGCCGGCAACCGCGTCGAGATCGTCGAAGTGCGCTAGGCCGTCGTCGAGGTTGACCTCGCCGAGACAGACACCGAGCGTCGGATCGGCCGAGAGCGGAGCGTCCGGAGCGGGCGTGAGCTCCGCGAATTGCCCATTTTTCCGGTGCACCAGCACGTCCGCGGTGCGAAGCGCCGCTTCTGCGATCCGCGCGTTCGGACTCAGAGTCGCGACGAAACCGAGCGACTCGATGGCGTTCGCGACGGCGCGCGCGACGACGATCGGCGCGTCGTCGGGGTTCGCCGTGACCCGAACCGGTTTGCCGTCGACCTGGAGCGCCACCGTGCCGCCGCTCGCCGGGAGACCGAGATCGCACCCGAGTGCGACCAGGTACGGCCCCGGCGGATCGACCACGTCGACGCTGACGTCCGTGTCGGCGCCGAAGTGAATGCCACACTGGCCCCAGAGCATGCTGGCCGTCCGCGCTTCGTCGCGAGACATCTCTTTCGCGTCGTCGACCTCGTTGCGCGACGGTTTTCTCGCCGATTCGCGCACGACGTGAAACCTGAGCCGCGCGCGGTACCGATCGATGGGCCCGACCGCCGTCTTGCGCGGACCGCCGACGCGAATGCTCGCCGCCTTTTTTCCGAGTACCGAGAGCACGATACGCCCGCCGACTTCCGCGCGGAGCGAACGGTCCGCGGTCGCAGAATACGCGCGATCCACGAGGTCCGGGGACGCGCGAATCGGACCCGTGCCGCCGCATTCGAGCGCGGCCGACGTGTTCGATGGACACGGAATCGACGCGACGTCGGCGGCCTCGATTCCGTCGAGGGGTTCCCCGGAGGGTCTCGACGACGAGATCCGTACCTTCGGCGGAAGGGCGCCGCGCGGGCAGACGAAGGTCCAGGACAGCGCGTCGCGGTCGGGTCCTTCGTCCGCTTCTTCTGCGACCGGTGACGGCAAGGTTCGCGAGATCGACGCGTGCGACGTCGCGAGATCGACGCGATCGCCGTCGGAGTCGCTCGCGAATACACCGCAAACGTCGAGGTCGACGAATCGCGAGCCCAGGTCGACCGATGCCTTGCCCGGCAAGAGGCCCTGAAGTCCGATGCGTTTTGCTCGGAGGCCGCTCGCGAACGACGCGGCCGTCATCGCTCGCTGTCCGGCGATCACGCGAACGCCGTCGCCTTTGATCGAGCGGACCTGAAACGGCGTGCCCGTCGTGCTCATCCATTCGATGTCGTGCGCTTGCGCCGGCGTTTTCGAGTCGCGATCGAGCGCGCCGTCGTGGTCGTCATCGTCGCCGCCCGCGAACAGCGTCATCCGAGGCGAGTCGGCGCGGGCAACCCGAGCCACCGCACCCGATGCCCCGAGCGCGACCACTATCGCACCGAGGCACCGGAAGCGTGCGGTCATCACTCGACCCACCCGAGCTCGACGCGACGGTACGTCGGTTCCGAGACGAGCCGCCCGGCGCGCCCATTTTTCGCCGCGCGAAGCAGTGCTCCCCAGGTGACGGTGGACAGCTGTCGACTGTTGACGAACTCGTCGGCGAGCTCGCTCGGACGATCGTGGTCGCCGAGATCGTAAAGGGCCGCGGCGGCGATGCCGCGGAGCGTATCTTGACGCGGATTATCGGCGAGCGCGCCGAGCGCGGCGCGAAGATCGTCGCGACCATGGTCGCGCGCGAGGTAGAGCGCCGAGCGAACGGCGACCTCGGAGCGAAGCGGGCCCCGGCACAGGCTCTCGAGCATCGGTCTTGCGCTCGGCACCTTGGCTTCCGCAAGCCGATAGAGAAACGTCGGATCGCGATCCGCGCTCGGACGATCGCTGAGCCGCGACACGATCTCGACGGTCGGGCGAACCGCGGGCGGCTCGGGTTCGGTCTCGAGCGCCCACGCGACGAGCGCCCACGCGGCGCGCGCGCTCGACGGTCCTTCGGTCGCGCGTTGGCGCGCTTCCTCGAGCGGCGCCATGTCGCCTGCCCTCACCGCGATCTCGCCGAATACGAGCCATCGTCCCAGATGTCGCTCCGCACCGCGCA
>CAZDNG010000050.1:58358-70319 GCA_964506835.1 uncultured Polyangiaceae bacterium
CTTACGGTCAGCAACCGGCGTACGGCCAGCAGCCCCCTTACGGTCAGCAACCGGCGTACGGCCAGCAGCCCCCTTACGGTCAGCAACCGGCATACGGCCAGCAGCCCCCTTACGGGCAACAGCCGCAACCGACGTATCCGACTCAGCCGACGGCTGCGCCTTCGTACCCCACTGCACCGACGGCCGCGCCGACTGCCGCACCCACCGCGGGCGCCATGTCCACGCCCGCGCCGATGGCGTTCCCTTGCCAGGCCGACGCGACGTGCCTCGGTCATCGCTGCAACACCCAAGCGGGTCGCTGCGCATGGCCGTGTCAGAGCGCGAACGACTGCCAGCCCGGCTTCCAGTGCATTTCGCCGGCCTGCGTGCCCGCGATGGGCGCCCCGCCCACGCAATAGCCGCCGAGTTCGGGTTCCCTCGGGTGCCTTCCCGAAAGGCGTGGGCGAGTTAGATTGGGCAGCCCCCGGGAACTTCATCGATGCCGAATTCGTCGCCGTTCGAAAAGGTCGCCGCGCAAGCCGACTTCCCCGCGCTCGAAGAAGACGTTCTTCGGTTATGGGAATCACTCGACGCGTTTCGTGAATCGAACCGACGTCGCGAAGGCGGCGAGGCCTACGTCTTCTATGACGGCCCTCCCTTCGCGACGGGGACGCCGCACTACGGTCATCTCCTCGCTGGCACGATCAAGGACATCGTTCCGCGTTATTGGAACATGCGTGGACACGTCGTCACGCGACGGTTTGGGTGGGATTGTCACGGTCTCCCTATCGAAGCGCTCGCGCAGGACGCGCTCGGGCTAGCCGGCTCCGCCGACATCATCCAGAGCGGCATTGCCGACTTCAACGAGCGCTGCCGCTCGATGGTGCTCACGTACGTCGAGGAGTGGCGAAAAACGGTGACCCGGATGGGTCGCTGGGTCGACTTCGACGACGACTACAAGACGATGGACACGGACTTCATGGAGTCCGTGTGGTGGGTCTTCAAGCAGCTGTGGGATCGCGGTCGCGTCTACAAGTCGTACCGGATCATGCCGTACAGCTGGAAGCTGACGACGCCGCTCTCGAACTTCGAAGCGAACAGCAACTACCACGACGTGCAGGACCCGGCGATCACCGTGCGCTTTCGCGTGACGTCGGGCGGCGACGCGCTCTCGGCGGGCGAGCCGCTGTTTTTCCTCGCATGGACGACGACTCCCTGGACGCTTCCGTCGAACCTTGCGCTCGCGGTGGGTCCGGACATCGACTACGTCGTCGTGCGCGAGACCGCGACGGATACGCTCTACGTGCTCGCCGAGGCGAGGCTTGCCGCGAACTTCGACAAGCCGAACACGGTCACCGTCGTTCGCAAGGTGAAGGGCAAAGAGCTCGTCGGATTTCGTTACGAGCCGCTCTTCGACTACTTCGCGAATCACCCGAAGAGCTTCGTCGTGCTCGCCGACCCGTTCGTCACGACGGAAGACGGCACCGGCATCGTTCACATCGCGCCCGCTTACGGCGAAGACGATTTTAGGGTTGCCCGGGCCGCTGGGATCGACCTGGTCGATCCCCTGGACGCCGAGGCGCGCTTCACGTCACAGGTTCCGGATTTCGCCGGCGTTCAGTGCAAAGAAGCCGACCGCGGAATCATCAAGAAGCTGAAAGAGTCGGACAAGCTCTTCCGGCAATCGACGCTCGTTCACAGCTATCCCTTTTGCTACCGCACCGACACGCCGCTCATCTATCGCGCCATCGACGCCTGGTACGTGAAGGTCGCCGATCGGCGCGACGAGCTCGTCGCCGCGAACGACCAGGTTCGCTGGATCCCCGAAGCCGTCGGTGAAAACCGCTTCGGCAACTGGCTCAAGGACGCGAACGACTGGAACATCAGCCGCAACCGTTTCTGGGGCTCGTGCTTGCCGATCTGGGTGAACGAAAACGACGCGAACGATCGCCTGTGCGTCGGCTCCATCGCCGAGCTCGAAGCCCTCTCCGGCGTCCGCGTGACCGATCTGCACAAGCACGTCGTCGACGAGGTCGTGATCCGCAAAGGGGACGCGACGTATCGGCGCACGCCCGAGGTGCTCGATTGCTGGTTCGAGTCCGGCTCGATGCCGTACGCACAGAATCACTATCCGTTCGAGAACGAGGCGGCGTTCGCAAAGTTTTTCCCGGCGCAGTTCATCGCCGAAGGCCTCGACCAGACGCGCGGCTGGTTTTACACGCTGCTCGTCCTCGGCGTTTCGCTGTTCGGGCGTTCGCCGTACGACAACGTGGTCGTCAATGGGCTCATCCTCGCCGAGGACGGCCAGAAGATGTCGAAGAGTCGGAAGAACTACCCCGACCCGAACACCGTGATCTCGAAGTACGGCGCGGACGCCCTCCGCGCGTACATGATCGACTCGCCCGTCGTGCGCGGCGAGCCGCTGCGCTTCTCGGAACGCGGGCTCTCGGAGATCGTCCGCGTGGTCGTGCTTCCGTATTGGAACGCGCTGAGCTTCTTCACGACGTACGCGGTCGTGGACGGCTACGACCCGACGTGCACCGTCGCGCCGCCACCCGCCGAGCGCCCCGACATCGACCGATTCATCCTCAGCGTCTTGCAAAGTCTCGTCGCCGACGTGAACCGCGAAATGGAGCGGTACCGGCTCGACAACGTCGTCCCGCGCCTCGTCGCGTTCATCGACGACATGACGAACTGGTACGTGCGCCGTTCGCGCCCGCGGTTCTGGAAGTCCGAGGACGATCGCGACAAGACCGCGGCATACGCGACGCTCTACGAAGTGCTCGTCACGTTCGCCAAAGTGCTCGCGCCGTTCATGCCGTTTTTGACTGAGACGGTCTATCAGCGACTGGTTCGTCCGGTCGACGCCTCCGCGCCGAAGAGCGTCCACTTCGTGGACTATCCCCAAGCGGATCTGTCGCTCATCGACCGCGCTCTCGAGGGGCGCATGGCCGTCGCGCGCACGGTCGTCACGCTCGCGCGGAAACTGCGCGAAGAGCATCGCATCAAGGTTCGCCAGCCGCTCGCGAAGCTCACCGTCGCGCATCGCGATCCGAAGATCCGTGAAGCCGTGCTCGCCTCGGCGAGCCTCATCGCCGACGAGATCAACGTGAAGACGGTCGAGGCCCTGGCCGACGAGAGCGCCTTCGCGTCCGTGACGGTGAAGCCCAACTTCAAGACGCTCGGCAAACGACTCGGACCGAAGCTCAAGGCCGTGGGGGCCGCACTCGCCGCGCTCGGCCCGGGCGACGTCGCCAAGCTCGAAACCGGGCAGCCGCTGACGATCGAAGGCGAGACCCTGACGCTCGAGGACGTGCTCCTCAAGCGCGACGCGAAGGGCGACCGCGCGGTCGCGACTGACGGCAGCATCACGGTCGCCCTCGACACCCAGATCGACGAGGCCCTCCGCAACGAGGGCATCGCGCGCGAGTTCGTCAGTGTGATGCAGAGCGCCCGTAAAGACGCCGGTCTCGACATCACCGATCGCGTGAGGGTCGCGTGGTCGTGCTCGGATCCGGTCGTCGCCAACGCGCTCCGCGAACACGCCGAATCGATCTCCAAGGAAATCCTCGCCGTCGGTCTTCGCGAGGCCGAAGGCGACGGCTCAGCCAGCGTCGACGTGAACCAGGTTCCAGTGAAGGTGACCCTGGAACGCCACGCGCTTTAGCTAGCAAAGGATATCGAGCGCTTCGAGGAGCGGCTCGATGGCGCGACCGTCGAGGGCGGCACCGACGACCGCGACTCCATCGGCTCCGGCGTCCAGGCACTCGCGCGCGTTCTCGGCGCGAATGCCGCCGAGTGCGAAGAGCAGCGGCGCGCGTCCCGGAGCGCTCGCGGCGCCGATGTGACGCCGCGCGTCCCAGAGCGCGCGCACGCCGAGCGCGGGGCGGCCCTTCCGCGCGTCGGCGATCGGCGACAAGAGCACCGCGTCGACGCCGTCGTCGTGTGCCCCCGGCGCATGCGACGCCTGCGACACGAAGGCGCCCTTCGGCAGAACGGCGCGCGCGTCCCTCACGCACGCGCTGCGCTCACCGAGGTGAACGCCGTCGGCGCCGAGCAAGACCGCGAGATCGAGCCGATCGTTCACGACGAACCATTGCCGGTGAGCGTCGCACAGTTCGCCCAACCTTCTGCCAAACGAAAACCGCTGGCGCACCGGCAACCCAGGGTCGCGAAGCTGGACCATCACCGTCTCCGGCCGCGACAGCGAGAGGAGTAACTCGATCCGACGTTCGAGGACGCTCTCCGGCGCGAGCGTCGAATCGGTGATGACGACGAGCCGCGGAGCTGCGGTATGACGCATCGTCGCCGTCACGGATCCCTCGACGACGTGGTTTTTGCCGCGGTGGGCCCCAGCTCGTCCTTTGCCCGAAGCGCGAAGCGGCTGTTCGGGTACCGAGCAACGAGGTACTCGAGCGTCTCGCGTCTCGCCTGCTCTTCGCCGTGCGTTCGAAACCGCTCGGCGAGCGCGTAGAGCGACTCGGGCGGCGTCTCGTACGTTTCGAGCTCGGGGTCCGGGCTCCGCGAACACTGCAGCGGCGCTCCGGAAAGGAGCGCGCACAGGAAGCAGCACCCGAGCGCGTTCATTGGATCAAAATCGATACGCGGGTCGGGGGCGTCGGTCAAGACGGCGGCCCACCGATGGCGACAACCAGGACCGAGAGACGAGTCGCTCGCTCAGGTCAGGAGGCGAAACCCGACTGCTCGCGCGGCCGTCGCGAGCTCCGTATCGTGCGTCGCAAACGCGAGGGCGGGCGCTTCGTCGCGAGCGAGAAGAGCACTCGCGAGGTGGATGGCGTCGAGCGAACCGAGCGTCGTCGGGAATGGTTCCGAGGCTCGCTCGAGCACGTCGCTTCCCACTCGAATCAGCTCGAACGCCTCCAGTCGCTGGAGAACGGCGGCGCGCCTCGTCGCGATCTCTTCGTCCGGGACGTGCAGCCGCAATCGCGCGCGGTCGATGGTGCGAAGACACTCGAGACGGATGAGCTCGCTCGCGACCGGCCGTGTCACGCGACCGAAGCTCTTCAGCCGATTGGGCTCGCCCAGGACGAACCGGAGAAGCACGGACGAATCGACGTACGCCCTCATCGCTCGCGCCGCTCTTCGAGTAGCAATCCGAGCGAGTCGATGGCCCAGCGGGCGGGCGACAGTGGCTTCTTGTCCGCTGCCGAGAAGCGGCGTCGCGCGGGCACGATGTCGACACGCCGGCTTTTGCTCGAGAATGGAGTGATCTTCGCGATGGGACGATTTCGGTCGGTCACCGCAATCTCAGCACCGCGCTCGACCGCGCGAAGATGTTCCGACAAGTGGTCTTTCAGGTCGGCGATCTTCACACGCGTCATGGCCAGATCTAGCCATGAGGAGTCAACCCCGTCAACCTGCGCCTAGGGTCGACCGAAGCCCGGCGTTTCCCTCATCCGAGACTCGACGTCTCTTCGAGCGTTCTCCCCTTCGTCTCCGGAAGCAGCACGTAGACGAGGACGATGGTCACGAGGGGAAAGACGGCGGTCGTTCGGATGACCGGTCCCCATCCGAGCGTCTGTGCGAGGACCCCGATGATGAGTGGCGACAGCACGTACCCTGCCCTGCCGATCAAGTTGTTCGACCAAGCGTAACCATCGGCGCGCATTTCGGTCGGGAAAAGCTCGGTGGTGAACGAGTTCAGGACCGGGAGCGCCGCGCTCGACGCGAAGATCCCGAGGACGAGCGCGACGGTGAGCACCGCTTTCCCGTGAAGCGTGTAGAGCGCGAACGTCCCGAGCGAACACGCCGAGAACACGATCGCGGCGCCGTGTTTCCTGCCGACCCAGTCCAGCAAATTGCCCACGAAGAAGACGAAGGGCATCGCGACGACCGCGGCGATGGCGATCGCCTTGCCGACTTCGGCGTCCGAGAAGCCGCGCTCGGTGACCGCGAAATCCTTCCAGAACGTGACGCCGTTTTGCGTGGCGATGTACGCCGTGAACCAGATCGCGCCGAGCTCGAGCATGCGACGGCGGTGCGGAGTGCGCCAGATCCGGAGGAGCGACGGGCGCGCTACCTCCCGCACCTGCTCGGCGAAGCGCGTGGTCTCGCGGAGACCGCGGCGCGCGTACGCGACCGTGATGAGCGGCAGGATCGACACGAAATAGACCGAGCGCCATCCCCACGGCAGCTTCAACAAGAGCGGCACGACGCCCGCGCAGACGACCGAACCGAGGCTCGAGAATGCCGCGATGACGCCGAGCGCCGTCCCGCGGCGAGCCTTCGGAAACTCCTCGGCAGCGACCACCGCACTGGTCGCATACTCGCCGATGAGAAAGACGCGGGCGACCATCTGACACACCGCGAATACCCACGGGTTCGGCGCGAGGCCGGAGAGAAACGTCATCACCGTGTAGCCGGCGATCGTCACGGTGAGAACGCGGCGCCTCCCCCATTGATCGGCGATGCGAACGAGCAGATACGCGGCGACCGTCCCGAAATTGATGATCGTCAGGATGAGCCCGGCGACGTCCTTGCCGACGCCCATGTCGGCCCGGAAATTCGGGAGGATCTGCGTGAGCGCGATGAAGTCGTAGCCCTCGAAAAACGCCGCGACGCTCAGAAACGCGAGGAGGCGTCGCTGATACGCCGTGAGCGGCTCGCGCGGCGTAGTGGCGGACGACGTCAGACGAGGCCCGTTTCGGGGCTCGACGCGCTCGCGTGAAGACGCCGCGGCATGCGACCGGCAAGGAACGCTTTTCGGCCGGCGCTCACCGCTTCCCGCATCGCGCTCGCCATCAGAACCGGATTTTTCGCTTCGGCGATCGCCGTGTTCATGAGCACGCCGTGACAGCCGAGCTCGAGCGCGACGGCCGCGTCGCTCGCCGTGCCGACTCCGGCGTCGACGATGACCGGCACTTTCGCCTGCTCGAGGATGATCCGCAGGTTGTAGGGGTTCCGGATCCCGAGCCCGGAACCGATCGGCGCGGCGAGCGGCATCACCGCGGCGCACCCGATCTCCTCGAGCTTCCGGCAGACGATCGGATCGTCCATGCAATAGGGAAGCACGGTGAACCCGTCATTCACGAGGATCTTCGCGGCCTCGAGGGTCTGCTCGTTGTCCGGATACAGCGTCCTCGGATCGCCGATTACCTCGAGCTTCACGATGTCGGCGATGCCGAGCTCGCGAGCGAGCCGGAGCGTGCGAACGGCCTCGTCGGCCGTGTAACAGCCGGCCGTGTTCGGCAAGATCGTGAAGCGCCCGCTCGAGAGGAGCTGCATCATGGAGCCGTTGCCGCGGTCCTTCAGATCGACGCGGCGAAGGGCAACCGTCACGACCTCCGCGCCCGACGCTTCGAGCGCGCGCCGGGTCTCGTCGACGTCCTTGTACTTCCCGGTCCCGACGAAGAGGCGTGAAGCGAACGAGAAGCGACCGATTCGGAGCGGATCGTCGACGTCCATGGAAGCCGCATACCGCTCCCCGACTAGCCCGGCAACACCCGGAGCCGCGGCGCACCGATCGGCGCTTCCGGTAGGTCCTTCCATCGCCGATGCATCCAGAGCCATTGGTCCGGGCGGCGTCGAACGAACGCCTCGAGGAGCCGCGTGGCTTCGATCATGGTCGCTTCGGCCCAATTTCGGTTCGGCCGGAGCGGCGGTTCGATGATCGCTGCGATGTCGACGGCGAGGGTTCCGTCGGTGTCGCGATACGGAAACGCCGCCACGAGGGGCACGCGAGCCCGCAGCGCGGCCAACGCCGGCGCGAGGTCGACCCACACCGGCGCGCCGAGAAACGTCGTCCGGACGACGGCGCGACGGCGTTCCGGCGCCTGATCGATCAACATGGCGACCAATTCGCGCCGAGCGAGTGCGCGCGCGACGATTCGCGACGCGCCGCCGGCTTCCACCAATCGCACCCCGCGACGGGCGCGGGCGCGTTGCCAGATGCCATCGAGCCACCCGACCGAGAGTCGTTTCGTGACGACCGTCAGCGGCGTGTGCGCGGCGATCGCGCACGCCGTGACGTCCCAGTTGCCGGTGTGCGCCGTCGCGATGACCGCGCCGCGCCCCGAACGCGCGTGATAGTCGAGAAATTCCGTCGGGGGCCGCGCGCCTAGAAGTGCTCGCGGCGCCCGAAAGAGCACCGTGGCGAGCAGCTCGGCGAGCCCCCGTCCGAGGCTCCGATACATCGCTCGCGCGACGCCGATGGGTCTCGCCACGCCGGCCCGGGTGAGCGCTTCCTCGACGTGGCTCCGTCGGATCCGGAGCACATCCCCGACGACGAACGCCGCGAGCGCGCCGATTCGTTCAGCCGAATCCAGCGCGACGACCGCCCTGTGCCTCGGGCTCCACCGCCGCGGCGAACACATCCTCGACCGCCAGGACGAACATCTCCCCGCGCACCGTCTTCGCCCGGAGCAAGTGACCGTCGAGCTTCAGCGCCTCGACGCGGCTCACGGTCAGGCTCGTGCCATTCGCCGAGACGTACAGCGTGATGTGGCGACCTTCCTGCGTCGCCCAAAAACCCTGGTTGTTTTTCTTGGCTTCGGCAGCCGCGACCACGGCGGTGAGGTGCTCTTCGGTCATAGTGGGTCGTCATCCCCCGGAGAAGCACGTCCGTCAAGTCGCCGCCCCAGGAAAAGACGCCCTCTTTGATGATAAGGTCCGGCGGTGGGCGCCACGGGCGAAAATGGCCAAAAACCAGCTGGGCCGCACGTCGTCGTTCAACACGTCACCAAGCGATTCGACGACTTCGTCGCGCTCGACGACGTGAACCTCTCGGTTCAACGCGGTCACATCGCCGTCATCATCGGCGGATCGGGAGCCGGAAAAACGACGCTACTTCGGCTCCTCATCGGGCTCGACAAGCCGACGACCGGCGCGATCATCGTCGACGGCATCGACATCGCGCCGTTGAACGAGACAGAGTTGAATCGCGTCCGCCAGAAATTCGGGATGGTGTTCCAATACGCCGCCCTGCTCGATTCGCTCTCGGTGCTCGACAACGTCGCGTTCCCACTCCGCGAGCACACGAAGCTCAAGGAAAAAGAGATCCGCGACAAGGTGCTGGAAAAATTGTCGACGCTCGGCTTGAACGGCGTCGAACGGCGATTTCCGAGTCAGCTCTCCGGCGGTATGCGAAAACGCGTCGCGCTCGCTCGGGCCCTCATGCTCGAGCCCGAAATCATCGTCTACGACGAACCGACCAGCGGCCTCGACCCGCTCACGAGTCGCCTCGTCGACGAGCTGATCGAGCAAACGCGCGACCGCTTCGGCGTCACCAGCGTGGTGATCTCGCACGACATGACGAGTGCGCTCAAAATCGCGGATTATTTATTTTTGCTCGCGAAGGGGAAGATCGTCGGCGAAGGGACGCCGGAGGAACTCGTCTCCGGCAAGAGCGACCTCGCCAACCGCTTCATCGAATCGAGCGGCATCGCCGCGGAAAAGCTCATCGCAGCTCGCGACGAAGAAAAACATCGCTGATTCAGGCGGTCGCCGCGCTTCGCTCAGAAGGCCCAGCCGACGGACGCGTACGGCCATAGCGGCAAGAACCCGTAGCGGCCGACCAGCGCAGTCACCCCGGCGCGAAACATGAAACCGCCGTTCGGCGGTTGATACCGGTAGCCGATCAACCCTGCAGCAACCGGGCTCGTCTCGGCGTCGTCCCGCTTTTGCACGTAGATGTAGCTCACGCGGGCGCCGACGTGGAGCAGCACCAGGCCCGCGCCGACCTCGAGCATGCTCCAGCGAGACCCGCCCCCGATGTAATTGAGCATCACTGGTATGGAGAGGATCAGCGGCTTGATGCTCTTCTCGCCGCTCGCCGATTTTTCTTCCCCGAGAACGAGACCGAATCCGGCACGGAGCGAGAAATCATCGCCGAGTACGCGATCGTAGTTGAGGGTGTAGACGAGGCCCGGACCGAGGCCTTCGAGGTAGACGGAGTTATTCGCGTTGCGGTCGCCGTACACCTCTTCCGGCGACTCCGCGCACGCCGGCTTCACCCAGCCGAGAACGAACGCCGCGACGACGAAGGCGATCGCACGCACGCCGTTCGCTCTTTCACCGGAACCCGAGAACAATGACGCCACTCTCATACCAAGCCCGCTCGCGCCGAACGTGCCCCGGTTTAGTCGAGTCCGAACGGCGTGGCCATCGCTCTCACGCGAACGCCCGCGCGGCCTCGTCGAGGCGGACGAAGGCGTAGCCTGCGGCCTTCAAAACATTCACGGTCGCGGAGAGGGCGTCGAGCTTCCGTGCGTGGGGCACGCGGGCGTCCGGCTGATGCCCGCGGAGCTCGGCGAAGCCGTCGTCGGCGTCGAGGACGTCGATGCCGTGCAGCTCCAGGTTCACGAGCGGCTCACCCACCACGCCGCGAGTCAAAAATCGGGCGCGCGACGGCCCCGCGAGCGTGATCGACGTCCCGATGAACGGAAGCCGCAGCCGGCGCGTCACCTGGACGGGAAGCTCGACCAGGCCGCGACCCGGTTTCCAGTACGGCCGCCCGATGCGATAGGGCCGGGTCGGCGCACGAAGCACCGCGGGGGTATCGAGAATCGAGCTCGGCGCGCGGCCGCGAAGCCGTATCGCGGCGAGCGCGGCGGCCTTCGCGAAGTAATACGGCGGGCAGGGAAACACCGAAGAATCGTACGCGACGCCGAGCTCCTCGAGCACGTCGCAGAGCGCGTCGGTCACGGTGTACCCGGGCGCACGAAAACCCGTGGGGCGCACGCCGACGGCCGCTTCGATCGCTCGAATGCCGCCCTCCACTTGCCGCGTGAGCTCGGCGCGACTCCGCCGCGTCAGCTCGTAGAGATGATCGAGCGTGTGATTGGCGACCTCGTGACCGCGCGCCACGAGTGTCCGCAGACGCGCGGCGTTCGCCTGCGACGCGAGATCGGCGCCGATCGCGAAGAGCGTGAGCGGCAAGCCCTCCGCGCGCGACCAATCTTCGAGGCGCGTGAGTCCGAGCTCGTACACCGCGTTCGCGCCGGGGCCGGTCGGCGCGGGCAGCCCATGGATCCCGTAGTAGTGAGGGATCTCGTCGAGATCCACGGAGACCGCACAGAGACGCATGACGTATCGAGCGACTTTCTCGACTAGCGGGTCGCCGCGCGCGACCCCTGCGCGCTTGCACTCGCGCGCAACGCGATGGTAGTAGCTCATCCCACGGAAATCGAGCCAGATGGCAGCAAAAACGGTCCTCGTCACGGGCGCTGCCGGCTTCATCGGTAGCCACACCGCCGAAGCATTCCTTCGTCGCGGCGACCACGTCGTCGGTCTCGACAACCTCAACGACTACTACTCGCCGAGTCGCAAGCGCGCGAACGTCGCGGAAGTGCGCGCGCTCGCACCGAAGGGCGCCGAGTACACCTTCGTCGAAGGCGACATTCGCGATCGAACTCTGCTCGCGAAGCTGTTCTCCGAACATCGCTTCGACGCCGTGGTTCATCTCGCCGCGATGGCCGGCGTGCGCGTGTCCGTCGAAGACCCTTGGCTCTATTACGACGTGAACCTCACCGGCACGTTGAACCTGCTCGATGCGTCGCTCCACCACGGAAAACCGAACTTCGTGCTCGCGTCGACCTCGTCCGCGTACGGGGCGACCGAAGCTCACCCATTCGTCGAGACCGACCCCGCCGATCGTCCCCTCGCCCCGTATCCCGCGAGCAAGCGCAGCGCCGAGCTCCTCGGTCACTCGTACCACCACATTCACGGCATCGATTTCACCGCACTCCGCTTCTTCACCGTGTACGGCCCCCGCGGGCGCCCCGACATGATGGCGTACAAGGTGCTCGACAGCATTTTCCTCGGTCGCGACGTGCCCCTCTACAACGGAGGCAACATGCACCGCGACTGGACCTTCGTCACCGACATAGTGCAAGGCATCGTCCCCGCCGCCGATCGACGTCTCGGCTACGAGGTCATCAATCTCGGACGCGGCGAACCCGTGCTCCTGAAAGACTTCGTCGGCTGGATCGAAGACCTCGCCGGCGACAAAGCCCGCCTCGTCGA
>CAZDNG010000051.1:0-68480 GCA_964506835.1 uncultured Polyangiaceae bacterium
CCTTGTGCCTGCCTTCGCCACCGTCTGACCACGTGGGGTCCGTGCAACGGTTACGAAGCAACTGGAGTCCAGTCGTGAAAATGCTTGTCGGGACCAACATTCCATTTGAGTTATTTCTAGCGTCCGTGGATTACGCGCGCATAGCGGCTCGTACCCACTACGCCGGCCCTTCGCGTGCGGAAGACTTTGATTTTTCAAAGGCCCAAAGAGACTACATACAGGATCATATCGATGGGTATGTAGAGCCTAAAGCCCCACTTAAACCATCGCCTAAGCCGGTGCCAAAACCATCGCCGAAGTCATTGCCTGAGCCTCCCGAGAAAGACCCTATCATGCCCAAAAAGTCATACACTGAAGCCGAGATCGCCAGTCTCATCGCCGACACCCGCGCCGCGATTGATAAGGCCAACGACCTTGTTGCTGCTAGACAGAATGACGGCTTGACTCAGACGCAAATTGACCGGCTCGAACGCTTTGATCGCGAGAATGGCATGGGAGATCACAGCCGCTTTTGCATTGCTACCGACGAAGCTAGAGGGACCCAAAGTGTCGGTATTAGTGTTGCTGAGGCGCGCCGACGCGGAATGCGTATTGATAAGATCCTTAAGGGGAGTCGCTAAATGGCCGCTGCAAAGCAACTCGATAAGCCTGACAACTTCGGATCCCGTACGGCTGCGCGTGCCGAGTCACGTAGGCAAGCGATCTTTGCCAGAGACGTCGAAGTTGAGAAGGCGAAAGCAGCTGCGACCAAGGCGCTTGCGGACTTCGCCAGTGCTGACGCCGCTGAGGTTGCTGCTTTTGACGATCAGAATCAGTTTCTGGCCGTCGACATTCAGACTCGCGCATTTTTTTCACTCGCCCCGCTTGTCGCCGAATTCGTTACGGCCGACTCGAAGGCTGTAGCAAGCAAGATCGCTGACGTAGTCCGAGCGGCGCATCTCGAAGCCCTAGACATGTGTGGGCAGCCTGCGATTGGCGAATGGCTAGTCGCCCAAGCCTTTCTCGAAGAGGCGATGACGAGGCGTTCAGAATTGCTAGCGTTTGGAACTCGGCAGCGAGTTTGGAGTCATGAAGTTAGTATGACTCCGGGTTATAGGGCCGCGTCGGCGTCGCTTTTGAAGCAGATTCTTTCGGCGGCTGACCCTGCGACGATTCGCAATAGCCTCGTAGCGCTTGAGGCGACTTTGCATGATGCGATTGCGGCCCAGCCACTACGTGCGCCTGCCGCAGACGCTGCCGACAGATGGCGCGTAATCACTAGGGGTGGACTCGAACGCCGCAAATTGGCAGCTCTAGCGACCCTTGATAAGGCACTAGACGACGCTCGCCATGCAGTCGCAATCGAGGCGATGACCGCCGCGAAAAAGGCTGAAGAAGCCAGGCGCGGCCCACTGTCCTCATTCGTCCACAGAATCATTGACGGCGCGTCAAGCGCCTCGGATTCCTAACAATTTCTGGCGGCTCTGCGTGGCATGCCATTGGTGTGTAATACTGCACATTTCAGCGAGCGGCCTTTCTGTCCCGATTCGTTGGCACGCTGAGTCGCCGATCTACTCCTCGCGCAGCCAATACGTCAATTCCAGTGTGTATTTGGTTCTCCACACTTGCTGGCGTATTGGCTGCGCGACCTATTTTCGACTGACGCTTAGAGAAATGTGACTTGGCCGCACTTACGGGATCTCGACCTACTACACTTAAGTCGTTCACGACGCTCACTATGCTTGGCAAGACTGAGCAAGTTTACAAGAATGGCCTTGCGTGCATCGACACGTCAACGGGCCTAGTCGCTAAGGGCTTCGCAAGCACGACTCTCATTCCGATCGGCTTCTACATGCAGGATCAGTTGACTGCGGCTGGCGGCACTGTCGAAGTCTTGCTTTTCAATGAGATTACAGCCGCCTACTACGCAAATTCTACTTCGACTGACTTGATCGCGGTCGCTCAGATAGGCAGCAACGCCTTCGTAGTCGACGATCAGACTGTCGCAAAAACGTCTGCAACCAACACTCGTAGCGTTGCAGGCTTCATTTGGGGAGTCGATGCAGTCAAAGGCGTGCTTGTCGCGATCAACGGCTTGATGTGATGCCTCCGCCTGTCTCCCCCTCGCCGCGACCGTTGTCGGCAACGGCCTACGATGGATCTAGAGTCCAAGGGTGCAATTGTGTCGTTTATCCCACGCTTCGAGTCGTAGGGGTGTCGCCTGAGGACGCAACATGTGGCGTGATCGTGCGATGCGCCGCGTGCAGGATGACTGCCACGCGCATTCGAGAGGCTGCAAGAGGGCGACGGCCATGACCGATGTCAAATGTGCAGTTTGCGGCGTCGAGTTAGGCTTTGGTGAGGCTGCAATCGTGCTACTGCATGGTCGCCTCCGTCATCGTTCATGCAGGGTCCTGCGAGGTGGTGGAGGCCCAGCCCCGAGACGAGATGATTCTCCTACGGCAATGGCCCAGCGCATGCCGGGCGCTCATATTGGGCGTATGGTGGGTTTCGATCGTCAGCATTAGGGCCACACACCACCGCTCCCGAGCGAAGCGAGGATAGGGCGTCACAGCAATGACGTTGATTCCCTCAATTGCCAATGATCCCATCGCCGCAGTGTGTGATCAACTGGCAGTCACGTCGATTTGCGATTGACACTCACGCTCAGTGCCTATAGGCTTAGAAGCATGAGCCAAGCCGCCAAGTCACTCCGCCTCCGAATCACGGTCCTCACTGCTGAGCTCGCCACTTGCACCACTGCAGCAATGCGACGGTGTGTGACTGAGTCAATCCTAGACGCAGAGAGGCAATTGACGGAAACTAGGGTGCTGAGGGATCCGGCCCGAAGTCTCTCTTACGTTGAGGGGCTCCGGGCCGGTTTCATTTAGCCGTGACCATACACGTAGGGCGTCACTTTATGTTGCTGGCGTCGAGCCCGCCGCTCCACTGCGCAAACGACGCGTATTGCCTGACACGTGTCGTGTCTGTACATTCAACGCGTGGCGAAAGACGGCCGTTTCTATCTACGACTCACGGACGAAGAGCGGACCATGTTGGACGTGGTTGCTGAGGCCCTAGGGCTTTCAGGCAACGCAAGCGCGGCAGTGCGCTTCATGCTGAGGGAGAAATATCGAGCTCTCTTCGGCGAGCCGGCAACGAGGCAGCCTTCGACGTCACACAAGAAAAAGTAACGAGCAACAAGTGGGCCCCGCGCTGCTGAAACAGCCGGGACCCTGGACACCACGGAGTTGACCCATGGCATCGACACGGAATTTACCACAGGCGGAACCCCCTTCGCCCATCGACGAAAGATCGCAATCAGCCGTAATTTTGAGTGCTTTGACTCAGTGGGCAGCCGCTAAGCCAGGCCGAAGCGTCACGCTGGAGCATGCGACGACAGGCTGGCGAGCCACTCTGCATCGTGAGACGACGGCGCACAGCAGCACGCCCCTTGACTGCCTCGCCCAAGTTGCGCAAATCGCCTCTTTTGATCTTCTGTCCAGTGGGGTGGACACATGAACGCCGTTGCGCAAGCCGCACTGATCGCACTGGCGCGAGTCGAGAGAGCTCACGCACGACGCTGGATGTCACGAATCGCGAGCCATCGTCCCGTCAAAGGTGAAGTAGGCGCCGCTTACGCATTTCGGCAAGCGAAGCGTCACCTTCGCAAGGCTCTTGCGGCTCGCGTTGCCTTGACTGCAATTGGAGGCGCGTCGTGAGCAGCGCTAGGCATGAGGGGCGCCTGCCGCCGCGCCAGTGGGTCGATTTTGATTTGCCTCTGCCTGCGGGCGCGACAGTCGAAATCGAGATCGGCCCTGACGGCAACCTCAGTTGTCAGATCGAATGCCACAACGACGTCGCGACTCTTGCCGTGCTGGCAAATGCCCTGCGAACCGCAGTCGTCGAAGTCGACACGCAACGAGGGAGGGTCAAGTCATGATGCGCCCTTCGCCTGCTGTCGCGGCTGACATCCTGAAATTGCTCGATGAGGCAGAGAGAATCGCGAATGTGGGGGCCCTTGCGTGGCTTCGCGGCTACTGCCAGGCTTTGGCATCGGCTCCTGCACCTTGGACGATCCCATCGCCTAGGCCTTCGACGCCTCCTGATCCAAGTAGGGCGGAGCGCTACCTTAATGACGTACGAATGGCCCTGGAGGGCATTGCTGACGAGCAGACGTCACCGGACTCGCCTGCAGGTCTCAGGGGCTTTCGGCTACGGCCAGAGGAGTCGTAGTCGTGTCGTTGCCGGCTGGTGCTACGATTGCAGCAATGACTCGCGTCGTAGCGCTAGCCGGCTTGCTGATCGCCGTCGCAGGCGTGCAGGCTGCCCCTGTTGCGGCTTCTGTCGCTGCTGCCGATGATGCCTGCCCCGGCGCGCATCTCAAGCCTGAGTGTCATCTGGACGAAGCGCCCGTGTGCCACTGCAGCAAGCGCGAAGGGTCGAGCGTGACGTCATGCGCGTGGAGCTGCGAGTCGAAGCCGTAGGGGGCGTGGCGCAAGTGATGAGCGTGTGTCAGTCTCACGCCGACGGAGGCTTAGTCACCATGGGATTGCGCTCCAGCTGGAGGCGCAAGGCTTCCAGGTCTGCAGTAGCGAGCCTGATCGCTTCCGTGGCGCTGAGGACCTGCGCGCCTGTCTCTTTGCGCTGAGCGATCCTCGCGTCTAGCAAGGCATCCAGCGCCTTCCGCTGCTCCGTCTTGATCACGGCTTCCCCCGGTTTTTTAGTACCAGCACTAGTACCAGCAAGCCCCCCTTCGCCGTCCCTTCGATTCACGATTCAGCATCTTTTTCGGAGCGGGACACGAGATTCGAACTCGCGACCCCAAGCTTGGGAAGCTTGTGCTCTACCAACTGAGCTAGTCCCGCCTGAAGGGACGCCGATTCTAGGTCGCGGGGGGCGATTCGGCAACGAACGATTGCGCGGCGTTGCGCGGGCGGCGCGGCCCCTGGGCGGAGCCGCGGGCGCTCGCGGTTCTTGACGCGAGAGGGCACGGTCTCGTATGGACGAGGCGGAAAAAAGGGACGAATCGGTGAACAAAGCGACGATTCATACGGCTTGTGAATGCCAGTCGAAGCTCGGGGCTGACCTCGACGAGCGGCGGCACGTGATTCGCGCCTGGGCGCGCGATCGGCATGGCGGGAAGGAGCTGGTCGCGCCGGCTCACAGCATCGGCGCGGACAAACCGCACTTCGAGGTGGCGTGGTCGTGCCCGATCTGTACGCGAAACCAGCTGCGGTCGTTCTCGGCGGACGCGCTGTCGTTCAGCGCGAGCTGAGCGCGCTCAAGCGGCGACGTCGGGAACGAGGCGCGAGAGTTCGCGAGCAGCATGATCCCAAGTCTCGATACGACGTATCGGGATCTGCGCCGCATCGACCCGCTCGGCCCCGGTGGCTCGGAACGCATTGCGGGACCTGGCGAACCGTGTGGTACATTCCACTCCGCTGAGGAGAAGCCCAGCGCGCATGCCGTTTTCTCTGCGAGTCCGACTCGACCCGGTCGTTGCGCCCGACGCGCCGTCCGACGAGCGATCGCAAATAATTGGGATGAGCGTCGGGTTCACGACCCGCGGCGCTGGAGGCACGAACGCCGTGCGGGGCTCGAAGGTCCCGGCGACCGTCGAGTTTCTCGGGCGATTCACGAAATCGATTCGAGACAAGCCAACGCCGGACGAGAAGCCTCTCGGACAACTTGCGGGGCAGCTGGTCTTGTCGGGACACCCGCTCGACGTGCATTTCGCATGTGATCCGACTTCTCTCGACAAGCTCACCGAGGAGCCACCCGAAACCACGAGCGACGAGGACGACGAGGACGACGAGGACGACACGAAGCGCTTCGTTCCTCGAGCACTTGATTTGGAATTCGGTCCCTCGTTTACAGGACTGGAGGCCCTCGGCGACAAGGTACCTCGCTTACTCGTGCCCGACGATGTCGGGAACTATCGCTACCTCGAGGTTTGCGCGAAGCTCACCGTCCAAGGAAGCCTCGAAGCGGACTTCGACGTCACCGATCCTCTGGAAGTCCTCATCGGTCGGGCGCCGCCGCCGCGACTCGAGTCGCGACTTCCGCTCGATTTGCTCGAAGAAGCCGCTCAGAAGATCGAAGAGAACGAGTTCCTGGCGTGGGCGAGCTCCGTCTTCGGCAGCGACATACCGTTGGGCGCGTACCGCGCGTGGCGGAAGGATCTCGTCGGCCAGAAGCTGGAGCCTCCGGACATCGTCCTCGTTCCCTCGGGCCAGATGAGCGGCGAGCTCGGGTCGTACGACAACGACCGGCGACAGATTCGCGTGACGAAGGGGCTGCCGCGCAAGGCGGAGACTAGCCCGAGCGACGCCGCATCGCTCTTCTTGGTGTTGCTCCACGAGTTCGGCCATCACACCGACAACCTTTTGCGGCGCAGCTACTCCTCGGTGGAGGGTGACGCACCCGGAGAAGAGGGCGCTTCGTTCGCCTTCGGTATCAGCGGGTTGACTCAGGACGAGAGCGAGCAGCTCAGCTTCGCAGCGTACACCCGCGACGGAGAGAGTCGCGACCTCGCGCTCTCCTTTCCGGAATTCCACAGCGCCGTGCAAGATTACATCGCTGACCCGCAGGCGCAGGCCGACGCCAAGCGAAACAACGTCGAGGGATTCAGCGCTGGTCGTGGCCGTCCAGACAGCAACTTCTTCGCGCACCGGAGCATCGAGGACGGCCTCGGCGCTGCGGATTCGACGTTCTTTACGCAGCGCGTCCGCGATCTGATCTACTTCGGCAACTGGGAGCGAGACTATTCGCAGCTATGCGGCTCCGCGATGATCCGTGCCTTGCAGATCGCCGAGGGGCCATTCCCGACTCCGGCAATGCTGGCGCTGCCCAGAAAGGCGATCACCGACTTCCTCGATCGGAAAGCGCAGGAAGAATTTCCGAACATCCAGCCGACGCGCGTCACGACGACGAACCTCGGCGTGTATCGACCGGAGGAACATGTCGACAATCCGCAGGGACTCACGGACGATCGCTCGGTGGATCATGATTTCCGCGGACCGATCGATCCACGGGAGCTCGAGGTCGATCCGAACACCGGAATCAAGAACTACATCGCGCACGACGGTCAGGGCTACGCGACGTCCACGGCGTACGTGAGCTCGAGTCTGACTCGAGCTCTCGCAGCGGGGTTGACTCCCGAGGGTCTTCGCTTGCTCGGGCAATCATTGCACACAATCGAGGATCTCTACGCGCACAGCAACTTCGTCGAGCTGACGCTGATTCGTCTCGGGCACCGTCTCGTGTTTCCTTGGGTCGGTCTGAAGTCGGAGCTCGTCGTGCACGGCGACACGCGATACCCGATGGTCACCGGCGTGTTCGGCTTCGTGGACAGCTTGGTGAGCGGGCTCTCTTCGATCGGAGAAAATCTCGGACCGCGCCTTTCTTGCCAGGGCAAGGTTTTTTCCAAGCAGTCCGTTGAAGCTCTCAGCCTCGTGCTCAACGCGCTCGCCGACGCTCACTCGGACGACGAGATGATCCCGATGGGTGAACCCATTCAGGTCAACCAGGACATCCTCGGCGCCCAGCTCACCGATTTTTCGAAGTGGTTGTGCGAGGCGAGCGAAGGGGCGAAGACCTGGCTCAAGCGGAAGCTCGGCGCTGTACTCAAGGCGACCCTCGGTGAACTGGCGATCTTCGAATCTGGCTTCATCCAGGACATTCCAAACACCGGAAGGACAGATCCGACGCACAGCATGTTGTCGAAGGATCACCCAGACCATCCGCTGCATCCCATCGCTGCAGCTTGCGCCAAGAGCGCCGTCGCCGCGGTAGGCCTCGCGATGCGTGACGCCTGGATGGGCCTCAGGACACCGGCCGACGCGATCGCCGTCGCTACGAGGTTCTTCATTCATCCGAACGACATTCCGCTCGTGCCGGGCGATCCTCGCGCGGACTTGGTCAATCAGATCGATGCATTCGCCAAGGCGAATCCCGGCGTCGTAGCGAAGCTTGACGCAGTCGGTGCGTACGACACGTTCCGGAAGCACAGCGACGAAGAGCGAAAGGAGCTCAGCATGCGCGCCGACGAGATGATCGACCACGACGACGAGAGTGCTCGACGAGCACTGGCGCTCTTGCCGGGGCTCGATCCTCACATCGCCGAACTCGCGTGAAACGTATCCGGCTTCGAATTCCTATATCTTCGGTCGCGTCAGCATCCTGGCGAGTCCGCCGAGCACGACGGCGCCGAAGACGCCGCCGATGCCCATACCCCAGAGCGAGAAGTCTGCGCTCGATTCGCCGATGCGCGCGGCGGGGCCGAGAACGAGGGCCGTTGCCAAGAAGCCCACGATGGCCCCGACGGCCAGACCGAATAGCGACGCGACGACCGCCAGGAGCGCTTTCCAGACCTTCACGAGCGACCGCGCTGGCTGAGTGACGAGGGCACCGCCGTACCGTATTTGATCCCAAGCGCGACGACAAACGCGAGGGCGGCGTCGCGGTCTGTTCTCGCCGCCCTCGATGAGCTAACGTTTGGGCGCGCTATGCGGTGGCGGGGGCTTCGAATCGACTCGGTCGTTCCGGCATTGCTTCTGTCACGCGTCGATGGCCTGACTGGCGCTGGCCGCGAACACACGCAACCCGACGAAATATTGCGCAGGCGCGCACTCGCGGCGTTGTGTGTGCGCTTGGAGGCTGGAGACCGGACGGCCATTGGGTGGATTCGTCAAACCGTCGATCTCTCTTTCGACACGCTCGCCTATGGGGAAGTTCACTGGACGAGCAACGACCAGGGTCGCTCGGCATTCTCGGTCGAGTCGTGGCTCCTCCGATTGGAGCGTGCCATCGAGACCGGACGCGTCCTCGTCGAAGTGGAGCCGCCGGCTGTTCTGCCCGACGTTCCGGTGACTCCGCCGTTCGACTTTCCTTCGGTCCCGGCGACTACGGACACGCCGGATACGTTTTTCGACGTCAGGTTCGTGGACGAGGTCGGCCAGGCGATCAATGGACTCGACGTCGAGTTCGACGTGAACGCAGCGGCGCAACCCGTCACCACGAATCCTGCGGGCGTCGCCCTACTGGAGAACGTGGTTGCTTCGGCAGCGACGGTCGCCGTGCCCGATCCGAATGCGCTCGATGCCATCCTCGATCCTCGCTGGCAGAAGTTCCGCCCCGGCAAGCCGCCCAAACTGTCGAACACGACGGAGATCGTATTCGACGGCGACGCGATCGACGTCGTGCCCGTCAAGCCCGCCGTTCCTCAGACGGTCGTCATCAAGCCTCCGCTCGGTAAGCTCTACGCCGAGCTCTGGGATCGATGCGGTCGTGTTCGCCACGCAAACCGCGACTACACGATCGACGGCCCGATGCAATTCGGCGGGACGACGGATGCAGCGGGTCGCCTATCGCACGACGCGGTATTTCCCGGTGACTACACGTTGTCCCTCACGGTGACTTTCGCCGAAGGTGACGACCAGCAGACCGATGTGTACCAGAGTCCGCTGCTCGTGCTCGCGCCTTCCGAGGCGAATCCGGAAGTGCGCTTGCTCGGTGCCGTCCCTCGTGTGGTCCTCGCAAGGCTGCGGTTGCTCTTCGACACGGGAAAGGCGTTCCTACTTCCGAGCGCGATGCCGTGCATCCGGGATCTCCGCGAAATTTACCGAGACAACGTGGGCAGCAAGCTTCTCGTCGTCGGGCACACCGACAGCGCGGGGAGCTCCGACTCCAACGATTCGCTCGCGCTCGCTCGCGCGAAGGCCACGATCGCGTTCCTCGATGACGACGTCGACGGCTGGCTTGCGTTCTACGACGCCGACGGCGAGAAGCGCTGGGGCGACGGAGAAGACCGCTTAATGCTCATGTCGATGCTCGACTTCGTGTCCAAGCCGTCCGGTGACGACGCGGTCAGTTGGTATCAGCAGACCCGGCATCTCCAGGTCGATGGAGTGGTCGGTCCCCAGACACGGAGGCAGCTCGTCACGGAATATATGTCGCTCGACGGCGCCAGCCTCTCCGACGAGGGGATCGACATCGAGGCGACCGCGCATGGTTGTGGGTCGAACTTCCCCATGGACGGCGACCATGGCGACACGAGCGGGAACGATGCCGCAAGCGGTGGCGACGAGAGCGACGCAGACGATACACCACCCTCGAGCAACGCGGACTCGTCCGACGACGACGATCGCGGAAACCCCGCCGATCGGCGCGTAGAACTTTTCTTCTTCGATTCCGAGTTCGGCATTTTGCCGGCGCCTCCAGGCGACACGTCGGCGCCCGGAAGCACCGAATACCCGGCCTGGCGAAAAGCCGCTGCGGAGATCCACGATCTCGCTCCGAACGAGGACGACGCGAAGCACGTTCTATTCGTAGAGATGGTGGACGCATTCTTTCGCACGAACAGCCCAGTCGTCCTGCCGGAGGGCGAGGCGCCGAGCTCGGATGGTTCGAAGCAAGCCGCCTTCACCTCCGTCGGCGCGATCGCCACCGCACTCCGATTCAATGAAGGGAACGACGGCAAGAAGGTCTTCGTGTCAGGCCACACGGACACGGCAGGGGCGGAGGACTTCAACCAAGAGCTGAGCGTAGAGCGAGCGAAGTGCACGCTCGCCCTGTTGACGGGTGGCGACGACGGTCGCGAAGCTTGGAAACAACTGTGCGACGGTCGTCACCGGACTGCCGACTACAAGCAGATCCTCGCATGGGCGACGCGCGCTTTTTCGGACCTCGCCTTCGACTGCGATCCCGGCAGCATCGACGACGACGACTCCAGCGGCGGCGATGCGGTATCACGCTTTCAGCAGGCGTACAACGCGAACAAGAGCGCACTCGCAGCGAGCGGGCCGGATCTCGACGTGGACGGAGTCGTCGGTCCGCAGACCTGGGGTGCGATATTCGACTGCTACGAATTCGCGCTCCGGCGCGAACTCGGCGTGGACGCGGCCGGAATCGAGGCGCTCCGAGAAAAGCTCTGCTTCGTGGACGACGATCGCAGAGCGCTCGGTTTTGGGGAGCATTTCCCCGTCGATGAGCTCGGCTCCGAGCACTTCCGGAGCCAGGCAAACCGGAGAGCGGAGATCCTGTTTTTCGACTTCGGCGAGGAACCGGATCTCAAGCACGCCGAAGAAGATCCGGAGACGAGCGAAGTGTATCTCCCCGGGTACTACGTGCGCGAAGCCATCGACGCATCGTCCCTCGGTTCGGCGCGCCGCATTCGGGCCAGGATCGCCCTGAGCGGAGTACCCCTCGCGGGCGAGCCTTTCGAATTGCGTGCGCCGGACGGAGTTCTGGCCACCGGTACGACGACCAGCGACGGATTGCTCGCCGCCACCATCGTTCGCGATGTCTCGGATCTCACCGTGGTGCTGAGCAAGAGCGGGTTTCAGTTCACGGTCGTCGTGGGTACGATGGAGCCGGCGAGCGATACGGTCGGTGCGCAGCGACGGCTCGCACAACTCGGCTACTTCCAGGGGCCCGTCGATGGGCAAGAAGGAGACGTGTTCGATCAGGCGATCCTGCTATTTCAACGGGATGAATCACTTTCGGAGACGGGGTCGCTCGACCAGGCAACACGGGACGCCTTGGTGAAGGAATACGGAAGCTGATGACCTCGGCCGAGAGGCGATCCAAGGCCACGTTGCCCGGAGCGATGGCGAGATGTTCCGCGTTTTGAACACCTTCGCGAGCGTCGACGTTCCCGACAGCTTCGTTGACGAAACGCGATATGCCTTTTCGTCGAACGAACCCGGCGAGGGACTTCTCGTCGGTCGGGCGCCGGTAGACGATCGTCTGAACCGACTACGCGACGAGCGCGTACGCCGCCTAGAGACGGCGTTCGGATCAGATCTGCAGGTGCTGCGCACGTACGAAACGCCGATCCCGTTTGGCGCAGCGTCTCGCGCGGATCTGACCACCCGCTGGCACGGTCGGAGTTCGGATGCGGCCTTGGTATTGGCGCGTGTTTCCGGAAGCACGAACGTCTTGCTGGAGTACGCTGGCCCTCGACGCGACGAAACGTGCGCCACCGTTCTCGACACGCTCGCACCCTCCGCGTACGCGGGACCCGTGCGAATTGGAACGTTCCGCGCCTTCGCCGGCGATGTATCCTTCGCGCTCCCGGCCAGGTTCTCGGAACCGTCCAAGTTCGTTTATTCGGGAAAGCAAATGCGCGTCACCGTCGATCTCGGCGCGACCGTCCGCTTCGTCCCAAAGGAACAGGTCTACTGCGACGAGGGTCAGCCGATTCACGTCGACGCTCTACCCGAGATCGAGGTCCAGGGGCTGGGCCGGGGGCCCCTTCGGCGTTGGTCGGTGCGCACCGTCGAACTCGGAGAACCCAAAGCGATTCGTTGCGCCGTTTGCCGCGTCGTTCACGGCGCCACCGTCTTCGGCGTCGCGCCAGAAAGTCGAGCGACTGAATTCGACGCGGCGCTCGCAAATTTCGCAAGAACACTGACGCTCGGCTAATCGATGGCAGATGGACCCGTAATTCAGCTGCGCTCGAATCAGGGCACCGATTCCATCAATCTGCCGGTGGTTCCGATCGTGTTCGTGCCCGGAGTGATGGGCAGCCGCCTTTCGATGCCGGGTGGCACGGACTGGGACCCCGACGATGTCTTTGCGATGCTTTCCTGGGCAGGGGCGGACGTGTCGCAACGCCAGCGCGATCTCAGTATCTTCGATCGCCCTAATGCTCCGCCTCTACGGACCTTCGCGTCGACGGTCGAGTTTCAGGTGAAGACCGACCAGGCGCTGAACGACATCGCGGCGCGAACCGCGCCGGGCCAAGACGCCGTTGGCTTGTACCAGGACCGCGGATGGCCAGGGGCCGTCGGGTCGTTTTACCTGCCTATCCTGAGGCTGCTGGAGATCGTTATGAACCGCACCTTCATCCAGCAGCCGATGAATCCGGTCTATTGCTACGGCTACGATTGGCGGCAGTCCAACACGGCGAGCGGCGCCGGACTCCTCGCTCGGATTCGCTCCATTCTCGCCCAGACGTCGGGCGCGAAACGCGTGGTCGTGATTTCCCACAGCATGGGCGGTCTCGTCACGCGATCGGCGATACTGCAAGGAGCGACGCCCCTCATCGGGTCGGTCATTCACACCGTATTGCCCTCGAACGGTGCCGTTGTGGCGTACCGCCGCTTTCAAACCGGAGCCATCTCACCGATCGACGGAACTCAATTGCCCGACCGTGTGTTGCAGGCAATCATGGGCGCGACCCGCGCTGACTACGCGCAGGTACAATCGGGCTTGGCAGGGCCCGTGCAGCTCTTGCCGAACCATATCTATCAAACCGCCGACAAATCGCCCTGGCTCCGAACGAGTCCGCAGGTCGATCTCGGGAACATCTACGCGACGTATGCCCTCTTGCAGGAGCCCGGCATCGTGCCACCCGTGGAAATGTACCCTGGAATGACCGGCCCGTTCATCCAGGCGCGACTTCGAGCGGTCGTGGATACGGCGCGCCGGTTTCACTCATCGCTCGGCAACACCTTTCATCCGAGAACCTTCGTGATGTTCTCGGACGGGCTCATGACTGACGTCGCGTACGACGGCACGCAGACCGACCTCAATCTCAAGGTGGTGCGTCGCGCCGCGGGCGACGGCACCGTGCCCACCGACAGCGGCAGTTGTCCAGGTATTGGGCCGGATGTTCTCGTGAACCGAGCGGGGTTTACCAACCTGGCGCATGCGGCGGTGTTCGCCGACTCGATGTTCGATAGCGCTGTCATAGAGCGTGCGAGGGTCGCGCTAGCCCAGGCGATGTTCTCGCGCTGAATCGCCGTTTTGGCCTCCGGTTAAGGGTGATGCGCGCCCGTGATGGCGTCCGCGAGCAGCATGCACACGAGGGCGGCACTGGTCACGAAGATCAGCCCCAGGCCGACGAGGTCCGTCTTCGGCACCCGCGCCGACGAACCCCAGATCAGCGCTAAAAGGGTGTTCAACGCCGCGAGAAGTAGCGCCCGGAACACGACGACGGCATCCAAAACATCGGCGCGGTAGGCAACGCTGAGTGGGGCTGCAACCGACCCTGCGGTGACGAGTAGCGCGGCGACCCATCTCGCTCCGTTGGAAGGACGTCTCAGGGCGACGAGCATCGCCACCCAGCACACGGCGACGAGGCGCTCACACGCCCAAGCGAGGTCCGCGGCAATCATCTCGGTGTCGTCCTGCAGATCCGGTCAGTGTCTGATATGGTCGTATCCGACGCTCTTTCCGTCGGTCGAGGATCCGTCGCACGGAAGGTACCATTTCTCCAAAGTCGATCGCGGTCGAGTACCCGCGGTACGGAGAGGACGCCGTCGGCGTCCAGGTCGACGTGCTTGATGCCCCGACGCTCGAAGTAGCGGAGGATGCGAGCCCCGGCGACCTGCACAATATCGACAACATCGGTGGTCGCAAGTCGAGGCAGCGCCCGAAACTCGAACCCGCTCATGTCGTCGGCCGGCAGGCATCCGCGTGCGCGGCCAACAGCCGGCCAGTACGCGAAACCAGCTGCGGTCGTTCTCGGCGGACGGGCCGTCGTTCAACGCGAGCTGAGCGCGCTCAAGCGGCGACGTCGGGAACGAGGCGCGAGAGCAGGCCGCGCGTCACGAACGCCTTGCGAGTCTCGTTCTGACGCTCGCGAAGCCACACGGCGTGAGAGAGCGCCTTTTGGGCCACGTCGGCACGTCCGACACGCGCGCACTGCACCCCATAGAGGGTCCAGATTTTCGCATCGTGCTCATTTTCGTACGCGGCCTCGCGCAAGAGGAGCATGGCGCGGCGGTCGTCGCCTCGACGGCGAAAGCGGAACGCGCGGCGGCACAGGGCCGCATCGCGGGTTTCAAGGACAGTCTCTTCGACCACTCGGCGTGCCATCGGCAGAGGGGTAAAGCGAGTTGCGTGCCAGCGCGGCGTGCCATTGGGCGGCTCGACCCGCGGTCGCTCAGGTATCGGAAATCAGTGGGATGACAAAGGCCGTCATCAGGCATCTTGTGGCGGGTTTGCCGCCGTAACGTGACGAGTCTGCGTGCCGACCCCTGACCCGGATGTCGCGGAACCGGGTGATGAACGGCGCATTCCGTGAGCCCCGTCAGCGTCGAACGGGGGGTGTACGAGGGTTGCTCACCGAGTCACGAGAACCCGCCGCCGGTCACATCGACCGTTCATACAGACCGAGAAGGTCGTCGCGCGTGCAGGGCTGTGGGTTCGATGTGTGACAGGCGTCTTTGAAGGCGAGATCGGCGAGCTTCGGAAGGAGCTCCGCTTTCACGCCGACCTCGGCGAGGCCGCCAGGGAGGCCGACGCGCGCTCGGAGCTCGCGCAGGGCCGCCGCGCAACTTCCCGCGCTCCCGTTGCCGCCGAGCACGCGTCCGACCCGTCGAAGGCGGTCTTGAGCCGCGCCTTCGTTGAAGTCGACCACCGCGGGCAGGCACAGTGCGTTCGCGAGGCCATGGTGCAGCCCGCATTCGCTCGACAGCGGATGCGCGAGCGAGTGGCACGCGCCGAGTCCCTTTTGAAACGCCACGGCGCCCATCATGGCGGCTTTCATCATGCCGCCTCGAGCGTCGAGATCGTCGCCGCGCGTGACGGCGTCGGCGAGATATTGCGCGACCAGCTCGAGGCCCCCGAGCGCAATCGCGTCGGCCATCGGATGATCGCCCTTCGAGACGTACGCTTCGAGGCAGTGCGTGAGCGCGTCGAAGCCCGTCGCGGCGGTGATTTTCGGGGGCATGGAACGCGTGAGTTCCGGATCGAGGATGGCAACCTTCGCCATGAGGTTCGGCGAAAAGATGACCGTCTTGCGTCCCGTAGAACGCACCGTGAGCACGCCCGAGCGCCCGACTTCGCTGCCGGTGCCCGCGGTCGTCGGCAAGGCGATCATCGGCGGCAAGCCCGCCGGAATGTGGACGCCTCCGTCGATGGCATCGTCGAGTTGCTCGAACGGCAGACTCACGCGCGAGCGGAGCACGACGAGTTTCGCCGCGTCGATGGGCGAGCCGCCTCCGACCGCGACCACGCCGTCGGCCATCGCGCTGCGAAAGGCGTTCGCCGCTTCTTCGATGTTCGCCTCGGTCGGGTTCGCTTCCACCCCGTCGAAGAGCGCGGTCTCGACCCCCGCCGCGCGGAGCGACGCGGCGATCGGTTCGACGATGCCGGCGCGCACCACGCCGGAGTCCGCGACGATGAGCGCCCGCTTCATGCCCAGGCGCGCGGCCTCTTCACCCACCTTCGCCGACTCTCCAGCGCCGAAGATCACTCGGGTCGGGAAACTCCAGATACTCGCCATGCTTACACCGTTTCGAAATAGCGACGCAGCTCCCAGTCGGTGACCGCGCGATCGTACGTGCGCGTTTCCCACCGCCGCGACGCGACGTAGTGCTCGACGAAGGTCGCGCCGAGCAGCTGCTTGGCGGCCCGGCTCTTCGCGAGGAGGTCGGTGGCTTCGTGCAAGGTGCGCGGAAGCCGGTTGGGTCCGTTGTCTCCGGGATCGCCCTTGGTCTCGGGTTCGAGCTCGAGCTCGTGCTCGATGCCGTACAGCCCTGCGGCCAGCGAGGTGGCCATGGCGATGTACGGGTTGATGTCGGCGGCGGTCTGCCGGTACTCGAGCCGGAGCGCGCCGGGGTCGCCCACGCCGATGACGCGAATCGCCGTGTTCCGATTCTCGATGCCCCACGCCGCGACGAGAGGCGCCCAGACGCCGGGGACGTAGCGTTTGTACGAATTGATGGTCGGCGAGTAGAGCGCCGTGAGCTCGCGCATGAGGGCGAGCTGTCCGGCGATGTACGAGCGGAACGTGCGCGACATGCCGTTCGCCGCTTTGGAGTCGTAAAAGACGTTCTTGCCGTCCTGCCACAGACTTTGATGCAAATGCCCGCTGCAGCCGGGAAGCGCCGCGTTCCACTTCGCCATGAAGGTCGCGCTGAGCCCGTTCCGATGCGCGACTTGCTTCATCGCGACCTTGAAGAGCGCAGCCTGATCCGCCGCGACGAGCACGTCGTTGTAACGAATGGCGGCTTCGTAGACGCCCGGCCCCGTCTCGGTGTGAAGCCCCTCGATGTTGATATCGAAGTCGCGCATCCCGTCGAGGATGTCGCTCATCAGATCCGAGTCCTGACCGCTTCGCACCCAGCTATAGCCGAACATGCCGGGGTCGAGCGGGTCGAGCGCGCGAAACCCCTTTTGCTCGAGCGTGTCGCGCGTCTCCTTGAACAAGAAGAACTCGAACTCCGCGCCGAACTTCGCCGAAAACCCCATCTTTTGGGCGCGAGCGATCACGCGCTTCAAGAGGGACCGCGGACAGCCGGGATGGTCACCGCCCTTGTCGTCGCGGAAGTCACACAGAAACGCGGCGATGCCGGGCTCCCACGGCACGTGCCGGAGCGTCCGCGGGTCGAGCACGGCGTGCGTGTCCGGATAGCCCGTCTGAGGACCGGTGAGCACGCCGTTGTCGTACACGGCGTCGACGATGTCCCAGCCGAAGATGACGTCGCAGAAGCCGAAGCCGCTCTTCAGCGCCGAGCCCAGTTTCTCGAGCGAGACGTACTTACCGCGCAGCACGCCGTCGAGATCGAAGCCGCCGATCTTCGCGGCCTTGACGCCCTCGGCTTGCAAGCGCGCGACGATCTCGTCCGCTTCCGATTTTTCGAGAGACGGCGCACTCTTCCGGCTCGTCTCCCGTTTTGATTTGGTGGGTTTTCGTCCGCGGGCCCCGCTCATACGCCTGACCTCGTCGCGATCGCCGCGCAATCGCCGGCCAAACGCGCCCGTGTCATATCCGTGCGCGGGGCGCGAGGCAACCTCGCCCCAACGGGGCCACGGGCGGCCGTCAAACAGGGCTCATCCCGGCTGGAACGGGCTCAAGGATTCGAGCCGAAGGGCTTCTCGGATCGACTCGACGAGCACTTCGACGGCGTACGGTTTCGCGATGTAGCCGACGACCGAAGGGTGCGAGAGAAGGTCGGGATCGACGTCTTCTGCGGCAAGCCCACTGGTCAGAATCACGCGCGCCTTGTTGCCGATCGAACGCATGGACGCGAGCACGTCGCGCGCCGAGCGACCATGCGTCAAGTTCACGTCGAGGAGCACGACGTCGATCGACGGGCTCGCTTCGCCGAGCCGTTCGAGCGCGTCTTCCCCGGTGCCGGCCGTCACCGGCCGGAACCCGAACTCGACGAGGAGGCCCGCGGTGAGCGCACTCAGCCGCGATTCGTCGTCACAGATCAAAATCCCAGGCTGCCGTATCGCTCGCCTCGCCTCCCCCGCTTCTCGACTCTCCATGAACACTCCCGCCTCGTTCCTCTGAAAAACTTCAGCCGCTCGCAGGTATAGAACGTCCACTGGCGGCGCGGCTAAAAGCAAAGACGATGCGATCACTTCCAGACTCACGGCCGTCCCGCCGGGAGCGGAAAACGTCGCCCTCACCGAGGTCGAGTGACCTTCACGTGCGGCCATTTTGATCGCACCCTCGACTCGCCCCCGATCCTCCGACGACACGAGGTCGAGAACCGGCACGCCGAGAACTGCCGCGCCTCGACCGAGCCCGATTCCGAAGAGCGACTGCGTCGTGGAACAGAGATAGAGGACCGTCCGGAAGCGATGGAGACAGACCCCCGCGCGCCCGCGCTCGAACCCGCGCGGAGCGAACGCATGCGCCGTATCGAGCCAATTGGCGGGCCGGGACGGCTCTGCGCCGACACGAATCCCCTGGTCCGTAGTCCCGTCTCTCAAATTCCCCTCGATAAACACACTAGCCCAAGCGTTTCTCGGGCGCTACGGCTTGGCCCGGCCGATTCATGTTAGGAGTGCCAGATCCGGCCGGTGCGTCGAATCCCGGCGTTCAGCGGTCACCCATAACCAAGCGGTACACGCCGAGCGCGATGCCGGCGATCACGAGCGACGCCGCGATCCACCCGAGTCGAACCGGACCCAAGGTGAACACTTGTCCGCTCGCACCGGCGTACGCGCCGCCGAGCATCGTGATCAGCACGCCGCCCGTCAGCATGGCGAGCGGCGCGACGAACGGACGGACGAGATCGGCGGCGCCGGACGCACCGACGTCGAGGCGATTCGTCGAACCGACGGGGCGATGTGGTGAGATCAGCGGCGCGCGCGCCTTCGAAACTCCCCTGTCAGATAGTGCGGGTGCGACGTCGTCGAGAAACAAGCCACTCGACGCCGGCTCGGCGCGTCGCGGGGCAACGGTCGCGGCCGGTCCCGGCGCAGCAGGCATCGACACGGGCACTGCTTGCGGATCGGTCGAAGCCTCGATGGGGCGCGGCCGAGACGGCGACGGTGGGCTCGACCGCGCGGGCTCCACGGCGAACGCCGGGGGACGCTCCGTCTCGAGATCCGGAATTGCCCGGTGCAGCTCGGATGACACGCCGAACTCGAGCACGTGCGTGCGTTGAGGTCTCATCGACCGCGCCGGGCTCGATTCGAACGGGCGCGCTCCGTCGGCCGCCGCGCGCAGCGCCTCCCAGAACTCGGCAACGCCCGCAAAGCGAGCCGACGGCTCCGCCGCTAGAGCGCGTCGAAATACGGCCTCGACGGCGTCGGTGACGACCACGCCTTCCGATTGGGGCGTTGGACGGCGCGCCGGATCGATCGAGATGCGCATCATGGCCGATGGGTCGCCGTCGATGATGACCCGCCCGGCGAGCAGCTCGACCATCGTGAGCGCGAACCCCCAAACGTCGGTCCAGGGCCCCGTCGGGCCGAATCGCTTCGGAGCCCATTGCTCGGGAGCCGCGTAGGCGGGCGTGAACGACGACTGATTCGAGTCGCGACCTCGCGCTTTTTGCGCCGCTTGCTGCGCGAGCGTCTCGGCCTTGGCCACGCCGAAGTCCAGGATCTTGACGACTTCCTCTCCCGCGACGCGCGCCACGAACAGGTTCTCCGGTTTCATGTCCCGATGCACGATGGAGATCGGGCCCTCGGGGCCAGTGAAATGGTGCGCTCGGTCGAGCGCCCGGGCGACCGGCGCGAGCAGCGCGAGCAACTCGTCGAGCGAGAACGGGGGACGCCGCTCGGCGCGCCGCCGGCGAAACAGCGTGTCGAGGTTCTCCCCGTCGAGCCACTCGAGCGCGAGAAACGGCATGAACGTGCCGTCGGGCGCGGTCACCGCGTCGACGTGGAGCGGACGAACCACCGTCGGCGTGCTCGCGGAGAGCTTGAACAAGAGCTCGGCCTCCGACTGAAACTGGCGCTTGAATTGCTCCTGTTCCTCCGGCTTGAAGTACTGCGGGATCTTCAGGCACTTGAGCGCGACGGGCGCGCGAAACCCGGAGTGGTGCGCCCGATACACGACGGCGAATCCTCCTTCTGCAACGACGGCCTCGACCTTGAAGGCACCCGCCACGGTGGTGCCGACGATGCCGAAGACGTCGTTCGCCATGAGACCGCGCTCAGTTCGCGTCGGGCTTCACACCGAGGGCGATGCCGAGCCGCTTCCGGAGCTTCGCGTAGCGATCGCTCGTCGAGAAGACGAGCAGATCCTTGGCGAGGTCGCCGAATTTGCCCTCCTCTTTTTCGAGGATCGAAACGGAGGTGCCGAGGTCGTTCGACAAGAGAAAGCCCGCACGCACTCCGGTCTTCTCCGCTCCGCGGCTCCAGCGGCCGAGATTGGTCCGTCCGCCTTCTTCGACGAATCGAAGAAAGTGTCCGTGGAGCGCGTCGATTTGCGGCGGTTCGAGCATCGGTTGGATCGCGCGAGCGATGGGGCTCACGCGGAGCTTCGTGTCCGCCGCGATGGGCAACGCCGGGCTCGCGACGACGAGCGCCGCCAAGAACAAATCCTCTAAATCCTGAACCGAGCTGAACAGCGTTCGCACGAAGTGCTCTTGCCGGTATCCGGTGAGATGTCGCCCCGCCAGAAATGCGCTTTCGAGCTGCGTACGCCCCGAGAGCGCGCGGTGCCCGACGACGGTGACCGGCGGCACGCCGGGAATGTGTTCGTACGCGACGTCGCGGTCTTTCTCGACGAAGACCGGCGGCACCGCGAGCCCGAGGATCGCCGACGCCCACGCCAGGGCGCGCACGGCGGTGAGCGTGCTCTTCGGGACGTCTTGGCGGAGCGACGCGTCCGGCTGGTGCAGCTTCTTGTCGCGACGAAGCGCCGTGACCCGACCGAGCAGCACGGCAGGCGCGATGATGCCGAAAATCTGTCCCGTGAGGAGCTCTTCGTCGGCGTGAAACAGCTGATCGTACCAGGCCGTCGGCGTGAGCCCGGCGCGCGGCGCGATGAGCGACACGGACCGGTGCACGTCGAACAGCTTGCGCTCTGCGTCGCTCGCTTGGCCGAGCGTGACGAGGGCTTGTGCGACGCAAAATGCCCGGTCTTCGTCCCCGCGGGCGCCGAAGATCCGGAACAGGCGATGGTACGCCTCGGGCTTAGTCGGGTCCCGCTTGAGCCGTCGCCACCATTCCTCGGCGTCTTCCTCGGCGTCCTCGACCTGGTCTTCGAGCTCGGTGAGATCGACCTCGACGTTGATTTGCGCGCGCGCTGCGCGCAGCTCCTCTTCGAGCTCCTGGACGCGCGCTTCGAGCGTCTCGATGCGCTTCTGAAGGACGATGCGCCCCGCGTCGCCCGCCGCTTCGATCTGGATCGGCGAGAGCGACGCCGCCGGCTCTTCGTAGTGTTCGACGACGCGGACGCGATTCTTCGTCTCGTAGCTCGCGACCATCGCCTGTTCCAGGCGATAGAGACGGCTCGGATCGAGCCCCAGATTGTCCGCCGCGCGCTCGAGCCGCACCCGCTCTTCGGTGGTGATCACGCCGTCCTCGAGCACCTCGGCGAAGATCTCCTGGTACTGGGTTTCGAGCGGACCGAGCGCGAGACCGCCCGAAACCTCGACGTGGGAAAAGTCCGAAGCGTGCTCGAACGCGGACGCCCCGACCTCGTCCTTGTGCTCGTGCTCTCCCCGTACCCCTAGCGCTTCATCGCTCATGACGTGGTCCTCCGAGCCGACCAGTTTCTCGCGGTCTGTTGTTCGGTTCAATGGGATTGTGGTAACCGGCGTGGGTCATCGTGCTCCGTTCACCCCTACCGATCTGCGCTCTTGCGCTGGTTACGCTCACCGCCGGAGCAGGCGCCGCTTTCGCGGATCCGACCGCGACGCACGCGCCGCTCGGTGGCGTGAGTAGCTCGAATACCGCCTCGCTGGACGTCCCCGACGCCGGCGGACGAAGCCCGCTTTCCAGCGGTGCCGGCGCCGCGTTCCCTCGCGTGGTCGTCGAGGCTCCTTATCAAGTGGGCACACGGCTCAGGCCCGATGGTGCCGTCGTCGCGTCGGTCGCCGACGAAGACGTCGCGCGCTGGAACGTCGGCGGCACCGCCGACCCCGCGTACGTGTCGAACCGGCAAGGCTTCCACGTCGCGCCGCGGGTCGTCGTCGACGTCCAGGTGCGCTCGGGCAAGCTTCCGCTTCACGCCGCGGAAAAAGGCGTCTTCTCCGAGACCGCGCTCCTCGCACAGGCACGCTCGCACGGCTACTGGCCCTTCCGGCTCTGCTTCGAAGACGGGCTCCGCGAAAACGGAAAGCTCCACGGCAAGACGGACGTTCGCGTGCGCATCGGGCGCGACGGACGCGTCGTGTCGAGCCGCCTCGGGCCGAGCGAGCTCCGCGACGATTCGGTGCAGAGCTGTCTGAACGAACGCGCCCGCGCGCTCCATTTCACGCCCGGTCCGCGTCGCGCCGTCGAGGCGACGCTCACCGTCGATCTCTCGCCGGGCGACGCGCCGCTCCCCGATCCGCGCGCCGGCAGCGACGCGAACGCCGACACGGGGCACCTCGACGTCGCAGCGACCGCTGCGGCGTTGTCGGACGTGCCCGCGAGTATTTCGACTTGTTATTTGGGCGCCCTCGCCGCCGATGCACGGCTCTGGGGGCGACTCGCGCTTCGAGTCGACGTCGGCAACGACGGCACGGTGCGAAAAGTCGTCGAACACGACAGCCGATTTCCGGCCAGGCAGGTTGTCACTTGCGCCGTCGCGGCCATGAACGGCAAGCACCTTCCCGCGCCCGCGGGCGGCTCGGCGAGCTTCGTCTGGGCCGTTCGTCTCGGGGCTCCCAGCGACCCCGCGGCCCCGGCCACACTCGCCGACCGTGTGCCACCGCTCCCGAGCGGCGCGCGCGCTGCGCAGTGACGTCGCGCCGATTCCTCGCACGCGACGCCTCTGCAGGTCCGACGCATCTCGGGAGAGTGGGGACGTGACTCGAATGCGACGTCCCGAGCTCCCGCGGCCGGCGCCCCTCGTCGCGGTGGCGACGGTCGTCACGCTGTTCGGGTGTGGGGCAACGCCCGCCGTTCCGGCAAGGCCCGCGCCGCAGCCCGTGCTTTCTCCACCGCCCCCGCCGCTCCCCGATCGCGACGGCGACGGCTTCGACGACGCGGACGACAAATGCCCGACGGAGCCCGAAGACGGCAAACCGCCCGATCCGCGCGACGGCTGCCCGAACAAGGATCTCGACGGCGACGGCATTCCGATTCCGGAAGACCAGTGCCCCGACCAGCCGGAGACCGTGAACGGCTACGAGGACACGGACGGCTGCCCCGACGAACCGCCCGTCGTCGACGCCCTCCCCGCGCCGACGCCCTCGAGCAAACACACGACGGCTCCGGCGAAGGGTCCCAGCTCAACGCCGACCTCGACACCGACGACGAAGTGGCCGCGGCGTCGACGTGCTGGGGTGCGCGCCCCCGACGCGCGCGACGCAGTGCCGCGCGGCATCGGGCGAACGACGGATTACTTCTTCTTCTTACCGGCGTCCGGCGTGCCGGCGTCCGCGCCGGCGTCCGGCGCGGGCGAACCGCCGGCGTCGAGGATCGGGGTCGTGGTCGGGCACGTCGGAATGTGTGGCAGCGCCATCCCGGTAGTGGAGTCAATCGCCGGCGTGCACTGGCCCGAGCGACCGAGTGAGCTGACCGCCGCCGTGGGCAAGGTCTGACAAATGAAGCCCGGGAAACGGCACTGCGAGTCGCAATCGCAGAGCTGTGCGCAGAAGCCGGAATCCCCCACCGTAGCGGTGGCGCTGATGGGGAGGTTGCAGACCGAATCCGGCGGGGCCGTGGAACTCGGGTCCTGATCGCACCCGAGCTGACCCAAGGTGCAGAGGCCCGAGCAGGTCGGGTAAGTCGATGTGCCGTCGGTGAACTGGATGCACACGCCCGTGCATTGGTCGACCTTCGCGCCAGGGGTGCACTGGCTTCCGAGCGGGAGCTTGCCAGTGCCCGTGGTGGTGTCGACGCAGAGCCCGGACGCCAAATCGCATTTGCGTCCCTTGCAATCGAAGTCACCGCGACACGCCGGCGCGCAATAATCATCTCCCGTCACGGGAGCGCCGGTGCTGTCAGTAGCCTGATTGCAGGCCATGTCGCTCCGGCCGTGACACTTGTTGGCATCCTGCGAACCGACCGTGCAGCCCTCGAAGCAAAAGGCCTGCGTGTCGGACGCCAGAAGGCACGTTGCCCCCGGGTCGTACTGGGCGCAGGTGGCTTGCCCCCCGTCCCCGGAGCAATCGAGCGAGCAGAACCCTCCGGGCGGACCGCCGCCGCCGAGCGTGTTGCTGGCCGTGGTGATGCACGTGAGGCCGGCGACGCAGTCGCCATCGACGAGGCAGCTCTTGCCGATCGGCGAGTTCGACGACGACGTCGCGCCGCCGGTGCCGCTGCTCCCACCCGTGCCGGCACCGCCGCCGGCTGAAGCGCCGCCGGTGGACCCGCCTTCGAGGATACCTCCCTTGGGACTGCCGTTGCCGCTGCTGCTGCTGCACCCCGAAAGGGCAATGGCGGCGGCCGCGCCCATCGCTCCCAAGCCCAAGACAAGCCGAAATCGCATGTTCACTAGGAAGATCCTCTCTATCAGGGCCCTCGGCGAGCGCCGTGCGTCGCTAGAGTGACCTCGGCCTCGCCTCATTTCAAGGAAAACGGGAGCGCGCGCCGGCGGCGACCAAGGATCGGCGCGCTCGATATCATCGGCGCTTGCGCAGCGTGGTCACCAGCATGGCCGCTACCGCTGCGATCATCGGCCACGATCCGTCGCGATCGCGTCCGGAAACGTCACAGCCCCCGTGCTTACCAGAAGGCGACGAAGGCGACGGCGCGGGACCGCCTTTCGCGCCAGCATCGACACCGCCGTCGGGAGTCGCACATCGCGGCGACTGAAAATCGTATTGAAAATTCAGCTCACCGTAGAACTGACCAGGACACTGGCCAGCACCGGTCGTGCCCGGCGGACACGCCTTCATCGTCACCGAGCAGATGATCATCGACGGCTCGAACGAGACACCGAGATCCGTCGACACGCCGAGCGAGAATCGCGGACTCGGCGGCAACGCATATTCGTCGCGCCCGGCGAGGATGCCGGCGGACGTCCAGGCGAGTCCCCACGTCGGCGCCGCGTTCACGCGCTGAAACGCGCCGGTGGGATTGCCGCGAAGCGACGCGACCTTCGCCGACCACAAGCCGTCTTGGGGGCCGCTGACGAACACGGTGGCGCCGTCGGGTGACATCGCGAAACCCGGCAGATTGCCGGTCCCGCGAAAGACCTCGACCATGCTCGCGCCGCCGTCGAACGATGCGAGGATGCGATCGGGCCCGAGCGTCGTTGCGTTGGTGTCGTCCGTGTAGTCGAGCCACAGGAACACGACGTTCGGATCGGCCGGTGAAACGCCGTCGATCCGCAGCGGCGGCACGTCGTTTGGAAGGCCGACGGTTTGATCGACCGTCGTCGACGACGTCGCGTACGTCTTGCCGCCGTCGCCGGAGTGCAAGAGAACGCGCGTCGCCACATCGGAGGGCAACGCCGTCACGTAGAGGCCGCTCGAGTCGCTCGGCGCGAACCCGACGCTGACCGCGGCGAGCGTGGCCGGAATCGTGTTCGGAAGCGCCGTCCACGTCGTGCCGGTATCGTTCGACGTGTAGAGCGCGTTGTAGTTCGCCCGATTCGTCAGAACGACGAGCCCCGTCGCCGAGCTCGGGATGCGTTCGACGTCGGAAATGACGCACTGGGCGCCGCCGCAGAGGCTCGGATCGTCGAAGAACGCGACGTGATTGAACGAGCAGAGCGACCCCGAAGAACGCCAGAGTCCGTCGAAGCCGTTGGCCATGAACAGGGCGCCGCGTTCGAGGAGCGCGATGCTTTTCCTCACGGGCGTGATCGAGACGCCGTCGTACACCTCGGCGCAGACCCATTGCCAGGACGCTCCCCCGTCGAGGGTCTCGATCGCGCCCCACGAGTCCGATCCGAGAACGATGTGCTCGGGATCCCCCGGGTCCACGAGGATCTGGTCCGCGCGCCAGATCCCGCCGTGCGCCACTGCGTCCCGAGGCGCTCCAATCAGGCAAGAAACCAGGGCGAGCGCCCCGACGATGACTCGTCCAATCCCCCTTCTAGGGGTTGTTGCACTCATGCTTCATGAGGCCGGTCGAGATGAGCGTGTACGCCGGATACGCGACCGTAAAGTTGTAACACATCTCCGCGGTCGTCGATTCGCCGAACAAGACCGTGTTGGGGCCCGGGTTCGAGTACGTGCACGTCGTCTTGATCGAGTCACCCTGGTTGATGATCGTCGGCGTGTCGTATTGCCATTGCTGGTTGAAGTTGAACGGCACGTCGAAGAGCGATTCCTGCTGTCCGCCCACTCGAGTGATCTCCGCGCTCATGTGAACGCCGAGCTTGTGCATGTGCGGCCACGAGCGAAGGATGTGGATCGGCTGCGGGACGGTCGGTGGCGTGCAGTTGCTCGATGCCGTCGCGGCGTCCGAGTAACCGGGGATCGTGATGATCTCCGTTCCGAGCCACGAAATGCCGGCCGTCTTCGGACGTGGCGTCGACGTCGCGCAGACTCTCACGCCGCTGTGGTCGGTCGTCGGCCCGTTGAAGTTGTTGTAGTGCACTTCGAGGATGAAGTTGCCGCTGCCCATGTCGACCCCGACGTCCTTCGGCAGGTACCACTCCTTCGCGCCCGGCGCCCAGCCGGCGAGCAGCGCGGAATCCGGATGCCAGCCGAGGCACGGCGCGTTGGTGCCGCTCGTTGCGGTCTGGTCGGTATCCGTTTGATAGAGGAGCCAGTGATGGATGACCTGGGAGTTGTCGATCTCCGGGTAGAACGCGAGCCCTTGCATCGGCTTCGCAAAATCCATGTGGAAGTCGAAGCACTCGTACAAGTCGACGGTGTTGGCGCCGACTTGGTACGGCGCGCCCGTCGCATCGGCGCGAGCATGAAACGTCATTTCTTGCTCGCACTCGCTCGGATCCGGCGGCACGGGAACGTCATCGCCGTAGTCGATGGTGCCCGCATCGGGATTGGCCGGCGGAGGGCCTTCGCTGATCGCTCCGCTGCCGCCCGTGCTGACGGCTGCGCCGCCGCCTGCCGCGATAGGACCCTGACCCCCGGCGCCGCCCGCGGGCGGTGCCCCGCCGGAGCTCGCCGACGTGGAGCCACCCGCCGAAGCGCTCCCGCCCGCGCCCGTCGGCGCTTGCGGCTGGCATGAATCGGACGCGCTGCCCGCCGGTGCACCCGCAGTCACCCATGCGTCGAGCGTCGCCATATCGGCGGCGTTCAAATGGGCGCCTTGCGGCATCGGGTTTTGCGCGTCGTGGATGCGCTCGCCGATGCGCTGGTACACGGGCTCGGGATTCAGATCGGCGTTGTAAGGATCCTGCTTCGCCGTCGCTTGTGTGTCTTCCCACGACGTGAGCGACATCGGCGCGCCGAAGTTCGTGGTCGCGCCGTGGCAGGTCCAGCAGGTTCGTTGAAAGACGTCGAGGACGTTACAAGGCAACGGCGTAGCGCCGGACTCACCTTGGACCGGAGCCATCTCGTTTCCAGACGGCGGGGCGCTCACGTCCGCCGCCCGACAGCTCATCAAAAATAGACCGATTCCGAGCAATCCAAAGCGAACCTGCATGTACCGAGACGCTCCAGCATCGACTCACCCGGCCCGGTGGTGCGTGCGTATGACCACATTACGCGACCGGTCGTTCTGGTCAAGACACTCAGTGACCCACGACGACAATTCTCGCTCTCGATCCGTCGTGCGCACGCGCAAGCATTCGTACACGCTCGGCGCGTCGAGTGATGTCACCGTGCATCGTGAGACCCGCGACGGCGTTGGATTCCACGCGTGTGACCACTCGATCGGCCACTGGTCCGAAATTTCCGGAAGCCGCATTCACGCATGAATTACGGCCGTTTCGCGTCTCTCGTCGCTACGTGCGAACGAACGGATGACGACGCCAGCTCCAGCTACTCGTCTTGATTACTGGGTGCGCGTGCGTGCGATGGGCCGACGCACTCCCCGTCGTGACGACAACGACGCGTCGATTTCATCAAAATCCGATCGTCAAGCGACGCGCTCGCTCTGCCACTCATGCGCGGACCATCGCTGCCCATGAGGGGGACAATGACGGCCACGTCGATTGCAGACAGCGTCTCGTCTCGATATGTGGAGTCGATGTCCGAGACGTCTCGGCGCGACCCCGACCCGCCTCGGGGGACACGCCGCGCCAGGCGCGAAGCCGCCCGCCCCACACAGAAGGCCCTCGGACCGGGCACGCGGCCCCTGGATTGCCATGCATTTCGCTTCGCGCTTACCCCGCACCGGCTCGTGAATGTATCGTCCGCGCCGGAGGCCCCGTGAACCTGATGAAGAAGATTCTTTGCCCCGTCGATTGCTCCGCCGGATCGAAAGTGGCGCTCGACATGGCGCTCTTCGTCTCCGAAAAGTTCCAAGCCGAGGTCCACGTCCTGCACGCCTGGCACGTGGCCCATCACGTGAGACCCGACCTCTCCGTCTGGATGGAAACGCACGGACAGCAGCCCATCTCGAAGCTGATCGCCGCCTCGGCCGAGGCCGAGACGGAGGCGTTCCTGTCGACGGTGCCGCCCGCGGTTCGGTCCGCGCTCAAGGTCCATGTCGTAGAGGGCGAGGCGTGGCGGGTCATCGCCGACACCGCGAAGGACGAAGCGTTCGATCTCATCGTCATGGGAACGCACGGACGGTCCGGGTTGGGTCGGCTCGCGCTCGGCGGCGTGGCTGAAAAGGTGGTCCGCCACGCGAAGTGCCCGGTGCTCACCGTTCCCTCTGACGCTCCGAAGAACTAGGCGAATAGCCACGGCGACGTGACCCAACTGCGCAGTGTGGCAAAGTGCCGCGACAAATTGCCACACTGATCTGAGTCATTTCGGCTAGTTCTTTCGCAGACTTTGGGTGGAACGGTTCGTGCTGTTGAGGCATCGCGCCGCCGGGTGTGACGCCCGGGCCAAAAGGAGTCTTCGATGACGCTCGCCGAACCCACGCCACTCACCACCAAGCCGAACCTGCCGCCTCATGGGCAAAATGGGCAAAATGGCCAAAGCATCCCGAACGGGATGCACCTGGGAGATCGGAACGCCTCCGAGAGCCGCGGGGATCTTCTCGAGAAGCGACGAGGCAAAGTCCTCTTCGTCGACGACGACCAGACGATGTGCGACTTCGTCGAAGCGACGCTCGGCGGGCTCGGGCAAGAAGTGACGACGTGCACGTCGTCGCAAGACGCCCTCGAGTTGATCGAGCAAAAAGACTTCGACGTCATCCTGACCGATCTGAACATGACGGGTCTCGGTGGCCTCGACCTGTGTGAGCGCATCGTCGAGATGCGCCCGAACATCCCGGTCATCGTCGTCACCGGACAAGTGACGCTCGACGCTGCGATCGGAGCCATTCGCGTCGGCGCCTACGACTTCGTCGTCAAGCCGGTCGATTCGAAGATCTTGGCTCTGTCGGTGTCTCGCGCCCTTCAACATCGGCGCCTTCGCGACGAGGTCAAGCGCCTGCGCCGTGCGGTCGGGTCGGGTCGCAAGGTGGGAAACATCCTCGGCGAAAGCGCCCCCATTCGCGAAATCTCCGATTTGATCCAGCGGGTCGGCAGCACCGACGCGACCGTTCTCATCACCGGCGAAAGCGGCACCGGCAAAGAGCTCGTTGCACGCGCCATTCACGACGCGAGCAGTCGCCGAGACAAACCGTTCCTCGCGATCAATTGCGCGGCGCTCCCGCCGACGCTCCTCGAGAGCGAACTCTTCGGTCACACTCGCGGCGCCTTCACCGACGCGAAGAGTGCTCGGGAAGGGCTGTTTCTCCAGGCGCAGGGCGGAACGCTGTTCCTCGACGAGATCGGCGAGATGCCAGCCGAGGTCCAGCCGAAGCTGCTCCGCGCGCTTCAGGAGCGCCTGGTCCGTCCGCTCGGAAGCAACGCGGAAGTGCCGTTCGACGTTCGCGTGCTCGCTGCGACGAATCGCGATCTCGAGCGCGAAGTGGCCGAACGCCGCTTCCGCGAAGACCTGTACTACCGAATCCACGTCGTCAGCGTCGAGGTGCCGCCCCTTTCGGTCCGCGGCAACGACGTGATCTTGCTCGCTCAGCACTTCATCGAGCGATTCGCCGCGCGAACCGATCGCGTCGTGCGCGGCATCGCGCCGGAGGCGGCCGAGAAGCTCCTATCGTACTCGTGGCCCGGCAACGTCCGCGAGCTGGAGAACTGCATGGAGCGCGCGGTCGCGCTCATGCACGGCGACACCATCACGGTCGATGACCTACCGGAGAAACTGAAGCACTCGCGCGTCGATCAAGATCCGCTGACGGCGCGCGACCCCGCGGCCCTCGTCACCGTCGACGAGCTCGAGCGGCACTATATCGAGCGCGTGCTCGGCCTGGTGTCGGGCAACAAGTCGAAGGCCGCTCAAATCCTCGGATTCGATCGCCGCACGCTGTACCGCAAGATCGAGCGATACAGCAGGTCACCGTGACGGGCTCGCCGGCGTACGCGGATTTCTTCGCTCGCGCCGCTCACGACCTTCGTTCACCGCTCGGTGTCGTCCTCCATTTGGTCCAGCGGCTCGAAGCGGACTTCGGAACGAGCAATTCGAGTCCGCACCAGGCCGTCATTCGCGCTGCGAACCGCGAGATCGATCGCCTGCGGGCGATCGCGGAGCGGCTCGACCTCGTCGCCGAGCTTGAAGCGGGCGGGCTCAACCCGACGCGCGAACCGGCGGATCTCGCCGAGATCGTTCGTCAGACGATCGAGCATACCTTGGCCCTCGACGCTCGCGATGGCGTGACCGTCTCTTTTGCGGCGCCCGAGCGTCCGTGCATCGTGCTGGGCGATCGAGCCCTCCTCGCGCGCGCCATCACCGAGGTCCTGAAGAACGGCATCGTGCACGCGAACGCGCGCGTCCAACTCACGATAGAGCCGTCCAGCGAGGGGACGGCGCTGTTCGTCGACGACGACGGCGAGGGGTTCACCTCACCGGTCGACGAATCCGTGTTCGAGCGGTTTGGTCGACATCGCGCGGGCGGGTCGGACACGCCGCCCGGAACGGGCATTGGCCTCTCCCTCGCTCGCGACGTCATGACGGCTCACGGTGGCCGGCTCGTCGTCGGCAGGAGCTCGCTTTCGCCCCGCGGGCAAACCCGCGGCGCACGGCTCGAGCTGCGATTCGTCCCCTAACGGCTGTAACGGGAGGCACGGCAAGGCATGTAGGGTGCTTCTCCGCGAGGAGAAGCGCCGTCACCGAAGCGAGCCGAAACGACCATGCTTCGCTGGGCTTTCGTCTGTCTCGTGCTCGCCGTAGCCGCCGGGCTGGCCGGGTTTCTCGGCATCGCCAACTCTTTCGGCGAAGTCGCGAAAATCCTCTTTCTCGCATTCCTCGTGGGCGCCGCGCTCTCGTTCTTCGCGGGCATACGGAAGAAAGTGGACTGACGCGCCCCAGAACGCTGCGTGGGCGACCGCGGCCCACGTTCGCCGCCCCAGCGCTCTCGACGAGCCGCGGGGCGCCTGGGAGGCCCTACGACCCGCTTTTTGCGACGGGGTTGGCGCTCGCTCTCGCGGCCATCTGAATCGCTGGCAGGATGATGTGGGGCGAAGACTCGGTCTCGACACGATGGAGCCACGCGCCATTCGTGACGGGCCAATCCGACGGCACCCGGACGCAGCAGAGGAAATCCTCGTCAACGTGTACGCGGCAGCCCTCGGTGCCACCGCAGAGAGCACACGGTTGCCTCGACGACACGGCACTCCACTCGGTCTCGGCGGGCGCTCGTTTAATGCGGATCATCGGAAATCGCTCCTTTCGCCGGAGCGATCTCGGTGCGAGGCCCGATGTCACTCGAACGCTCGACCTATTTCGACTGGGCTCCGTTACTGCGTCTTCTGCACGCACCGTACCACGTTGGAGCCATCACCGGGCAGAACACCGTGTCGAGGTTTGTCGAACAGGTGCGATTTATTTTCTACCCACACGTAGCGATGTGCCGCAACCGACTGCTCGGGTGTGGCACCCGCGACCAATTCGCGATGCTCGCCTCACAAACGCCGCTGCGCCGCGCCTCGGCGTCGATGACGACGTCGAGCGCGGCGCAAGGAGCGAACTCACGAACTAAAGCGTGCCTTCGAGATGACTGATGCTCGAGTCGAGCGCCGAGAAATCCTTGTTCAGCTGGGACTGAAAGTCGTTGAACCCAGCGGCCGCTTGCGTCCCGATTCGCTGAAGATCGGCGCGCACGGTGTCTCGCTTCGCATTCACATCCGACAGCGCCTGATTGAAATTGGTTTGCTGTTGAACGCTCGCTTTTTGCGCCTTCGCCTTGGCGTCGTCGATGCGATTGTCGAACCCGTCCATCTTCTTCTGAGCCGACGAGCGCAGATCGATCCGTGCTTTGTCGATGTCCTCCGTCGCGGCGCGGATCTGCTGATTCGCGTTGGCTTGCGCCTGAGCAGCCTCCTTGTCGGCCTCGGCGCGCGCCGCCGCGGCCTTGTCGTCAGCTTCGGCTTGAGCCTTCGCTGCTTTCTGCTCGGCCTCGCGCTGAGCCTGGTCGCTCGTCTGATCCGCCTTCTGCTGTGCAGCGGCGGCTTTCGCTTGGTCTTCGTCCGGTGTGCGATTGCACGCGGAGGCGAGGACAATCAGCGATCCCAACGTCCCGATTAGCATTGAACGATGCATCATTTCGCTCCCTGGTAGGTGTTTTCGGAACGACGCCGCCACAATCGACGAACATCCCGACTCTCCGACTGCACGGAACAGCAAGCATCAGGCCAACCGGGTGCGCGACGCGCTTTCAGCGAGTTTTTACCGCCACCACGCGGGAGAGTCCCCAAAATGGCTGTCCCGGGCGATCGCGGAACGCGACCCGCGCCGCCTCAGCCCGTTCGTCGGAGCGAGACCGATCGCCACGAGACGGCCCTCGGTCTGTGGCCGCCCTGTTTGCAGCACGGATCCCGCCATTCCCGCGGGCCGAAGCCGAGCGACGGCGAGAACGCGGCTCCAACCGCGTCCGTGGACGGCGCGAGGCCGGGAAAACCGCCTTGCGGTGGTGGATCGCACATCGAGACTCCGGCCGCGCCGCACTTGTCATCGCCTGGACATCCACTCGCAACAGGAGCCGTCCTCATTTGTCTCGAGGCGAGGTAGATAGCCGCGGAAGTTTTTTCGCCTCCGACCACTATTCGCCTCTCGAGAAAGTTTCATGTCGATCCGCGTCGCCCTGCACCACCGCACCACGTACCAATACGATCGCCTCGTCGCGCTGGGACCCCAAGTCGTCCGGCTTCGACCCGCGCCTCACTCGCTGACTACCGTCGACAGCTACTCGCTGAGCGTGAAGCCCGGCCAGCACTTCTTGAACTGGCAGCAGGATCCGCACGGGAACTATCTCGCGCGACTCGTCTTCCCCGACAAGACCCGCTCGTTCGAGATCGACGTCGATCTCGTCGCCGAAATGGGCGTCAGAAATCCGTTCGACTTTTTCCTCGAGCCGAGCGCCGAACGCTATCCGTTCGAGTACGACCCCGCGCTCGCGCACGACCTCGAGCCGTACCGGCGACTCGTTCCCGCAGGGCCCAAGCTGAAGAAGCTGGTCGAGGAGATGCGTCCGAAGGACGTGCGCACGATCGATTTCCTCGTCGCGCTGAACCAGAGGCTTCAACACGACATCCGCTACGTCATTCGCATGGAGCCCGGCGTGCAAGACCCAGAGCACACCATCGACGTCGCGCGCGGTTCGTGCCGCGACACGGCGTGGCTCCTGGTGCAGGCACTCCGTCATCTCGGACTCGCGGCGCGCTTCGCGTCCGGCTACCTGATCCAGCTCGAACCCGACGTGAAAGCGATCGACGGGCCCACGGGCGCGACGCACGATTTCACGGACCTTCACGCCTGGACCGAGGTGTATCTCCCGGGCGCGGGCTGGGTCGGCCTCGATCCGACGTCGGGTCTGCTCGCGGGCGAAGGACATATCCCCCTCGCCTGCACGCCCGACCCGACCGCGGCGGCGCCGGTGAGCGGCGAGGTCGACGAGGCGCTCGTCGAATTCGAGCATCACATGAGCGTCGAGCGCGTGCTTGAGACGCCGCGGGTGACGAAGCCGTTCACGGAAGCCGCTTGGCTCGCGATCGATTCATTGGGCCAGGCCGTCGACAAGGATCTCGAGACGCTCGACGTGCGGCTCACCATGGGCGGCGAACCGACGTTCGTGTCGATCGACGACCCGGACGGCTACGAGTGGACCTTTGGTGCGCTCGGCGCGAGAAAACGCGAGCGAGCGGGCGACCTTTTGAGACGGCTGGGACGAAAATTCGCGCCGAACGGCCTTCTGCACTTCGGTCAGGGCAAGTGGTACCCGGGCGAGCAGCTACCCCGCTGGGCGCTCTCGTGCTTCTTCCGCAAGGACGGCGAACCGATCTGGGATGATCCGGCGCTCGTCGCGGACGACACGCGGAAGTACCCGGTGACGAGCGCCGACTCGCAGCGCTTCGTCCAGACGCTCGCGCGGAAGCTCAACGTCAATCCGCGATACGCGATCTCGGCGTACGAGGACATTTTCTACTATCTGTGGCGCGAGCAGCGGCTCCCGGTGAACGTGAGCCCGAAGTACTCGAAGCTCGACGACGAGGTCGAGCGAGGACGGCTCGCGAGGGTGTTCGAGCAAGGCCTCGGCCACATCGTCGGGTACGCGTTGCCGCTGATCGTCGAGGAGCCGGGCTCTGGCGTCTTCCGAAGTGGTCTCTTTTTCCGGCGGTCCGATCCGTTGTTCCTCGTCCCCGGCGATTCGGCGATGGGCTACCGACTGCCGATTTCGTCGCTGCCGTGGGTCGAACCCGGCGAGCGCCGTCAACACATCGAGCCCGATCCGTTCGAGCCCCGGAAACCGCTGCCGCGCCGCATGGAACTGCCGGTCGTGATGCAGAGCCCGAAGCCGGAGCGCGAGAAGCCGCCGAAGAAACAAGAATCGGCGCCCTGGGCAGCGACCACGGCGCTCTGCGCGGAGGTCCGCAACGGCATCCTGCACATCTTCGCGCCGCCGCTCACGCACGTCGAAGACTACCTCGTGCTGATCGCCGCGATCGAGGCGACGGCCAAGGAGCTCGCGCTGCCGATCCTGGTCGAAGGGTATCCCCCTCCTTCGGATCCGCGGCTCGTCCACTTCTCGGTAACACCGGATCCCGGCGTCATCGAGGTGAACGTCCATCCGGCGGTCTCGTGGAAGGACATGGTCCACACGACTTCGGTGCTGTACGACGAGGCCCGGTATTCGCGGCTCGGCACCGAAAAGTTCCTGCTCGACGGACGCCACGTCGGAACTGGCGGAGGGAACCACATCACGCTCGGCGGCGCGACGCCCGCCGATAGCCCGTTCTTGAGGCGCCCCGACCTTCTGCGGAGCTTCGTCGGCTATTGGCACGATCACCCGTCGCTCTCGTACCTGTTTTCGGGGCTCTTCATCGGACCAACGAGCCAGGCGCCGCGCGTCGACGAGGGACGTCACGAAGCGGTTTACGAGCTCGAGATCGCATTCCGCGCTCTCGACGACGCGGACGGCCGAACCGTCCCTCCCTGGCGCGTCGATCGCGCGTTCCGGTATCTCCTCGCCGACATCACCGGCAACACGCATCGTGCGGAGTTCTGCATCGACAAGCTCTACTCGCCGGACTCGACGAGCGGACGCCTCGGGCTCCTCGAGATGCGCGCGTTCGAGATGCCGCCCCATCCGCGGATGAGCCTGGTCACGATGCTCCTCGTGCGGTCCTTGCTCGCGTGGTTCTGGAAGGTGCCGTATCGCGCACGACTTCCGCGCTGGGGAACCGTGCTGCACGACCGCTTCCTCTTGCCGCATTTCGTCGGGAGAGATTTCCAGGACGTCGTTCGCGATCTGAACGCCGCCGGCTATCCCGTCGACCTGTCGTGGTTCGACGCACACCAGGAATTCCGCTTTCCGAAGCTCGGTACCGTGGCCTACGACGGCGTCGAGCTCACGTTGCGCCGGGCGCTCGAACCGTGGCACGTGCTCGCGGAAGAGTCCGCGGGCGGCGCGACGTCGCGGGCGGTCGATTCATCGCTCGACCGGCTCGAAGTGTTGGTGCGCGGCGCGGCCGACACGCGTCACGCCGTCATGTGCAACGGGATCCGCATTCCGCTGCACCCGACTGGAACGAAGGAAGAAATGGTCGCCGGTGTCCGCTATCGCGCATGGCCCTTGCCACGCTCGCTTCACCCGACCGTCCCCGTTCACACGCCGCTCGTCTTCGACGTCGCGGATCTCTGGACGCGGCGATCGCTCGGCGGGTGCACGGTTCACAGCTCTCACCCCGGTGGCCGCGCGTACGACACGTTCCCCATCAACGCGTACGAGGCCGAATCGCGTCGGTCGTCGCTGTTCTCGCCGTTCGGTCACACGCCGGGGCGGCTCGTCTACAGCGAAGAGGATTCGCACCCGGACCGCAATCGGAGCCCGGACTACCCGATGACCCTCGACCTTCGACGCTTTTCGGCATCGACGGGCGTCGTCTGGTAGCTGGGGCGTTTCTGCACGTGCTGCGTCGTTTTGCCAAGGGTTCGCAACGCCTGCACCCTGGCGAAATAACGCGAAATTGATTGGTCCGCTTCATGCCTGGGGCGAGGCATGAAGCTCTTCACGTGCACGAGTTGCGGTCAGCTCGTTTTCTTCGAGAACGTGCTCTGTACACACTGCGGTCACCAGCTCGCGTACTTGCCCGACAAGCGCATCGTCAGTGCCGTCGAGCTGCCCGCCGACGCGCCGAACGGCAGCGCCGTCGTCGCGCTATCGGCGGGCGGAAAAGGCGGCAGCTATCACCTGTGCGCGAACTACCTCGGGCAACAGGTCTGCAACTGGGCCGTGCCGGACTCCGACCCGAATCCGTTTTGCCTCTCGTGCCGATTGGACGACACGATTCCGAATCTCTCGAACGCCAAATCGCACGAAGCGTGGCATCGCCTCGAGCAGGCGAAGCGCCGACTCCTCTACACGCTTCTCGGGCTCCGGCTCCCGGTCGAATCGCGGGTCGACCGTCCCGTCAACGGTCTCGCGTTCTCGTTCAAGGAGGACGACGCGTCCGAGAAGGTGTTCACCGGCCACTCCGATGGGTTGATCACGATCAACGTCGCCGAAGCCGACGACCCGTTCCGCGAAAAGCGACGACTGGATCTCGGAGAGACGTACCGCACCCTGCTCGGTCACTTTCGGCACGAGATCGGACACTACTACTGGGACCGACTGATCAAAGACGGCGCGCACCACGCCGCGTTTCGAGACGTGTTCGGCGACGAGCGCGTCGACTACGACGAGTCTTTGAAGCGCCACTACGCGGAGGGTGCCCCAGCTGATTGGCAGACGAACTTCGTGAGCTCGTACGCCTCGATGCATCCCTGGGAAGATTTTGCCGAATCCTGGGCCCACTATCTCCACATCGTCGAAACGCTCGACACCGCGCGCAACTACGGCATGGCGCTGCGACCGAGCCCGGTCGGCGGCGGCAAAGGTCCGCGCATCCTGGTGACGTGGCACCTGGACTTCGACGACTTCGACGACCTGATCGCGGCGTGGATCCCGCTCACGACCGCGCTGAACAGCATGAATCGCGCGATGGGGCTCGCCGATCTGTATCCCTTCGTGCTCTCCGAGCGCGCGATTTCGAAGTTGCGGTTCGTGCACGACGTCGTGGAGAACGCCTCGAAGGAGCCGCCCCCGGCGCGCCCGGCGCGGCCGGCTCTTCGCGGCGGCGCGGAACCGAAGGGCACCCGCGATAGCGCCCCTTCCCCCGAGCTCGTGTCGTCGCGTTGAAGCGCGCGCGCTATTGGCACTCGGAAACGACGATGGTGTTCGCGGTCGCGCCGACGGTGCGCACCGAAATGTCGACCCCTCGCGTACACGTCGCGTTCCGCGCGAGCGTTCCTGGGGTGTCGGCGCAATTGACGGGGCCGGAGAAGGTGTTGCCCGCGGCGCTGAGCGACGAACCGGCGATCCGGTCGAGGGACAGACAGATCCCGGCACCGACGTTCGGGTCATTTCCGGCAGAGAGCTGAAGGACGTTGTCGCCGGGATCGGCGGACGGGTCCGCGCCGAGATCGATCTTCGACGTGTCGTTGCTGCGCAGGTTCCCGTTTTCGTAAGTCGTGACGAGGACGCCGCTCGCGTGGTTTCCGAGCGCCACGCTGCCGCGGAGAGTGACGCCGGTACCGCCGGCAAAACGGAAGCCACTGCCCGTGTTGAGCGACGCGACCACGCCGCGAAGCGTGCTCGACGGACTGCCGGAATTCGGCGTCTGTTCGATCGCGACGCCGGTGACGCCGTTGCCGTTCGCGGTGATCGTCCCGTCGGTGGCGTTCGCTGGTTTGCCTTGCATCGCGATCGAGCCCTGTCCGGTGACGAAGATGCCGTGCTCGGCGTTGCCGTCGAACTGGATCGGGTCGTTGCCACCGGCGACGACGCTCACGAACGCGGCGTCGGCGATTCGCATCCCGTCGGCTGCCCCGCTGCCGCCGTTGCCGCTCGAGCTCGTGCCGTCATGAATTTCGAGCATGCCGTCGTCGGTGACGTCGATGCCGTCGCCGGTCATGTTCGTCACGCTCACTTCGCCGACGACGGCGTCGGCTCCACGGCGCGCCCAGAGACCGTGGAGCCCCGCGCCTTGTCCGTCGATCGCGAACCAAGACAAGGATGAACCCGCCGCGTCGAGCACGAACCCGACCGTCCCGGATGGCACGTGAACCGAGACCGGCGCAGCGTCGCCGGCGAGCGTCACGCCGCCGGGGACGACCAGCGGGAACACTTCGCCGTTGTCAGCCGTACCGACGGGACCGGTCGTGAGCACCGTGACCGCCGTGATGGCGTTCGCCGACGATGCCGCGAACGACAGCGCGCGCGAAATGGTCTTGAACGCGCAGCCCGACTGGTTGTCTCCGGTGCCGACCGCGTCGCTTCCGCCGAGCGGATCGACGAACACCGTATTGCCCCCGACTTGATTGCACGACGTGCACGTGTTGTCGACGCACGCGGATTGGCCGCCGCCCGTCGCGCAGTCGTTGTCCTTGCAGCAACTTCCCGAGACGCAGGCGCCCTTGCAGCACACATCGCCGGCATTCGCGTCGCACGCGGTGCTCTCGCCGCTGCACGCGCCGGACACGCACGTCCCGGTCGTCGTGTTGCAGATCGTCCCCGCGCCGTAAGTCGGGTCGGCGGCGCACTCCGCGTCCGTGGCGCAGGGACCGCAATGATTCGGCGCGGTGACGCCACAAAGGGTTCCCGTCGCGCAATCGGCGTCGGCCGTGCAATCGCCGGGGACGCACAGGCCCGACGCGCAGAGATAACCCACGCCGTATCCCGGTGCGTTCCGACAATCGGCGTTGCTCGCACAATCGCCGCATCGATGCGGCGTGTCCAAGCCGCAGATCTGTCCGCCGGGGCAGTCGGCGGCGACGTTGCAATCGCCCGCGACGCATTGCCCCGACGCGCACACGAACCCCGCGCCGTTTCCGTAAGCCGTCGAGCACGCCGTGTTGCCGGCAGCGGTCGCGGCACACGCCGCGCAAACGTGATCTTTGCAGAGCGCGCTGCCACCCCCGGCGAGAGTGCAGTGCGTTCCATTCGCGCCGCAGGCGCCGGCGTCGGTACCCGAGTCGCCGACGACGCCACCGCTTCCGGGCGAGCCATCCGGTGGGCCGCCCTCGGCGCTTCCGCCGTTGCCGCCGCTGCCCGACGTGCCCCCGGTGCCCCCGCTGCCGGACGTCCCCCCGGTGCCGCCGGTACCCGAGTTCCCTCCGGTGCTTCCTCCGTCCGTTGGAGTCGTGCCCCCGCTGCCCGAGGAACCGCCGCCCGACGCAACGACGCCGCCGGTCCCGGCATCGCGACCGCCCGTCGACGCGCCGCCGCTGCCACCGGAAACGACGCCGCCTGTGCCAGAGACGCCGCCCGAACCCCCAGCGTCCGGACCCGTGCCCCCGTACGCACCCGCGTCGCCGGCGCCTTGGCCGCCGCTTTCGTTCGGGCGGGAAAACACGACGCCCGTGTCCGAGGCGCACCCCGCGCCGACCATCGCGGCGAGCCCCATTCCGAGAGCAAGGCCCAGAGACCGCGCTCTGCCGCCCTGCGTGCCACGACCCTCGTTGTGCTCGGCCCTATCGAGCCGTTCAAGCAAGCCGCGCTCCCGCACCTCGCTACCTCTGACTTTTCATCATGCACGGTCACCCTATCGATGTCGAGCGAGCGCAGCCTCGTCATCGGAGGCCGCCGAGAGATTGGACCGCCCGAAGAAGCCCGGGTTCCACCCGGCAATCGCTCCAGGTAGCCTCGTCGCCCAGGTCTTCTTGCGCCTCGCGATCGTCTCCGACATTCACGGCAACCTGCCCGCGCTCGAGGCGGTCGTCGCCGATTTCGAACGACGGGGCGTCGATCGCGTGGTGAACCTGGGCGACAGCCTATCGGGACCCCTCCTCCCGCGCGAAACCGCAGAGTACTTGATGGCGACCGATTGGCTGCATCTCGCCGGTAACCACGAGCGCCAGCTACTCGAGTTCGCGCACTCACCGAACGATGCCGACGCCTACGCGCACGGGCTCCTCGACGACGCGGCGTTCGCGTGGATGGCGACGTTGAAGTCGAAGGTCGCACTCGACGAACACGTTCTCTTGTGTCACGCCACGCCACGAAGCGACGTCGAATACTTCCTCGACACGCCGGCGGGGTTCCACACGCGTCCAGCGAGCCCCGCGGAGATCGACGACCGCCTGGACGGCGTGACCGCGCCGGTGGTCGTTTGCGGGCACACTCACTCGCCGCGGATCATGCGATCACGGCGCGGACAGCTCCTCGTGAATCCGGGAAGCGTCGGTCAACCGGCGTATCTCGCGAAGAGGCCGCACCCGCACGTGATGGAGAGCGGCTCGCCGAACGCGCGCTACGCAATCGTCGAGCAGAGTGGCGCCGATTGGAAGGCGGAGCTCGTCGCGGTGCCGTACGATCATCGAAGTATGGCGGCGCTCGCCCGATCGCGCGGCCGCCTCGACTGGGAACAGGCCCTTTCTTCGGGGTACGCTTCGCTCTCGTGATACGGAGATGACCGTGGAACGAACGGAACTTCTCCGCGGCATTCCCCTCTTCGAAGGGCTCGCGGAAGACGACCTCACCGCGCTCGCTGGAAGCGTGATCGAACGCCGATTTTCGGCAGGCGAAACGATTTTCAATCTGGGCGACGCGGGCACGAAGATGTTCATCGTCGCCTCCGGGCACGTGAACATCCACTTGCCGGGCGAGGACTCGCGACGCATTTCATTGAAGGACGTCACGCGCGGCGAATACTTCGGCGAGCTGTCGCTCTTCGACAAGAAAGCGCGATCGGCGAGCGCGCTCGCCACGACGGACGTCTTGCTGCTCGAGCTCAGCGCGGCAACCTTGTCGGACTATCTCGAACGACGTCCGCGCGCGGCGATGGCGATCTTGCGCACCATGACGACCGCCCTCCGCGAAACCAACGCGTTGCTCTCCGACCGCGCCGCGAAGAACGTCGTTCAAGAGCTCGACAAGAACCTGACTTGGGGAGATCGGCTCGCCGACAAGGTCGCCGAGCTGAACGGGAGCTGGGCGTTCATCATCGCGCTCGGCGTCATGACCGTCGGCTGGGTCGCGATCAATCTGGGCCACTTCGCGAAAGATCCCTTCGATCCCTACCCGTTCGTCTTCTACAATTTGCTTCTAGCCATCCTGGTCGCGCTGCAAGGCCCGCTGATCGTCATGAGCCAGAACCGACAAGGCTTGAAGGATCGGGCTCAATCCGACACCGACTTCAAGGTGAACTTGAAGAACGAAGTGAATATCGAAACGATATTGCGAGAGCTCGGCGAGTTCCGCGCCGACACCAATGCGCGCCTCGAGCACCTCGAGAACGCCGAGCGATCGCGCGAACGCAGTTGACGGGCCGGATCGCATGACGTCCGGAAAACAGGCCGTGAGCACGACCGCGGAAGGCTGGCGCCTCGCCCAAGACGCGCGTCGAGAAGCGAACTGGAAGCGCTGGGGCCCCTATCTCTCCGAACGCGAGTGGGGCACCGTGCGCGAGGACTACTCGGTGAGCGGCGCGTGCTGGGACTACTTCCCGCACGATCACGCGCGCAGTCGCACCTATCGCTGGGGCGAGGACGGCCTGCTCGGCATCAGCGATCGACAAGGGCGGCTCTGCTTCGCGCTCGCGCTGTGGAACGAACACGACCCGATCCTGAAAGAGCGCCTCTTCGGACTCAACGGGAACGAGGGCAATCACGGCGAGGACGTGAAGGAGCTCTATTACTATCTCGATGCGACGCCCACGAGTACGTACCTGAAGGCTCGCTACAAGTATCCGCACGAGACGTATCCGTACGAAAAGCTGCTCGTCGAGACGCGGCACCGGACCCGCCGAGACCCGGAGTACGAGCTGCTCGACACCGGTGTGTTCGACGACGGTCGCTATTTCGACGTCACCGTCGAGTACGCGAAAGCGTCGCCAGAGGACATCCTCATCGTCGTCACCGTCGCGAACCACGGGCCCGTGGACGCGGCGATTCACGTGCTCCCGACGCTCTGGTTTCGCAACACGTGGAGCTGGGGAAAGACGGAAGAAGGTTACGGCGCGAAGCCCGAGCTCGCTCGCGATGGGCTCTTTTGCATCCGCGGTTACCACGACAGCTTCGGGGACGTCCGTCTGTTCTTCGAAGACACGGAGACGCCGGAGCTGCTCTTCACCGAGAACGAAACCAACGCGGAGCGCCTGTTCAATTTCCCCTCGGCCGCTCCGTACAAGAAGGATGGGTTCCACGAGCACGTCGTGCACGACGTCCCGAACGCGGTGAACCCGCTCGAGCGGGGAACGAAAGCTGCGGGGCACTACCGCCGGGTCGTTCCAGCGCACGCTTCGACGACCTGGCGGATGCGCCTCGTGCTCGGACCGGTGACCGCCGACGAACCCTTCGGAAAGGGATTCGACGATGCCTTCGCCCTCCGAAAGTACGAAGCGGATGAGTTTTACGACGCCCTGCTTCCAGCGGGGGCGCTGCCCGACGAACGCAACGTGCTCCGGCAGGCGTACGCCGGGCTCATCTGGTCGCGGCAGTTCTATCATTACGTCGTTCGCGACTGGCTCGACGGCGATCCGAAAGAGCCGGCGCCGCCACCGGTTCGCAAGCGCGGTCGCAATCGCGATTGGCGTCACGTGTTCAGCCGTGACGTGCTCTCCATGCCGGATAAGTGGGAGTACCCGTGGTTTGCGGCGTGGGATCTGGCGTTCCACATGATCCCGACCGCGCGCCTGGACCCGGAGTTCGCCAAGGGTCAGCTCCTGCTCCTGCTACGCGAGTGGTACATGCATCCGAACGGCCAGCTGCCCGCGTACGAGTTCGCGTTCGGCGACGTCAATCCGCCCGTGCACGCTTGGGCCGCGTGGCGCGTTTACAAGATGACCGGCCGGCGCGGGCAGCGCGACCTCGCCTTTCTCGAGAAGGTGTTCCAGAAGCTGCTCTTCAACTTCAGCTGGTGGGTGAACCGGAAGGACAGCGAAGGGAACAACCTGTTCTCCGGCGGGTTCCTCGGCCTCGACAACATCGGGCTGTTCGATCGCTCGAAGCCGCTGCCCGCGGGCGGCTATCTCGAGCAAGCGGACGGAACGGCGTGGATGGCGTTCTTCGCCGGCACGATGCTATCCATGGCGCTCGAGCTCGCGCATCACGACCCCGTCTACGAAGACCTCGCGTCGAAGTTTTTCGAGCACTTCATCGCGATCGTCGACGCCATGAACACCCTCGGGGGCACCGGGCTCTGGGACGACGTCGACGGGTTTTACTACGACCGCCTGAATTTAGAGGGGCAGACCACGCGGCTACGGACCCGCTCGATGGTGGGGGTCATTCCGCTCTTCATCGTCGAGGTGATCGACGACGAACGCATCGCGCGCCTGCCCGGTTTCAAGAAGCGCATGGACTGGTTTCTCGAACACCGCCCCGATCTCGCGCGGCACATCTCGTACAGCCCGCCGAGCCCGGGCAAGGTCGCGAGGCGCCTTTTCGCCGTGCCGTCGCGCGATCGCCTGGTGCGGGTGCTCCGCTACGTGCTCGACGAGGCCGAATTTTTGTCGCCGTACGGCGTCCGCTCGCTCAGTCGATTTCACCGCGAGCACCCGTTCGTCATGAAGCTCGACGGCAGCGAGCGCTCCGTCTCGTATGCGCCGGGCGAATCGGACAGCGAGCTCTTCGGGGGAAATTCGAACTGGCGCGGGCCGGTGTGGTTTCCGGTGAACTACCTCCTCGTCGAAGCGCTCGAGCGCTATCACCACTTCTACGGGGACTCGCTGACGGTCGAGTACCCGACGGGTTCCGGCGAGTTTTTCACCCTGTTCGAGGTCGCCGGAAAGCTGGCGCGGCGACTCACCCGGCTCTTTTTGCAACGCGAAGACGGTTCGCGAGCCTGTCACGGCGCCGACCGACGCTACGCGGACGATCCTCACTTCGACGATCTGGTGTTGTTCTACGAATACTTCCACGGCGACGACGGGCGTGGGCTCGGCGCGAGCCATCAGACGGGATGGACCGCGCTGGTGATCGACTTTCTCGAGACCGCTTGCCAGCGCCGCGCGAACGGCGAAGCCGGCTAACACGGGAGACGCAACTCGACGCGCGCCCGCCCGATGGGGAGCATGGTCGAGGCCCGCCCGATCCCGCCGTCGCAAGCGCGCGTCCCTACGTCGCTCCATCGCCGCGCTGCATTTCGGACGGCACTCGGCGTCACGGTTCTCGCGACGAGCACCGCGTGTGACCCGATCGAGACGGATCGACTCGGTTCTTCACGCGCGGCGCTCGACGTCTGCGCGGGCCCGAACACGGTCTTGGGCGTCGACGTCTCGTACTATCAAGGCGCCGTCGATTTCGATGAGCTCGCGGCGGGTGGCTTCGGGTTCGCCATCGCGCGAATCAGCGACGGAATCGACCATCCCGACGATCGCTTCGTCGACAATTGGTCCGCCATCGCCAAGGCCGGACTCGTCCGTGGCGCGTATCAATTTTTCGAACCGGACGAAGACGCCGCGGTTCAGGCAGATCTCGTCGTCAGCGCCGTCGGTAAGCTCGGCCCGGCTGATCTGCCCGTCGCGCTCGACTTGGAAACGACCAGCGGAATGGCCGCGCCAGAGCTCGCGCTGCGGGCCGAAGTTTGGCTCGCTCGCGTCGAAGCGGGCACCGGAAAGCGGCCCCTCATCTACAGCGTTGCGTCGTTCTGGAACCGGCTCGAGAGCGACGCGGGCGGCGTGTATCCCCTCTGGGTCGCCGACTACGGCGCCTCGTGTCCCGCCCTTCCCGCGCCGTGGACGACGTGGACCTTCTGGCAACGAAGCGGCGACGGACGGGCGCCCGGAATTTCCACCGCGGTCGATCTCGACGTGTTCAACGGAACTGCGGGCGGCCTCCTCGCGTTCGCGCGCGGCCCGAGTGTCGCATCGGGCGGCCCCCGAAGCCCGCTCGACGCCGAGCCGGTCGACGCGAAAACGGACGACGCGGACGCCTTCGTGCCCGACCGAGCCCGCGTCGACGGCGCGCCGTCGACGGTGCCCCTACCCATGACACACGACGCCGAAGCGCCGCGCGAGGCCGGCTCGCGCGAGCCCCGCGATTCGAGTCTCGCGAACCCCACGCGGTGCGCGAGTGAAGAAGGCGGCTCCATGGACCGGGACGTTGCGGCGACGAACGCCGAACGCGCGTCGGGCAGTGGATGTCGAATGACGGCCACCCCGTGCTCGAAGCCACCCTTTCTTTGCGTCGCAATCAGTGGCGCGGTTGCCGTCGTGTCGGTGGTGCGACGGCGGAAACGCGCACGAACCGCCGAGCCCGGCTCTACGCCATGGCGCTCGTCAATCCCCGAGTCCGAGCAGACGTCGGGCGAGCTCTTCGGCCACCGGGGCGAGATGGGTGCCGCCTCATTGGCCGACAGCCCGCCGTCTGCCGATTGAAAGACGTTCACGCGGCCACGTGGCGACTTCGAAGGAGCATTCGACGTGGAAGCGAAACTTCGGCGACTCCATTTTTGATCGGCAACGCGGTCGTAGTACGCTGCCTCATGTCCTGCCCGCGTTGCGACGGACCGCTCGACGAGCGGGGTCGATGCTCCCATTGCGACAGCTCGACACCAGGAAGTGGTCCATCGGTGCAGCCGGACGACGCGGCGCCGCCCAGTGAGCTCGACGGCGCGGGCGCCGAACGGCGACAAATCACGGTTCTTTTCTGCGACCTCGTCGGCGCGACCGCGCTCGCCGAAGAGATGGACCCGGAAGACCTACGCCACGTGCTCCGCGACTATCAGCAGCGGTGCGCCAACATCGTGCGGCGCTTCGACGGACACGTCGCACAATTTCTCGGCGACGGGCTCCTCGTCTATTTTGGTTATCCGTCGGCATCCGCCGATGCGCCGCGACGCGCGGTCGAAGCGGCCCTCGCGGTGGTCGAGTCCATGCTCGCGGCAAAGCAGGACCGCCGCCTTCCCCACGAGCTTTCGGTCCGCGCCGGACTGCACACCGGGCCGGTCGTCGTGGGCGAGATGGGTGACGAGACGCAGCCGCAGCGCCTGGCGGTCGGCGCGACACCCAACATCGCCGCTCGCGTACAGGCGCAGGCCGAGACGAACAGCGTCTACGTGAGCGACACGACGCACGCGCTCATCGACGGCTATTTCGAGAGCGAGGTCGTCGGTGTCCGTCCGCTGAAGGGCGTTTCGCGGCCCATGAAGCTCCACCGCGTCCTCGGCCATCGACGCGCCTCGACGCCGCTCGACGTCGCCGAGCGCCGTGGGTTTTCGGATTTCGTCGGTCGAAGCCGCGAGCTCGAGCTCCTCACGGGGTGCTGGGCCGAGGCGGCCACCGAAGGACGCGCCGTTCTTATTCGAGGCGACGCGGGGCTCGGCAAGTCGCGCCTCGTTCACGAGTTTCTGGAGAGCGTGGAGGGTTATCGGGTCCTCCGGTTCAGCGCGTCCGACTATCACGAGGCGGAGTCGTTCTATCCGATCACGCAGTATCTCGAGCGCTGGGCTGGTTTCCACCCGAAGGATACCGACGAGGCGAAGTACGCCCGCCTCGTTGCTGCGCTGTCGCGCGTCGGCCACGACGACGCCGCGTCCGAGCTCGCCGCCTTGCTCTTGCTTCGACTCGACGCGTCCGCGCCGGCTCCGCTCCTCCCATCGCCCAAACAGCACGCGACGGTGATTCATCGTTTGGTTCTGTTGTTCGCCTCGCTCGCGGAGGAGAGCCGCCGCCTCGTCCTGGTGTTCGAAGACCTGCACTGGGCGGACGCATCGACCCTGGATCTCCTGAAAGAATGGCTCGCCCGGCGAAAGAGCATTCCCGCTCTCACCTTGTGCACGGCCCGGCGCACCTTCCAGCCCACGTTCGCGCCTGGCACCGAACCGTCGGTCCTCGAGCTCGAGCCACTGTCTCGCGACGCCGCGCGCGCCGTCGCCGACTCGATGCTGCAACGGTTTTCCGCGGATACGTCCGACGAGCTCCTCGGCAGAGTGCTCGACGCCGCCGAGGGCGTTCCGCTCTACGTCGAGGAGATCGCGCGGACGCTCGCCGAGCGCTCGTCGGAGCCTCCGCCGTCGCGCGGTGGAGGTAGCTCGGATTGGGTCCCCATGGGCCTTCAGGATTCGCTGATGGCGCGTCTCGATCGGCTGGGGTCCGCCAAATCGGTGGTCCAGCTCGCCGCGGTCGTCGGTCGCGAAGTGCCGCTCGCGTGGCTCGAGAAAATCTCGCTCCTCGGCGCCGAATCGCTTCACCGTGAGCTCGCACGCATCGTGGCCGCCGGGCTCATGTACGCGCGCGCCGAGCCAGAGCCGGCGTACGTCTTCACGCACGCGCTGACCCGCGAAATTGCCTACCAGTCGCTGGTGAAGACGGCGCGCGAAGATCACCACGGGCGCGTCGCCGAGATGCTGGCGATTTATCACCCCGAGCTGGTGTCCAAACAGCCACTCGTGCTCGCCCACCACTACGGCGCCGCCGGCCAAATGCCGGACGCAATCCGCTGCCTGAGCGACGCGGGACGTCGCTCGCTCGCCGCGTCGGCGTTCGCGGAGGCCATCGAAATTTTCCGGCGCGCGCTCGGGCTCTTGCCCGGCGTCGACGCGACGCCGGAGCGCGATGCGCTCGAAATCGAGCTCTGCTCCGCGCTCGGGATCGCGCTCATTTCGACCCGCGGCTACTCGTCGTCCGAGGTGGAAGACACGTTCACGCGGGCGCGCCAGCTCTGCGAGCGGTCCGGCGACGTACCGCTGCGCATCCTTTACGGCGTCTGGGCGGTGCACTTGGTCCGCGCGGACGTGCGCGGCGTGAACCGACTCGCGTCCCTGTTCGAACGAATCGCCGACAAATCGACCGACCCCGACGCGCTCCTCGTCGCGCGCTCCTGCCTCGGTGTGCGCTCGTTTTATCGCGTGGATTTCGCGGAGGCGCGACGTCACCTCGCCTTGGCGTCGAGCGCGATCGACACGACGTCGGCGCGCGCGCAGCACGAGCGCATGCTCGGCGCGCACGGCTTCGAGGGCATCCTGTCCGGGCCGGTGTGGCTCGCGTGGATCGAGACACTCGAAGGCAACGAAGAACGCGCGAGAGAAGAAATCCGGAAGGCGACCACGCTGGCCGAGAAAACCGGCGACCCCTACATCTTCTGCCAGGCGGCCGCACACGCCGCGAGCTTGAGCCGCGAGCTCCACGACGTCGACGCAGCGCGGAATCTCACGGCAGAGCTCCTTCGGGTAGGGACCGAGCACGAGTTTCCGTTCTGGCTCGCGCTCGGGCTCTGCGTTCGCGGGTGGGTCTCGTTGAAGGAGGGCGACCCGGAGGGGGCCCTTGCCGCCGTGACGCAAGGGCTCGGGCTCCTCGACACCATCGGCGCGATCGTGAACCGAAGCTACTTCGCGTCGTATCTCGTCGAAGCTCACCTCGAGACCGGACGCATCGCCGACGGACTTCGCGCCGCGGAAGAAGCGCTTTCGCTCAGCCGCGAGAGCCTCGGCCCGATGTACGAGCCCGAGCTTCTTCGGTTGAAGGGGGCCTTGTTGATCGAGCTCGGCGAGGTCGAACCCGCGACCGAGCATTTTCGCGCCGCCCTCGCGGAGAGCCGTCTTCGCGGGGCGCGACTGCTCGAGCTCCGCGCCGCGATGAGCCTGAGCAGCGCTCTCCGGCGACAAGACAAATCCACCGAAGCGCACGACGTGCTCCACGCGAGCGCCGCGAAGTGGGCCCCGGGCATCCGCGGGCACGAGATCGACAAGGCGCGGCGCGCCCTCGCTCAGTTCACCGAACCGTGACGGCGCTCTCGGCGAGCACCGTCGGATAGCCGAGCCTCACGTCGAGGTTCGAAAAGCGGAGCGCGAAAAACCGCCGAGCCGGCGAAAACGCCGGGAGCGCGAGCGGCTCGGCGAGCCACGCCGCGAGCGGCTCGCCCGCGCGGAGAACCGACGGCGACCCTCGGACTTCCGTCTCGGAGCTCGAGAACGCGCGATCGAGCTGCGACACCGCGAACTCCCCCGAGCCGAGCGCGCCGACGAAGGCGTGCGGCACCTGCACGTCGAGGCGTGCACGATGCGCCGCGGACGAAGCGCGAAGAGGCGTGCGCCCGACGCCGCGTGCGTCCGACCGAGCCGGCCTCACGTCGAGCAAGATCTCTCCTCCGCTCGAGCGGACGGTCCACGCACCGTTGGCGTCTCGTTCGAACGAGCCTCGCTGTTTGCCGTAGCCGAAGCCGAGCGCCCGATCGGCGACGCGCGCGAGCGGGCTATCGGTGACCATCGACGCCACCAGGAGGTACGGCGCGGCACGCGGTGCGCTCGCGAGGACGACCGGAACCGCGGCGACCATCTCGTGATAGGTGCCCAATCGAGTCGTGAACCGCTCGCTCAGCGCGCGGGCGCTCGCGCCGAACGAGCGCGAGCCCACGACGAACCCCGCGCGCGGTCCACCGAGCGTCGATAAGCCGACGAGCGCGCCGACAGCACCGCCGACGAGCGCGCCCATTTTTTCGGCCCAGTCGTTCTGGTCGATCTCACCGAGACGGAGCGCGCCGCCTTCGACCTGCCAGAGCTCGATGTGTAGCGGGTACCTGTCGTGATCGGTGCCGGCGCGGGGAAGGAGCTGGAAAGGCCCTCGCGCATGCACCCAGGTTTCGATTTTTGTCCGCGACCCCGGAACACGAAAGAGCATCCCCGAGAGCCGCGCTCGGCTGAGCGGAGCGCGATCGGTTCGTCCGCGCTCGCTCACGGCAAATCCTCGCGTTCTACCCCGTCGAGCGAGAGCACGAAGTCGGGACCGAAGAGTTGACCCGCGGTGCGAAAGCCCGGTTCGACGGCGCCTTCGAGCACGCGTTCGACGACCGCCGCCGCGGTCATCCCGGTGAACGTGTACGCCTCGGGCGTCACGAGGCGGCTCCGCACGGTCTGGCCATTCTTCGTCGCTTCCCCGACCAGGGTGACGCGCTCGGCGGCACGACGCTCGGCGCTCGGCCCTTCCGCCAGCGTCGCCGCCGCTCGACGGAGCCACGATTTCGCGACCTCCGACCGAAGCATGAACCCGTAGAGTTGATTGGTGGCGACTCCGAGCAGACGCGGGAGCGTGGACTCGAAGTACACCTCGAGATTCGGAATACCGGTGCTGCGAAAAGCCGTCGCGAGATCGCCCCAGGTGACCGCTACGACGGGGCGTGCGCCGGCGCCAAAGTCCACCCACCGCATCTGTGTTCGGAAGAGGATGGGCTCGAGACGACCTGCTTTGCGCACGTACACCGGAGTGCCCGAGTGTTCGGCAAACGTCGCGGCCGAACCGCGCGACACGAGATTCATTCCCGCGATGCTGAGAGTGAGCGCCGTGGCGCCCGGAAGGCGGCGAGCGAGATGCACGGCGAGACAGTCGGAGGGCACGACGTCGAAGCCGACCGCGGGAAGAAGCATCACGCCGCGTTTTTTCGCGGCGCCATCGAGACTGGCGGCGTGTTCGAGCGGCGCGAGCTCGCCGCACACGTCGAGGTAGTGGACGCGCTTCCGGAGGCAAGCGTCGAGGAGCGGGGCGGCAGTCGACGAGAATGGGCCCGCGGCGTTCAAGAGTACGCGAACCCCAGTGAGCGCCCGATCGAGCCCGCGTGCATCGTCGAGAGCGAACGCCCGATGCGCGACGCCGAACGTCGCGGCGGTGGCGCGTGCCCGCGCTTCGTCCCTGCCGGCCACGATGAAGTCGAGACCGCGGCGCTGCAAATGCTCGAGCACGATGCGCCCGGTGAACCCGTACGCGCCGTAGACGAGCAAAGAGCGCTTGGCCATCTTCTCCCGGCGGTCAGAGCCGCTCGAGAACCCAGAGCGGCAAGGCTTCGATGAAACGCCGGTCGATCGAGTCCGGCACGTCCGCGTAGGCCATCTTGAATTCGTGCGCCGCCGCCCCGGAGAGGGCATGCGCGACCTGTTTCGCGTACTCGAGCGACCCGCACCGCTTCATTTTCTTCAAAAGGAGTCGAACGTCGCCTGTCGTCTTTTCGGCGCGGGGTTTCCCGAGAAGTTCGCGCAGCCAGGCGCGCTCTTTCGGCGTCGAATGCCGAAAGACATGGAGCAACATCAAGGTCCGTTTTCCTTCGAAAAGATCGCCGGCGAGCTCTTTACCGTACCGGTCGTGGTCGCCCGCGAGGTTCAATAGGTCGTCCTGGATTTGAAAGGCGGCCCCCAAAAAAAATCCGAACCGGACGAATCGATCGAGGTCCTCGCCGTGCCGGAGGCCGATGAGTGCGCCGACGCGACTCGGATAGATCGTCGTGTACCAACACGTCTTCTTCAACGTCATCCGGAGGTAGTCGTCGTCGGTCAGCTCGCAGGCGTTCTCCAGCCGCCACTTGAGCTCGAGGGCTTGTCCTTCGACGGATTCGCGGACCATCCGCTCCGTTTCACGGAGCACCCGCCAGGCGAGCTCGGGCCCCAGGATCGAGCGATTGTGCATCAGCGGGCGGAGGCCGAGCACCGTCAGGGCGTCGCCGACGTTGACCGCGGTGGGCACGCCGTGGAGCACGTGGAGCGCCGGCTTACCGCGGCGTTCTTCGCTCTCGTCCTCGACGTCGTCGCGCACCAGGAAGGCGTTGTGAAACAGCTCGAGCGACACCGCGGACTCGACCGCGTCGGACACCGGCGCGCCGAACACTCTCGCTGCCGCGATACAAAAGCTCGCGCGGAGTGCGCGGCCTCCGCGAAGCGGGTAGTCGGACGCCAGCCGATAGACCGAGTCGTTCTCGGCCGCTTGCTCGAGATAGCGAGAGAGCGCGCGCTGCGCGATGCCGCCGTACTCGTGCAGCACCTCGCGAACCAAGTGCGCCGCGTCGCTCATCGACCCTCGACGATCGGTGAGACGCCGCTGTTCGACCCCGGCAAGCGCCCGAAGGTGGTCACTCGAGGACGAGGCTCACGGTGCCGCGAGGCCGCTGCGTCCGCTTCTCGACGAGGATGCCGTTGTAGACCGCGGCGGGTTGCCCCTTGGGCACGCGCACGGCGAGCGTGATCCTTCCTTCCGTCGGATCGCGTTCCGCGACGATGTCGTCGATGAGCGCCGCGGAGCCGTCGGCCGCCTTCAAGGCGACGAGCTCGACGTCCGTTCCCGAGTGCGCGCCGAACACGTCGACCGTGATCCGGAATTTTCGCGACGACTCGACCGATACCGAGAGCGCGGTGGAGAGCCCCCCGGCCGCCGCCGCGCCGTTTGCGCCCGAGGCGTGCGCCGCGCGCCGTCCCGCCGCGAACGGACCTGCTCCCCCGTTCGGCGCGACGTGTTCGGGGGGACCTGCCGCCCATTGATTCATCATCTCGAACCACGCCGTGCCCATGTCTCCTGCCGAGCGGAGAAACCGTTCGACCACTTTCCCGACGTCCGGCACGCCGCCGTTCGATTGCGGGAGCCAGAGTTCCTCGGCCATTTTTTGACCCTGTCGCAGATACTCGTCGACGAGACGGTACGCGCCGTTGACCGCTTCGTAAGGCACCCCTGCCTTCTTGGTCGACTTGGGTTCGCCCTTCGCGTTCGGCGTCCCCGGCGAGGGGGAAGCACCGGTTTCCGGCGGACGAAACGCGCCGGAGAATCGTCGGTCCGGGGCCGTTCGTTTCAAGGTCGGACGTTTGATTCGCTGCTTGCTTGGCATTCGGGCACCACGCGTTTCGAGAGACGTTAAGGGTGATCGTATCCGACGATTTCCGCGAGCGCGGGGCTCTCGGAGATCGCGTGCGCCGCGAGCCGGCCCGACATCACGGCGGCCTCGACGCAGCCCATATTCAAACTAGAGTTCGTCCAGTCGCCGGCGATGGTCAAGTTGTCGTACGTGCCGTCGAGCGGAGAGATGCGGTACTTCGTGGTCCCCGGAAGGGCCTGCGTGTAGCGATCGCTCGGACGGACGTTGGCCACCCAGAATTGGCCGTCGAAAGCGCCGTTGCCTGCGCCCGTGCGGGCTTTCGAAGCCCCTGGGACGAGGACGTCCCAGCGAAACTGCGCTGACTCGGTCATGGCCGCCGGCCACAACGCCGCGACGTCCCGATTCAAGAAGAGAACGGCGTGGTCGCGGACCAGACGATATTGCTCGGCGACGAATCGCGCGGCCGTTTCCGTCGCCGCTCGGGCGCTCGCTTCGGTGCGCGCAGCGGGGTCCTCGGTCGGCGCGTCCGGCGCATCGCGCAGCACGTTGCAAAAATAGGCGATGGCCCGAGGTGCCGTTCGCCACGCTTCTCGCGGCGCGACGAGCGTCATGTCCGCCCACGTATCGAACGGCTCGACGTATCCCGAGAGATTCACGGGAGGGTGCGGCCAACCGAGGCCACGCATGTCGGTGTTCATCCAGAGCTGAAACGCCTGGGTCGGCACTGTCCGGACGTGTTCGACCATGTCTCGCCAGCGTTCGTCGCGTTCGACCAGCTCGCGGCACACGTAAGGAACGACTGCGCCGCCGACGGCGAGCACGACGACGTCGAAGTCTTTTCCGACCCGCAACACCCGCGTGGCGGCGCGCCGTCGATCCCACTGCGACTCGAAGTCCCATTTCTCGCGCTCGAGTCGCTCGCCGTCCTCGAGCTGCGCGAAATCGGGACGAGACGGCCAGCACGGGAGACCGGCGATCTCGACGAGCGGCTCGTACGGCTTTCCCCCGCGGACGCGTGCCTGGACGTCGAACTCGAGGCGTGCCACGTGCGGTTCGCCCGAAGGCGACCCGAGGCCGACGTGCGTGAGCTTGTGAAAAAACTCGAAGCGGATCCCGCGTCGCGCGAGGACCTCGTAGAGCGGCGCGAACACGACGTCACCCATGCCCGCGGTCATCTTCCAGAAGAAGGCGCCGCGATAAGTGAAGAACGCGCGCATGGCGCCGCGAAGCGCGGAGCCGGCGGCGATCCGCGGCCGGTCGGTGTCGCCGCCTTCGTACGCGAACGCGAGATCGTAGAGCGCGCGAATGAACGCGCTGTTGATCGAACCCTCCGACGCCCCGTTCATTTTCAACCACTCTCGCGAATCGTAAGCGTCGAGAGCATCGAATCCACGCGGATCGAGGGCGAGCCGGAATCGGATCGAGCCGCGAATGACCGCGAGCAGGAGGTCGATGACCTCCCACAATCGCCGGACCGAGTCGTCCTGCTCGAGCAGCGCGCCGAGCTGCCGGCGAAGCACGTCGTCGAGCGCGTCGAGGAAGCGCGCGATGAGGCTCTGCGGCAAGGCCGGCGCGACGCGAAGCGCACCTTCGAGGACGTTCGTCGCTTCGATCGCGACGCCGAGCCCCGCCAGCGCGCCATATTTCAAGAGACGCCCGAGCGCGTCGGTGAGCCCGTCGGCGGTCAGCGTCGGCGGACTGGTGAACGCCGCGTGTTCTGCGGGCGCGGACTCCGTCGTCCGAGCGCGAACCTCGACGGTACGAATCAGGGTTCGAAGCAGCGCCGCGGCTCGCGCCAGGTAGTCCGGGATGGTCCAACGCCGGGGTTCGGGGTCGCCGGGCGAACCCGGACTGGGCGGAAAGTCGACCAACCAGGCAAGCCAGCGACCGTCCGGCGAGTAGTCGGCGACCGCGTTGAAATTCGCCGGAACGAATGCGTCCGACCATGTCGCGATCGGAAAGCGACGCGGGTCACGGCCGAGCTCGGCGTAGCATTCGCGCATCAGACGGAACGCGTTCTCGTAGTAACCCATCCACAGGTGGAGCCCGTGCTCTTCGATCCGTCCGTGCTCGCCGCGCCCCGAGGCGCCCTTGCCGCCGAGGCGAAACCCCATTTGATAGACGGTCACGTCGTATCGCCCGCCCAGCGCCGGCTGGGTCAGCTCGTAGGCCGCCGTCATCGCGGCGCAACCGCCCCCTACGATGGCTACGCGAATGGTCGCCTCATCGCGCGCGCCGAGCGAAACGCTCGCGGCCTGTTCGGGTCGAACGCGGAAGCCAATCCGAAGCTGCTTTCGCGGAAGAGCATGCGCCTCTCCACGAAGGCGAGACAAGTCCTTCGCGAGGCGAGCGCGATTGTTTCGCGCCCCGGCTTCGAGCTATAAGGGCGAGTGCCCGATTCACTCGAATCGAGGCACCACGAGAGAACGAGTGGACGAGTCAAACGTGTACTTTGCAGGGGAATTTCGAGGCCCTCCCCCATGCGGGGGCGTCGAAATTCCCATCGCTTCGATGGACTCGTCCTACTAGGGAAGGTCATCGAGCGCCGTCACGATGTCGAAGGGGGCCAAAGCCGACGAGCTGAACGCCGCGCACTCGGCGTTGTTCAGCATCTACTTCAACGTGTTTCAGCTTCGGCCTGATCACGGCTTCCCGGCATGGGCCGCGCTCGTTCGGGAGTATCGGGAACAGGAGAAGACGCTCCCCGAATCCGAGCACGTCTTCGATCGAATCTTGCCGCTCCCCGACGCCGTCTCGAGCCTGGCCAAGCTCAAGACCGATCCTGCGATCGTCCGTCATGCGGTCGCGGCGCTCGTCCTCGGGTACTGGCTGGTCTCGAAGCACAAGGTCGATCGGCTCCAGGGGCGGCAGTTCAAGAGCTTCGTCAACCAGCTCCTTCCGGGCGATGACGCGGAGGCCCTCTTCAGCTCGGTGAACCAGGCCGCGAGTGCCGACGACGCTTACCAAAAGGTCTACGGCGCCCTCTCCGGGCTTTCGGGCTTCACCTTTCGAATCATCACGGCGGAGTTCGATGCCGACGCGGTCAGCCGTTTCGAGGCAGAGGCGACGCGACCGAAGCGGCCCGGCGAGCTCCTCCAGCCGATGCTCGTCCGGTCTGACCCGCGGGGGTGGTCGAGCACCCTCCCCCAGACCTTCGAGTTCTCTTACCAAACCGTAGATCCGAGCCCGGCAGATCCGTTCGTGAACCCGCCGAAGGCGAATTTCGGAACCTTGCTCGGAACTCCGTGGAAGGGACGTCTTTTCGAACAGGCCATGTTCGAGGTCATCCCCGGCGTGAAGCTCACCGAAGTGCGCAACACGCTCGACATCGATTTCCGCGTGAACAAAAAAGCGGGCGACGCGACGCTCCAATACTCGCTCTTCGAAGCGCTCTCGAACAAGGTGTACGGGCTCGTGGCGCAAGGCGGCCTCGACGTCGATTCGGGCAGCGGCTCGGTGAAGCTCGACCAGCGGCTCAAGCTCCGCGCGGGCAAGAACATCCGTTTCTCGAGCGCCGCGCCCTTCCAGCTCGCGCTCAATCTCCTGTCGCTCCCCTTCCTGTTCATCTGGGTGAGCTTGCTCTTACTGACCAGTCTCTTTGCCTAACCTGAATCACATTCTTCGCGGAGGACATCTTGGCAGCGAAAAAGAAAGACAATCACGACCGGGCGAGCCAGGTGCTCGACCAGGCGAAGCAGCAAGTCGATGACTACCTCGAGGGATGGAAGTCGCAGTCCGACGACGCGTTCGACTATTACAAAAAGATCGTCGCCGGCGGCTATCCGTTCGAGCGGGCGTTCTCCGACGGCGTCTCGCTGACCGTCGGTTTCTACGTCGCGGCGTTCGGCTGGATGATTCCGAAGAGCTCGTCTTGAGTGGTGCTCGCGCCGTAGCGAAGCCGAAGCGGCAGCGCACGACGGTGCCGTCCGTATCGGTGACGCGCGGCGCCGAGGCGCTCGAGCGCGCGCGCCGCGCCAGCCGACGTGTCGCGTCCGGCGCGACGCGAGCTTGGGGCGATTCCGCCGAAATCTGGAGTGCTGCGGCTGGTGGGAGCTATTCCCCCTCGGGATTCATTGCCGACGTGCTGTCCTTCTGGATCAACGCGACGGCGATGCTGCTCGGTTGCGAGCCGCTTCCGCCGGACCATGGCCCGCTCGAATTCGACCACGTCGCCGAGGTGGTCGGCCCGGTCGAGATCTCGGTGCCGTCGGGTTACCACTTCGCCGCGGTGACCGATCTGCGCCTCGCGGGGCCTCCTTCTCGAACCATCCCCGCGTCCCATGTGCGCGTGCGCGAGGTGAACCATCGACACGTGGTGACCTTGGTGAATCTATTCGCGCTCCAGCCGACACTCTTGCCCGGCGAATATCTCGGGAAGATCGAGTTTCACGACGGCGGGTCGACCGCGACGGTACCGCTGTCCGCGATTCGCTTCTGAGCGCGACGCCTCTCGGCAACCATGCCGCGACGGCCCGCGCCGTTCGACTCAGCGCTTCGACGCGCGGCGACGTTTCGCGGCTTTTTTGTTTTTCACCTGCGCCGGCGCTGGCGTCCTTTCGGAGACCTCGAGCGACACGATGACGAGGGGCGCGCGCTTCGGCGTCTTGAACACGAACGCGAGATAGAGCCCCGGCGGCGGGGGCGCGGTCTCGCCCGGCGTGAATTCGATGCGAATCCTCGTCGCGTCGAGAAGCTGCGGCGCGATCGCGTAGTCGTGGGGTTGCTCGCCGCCGAACGACGCGAGCGGCGTCCCTTGGAGCGTCTCGGTGACGTCGAGCGCGGGAACCGTAGCCACGGTCGAGAGCGGCCACTCGTCGTCGTGCGCCCAGGTAAGGTGGACCCACGTCGGACCGGACGGCCCGCGCGGCGGCTCCGACAGCAGGCCGCGCACGAATCGAAACTGCGCTTCGACGCTCTTCGCGACGGTGGTCGTGTAGTCGGAAAATCCGAGAGAGCCGCTTTGGAGCTTCGTCCAGGCGTCGTTCCAGAGGTTGCCTTGCTCGTCGAGCGCCGCGCCGAACGTGCTGATCGCTCGCAGCATGAAGTCGTAGCCGGGGAAGCCTCCGTTCACGGGCGGTTCGGCGTGAGACGGTCCGGATGTGTCGGTTCCTCGAGATGGCATGGGTTTCAACTCCTCGGCCGTGAAGCGCGCGGTTCGTCGAGCACGCGCCGGACGCCCTGGTAGGCGAGCTGGCGCAGGAACAAGCTCGTGAGCGACGGTGCCAGCAGGTTCATGAACATCGTGAATCGCGGCGGGCTCGCCGCCTGCTCCGTGTAGCGGAGCTTCTTTTCCGATCGGATGAGTAGAGTTCCGCCGTCCTTGGGCTCCCACGTCGCGAGGAAAAGGCCCTCGTCGACGTCGAGGCCGCCGGGTTCCCAGGTGGCGAGAAACCGCGCCTTGATGCAGTGATGGAGCGAGTAGCGATAGCCGATCCGGTTCGACGAAGACTCGAACTTCGTGATCTGGAGAATGTTCTCGGCGCCGCCCTCGACCTCTTCGCCCCACTGCCAGACGACGTATTCGCGCAGTTGAAACTCCGAGGGTGCTCGGGGCACGCCGTTTACGTTGAGCTCGAGCTTCGACGCCGGCGTCCACGCTCCGCGTTGCCACGTGCCCTGGTCGCTGGCCTTGAACAGATCGGGGCCGAAGAAGCGCCATTGTCGCGGGTCCGCCGATTGAAAGACGCGCTCGGCCTGTGGGCGCCGAACGCCCGTGAACTGAACGCGCTCGCTCGCCGTGGTGATCCACGTGGCGTCGTCGAATTGGATGTTCGACAAGTGCTCCGTCGCGACCGGCGACTCGTTCGTGCGCCTCGCTTCGCCGCGAAAGCGTCGAGCTACGTGTGCCGGTGGCGTCGCCCGTTGACGCGCGTGCTCGAGCTCGTACGCGACGCAGCATGTGCAGATCGCGCGGCGTTCTTCCGTTGCCCGTGCGGTCAGCTCGTCGAAACACGCGCGGTGCTCGCCCGAGAGCGCGCGCACCCGTCCGCGATGATTCCCAGTGGGCCGCTCGATCTCCGCTGTCGCGCAGCGCCGAACCCAGAGATCGGCGTTCGTCGACTGCGCGCGTCGCAACGTCGAGACGACGCGGCCCTCGGGCATCGGCGCAAATCGGTCGAGGGCTGGCGGGATGTACACCGGGTGGCGGAGCTTCTCACGCCGCCATGACGAGAAATGCGCACCGAGCAGTGCCGCGCGCATGGGACCCGAGGCACCCTCCGCCATTGCCCGAGCGTCCCGAGTCGCCCCCATTTGCTACCGATAATCGTACTTCGTGCGGCCCATTTCGGACAAGGCTCAGTCGCGACTCGCCACGCGACGGCGCCCGAGGCGTCGATGTAGGCCCGGAGGGGCCAACACGGAAACACGCGTCATTCTAGGGCGTTACCGCCGTCTGTTCGCGTTCTCAACGGGCGCAGAGATGGGCTCGGCTTACTGGGGGAGCACGCGATAGACGAGGTACTGCGAGCCCGAGACGACCGCGGAGAGACCCGAACGGCGCCGAAACGCCGTCTCGTGCTCGCGAACGTCGCGCATGTTCGTGTACACGACGAAGATCTCGCGTGGCTCGCGCGTCGCGGCGTCGCTCAGCCGTTCGAGGACGCTCCCGAGCGTCGCTTCGTCGAACGGATTGAAGAAGAAGCACACGAGCGGGCCCGACGGGGGAACGAACATCGTGGCGTCGGCACACTCGGAGCGAACGGAGAGGCAGCGCTGCGACTCGCTCCGATACGCTTCGACGTTTCGAACCGCGATCTCGTGGAGGGGCCGCGCGAACTCGACGCCGACGACGTCGCGGAAGGGGTAGTCGGACGCGAGCAAAAGCGCTTTTCCTTTGCCCGAGCCGTAGTCGACGAAGGTGAATCGACTCAAATCGACGCGGAGCTCGCCGAGCGCCGCGCGGAACACGTGAGTCCAGACCGGGCGATAGCGTCCATGGCCGCGCTCGACGTCGTCGCCGACGATGCCCACCTCGCCGAGCGCCACCTCACCCGCGGTGTCGGTGCCGAACCGGCGATCGAAGTCGGCGTCGATGCGCTGCTGCCGCGGTAACTCCGCCGCCCAACGGCGCACTCGCGGATGGAAGCGCCAGTAGAGCGCGTCGGTGACGACGCGCCCCACTTCCGCCGTCCCGCCCTCTCTCCACGCCGACACGCATGCGCGTGCCGCGTCCGTTGCGCGTGAGAAAAGACGAGCCGTGCCGAGCACGGACGATTAAGCCGCCGTCGCGGATACGGCGGTACGCGACGCAGTCTTCTTCTGCGTGGCTTCGCGAGCCAAGTGACGTGCCACCGCGGGCGCCGCAAACTCCGCCCCCGCGACGAACCGCAACAGAGGCCCGAAGCTGAACGCCGCCGATGCGCCCACGAAGAACAGCCCGGGGACCGAGCTCTCGAAATTGATCGAAAGCTTCGGCGAGCTCTCGATCCGGCGGATGCGCCCCGCGAGCGAGCGGTCGAGGAACGGAATTACGCCGAGGTCCGGCTCATAGCCTGTCCCGGCGACGAGATGATCGACGATGTGCTCGCGATCCTTGCCGCTCTTCTGGTCGCGGAGCCGAAGGGCCAGGCGTCCATCGCGCGGCGTCGCCGACAGAATTTCGGTAAAGGGCGTCTGGATCGGGTTCGCCGCGAGGAACCGCTTGTGAATCCACCACGCACCCCACGGGCCGTATAGCTTCCGCGTCAACTCGACGCGCTTCGCGTCGGGCAGGAAGTAAAACCCCTGCGGCACGCGCTGAAGAAAGAACCCCATGCGGCTCGGGCCGAGGACCGACATCGGATAGAGAACACGGTGCCGCAGCTTTCGGCTCGGCGGCGGAGGCGACGCGAACGAAACTGGGCCCGTCCGGGTCATGATCTCGGGGCGACCGCCGGCCTCGTACGTCATCACGGCAGCTTCGATGGCGGACTGACCCGCGCCGAGCACGACGACGTCCTTGCCGCGGAACTTCTCGTGGTCGCGATGATCCGACGTGTGCGTCACGAGCTCCTTCGGCAGGTGCTTCAGCACTTCCGGCAAGCGAGCGAAGTACGCGAGGCCGGTCGCCATGACGACACGGCGGGCGCGGAGCTTCTCGCCCGTTGCCAGGCCGATTTCGAAGTTCAAGGCCGGCTGCGACAGGTGCGTCACCTCTACTTGTTCGAGGTGGGGCACGAGCTGCTCCTGGGCCCAGAGTCCGTACGCGGAGAACAACTCCATGGAGAGCGGCTCGGCGTGCGACAGGTTCCGGGCGCGGCAGTAGTCGATGAGACTGTAGCCGCGGCGGGGCGAGTAGATGCTCGTCGCAAAGTCGAGCGACTTGAGCTTCATGCCCTTCGGCATGGACCGCCATGTCTGCATCGGCGGGCCAAAAATTCGATGCTCCACTCCGAGCTCGCTGAGCTGCGCGGAGATCGAAAGTCCATACGGTCCAGCCCCAATTACTGCAACGTCGGTTGTCTCTGTCATTGCGCCATCGACGCTACCGGAAGGCCATTCCCTCGGCAAGGGGGCCTCTCGATTTGACTATGCGCCTCGCTGTGTGGCCCGAGGATGGTCGGACGTACGACGTCAATTTCAATGACCCTTCACGGCGTTTCCGTTTCCCGAGGCGAGCCGTGCTGTAACCTCTGCGTCCATGCGACTCGGCTGGAAGAGCGGAAGCGTGCTCGCGGCTTCAGCCGTCGCGTTCGTCTCGGCGGTCGTTTTGCGCCGAGATCACGGGGTACTTCGCTTCGGTTACAACGAACATCGGCTCGAACCGGCCGAGTATGCCGCGCTCGCAGCCCGCCCCGGTTGGACCGCTCGCACGCTCGTGACCTCGGACGGCGTGCACCTGCGCGGACTCGCGCGACGTTCCTCGACGGCCAATGCACCCTGGGTCCTGTTCTTCACCGGCAACGACGCTCACCCGCTCGAGGTGGGACAGCGCTTCCTGGACGCCGTCTGCGCGCCGGGAGATTGGGGCGGCGCCGTATGGGCGTATCGCGGCTTCGACGGGAGCGAAGGAACACCGAGCCCTGAATGGTTGATGGACGACGCAGGTCGTCAGTACGACGACCTCGTCGCCGGCGAGCACGTCGATCCACGCCGGCTCCACGTCGTCGCCTTCTCGCTCGGGACGGCGATGGCCGCAGGCGTCGCAGCTCGCTCGACGAGCTCGCCTCTGGCGTCGCTCACGTTGCTCTCCCCGACGACCGAGCTCGACATGATGCCGAGCCGCTGGTCGTTCCCTCAGCGATTCGAGACGACCAAGTACCTCGCCGCCCTCGCCGGACCCGTGCTCGTCGTTCATGGCGCAAGAGACGACGTGCTTCCGGTGGAGGGCGGACGGCAAATCGCCCACGTGCTCGGTCCGCGCGCAACGTACGTCGAGGAGCCGACCTTGAAGCACCTCGACGTGCCGACTTCTGCCGACGTGATCGAACGCGTGCGGGCGTTCATCGCGGCGCACTGAGACGCTCCAGTGCGCCTTCGGCGCGCGTTAGGCGCCATCGTCACGCCGTTGTCGCGCTCGTTACACGATCGTCGCATTCGAGACGAATCGGGCCGAGTACGGTGTCGCGCTCATTCGGCCTTGACCCTCAATCGACGAAAATTCTTGAGTCACGGCGCGACGCTGGGGAGCGCGTGGATCGCTTCGCCTGCCCTCGGGCTCCTCTTACCCGCTTGCAGAGGCGGCTCGAGTTCCGAGACGGTCGCGACGGCGGCGCCGCGCGCGTCGTCGAGCGCGCGCTTGATCCCGACGAAAGGGCCCTTGTGCGGCCCACCTGCGTCGTCGGCGCCGGCGTCCGAGGCCCAGCCTCCGCGCGCACCCCTTCATCCGAACGCGCTTTCGCGCTTCGTCGATCCGCTGCCGATCCCCGCGGTGCTCGCGCCGGACGGGACGCGACCCGATCCACTCGACCCGAGCGCCGAGCTCCCGTTCTATCGCGTGACGATGCGTGAGGCGTCGGTGAAGGTCCACCGCGACCTCCCGCCGACTTCGATGTGGACATACGGTGGCACCGTGCCGGGTCCGACGCTCGAGACACGCCGCGGTCGTCCGCTCCTGGTCGAGTGGGTGAACGATCTGCCGGACAAGCACTTCTTGCCGATCGATCATTCGCTGTGCGGCGCGGACGCGGCTCGGCCCGAGTCACGCACCGTCGTTCACGTCCACGGCGCGAAAGCCCCGCCGGAGAGCGACGGCTATCCCGAGGACTGGTACACACCCGGGCACTCGGCGGTCTACAGGTACCCGAACGAGCAGGACGCGACGATGCTCTGGTACCACGACCACACGATGGGGATCGAGCGGCTGAATCAATACGCCGGTCTCTTCGGCGTTTTTTTCATTCGCGACGACGTCGAGGACGCGCTGTCGCTGCCCAAAAAGGAAGAAGAGGTGCCGCTCGTCATCACCGACCGGCTCTTCGACGCGCGTGCGCAGCTCGTCTATCCGACCAGCGGCATGGCCGATTCTCCTTGGGTCGCAGAGGTGTATGGCGACGCGCTTCTCGTCAACGGAACGCTCTTTCCGTATCTCGACGTCGAGCCGCGCCGTTACCGCTTCCGCGTCCTCAACGCTTCGAACTCGCGCTTCTACTATTTGTCCCTGTCGAACGCGCAGCGGTTTCATCAGATCGGCACCGACCAAGGGCTTCTTCCCGCTCCCGCGGAGCTCGAGACGTTCACGCTGTCTCCTGCCGAACGCGCCGATCTCGTCGTCGATTTTTCGGCCCTGGCGGGCCAGACGATCACCTTGAAGAGCCAGGCGCTCGAGCTGATGCAGTTTCGCGTCCGCAAGGAGCCGGCGAAAAAATCCACGCCCCTCCCGGCAAAGCTCCGGTCGGTGCCGAAGCTCGCCGAGTCTTCCGCCGTAAAGACCCGTCTGCTCACCCTGAACGAGTATCAGGAGCCGAACACGAATCGAATGCTCATGCTCCTGAACGCGACACGATTTCGCGAGCCGGTGACCGAGCGACCGCTCCTCGATTCGGTCGAGATCTGGACGCTCGTGAATCTCACCGAGGACACGCACCCGATCCACCTCCACCTCGTGCGTTTTCAGATCCTCGATCGGCAGCAATTCGACGCGGACGAATACCTCCGGACCGGCACGTTCAACCTGCTCGGAAAGCCCGTCCCTCCACCGCCGAACGAAGCGGGATGGAAGGATACGGTCCGCGCAGACCCCGAGCTCGCGACGCGCATCATCGTCAAATTCGAGGGGTTCCCCGGTCGCTACGTTTGGCACTGCCATCTCCTCGAGCACTCGGCGAACGAGATGATGCGTCCGTTCGAAGTCGTTCGCGCCTAGCAGGTGTCGAACGCCGACCGCCTTCGAGAACCGCGCGCGCGATGGGACTACGTGCGCCGGCGTGTCGGGGCGGTCGCCCGTCGCGAGGGCGGCACGATGCCGTCGAGGACGCGCACGAGCGCCGGTCCCACCGACTCGAGCTCGGCGTGGTGCGATTCGCGGAGGCGTGAAAGCAAACGCTCGCCGATCGCCGTGAGCTCGACGATGATTTCGCGACGATCGACGACGCTCTTTCTGCGACGGATCCAACCATGGGACACCATGCGATCGAGGAGTCCGACGACGGTGTGATGCTTGAGCTGCAACCGCTCCGCCAGAGCGCCGACGACCGGTCGCTCCTCGCTCGGAAGCCCCTTCAACGCGATGAGCAGCTGATGTTGCTGCGGTTCGATCCCTGCCGCGCGCGCGACGTGCTCGGTGAACGTCGAATACCTGCGGAGCTGGTGACGAAACTCGGCGAGAGCGCGGTAGTCGATGGGCGCAGCTAACCGGGTTCGCGGTTCGTTCGGCCGGGCGATGCGGGCGCGCGACATATCGCGTCACGACCTATTCGTGGCGACGGGGTTCGGGTTCGGAAGCGAGATTTCCATCGGGTCACGATACGCTTGCACAAGAGACAGCCGTCTTCTATGGTGCCGCTCGCCGATCTACATCGAGTCACCGAAGTGCCCGAACGAGCCGGCGAGGAGTCGTCTTCAATGAGCCATTTTTCGCGATTTTCTTCGTTCTTGATTGCCGCGACGCTCGGGGTTCCGGCCCTCGCCGCTGCGGCGCCAGTCACCCCCGTTTCACCCGCGACGGCACCCCCTGTTGCGCCCGTCGCGCCGGCCGCGCCTCCCGCGGCGGCAGCACCCGGAACCCCTCCGACGACTCCGGCACCCCTCCCCGACGCGCCGCCACCGTCCGCTTCTCCCGTCGCTCCACAGCCGGCGCCGGCGCCGATCGAGCAACCGAGCGCCCCGGCGTCGCCCGCGACCGCCGACGCCCGGATTCAGGAGCTCGAACAAAAGGTCAGCGCGCTCGAGCAGCACGTCGCGGCCGAAAATTCGGAGAACGCGGAGCTCATTCCCGGCGACGCGACGGCGACACCCGGCGTCGCCGTCGCGTACGCCAACGACGGCGTGTCCATTCGTTCGAACGACGGAAGATTCGTGTTCCGGCTTCGCCCGATCCTGCAGACCGACGGCCGCTTCTTCGTCGACGGCGGGACCAACCAGTTTCTCCTGCGCCGCGTTCGCCCTTACCTCGAAGGAACGGCTTTCAGCTTCTTCGACTGGCGAATCATGCCGGATTTTGCCGGCACTCCGACCATCTACGACGCCTACGGCAACGTGCGGCTCATCAAGGAAGTGCAGCTTCAGTTCGGAAAATACAAGGCGCCGGTCGGGCTCGAGCGGCTCGCGAGCGACACTGATTTGCCGTTCGTCGAACGCGGCCTACCGAGTGACTTGGTTCCCGATCGCGACGTCGGCGTGATGCTGCACGGCGACCTCGTCGACGGCGCGCTCACGTACGCCCTCGGCATTTTCAACGGCACCGACGACGGCATCCAGAGCGACACGGACAACAACGACAAGAAGGACGTCGACGGCCGCATCTTCGCCCTGCCCTTCAAACCGACGACGCTCGGTTTCTTGAAGAACTTCGGACTCGGCGTTTCAGCGACCAGCGGCAAGCACGCCGGCGCGCAGCCCGCGTACAAGACGATGGGGCAAAATACGTTCTTCAGTTACTCGTCCTCTGCCGTGAGCGAGGGGATCCATCGGCGCATCGTGCCGCAGGCGTACTACTACGTCGGCCCGCTCGGAATTCTCGCCGAGTACGCGATCTCGTCGCAGGGCATGACCGCTGGCGCCACGACGGCGCGAGTGACCGATCGCGCCTTTCAGATCCTCGGCTCGGTGTTTCTCACCGGCGAAACCAATTCGTACGGAACGGTGACCCCGAAGCACCAGCTCGACCCGGCCCACGGCGGATTCGGCGCGGTACAGCTGGTCGCGCGGTACGGCGAGCTCCACATCGACAAGGACGCTTTCACGAAGCTCGCCGATCCGACGAAGAGCGCGATCCAGGCGCGCGAGTGGGCCGTCGGTGCCAACTGGCACCTCGCTCGCAACGTGAAGCTCATGGCCGACTACGAGCACACGAATTTCATCGCCGGCGCGAAGAACGAGGGCAACCGGACGCACGAAGCGGTGTTCCTGACCCGGTTTCAGGTCGCGTACTGAGTCGCGCTCCTCGGATGGGGGATGCGGAACTACTGAGGCAAATGACGACGTCCCCTCCATTCGCGCGGGGCGCGAATTTGGAGGGGACCGCGCGCCGGACGACGGCGCTTGCGACGAGCGCGTGACCGAAAGGCCGCGCGCTTTCGCGATTGGGGCGACGGCGAAGCGGCGCCGGCGGCCGCCGCGCGAGGGGTGGCAGCGGCTCGAACTTCGACAAGGGGCCTCCATTCGGCGGAAAAGCGCCGTAATGTCGCGGCGTTCATGGCCCCCGTCGATCGTCGCTCCTTCTTGCGCTCCGCCGTCGCCCTCGCTTCGACCACGTCGCTGGTCGGATTGCTCGACGACGCACGAGCGGCCGTTTCGTCGCTTCAATTCGGCCCCCCGCACCCGTTCACGTTCGATGCGCTCGCGGCGCGAGCCCAGGCCATGGCGGCCAAGCCGTACGTCGTACCGTACCGGCCACGCCCGGACGTCGTCGGGCGCATCGACTACGAGGCGCACGGGAAGATCCGGTTCAAGCCGGACCTCGCGCTCTTTTCGCAAAACGGTGCGGGGTACCCGGTCACATTTTTTCATCTCGGGCAGTTCTTCCGGACGTCGGTGAAAATGTTCTCGGTCGCCGCCGGGCAAGCGCGAGAAATCCTGTATTCGCCGGACTACTTCGACATGCCGGCGAACTCGATCGCCCGACAATTGCCGAGCAATTCCGGGTTCGCGGGATTTCGTTTACAAGAGTCGAAGCGACGGCGCGATTGGCGCACGCAGGATTGGCTCGCGTTCCTCGGCGCGTCGTACTTTCGCGCGATCGGTGCGCTCGAACAATACGGCCTCTCGGCGCGCGGCATCGTGGTCGACACCACCGCGCCGACGCCGGAGGAGTTTCCGGAATTTCTCGAGTATTACATCGAGCCGGCGCCGAGCGATGCGGACCCGGTCGTGGTCTCGGCGTTGCTCGACGGACCGAGCATCTCCGGCGCGTATCGATTCGCGTGCCACCGCACCACGGGCGTCGTCATGGAGGTGACTGCCGCGCTCTTCGTTCGCAAGACGATTTCGCAGCTCGGCATCGCACCGCTCACGTCGATGTTCTGGTACTCGGAATACGACCGCGGCTATCGCTCGGACTGGCGCCCCGAAGTGCACGATTCGGACGGCCTCGCGATGTGGACCGGAAGCGGCGAACGGATCTGGCGGCCGTTGAACGACCCTTCGCGAACGGTGACGTCGAGCTTCCTCGACACGAATCCGAAGGGGTTCGGGCTCCTGCAGCGCGATCGCTACTTCGAGCATTACCTCGACGGCGTGAACTACGACCTCCGTCCGAGCCTCTGGGTCGAACCGCTCGGCGACTTCGGTGCGGGCAGCGTCACGCTCGTCGAAATTCCGACCGACGACGAGATCCACGACAACGTGGTGGCGTTCTGGGTGCCGAAGACACCCGCCACCGCCGGCACGTCGTATCGCTTCAACTATCGACTTCACTGGGTCGCGGACGAGCCGTACCCGGCGGGCAATCTGGCCAGCGTGGTTGCCACACGCTTCGGGCGCGGCGGG
>CAZDNG010000052.1:0-51489 GCA_964506835.1 uncultured Polyangiaceae bacterium
GCCGATCCTACAATCTGTGAATTCGTCATCATTGCTCATTCGAATGGCTGCGTAATTGCGTTGAGAACACTAGAAACAGTCGGGGGCGGTCCATCGGCTCGCCCCGCCTCCCCGCCGTTGATGAACATGATGAAGGTTGGAGTTCCTGCAACCTCGAAGCTGGCCGCGAGCCCTGGCTCGGCGGCAAGATTGACCCTGAAGATCTTCTCCTTGCCCTTCAGCATGGCCGCCACCTGCTGCAAGACCGGCTCTAGCGCTCGGCAGTGTCCGCAGCCGTAAGACATGAACTCGACTGCGATGGGCCCAACCCCTTGCAAAACCAGTGACTCGAATGTACTGCGCGTGACGGTTCGTATCAGCTCGCTCGGCCGATGTATTTCGAGAGAATCTTGGTAGCCTTCTTGGGCTTCGGCAGTCATCGGGCTGCTGCTTCTGCCTTGGATTGCGATTTCCGCGGCTGCCCATGGGTCGGCTGCAATGGCTCACGAGCGCTTCGTGCACCCGTCAAGAGCACCTTCCCGCCCGCATGATGTTCGGCGAGCTCTTGCGCTTCACGCGCCTGAGCTAGCGGGAATCGCTTGACGATCGGGATAGCTAGCTTTCGCTCGGCGACCGCATGCGCCAACGCGCCGAGACGAGCGGCATCTGGATGCGTCATCCCTCCGCGGACGACGAAACCTCGCTCCTTGGCGCCGGCGGGCTCGCCCACGACGCTGCCGATGGTTCCGCCGGGCTTCATCCTGGCGAACAGCTTGGCCAATGTTGGACCGCCGACCGTGTCAGCGATGCCATCAAGGGGCGGAAGCTTCGCGATCTCGGCGTCATTGTCCAATGCGACCACGCCGTCGGCGCCGAGCTTCGCTGCTTCGACTCTTTGAGTCGCCCGAACGCCGGCCCAGACATGAGCCCCGCTGGTCTTGGCGACGAAGACGGCGGCTCGCCCGACGCTACCCACCGCTCCGGTCACGAGCACTACGTCGCCCTTTTGAGGACGAACAGCCTCTTCGACGAGCTGAGCTCCGGTGAGGAGAACGAGCGGAAGCGCCGCCGCGTCGATGAGGTCCATATTGGCCGGCACTTCGACCCACGCATCCTCGCGCGCGACGACCAGCTCGGCGTAGGCGCCATTCACGAGCCCCATCACGCGCGCGCCGACCTTCAGCCGCGTGACGCCCGGTCCAACCTCGACGACTTCACCCGAAGCGTCGCGCCCCAGAATGGCCGGGAACACCAGCGGCATCATGCTCTTAAGTGCGCCGCTGCGGAGCTTCCAGTCTATCGGGTTGAGGCCGGCACCGACCATTCGGACCATGACCTCGCTGGGTCCTGGTTTCGGCTCGGGGAGATCCCTCAGCTCGAGCTTGTCAACGTCGCCATAGGCGGAAAGAATCACGGCTTTCATTTCTGCTCCTGTTCCCGCCGTCAACGCCGGTTCGGGCTGGGCGGGCGATATCGACGACGTTGCATACGGCGTGCCCCCCAGCGCGCGGGGACGGCGCGATCGCCGACGACTTTGATGGTGAGGTCTTGCACGACCGTGCGAACACCACTGACGCGCTTCGTCGCATGTTCCGCTGCCCATTTTTCTGCGTAGCTAGCGGCAGCTCCGAGCTGCGAAACGGCTCCGTTGTCGACTCTGACCGCGATTTGCGCAGCGTTGGTTTTAGGATCTCAACGCAGATCTTCTTCGATGTCTTCTTTCAGGCGGATGTCTGCCTCGGTCATTCCCGACCGCTTTGCACGATTCGCACCTACACCTCGTATCCTCTGAACGGTGCGCAATGCGACCCCGCTCGGGCGACGCGAATAGCTTGGGGCGCGGTTGTGCCACACCCTGCCGCGTTAGCGCGGACACTTATCGTTTGCCAACAAGGCGCCGCATGAGCGGCTCACCGCTGGATTCACTCGCCGTTGCGCAGACTTTGCGCCGATGGGGCTCTTTTGCTTCAGCATGAACGCCTCGGTTACCCCTTCAGTGTCGAACCCCGAGCGTCCAGGCGGCCGTCACGTCGGTAGCCCAGACGCGATTGGGAGCGGCAGCTTCGCACTTTCGAACGACCCATATTCGGCGATGGGTGCGAATGCTTCGAGTCGGTCGCCTTCCTGAAGCGACGCTTGACACGGTGCCTCGAGGCCGTTCCCGCATGAGCCGCCCCATGCGCTTCTTTCCGACGCGAATTCCGCTCGCCTCCGCGGCATCGGGCCCGCGCCTTAGCGGCGGACGTCGGACTCGGCGCTTTCAGCGCCGCTCGTATCGCGTGCGAGTCTCGGTAACGATCGAGGAGGTGCTCGTCGCGCGAGACCAGTCGTCTATTCGAGCGGGAACGTCTTATCGGCGACCGGCTCGAAGAGTTGAAAGGGGGCCGAAGATCCTTTGTTTTCCTCGATCACCAGGATCCCGAGCATCGAACCGGACAACGAACTCGCTGCCGTGATCAAGCGTTGCTGGGTCCCCGCGGTGCAGCCACAGTCCGAGCTGTACAGGAACGTTTTGAAGAACTGTCGACCGATCAGGATCTCGTTCGCGTCCGAAGCTTGCCCAGCCGGATTGACGGCGCCAGAGCATCCCGCCGCCGAGGTCGCACCGGCGGATTTGGAGATGAGCGCGAACCCTCCCCACTTCGGGCACGGCCCGGTGAGCGCCAGCTCGGCTGGAGAGAAGTCGTAAGCGACGAGCGGATTCGTCGCGGGCACATCCACGATTGCACGGCTGAACCACTTGGCGGGAACGCGAGCACCCTCCGCCAGGTCCGCCACGGTGAGCGAAATGGGAAGGGGCTTCGGGAGCGCCTTGCATTCGTCGATGACGTCTTCGACGTAGAACTCCTCGAAGCCGCTCACCTTGCTGAACTCGTAGTAGCCGCGGACGGATAACCGCGCGCCCTTTTCGGCTGAGTCGAGGATCCTCGGTATTTTGGCGGCCACGGCCGATGAGCACGGGTGCGCGGCGGTCTGGGAGCACGTCGCGACGATGGCGCTGTAGTCTCCCCCGTTCTTGTCCTGCACATAGAGGCGCGGCTCCGACGAGCTATCCGTTCTCGCAATCAGCCCGACGTGTGAAAGCTCGTAGCAACCGGCCTTCGACGGATGGCGGATCGAGGTGATCGACGCCTCGGGGTAACTCGTGCACGTCGCCACGGCGCCGAGCGTGGGAGAATTGCAGCCCTCAGCCCCGACGGCTGCGTCCACCGGACCTATGGCCGCATCGGTGACGCCGACGCCCGAGTCGATGACGACCCCTGAGTCCTGAACGACGACGGCCGAGTCTCGCGCGCTGGTCGACGAATCGCTCGCGCCAGAGTCCCGGAGGTGTCCCGCGGCGCCCCCCGTTCCACCCGCGCCGTTCGAACCATTGCCGCTCGAACATCCAAACAGCGCCAGGGCCGTTCCGACGATCCCAATGCAGCACCCAATTTGGCGAAGTAGACTACTAAGTATTACAAGCTTGTTCATTTTTAGACTTTCTCCAACCCGTCGTGCATCGCGTCACCCCCGTTCCGACCACTTCAACAGATCGACGACCACGGCCGATCCGTCGGCCGGCACGTTGACGCGAGGTCGGGCGACCACGAGGGTTGCCGAAAAGGTGACCCCCCAACCGTCTTCGGAACGAAGGCTGGCGCGGCCGAGGCTGTCCTCGATCGCGAGGACGAGACGAGCGAGCGAGCGCAGGCCTTCCGGGGGTTCGGTGGGCGCTGCGACAGCTCGTTTGAGGGTCGCGCTCGGGAGGCCGAGTTCGAGGTCGAGCACGTTGAGCTCGACGCTGTTGCGGCGCTCGGTGATGGTGACGACGGGGCCATGCTGGCCGGCGGAGCGACTGGCGGCGTCGGCGAGAAACTCCTCGAGCGCGGCACCGAAGGGGCGAGCACGGCCGGCGACCTTCGCGAGCGAGCGCGGAGGCTCGAAGCGCACGGCCCTTCCCGAACGGCGCGATGCGGTGGCAACGACGCCAGCGACGAGCTCGGGAAGGGAGAAAACCGTGATGGCGTCGTCGGGTTCGGCGGGGCCGAGGCGTTTTACGTTCCCCGGTTCGACCTCACGCACGGCACCCGTCACGACGAGGCTCGCGACGTAACCGGAGGGACTGGTGACGCCGTCCGAGTGTTGGAAGAGGGCACGAATCGAGAACGAGAGCTCGGTGGCGACGTTCTCGTCGTGAGTTCGAACTCGGAAAGCGAGGCCCTCTGGGTTCGCGCTGATCGCCGATAGCGTCACTTGCTCGTCCGCGTTTCTCGTCAAGCCGTCGAGGACGACCCTGAGCGGTAAGGAACCTGGCGAGAGCAAACCGTTCGAAGTGGTAGAAGGCGAGGACACTCCAAACTTCGGGAGCCATTCGGCGAACGCTCGTCCGAGCAAGCGTACGTCTCCGAACGAATCGGCATAGAGAAGTCCCACCGGCGCCTCGCGCACGATCGACGCGAAGAGCGCGAGATCGTCGAGCGCGACGCGTGCGCCTTCGATGAGCGCGGCGGCGCGTTGGGAGGGATGCGGGACGAGTGCGCCCGCGGTTCGACGCCAGTCCTTTTCGTGCAAACTGCCGAGTCTTCGCCGGCGAATGAGGAGGGCGAGATCTTTGGCCATGCGCGCCGCGAGGTCCGGTGCTTCGGCAAAGCCGCGTTCGGCGCGCGTGCCGCACAGGAACACGTAGCCTTCGATTTCACCGAGCGTCATGAGCGGAACGACGAGGACGGGGACGTCCTTCATCACGAGATAGTTTCTGACGACCCGGATCATCGGGACGCCCTCGTCGTTGCAGTATGGCGTGCGTCGAATGTCGCGGCGTCGTTCGCCGATGGCGCTCTCGCTCATGTTGCCGGTCTCCCAGAATTTGAGATGCCACTTGTGCGGCGGCAACTCGGCGACAATGAGCTCGTCCGCAGGGTGCGCTTGGCTCGCCATCCCTGCGATGCGCGCCCAGAACTCCGCGTCGGGAATGTTGTGAGCGGCCTGAGTGTGGATCAACGCCGCTCGTTCGATGAGTTCCGTCGCGCGCGCTACGGCGCGTCGCTTCGACACGAACTGCGGCAGCGCCAGAGTGAGCGCGCACGCGACGAGGCCCGCGGCGAAGCTGCCCGGCGAGAGCAGATACCCGGACGACGCGAGCTCGAACAATGAAAGAACGAAGAGCACCGTAGATGCGGCAGCGATGAGCGTGCCGAGGAACAAGCCTCGGCGCCGGTGACTCGTCGCAATCGCGGAGGCCGAGACGAGTGCGAACACGGCGGTGATCCAATTCGATAGACCGCGGCGCGCTCCGCCGTCCAGCGCCGCGCCGAGCGCTCGAGCAACGCTTTCGCCGACTCCCTCGGCGCTCTTCGTGGCCTCACTGCCGAGTGGATCGTCGAGCGTGACGACCGCGACTCTGCCTTCGAGCACTCCCGGCGCTACGCGCCCAGCGACGAGATCGTCGAGGGAGACCACTGGCATTCCGCGGTCCTCGCCAGTAGCAACCCATCGCGCGTCCACCGGGCCCCCGAGCCTCGTGAGCCACGAACTCGGTGCCGTCGTTTCGAATCCCATCACGCCGCCATCGGGAGCGAACCGCAACGCGCCGTCCGGCAGATCGAGCAGGGGAACTCTGTGCGCACGCTCGACGTTGCTCGCCGGACAAAGTTTCTCGCCGAGCGGCAAGAAAAGCGCTCCCCGTGCCTTACCGAGGTCGACGTATCGCTCGACGGTGTCGCGACAACCGCTCGGCGTCGCGTTCGAACCGAGCGAAAGAACGATAGCGCTGCGCGTGGGCGCGTCCTTCGCGATCGCGTGCAGCGTGGCGACGCGCAGCGTGTCGTCGGTACCGCCGAACAGACCGAGCCCCGCGACGAAAAACGCCGCTAAAGCCGCGACGCTCTCGAAGGGAACGAGCTCCCAAAATGGATGTTGCTGCCGGTCGTCGACGGACGCGGGTCGCGGAATCCGATACTGCTTGGGGATCAGTTGCCGTTCGAACAATGGAAGCTCAGCCGCGACGAATCGAGCGATCCTGTCACTCGCACAATCGGGTAGTCTAACGCGATAGTGTCCGCGGCGCCGACAGATCGCACCGAAGGTTTTCTTCGGTACACGTGTTTGCACGTGTGCGAGTGGTGAGTCCGATGCTGCGCGATGTAGGTGCACTGGCTCTCTCCGTTGCTCCCCACCTCCACGTTTTCCAGGAAAATGGGCTCGATCGGAGCCTGCACGCGCCCGTGCTCATCGGGCTGTGTGTACTCACACTGTTCGCCGAGACACTCGGTTGGACATACGCCGGACTCGTCGTGCCGGGTTACCTCGCGACGGTGTTCGTCGCCGCGCCGCTGACTGGCGCTCTTGTCGTCGGTGAAGCCGTCCTCACATACGTCCTCACCGCTTTCGTCGGGCTGTGGCTGCCCCGAACCGGAGTGTGGTCGTCGTCGTTCGGGCGCGAGCGGTTCTTCTTGTTCATCGTCGGCGCGGTTCTCGTCCGCCTCGCGGTCGAAGGGAGCTTCTTGCCGTGGCTCTCGATGCGGACCCATTTCACGCATTCGCGCGAGCTGTACAGCATCGGGCTCGTCCTGGTGCCGCTCGTCGCGAACTCGCTCTGGAACGCGGGGTTTCTCACCGCAGCGCCGCGCATTGCGATCGTCACCGCAATTACCTTCGTGTTCGTGCGCTACGGCCTTCTCGTTTTCACGAACTTCACGGTGTCGCGCTTCACGATCGCGAACGAAGCGCTGTCGCAATCGTTTCTCGAATCGCCACACGCCTACATCATCTTGGTCATCGGCGCGCTCCTCGGAGCGCGGAACAACCTCCTTTACGGGTGGGACTACAACGGTATCCTCGTTCCCGCGCTCTTGGCCGTCGCTTGGTACCAACCGACGAAACTCGCGACGACGACGATCGAAGCGATCCTCGTCTATCAAGTCGCGCTTTACTTGAGCGAGCGGCCGCCGCTCAAACGCTTTCTCATCGTCGGGTCGCGGCGGATGGTCCTGGTCTTCCTGGTGGGGTTCGCGTTGAAGTACGCGCTCGGCGCCGTCGTCGGTCATTTCGCGCCGCGAGTTCAGATGGTCGACTACTTCGGCTTCGGGTACCTGCTCCCGTCGCTGCTCGCCGTGAAAATGTGGAACAAGCAGAAAATCGGCACGGTCGTGATGCCGACCCTGCAAGTCTCACTGATGGGTTTCCTACTCGGCAACGCCGTCGGCTTCGGGCTCACGGTGCTCGACGAACGCTTGGCCTCTGCGCATCCGGCGCTCGAAAGCGTCAGTGCCAGTCGATCGGCGGCGATGGATCTGATGCTCGGTGACTCCGCGCCGTCGCCGCGCTCTCCATCCCTCGGCGCGGGCGAACCCGAGCCGTGGCTCCTGTCGTTGCGCGTCGCTCACGAGTTGACGAAGGGGCGGCTCGACCAATCGGCAGTCGACGATTTGCAGCGTGCGTCGCTCATCGCGCGCCACGACGCGACGCACCTCGACTGGTTCACGCTCGTCCCTCGCGCCGACGACCCCGAGGACGATCGAGTGGGTCCCCGAGTCGCTTTCCGCGCGGGGGGTCGCGGCGCTCCTTGGCTCGTCATCGCCATGGCGGAAAGCACGGATTCTCCGGCAAGTGCCGTCGCCATGGGCGCGGCCGAGTTTCTCGACGCGCGCGCCGTGGTCGTGGCATCGCGCTCGAACGACGTGGCGCGGCAAGACTTCGCGTTCGCCGAAAAGCTCGGCAAGGAATTGGGGACGGAACGAACCCTCGTGATCACGACGACGGCGGCGCGCGGCGCGCTGAGTGTCGTCGGCGCGGTGCCCGAGCGACTCGACGTCGTGGGACTCGGTCGATGGATCGGAACGGAATTCGGGATCGATTTTCGCGGCGCGTCGGCGAACGGTCGTCGGTTTTCGGACTCACCGCGCCTCGAAATTCCGAAGGACGTGGCGGGCGCATTCGGCGCGCGGGTGCTCGGAGCGTCTCCGTCAGCGCGCTGGTCGGGCGGTTTTCGCCGCGAGCTCGAAGCACGCATGCGAGATTTGACTCGTGTCGGACCGAGCGGATACGACGCGCCGAGTGTCGAAGAGCTACGGATCTTTTCCAGCGTCCTTTGGCCCGCGCTCCTTCAATTGTCAACCGGTGGCGAGCCGAGTCCCTGGCAGTGCGCCGTCGGGCAGAGGCTCGGATACCAATTCGTCGGCGTGGGTGATGGACCCGAAAGCTGGGCCCTGGTCGAACCCCAAGGACCAGCCCGCCGAGGAAATGCGACCGTCGCCGTTCGTCGGCGCCCGGCGGGCGTCGCGACGGAGAAAATCGCCATCGAGATACCAGGGGCCGTCTGGGAACGCGGATCATTCGACGTCGGGCTCGCGCTGCACGCCGCTCTCGACGCCGATCTCTTGCTCGCTCCGGGTGCGTTGCCCATCGCGGGAGAAACGGACGTCCGAAAGCGAACGGGGCGCCGATCGTTTTACGACCGAGCGCACGAAGAATGGCTCGCGACCGGCGGCCGCGTCATCGCCGTGCGCGCGTTGGGTGCGGACAAGGGCGTTCCCGAAGACGCGGTCGTCTCGTACGGTCGCGAAACCGCCGCGGCGGCGCTCGGTCCGTCCTGGTCTTCGCCGCTCGTAAGGCTCCTGGCGAACGCCGGGCTCCGCGTCGGCGCGTTCGACGGTGCGCTGGTGCACGCGGCGCTCGAAGGTTCGACCGATCCCACTTTCGACTATGCCCGGAAATTCGCCGACGATCAGATGTTGCTCCTCTGGGTTTCCGAGAGCGTCCGCGACAGGTGGGCGCGCCTCGAACGCGACACGGTCACCGAAGCGCGTCTTCGCCGCGCGGGCGCGAACCTCATCGACGCCGACGTCGCCGAGCGCGCGTTCGGCCTCGTCTCCTGTGAAACGGCCTCGCCGCCCGCGCCAGAGCTCGTCGAAGCGTGCCGCGCGGTCCGAGCCGCCGGGGTATGCGACATCGACGCGGGCGCCGCAGCGTTCTCTGCGTACACCGAAACAGCGAACCCCTTCGAGCTCCGAGCGGCGCTCGAAAAACACGTCGGGTGCTACGTCGAGGTGATTCACGATGCGAAGGACGGTCGAGAGTGGGCGCTCGTGACCGGCGCGAGCAAAGGGCGGCTCGTCCTCCTGCGTGTGCACGCCGCAGCCGCCACCACGACGCTTCGCACGCCTTCCGAATTGCGACACGCCGTGGCGCTCGGATTTTCCAACCTCGACTTTGGACGCGAGTGACATGCGCTGGGTCGTAGCGTCCCTCCTCATCCTGCTCGTCGGCGCGGCGCTGATCGGGCTCGCGCATCCGCGAACGGTGCCAGGTGACGCCGCGAGGATCGACGAGCTCCTCGCCTATGAAATGGGATCGGAGCGCCCCATCGTCCTGGCACTTCCCGGCGGCATATCGCGCGTATCCGTGACGACCTGGGGGCTTGCGAAGCCCAGCGACCACTACGATCCGAAAATAACCTTCACGTACGCCTTCGATGCGACGCTCGAAACCGAAGACGATAGGCCGGTAGCGACGCGTCGCTATTACCAAGTGAGCCGGATCAGCGCCGACCCGCGGGGGCCGCTCGAGGCCGATCGATTTGCCGCGCGCGTCGCGGACGACGCACAGTGGGCGGAAGATCCGCGAACCACCGAAGTGGACCTCCGCGATCTCCACCTTCGACCAGGCCGCCTCAGGCTCGCAACGGCGGCGGGCGACAACGATCACATGATGGTGCGCGTCACCTTGAGCGAGCCGCGTAGCCACATCGAGCAGAGCGTGCTCACCGCGAGCCTCGACGCCGAAAAGCGTCGCGCGATCGTCGGGACGCGCGCCTCGCTCGGGTTCTTCGACCTTCCAATCGCTGCGCGGTTTCAGGCGCTCGCTACGTGGAATCGGCGTGTGCCGGCGCTCGGGCGTCGCGGCGTGGACTACATCGAGCGACGCCTCCTCATCGGTGCGCTTCGCGGCAGTGAGGCAGTCGTGCCTCGAGAACCGCGCTCGGTCGACATTGGTCCCGATCGGTTCGCGGTGCTCAACGTGAATCGGGCGCTCGCGCTACGCGTGCGGAGCGACCGCGCGACGACTCTACGAATCGTCGAGCCCTCGGGAAACGCACGCGGGGTTCCGCTCGAGAAGGACCGCGCCGTCGAAGTGCTGCTTTCGGGAGACACGCTGCGGAGTGTCGAACTGAGCGCTCGCGACGCGGTGCGCGTGTTCCTCGACGCGAAGGGCCGAGACGCGGCGGCGCAAGTCGGCGATCTGCCGCGAGAACCAAGAGAAGACGACCGCGTCGAGATCGGTCCCGACATTCGAAAAGAGCGCTTTTTCGAGCTCGATCCGGGCCGCCCCGTCTCGCTTCGCGTCGCGACAGGCGAAGACACGCTTGCCGTCGTTCTCCGCGCCGCACTCGAGACCGGCGCGCACGAAATGCCGGCGAGACTATGGGCCCAATGGAAGAGCCATGGGCGCGTCGGGCGCGCCGATCTTGCCGCGCGCCTCGTGCGGTCTCCCTACGACGTCTTTGCCGCGCGCGGCGACGCCACCGATCCTGCGATGTTCACCATCCGTCTTCCGGACGGTGTCGATCGCGTCGACGTGTTCGGCGATGCCAAGGTGTGCGCTCTGTTCGCCACGCGCGAGCCTGGCGTCGATGAAAACGTCGCCAATCCGGCGTATCCGGAGCCGGACGCGGAAGAAGTCTGGAAGAACGCGCCGTACGATTTGAAAGAATGGGCCAACGTTCTTCCCGACAACGACGGCGATTTGGCGCTCGCCGGTCGCTCGCCCCTGCTCCTCGCACAAGTGCGGCTCGACCAGCGCGGGAAGCGCGGCGCCGGGGCGAGACCCGAGCGTTCGATCGAACCAGAAGGAACGCCGCCGCGTCGCGAGCTCTTCACTGGCGCGTGGCTCGCCAAAGGCGCGCTCCTTCCCGAAGGCGTGTGGACGCGCGTCGACGACAAGAACGCGGTGAAAGTCGCGGCTCAAGGATCCGCAGCGGGGCGTTTGCAATTGCTCTACCGAATTCCACCCGACGCACTCGGCCAAACGCTTCGCGTGCTTTTGGACGGCGAAGAGTCGGCGCGTCAACCGCTCGTGCTCGCGAGCGGCACCCTCGAGCGATCGGCGCCGCCGGGGTTACATCGTGTTTCGGTTCTTGGTTTGGGGGAACGCGGCGAAGCCTTCGTCCGCGCGGCTCCGGCGGAGGGCGGCGCGGTCGTAAAACGTCAGAGCGTGTTCGAGCTCCGAAAGGGCGGCTCGCTCGAGTTCGACGTGGATCAACACGCCGGCGAGTCGCTCGGGCTCGTGGTGTTCGTCGTTACGGAAGGAAACGAAGCGCCGTGGCACCTCTCTTACAGCATCGACGGAGGCGCCGTTCGACAGGTGACGGGCCGCTTCTTCAAGCGCACGACGACTCCGAAGGGCGCGCTCGAAGGGCGGAGCGATCTCACGCACGGCTCGCTCTGGGAAGCGAAACGAGAGCCCGGCGGGGCGACGAACGCGGACGGCATCGGTCGAGGAGAAATCCGGCTCGGGGACGATCTCGGCGGAGGACGCCACGTGGTTAGACTAAGGTTGTCGGATCCGGAAATTGTCCCCGGAGCGAAGACGGAAGCCTCATTGTCCACGGCGGAAGCGAACCCGGAGCGAGTGTTCATCCGCGCGGTCGTCGTCGGGCAACCGCCGCCCGAGGAAGACGCGGAACCCCGTCTGTGGACGGCAGAGCCGTGGTGATCATCCGTGCGCGCCCGATTTTCCTCTGTGCCGCGATCCTCGGGGCATGCTCGCGACCCAGCGCCTGCGCACGCGTCGGCGGTGCTTCCGCGCCGGAGCCGTCCGCGTCGAAGAACCCGAACGCGACGCCACCGGGCGACCCGGAGTCCGCCGTGATCGACGCCGTCAGAACCAAGCGCGGCGGCGCGGGCGTCTCGTACATTGCCCCGAGCGAGGCGGAGCTCGTCGCGTTTGGCGCGTGGGCGCGTGCGCTTGCCCGCGCTGCTCCGGCGGGCGCGCCGCCAACGACGCCGCCGCCGCAGGGGTTCGTGCTCGAAACGCCGCCGGACGGTTCGTGGTGGCTCGCGGAAGCGCCGGGACAGCGGCGCGGCAGCGGGCTCGTCGTGATCCGTCCCGGGCGCGCCGGAAAGGTACTGATCGAAGCGCCGCACACGTTTTTCGACGTGGGGACGCTCGAGGTGGCCATCACGTCCTTCGAAATTCTCTCGGCGCGTGCGCTCCTCGTGAACACGGTCCGGCGGAGCCAATCCGACGACGGAGACCTCGACACGGACGACCGCGCACGCATCGCACGAAGCGGCGAAGCAGACTCGGACCTCGCACACGCTCCGGAGTCGTTCTTCACGACGGCCCACGTCGAGCTCTTGTCCGAACAACCCGATTTGACGATCCAGCTCCACGGCTTTCGAGACGACCGCCTGCCCGACGTGGATGTGGTCTTGAGCCGAGCGGGGACGAACGCACGGCTCGAATCGGTCGCCGCTGCCTTGCGCGCGCTGCTCGGCGCGGGGCGCGTCGTGATCTATCCGGAAGAGACGAAACACTTCGGGGCCATGACCAACGTGCAAGCCGGTAGAAGCGTCGCTGCCGGGGCTCCGTTCATCCACGTCGAGATGTCGCGTTCCCTCCGGGATCAATTGAAGCAAGGGAGCGTTCTTCGTCGGAGATTTGCCGAAGCGCTCGGGCACGCGCTCGATCCGTGACGGCGCTCTGCGGTCGATGCGGGGTCTTCGCCCGACTTGCGGCTCTGGCCGGAAGCGTCGCATTCCTGACCATGACAAGTCGAGTGGTCGCATCCAAAGGAACGAATGAATCGGTCGCCCAGCAGTGGGTCGGCATGACCGACGCGCGCGTCGCGACGTGGCCCGAGACCGGAGCGACGCGAACCCTCCGGACGGTCGACGCGAGCTCCGGCGCGAAGCTCGGTCCCGGAGAGCTCCTCGTCGTTGCGGTCGACCCGGGCGATCGCGTGCGGCTCGTCGGTCTGGGCCGGCTCGGACTCGGAACCGGCACCGGCGACCTCCCCGACGCCATTACCTGGTCGAGCGACGCGCACGAACTCCGCGTGCCGACCTGGAGCACCGCGCGCTTCGTCGTGGCCAGAGCGACCAAGGACGATGCGACCATCACGTTGGACGTGGCGCGCGGCGAAAGCGACCCCTTTCGATGGTACCGCTTCGACGAACACGTCCGCGATTTGCTCTGGAAAGGCTCGGCGCTTCAGGGCGAGGACACGCCGGAAGGAGCGAAGGCCCGAGCGCGGGCCACCGTCGCGTTCCGTTCATTGCTCGGGGACGACCGCTCGGAGTCGAGCGCGCGCTTTCTCATGAGCGATTGGTTGGAGTCCGCGCTCCGGGTTCGACCGGTTGCGCCCCCGTATTTCTCGAAGCGCGCCGTGGAGCTCGCCGGAGGCACACGCGTTCCGAACGGCGAAGCGCCGGAGACCGCGCGCTTCGAACGGCGTGCGCTCTCGGAACGCGAGCACGTCGAAGTGCGAACCTCGGGCGCCAGCGTCGTACGCGTGCACGTCCAAGCAAGCCGGGTCACGACGACACGCGTCGTCGTGTTCGAAGGCGACGTCCCGATCCAGGTGCTCGAATTTCGTCCGGCAACGAGAACGGTCACGTCCGATCGCTGGACCGCCCCGGAGACCGTCCGCGCCGTCGTTCCGGAAGCCGAGACTCGCGTCCGCGTCGAAGTCATCGAGGGTGCGGCGCTCGTGGCCGTCGAGGCGTTCACGCAGCGTACCGACGTCCTCGACGCTTTTTCGCGCAAGCGGGTGCGCGAGCACGATCTCGACGTGGCGCGCGAGCGCGCGCCGGGACGTTGTTCGACTCTCGTCGCGGCGATCGCGGCGAGCACCGCGACGGAGAGCCGCCCGGCGTACGACGCGCTCCGTACCTTCGGCGCAACGGCGCGTCTGTTGTCGAGCGAGCGCGCGCTCTTGGCCGTCGAGCTCGTGTTGCACGCGCCGGAGATCGCGCCCGATCCGAGGGCGCTTCGCGCCGCTTGGTCGGCGCTTCGCGGGATCCCCGTCGCGGCACGGGCGCCGATCGCGCGGCGGATGCTCGAGCGGCTCGCCGACCTGAACGTGACGCGCCTCGATCCGAGCGTCCTACCGGATTTGCTCGGTAGCGACGCGGTGGCACGCGGCGCGGACACGGACGACGTGGAAGCCGTTTCGGAGCTCACGGCACTCGTCACCGCGGTCGATCGCAGGGCTGCGGCGCGCGGCGCGGCCCACGCTGAAATGCGCGCGGCGACGGACGCGAGCCGTGAAGGCGCGACGGTGCTGTCGCGACGTTCCTGGGTCAGAAAAACGGAGTGGTCACTGCTCTCGCCCACCGCGGACACGCGCCAAAAACCGGTGCTCGTCGTCCCTCACGACGAAACGTTCGCGGAAGGCCGGTGCTCGGTGATGACGGCGTCCGGACCGCGCTTCACCTGGCTCGCCGACACGGTGACCCCGCTCGCCGTTGCCGCGCCGGGCGGCACGCACGCACGGGTGACGGTGCGGACGCAAGACGACGACGCTCGCGAGGTCAGCATGCGCATCGACGATGACCTCGTCACCGTGCACGGACTCGCGGGTCTTCCCGCGCTCGTCGCGGTCGCAGCGGGCGTGCGACGCTTCGAACGACCTCCGGGGCGGCCGCTGCTCGCTCGCGTGCCGCGCGAAGGGTTGGTACCGTGCGCCGAGCTTCGCGAGGTCGAGCGCTGGGGCGAGCTTCCCGACGAAGCGCGCTTCGTCGTGCGAGAGACACTTGCGGATACCGCAGGCCGCGTGGTGGTCGAGCCCGCGTCGCTGGCGGGCGGCGCGCGCACACTCATCGTTCACACCGCCAACGCCGACTTCGAGGCCTGGGTGCGAGCACCGGCCACGGGCGCGGTCGAGGTTCCCGTGCCGCTCGGGTCGACCGCCATCGACGTCAGTTCGGCGTCGCAGCTCCTCGTGAGAGCAAGCATTCGTTTGCCGGCAGAGCCGCTGCCGCGGACGCGCTTCGTCACCGCGCGACCTTCCGGTGGAGGCGAAACGGAAGCGGCGCTTCTCGCCCGCTTGCGCGAAACGACGCGAGCGCTCAGGAGCGCGCCGGATCGAGGCGTTCGGGCGGCCCTTCGAGGTGAACGAGCGTCGATCCTCGCCGCGCTCGGCGCGAGTCGTCTCTCGGACGCCGAGCGAGCGCGAACGGGACAACCGCCAGAAGAGGACGACGAGCGCGCCGGCAATGCGGCGTCGGTGATGTTGCCCGAGGGAAGCCCCAACGTGGTTTCGCTCAGCGTCGCAACCGACGTTCCGCCGCTTCACGCACCGGCGGATCCGGCGCCGCTGGCGCGCGCGCGCGAATTGGACCTCGAGAAACAACCCGCTCCCGCGGTCGCCGCTCCGCTCGTCACGTCCGCCTGCGATTCGGACGGCGCCGACGCGCTCCTCTTGGCGAGTGCGACGGAGCGCGCGGGCCTCGCCGATGTCTCCAGCGCTGCCTACGCGCGAATCGGCGCTGCGACGCGGTCCGGTCGTGCGCTCGCGCGCGCAGCGACGTTGCGCGCCGACGTTGCCGTGAGTGAACACGACGCGGGCGAGACGCTAGCGGCGTTTCTGCTCGCGCGCCAGGCCACCGCGTACGGAGATGCAGCAACGGAGGTCCTGTCTCGTCTCGCCGGCGCGATTTCGTGGGTGAACGCAGCCGGCGCCGAATCCGGCGCGGCGAGCGCAGTCGTCGAAGAGACCGGCGCGAACGGAGCCGTGACGCTGGGAACGAAGATTCGCCGCGCGCTCCTCGACGCGCCGGATGCAGCGTCGATGATCGCCGAGGGTCGTCGCGTCGCGGCGTACTTCAAGGAACGGCGGGCCAAAACCCTCGACGTGGAGACCGTTTGTTCGGTGCTCGCGGGACCGGAAGAATGCGCGCTCACGACGCTCCTCGACGGAAATAAGGTGGCGTGCGACGCGGCGCCCGCCGTCGATCCGTCGGACCTGACGGAGCCGTCGCGGTCGCGAACATGCCCGGTAAGTGTGCCGTCGGGCGGTCACCGATTGGACGTTCTCTTGCCGGAATCGGACGCGGTCGCTTCGGTCGTCCTTCGCGACGGAACGACAAAAATACCCGTCGCTTCACGAATCGTATCGACGTGGCACGACATTCAAGGCGACCGCGCGCTCGAGCTCCATTTCGCAGCGCCCACCGTCCTTCGCGTGGTTGCGCGGTCTTCCGAGAATCGACCGACGACGCTATCGCTCGCAATCGAGCGCGGTGGAGATCCGGCGAACGTCACCCCGTGGGCGCTCGGCGGAACCGCGACGGAGGAGCGCTACATTCCGGTGCCCGAGGCAGGAAATTTCGTCCTTCGAGTGACTTCCACGGAAGCTCGCGCCCTCGTGCGCGTCGAAGCGGCGTTTCCGAGCGGATTGCCGCGCGCGCGAACGGAGTCGCAGGTCGCGCCGCTGGAGAGCGAACCCAACGGCCGCGTGCTCGCCTCGACTCCGCTCGTTTTGCCGACCGTCGGTGAAGCGACGTCCGAAGGACCACTCCTCGTGGGCGCCTCCGCAACGTTTCAGCGCACGGATCTGAGCGAGTTCGAAGGGAGTCGCGAAGATCAGAATCTGCAACTCACCGCGTACGCCTTGCGAGAGTTCTTTCGTCGGCGAGCCTGGGCGGAGGGTTCCATTTTTTATCGCGCCCGCTCCGGAACCGACAGCGAAGGCTTCACGATCGGTGCCTGGGCGTCGTCGAGACGGTTCGTTCCCGGTGGTTACGCGCGCGCGCTCGTCGTGCGTCAGCCGTTTCGGGAGAAGGCGGCCGTGAGTTTCTACGGCGTCGCTGGCGTGCTCTGGTCGATCCCGGTCGGGCCCGACGTCGCGCTCGTCCCGTGGACAGACGTGATCCTACGACGCGCAGGGGTGGTTCCCGACGGGGAAACGTCGATCGATTCGGACCTCTACACGCAATACGCGATGCTTCACCCCGTGTCGTGGAACATCGGGCTGAAGGCCGACCATCGTCCTTTCGCGGACGTGCTGCTGAGCTACGGCGGGGCCATGCGTTACGGGCCGTCGCCCGCCGCGATCGATCGGCTCGACGGTGTGGTGACACTCGATGCGCTCCCAGGAGACGGGCTTTCCCCGTGGCTCAGCGCCTCGATCATCGCGAGTCGGCGACCGCCGGGCCCCGTGCGCCCGGAGGGATTCACTCGCCTGACCGGTTCGGCGCAAGCGTTGTTCTGGCAATGGGCTCGCGAAACGCATCACCTTCTTCTCGGCGGCAAAGTGACCGAGTTCAGAGATTTTCCCGATGGAGTCTCCTCGTTCTCGTTCGCGTTGACCTTGGGCTACGAACAGACGCTCGGTCGCGGACTCGCGGACTACGCGCCTCGCAACGCACCGTTCTGGGGGCGTCTCGAAGAAGGTGACGGACGCGTCGGGCGCGCCGCACCGGCGCGCGACGCGGCCTGGGAGTCCTTACCGTGACTCGCTTTCGCGGCGAAGACGAACGCGCGCTCGGCCGCTTGATCGCGCGGATAGAGGAGCACGTCTCGGAACTCGATCGAACGCTGCGGCGCCCCGCGACGACGGCCATCGCCGAGCGCATCATCGCGGAGATCGGGAGAGAAGAACTCCCCGACACGCTCCTCGTCGGCGCGCTCGTCCGGGCCGCGGACGTCGCGGTCGGCGGCCTGCTCCGACTCGAGCAAGTCGGTTTCGACCTCTCCGTGAGCTATCAACGCGCCGCAACGGAGGCGGAGCGCCGCGAGATTCTGCTCCGGCATCTGAACGCGACCATCACCGATCCGGTGCGGCTATCACGGGACGCGGCCGCCACGCGACGCTGGCTCGACCTCGAGGCGGTCAAGGAACGGATCACCGCGGACGTCGCCGATCGCGCCGATCAAGTAGCGGTCGCTTACGCGGCCGTTCGTTCGCTCGCCCACGCTCTCGCCAAGAGCGCCCCGAGGCACCGGCGAGGCAGCTTGGGCGGACTTTCGACGATGCTTTCACACGCCACTCGATTGCGACAAGAAACGGTGCGCGCCGCGGCGCTCGCCGCCACTGCTGCGGTGCTCGGCGCGCTTCCCGAAGAAGAGCGCTTGCCGGCGCTCGGTACGGAAGCCTTCCGCCTGGTGCGACGATGGGCGGAGGGCGTCGGCGCCGATCGGTGGGTCCAGGTTGCGGCGCTCGAACTGTCCCTCCTGGCTCATCCGAAGGGCGCGATGCGTTTGCTCCGTGGTGTGCTCCTGGATCGCACGCGTCCCGACGGTCTCGTCGTGCGCCGCAATGCGCTCCGACTGCTCGCGGAGCTCGGCGCAACGTCGCGCGGTGCCCTTGCCGTGGCGCTCCGCACCAAAGACGATCCGAGCGAGCACGTGCGCCAGGGGCTCGCCTATGCGCTCGCCCGCCTCGGCCGTCCCCGAGCTACGGGCGCGCTCGTCGCGCTGTGCCTGGAAGACTCGTCCGAGCGAGTGCGTGCGGTCGCGCTGCGTGAGCTCGGACGCCGGGCGGTGTCGGATCCGACGTGCGTCCACGCGACCACGCACGCCGTACGGGAGACCTTGCAACGCGGCGCGCACGACCTCGACGTGAAGATGGCGTTCGAGGTGATCGAAACGCTGAGCGTCGGCACGTTCGCGCCCGTCCCTCCGAACACGTTCGTCCCCGAGCTCGCGGAACTCGCGCGACGAGCAGCGCTCAGCCCGGAACTCTTGGAGCGCGCCACGGCGGTCCTGAGAAGGCTCGAGGTCGAAGCGGTTCCCCTGTTGACCGAGCTGCGCGAACGCTTCGAGTCGGAGCTCGCGACGCTCGACGAGGGAACCACCCGTCGCTTGAAGCTCGCGAACCATCTCCGGCTCAGGGACGTCGAGCGCGCCTTGGCCGTCGCGGCACGCAGCGACATGGCGGTCGCGCTCCGCGATCGGGGCGGCGGCGTCTATGCGATCACGCGCGGCGAACCGCGGCGGCTCCGGCTCTGGCGGTTGCTCTTCGAACTTCGAACTCCCGTGCCGGACAAGCGCAAAGCCTTCGCTCACTCTCGGGCGCGCGTGCCCGCCGGAGACGTCGTGATCCCGCCGCGCGGCATGGCGGAAGTCACGGCGACGCGCGTCCCCGGCGAACGCCACTTGCTCCGGGCCATTGGGGGTTGGGGCGTCTTTTTGCCACGCGTGGACGATTTACTCGCCGCGGCGTCGCCCTTTGCGAAACCGCTTCGCATCGTCACGAGCTTCGGCACTGTCGTCTTGCGAGGCCCCTCACCCGGCCTTGGCCGACTCCGAGCCTGGTGGAAGCTCTCCGCGTACTACGAACACTTCGCGAGAGAGCGCGAGCGCTCTCTCGAAGCGAGCGAGGCGAGCGAACGCCGGCGCTACGCGAGTCTGTGCGAGGAGCTCGGATTTTCCGTCGCGCTGACGGACTCGACGGGCGAAATCGGCGGCGCGTGGTTCAACGCGGAGTCCGAATACGTCCTCCGCTATTTGCCGGTCGCCATGGCGATCCCGTTATGGCTCGAGCGCCCCGTTTCTTACACGCTGTCGCCCTCCGGAAATTCTCCATGGCAGCTTGCGCTCGTGGTGTGGGTGGTCTTCGTGGCATACGTGCTGCGCGCCGCTTGGATCCTGAGTCGCGTCGAACGAGCGCGGCGCTCGATCCCGCTCACCATCGGCGGTTGGGGCACACGCGGCAAGAGCGGCTCCGAGCGACTGAAAGCCGCGCTATTTCATTCGCTCCGCTACGACGTGGTCGTGAAAACGACGGGCTGCGAAGCGATGTTCATCCATGCGCGACGCGATTTACCGGCGCGAGAGATCTTTCTGTATCGCCCCTACGACAAGGCCACGATCTGGGAGCAGCGCATGGTCTTGGACTTCGCGAGCAAGCTGCGCACTCAGGTGTTCCTGTGGGAATGCATGGCGCTCCAGCCGCGCTTCGTCGATCTGCTCGCGCGCGAATGGATGAAAGACAAGATCACGACGCTCACCAACGCTTACCCCGATCACGAAGACGTGATGGGCCCGAGCGGCGAAGACGTCGCTCGCGTCATCGGACGGTTCATGCCTCTCCGCGGGACGACCTTCACCAGCGAAGAGCAGATGCTCCCGATCATCCGCGACGCCGCGCGCCACGCCGGAACGCGCCTCGTCGAGGTCGCTCCCATGGACGCGGATCTGATCCCGCAAGATTTGCTCGCGCGCTACCCGTACGACGAACACCCGCGGAACATCGCACTCATCGCCGCGCTCGCCGAACACCTGGGCGTCGACCGCGAGTTCGCACTGGTCATGATGGCCGACTTCGTGGTCCCCGATCTCGGCGTGTTGAAAACGTATCCCGAGGTCGGCTACGCGGGACGGCGCATGGCGTTCTCCAACGGCATGAGCGCCAACGAACGCGCCGGTTTCATGTCGAACTGGCTCCGGCTCGCCTTCGACAAACACGACGTCGACCGGGAGCCCGAGGTCGTCACCGTCGCGGTCGTGAACAATCGCGCCGACCGCGTACCGCGTTCGCGTGTCTTCGCAGAAATCTTCGTGCGCGACGTCTCGGTCGATCACATCGTCTGCATCGGAACGAATCTCGGCGGCCTCACCCAATTCGTGCGAGAGGCGCTCGAACTGTTTCTCCCCGAGCTCAAAGTAAGCGGCGACGGCGGTCGCGAGCGGGCTCTCGCGCGCTTCGACGAGGCGCTCCATCGGCTCAAGATGCCGCTTCGCCCCGATGCGCTCCTCGGTTCCATCCGCAGAATGTTGGGCACCCTCTCGCTGAACGCGGACGCCATAGAGGAGGTCCTGGCTCGTCCCTCCGTCGCAGCCGCCGTCGCGAACGCCGAAGGACTCGGTGCGGCGCTCGAGCACGAGCTCGGCACTCTCGCCATTTCCGGAGAAGATCTGCGCGCGGACGTCGTGCGCCACGCCGAACGACAAGCGAACCGCGAACGGGCCGTGCGCGTCGCGCGAAGCGCCGTCGAGTCCGCGCTCGAGAGCGGAGAATTCGACAAAGCCGATTCCGTGTTGCGGAGCCTGTATCGCGAGCTCTTCCTCGAGCGCGTTGCCATCGTGGAGCGTTCGGACGCGACCGGCGACCAAATCGTCGACTTCATCGCGCGCTCGTTCGCGCCCGGTCACCGAGCGCGCGTCATGGGATGCCAGAACATCAAAGGCACCGGCCTCGATTTCGTCTATCGCTGGCTCTCGATCGACGTGATTTACGCCGCCCTCCGGCGTTTGGAGAACGAGCCCGCGGCGCGGCGCGAGGCGCTGAGTTTGCTGTCCGCGCACACCGATTGGGGCCTCATCGATTCCCGCGACGCGGCGGCAGCGCTTCGAGCCATTCGCGACCGTGACGGAGACGAATGGGCGGAGCATAAGGGATTGGTCGCAGCCCTCGCCGAACGCCTCACGCAACTCCACGCCGCCAAGTTGAAACTCCTCGGCGCGACGGGAAAGAAGAGCGGGCTCGACCGCGTCCTCGGACAAGTCGAGCCTTACGTGGACCATCTCGACTCGATGCGGCGCCGCGGCGCCGCGACGCGCCTCATGGACGCCGTGTTCGCGGGCCGCGTCGGTCAGGGACGCGCCGCCTTGCTCATGCGCGAGCTCGTGGCGCGTGAAAAAGGGGGCTGGCTCGCGAAAGACGTCCGTCGCCGACTCATGAGTCGGCGTAACACCGCGTAGCGTGCGCGATTCGGTCGGCGATGCCGAAACCCGTTCGCTACTCGCTCGGCAGCGCGAACGAGTGTTCGGCCGTGAACGTCTGGCCCGCGGTCATCGTGGTCACGACGGTCCTCGCTTCGACCGCGTCACAGGTTGCCGGCGAAAAACAGATCGGCGCCTGGAGCGTGAGTTTCGTCGCCGTCCCATCGAGGGTGCCGACCAAGGAGCTCCAATCGTCGATGTGCAGGTACTCGCCGCCCGTTCCCGACGCGAGCGCGCCGAGCGACGTCGTATCGATGCGCTTGCCGATGCCCACCGTATAAACGGCGGTCCGCATGCCGTCCGTGCTCAAGCTCAACAAATCGTCCAGTGTGGTGGACAGATGGGTGCCGAGGGTGTCTTTCTCGCCGGCCGAATTGTTGTCCTGGCCGTCCGTGAACACGACGACGCTTCGGTACGACCCCGCGTAACACGACGACGTCGGCGTCGGGCGTGCCGGTCCGTCTTCCAGAACGTCGTTCGCGAGCTCCACACCGTCCCAAAGCGCCGTCCAGCCCTTGTTGATGAACAGTGCCGACGTCGCGCTGTCGACCGCCGTGACGTCGCTCGTCAGCTCGAGGAGTTTCGACGCCGAAGTGCTGACGCGGACCATGCCGAGACGGTTGTTCGAATTCGCAGCGAACAACGCGGTCGCGAACCCGTGCACCGCGGAAACTTCGGTGGCGAGATTGCCCGTTTCGCTGCCGCTATTGTCGACGACGAGTACCACGTCGAGCGCCGGCGGTTGTTCGAACGCCACGACGATGTTGGAAGCGTCCACCCAGGCGCCCCCCGCCGAGCGTGTCTGCACGGAGACGGTGGTCGCGCCCACCGACACCGGAATCGCGTTGCCGTCCGCACCGAGCAACCCGAGCGCGGCCGTGAGCTCCGGAGGCGCGGTGCAAATCGGAGGCACGGACGAAACACCCGCGTCGAGGGCCGAAGAACCGCCCGCGTTGCCCGCGTCGACGGAGCCGCTCCCCGCGGTCGAACCGCCTGTCGATCCGGCATCCACTGTGATCGAACCGCCTGCGCCGCCCGTTTCGAGGTTGCCTGCGTCCACCGTCGGACCAGCGCCGCTTGCGCCGCCCGATCCATTCGCGGCGCCGCCGCTCGACGGCGGGGCGCTACCGCTGGAAGCGCCGCCACTCGACGAACTACCGCCCGAACCTGCGGGGGGCGGATCTTGGCAAGCGTCTTTCACCCACACGTTCGAGTTGTTGCACGGGTTCGATTCCGCGATGCTTCCGTTCGCGTTCACGACGACAGTGCGAAGGCCTTGCAAGGTCGGATCGCTGAAGTGGCAATCGCTCGCCGTGTCGGCGCGGACGTCGACGCACTCACCCGGCTCGAGCGGCTGCTCGAGCGCGAAGTCGATTCGCTCGGAAGGATGCTCCGACCGTCCCGCGCACGCCGGATACGACGATGTGCCCGCGTACAGTCCGATCGTGATCGTCTTGGACGTGACGGCGCCGGTTCCACGGTTGCATACCGGAAAATGGAAGTGACCCGCGCTGTCCGCGCACGGATACTCGAGGACGAGGTCCGGAAGGGCGCTCGAGCCGCCGCAATGCCCGTGACCGTCGTACGGCGTGCAGGTTCCTCCGCTTTTCGGGCAGTAGCTATCGAAGGCGCAGCTGTCACACGACGCCGAAGAGGGTGCTTTCGCGCAAGCTTCCGTCGACGGATGACACGACGCCGACGGCTGGTGCGACGCCTCGCATCCCGCCGGTAACGCGGATTTTCCGTGCTCGCCGTTGGGCACGCCACACGCGGAGAACGTGCGCGAGGATGCCACATTGGAGACAGTCACGGCGAGCTGCGTCGTGCCGATCGCGCCAATACTCTGCCGTTGAGCCTCGTTCGAGCATCCCCCCAGTCCGAGCACGAGCCACACTCCAACACCGCGATAGGGGAAACTCACCGATGATCTCTTCTCCGGTCCAATGGACCTCAAGACGTTCCTTCAAAGATGTCGGCCGCAGTGTGTAGGTGTCAAGGCAACACGCCCTCAAAGTGTTGCGATCCGCCCCGACGGTCTTCCCTGGCAGCGTGGCTATCCGACTAGCCAGCGCGCGCGTAGCGACCCGGAGCCTGGCTCACATGTCGACTGAACGCCCTGCTGAAGGTACTGGCCAAGTACGAGCCGACGCGCTCGGCAACCTCGCCGTTCGTTACTTTCTGACGAAACGACGCAAATCGGCGGGTGCCGGATTTCCCGCGTCGTCCTCTGCGTCGACTCAAGCAAATGCGCGCCGCACCGTCGAACGCTTGGGCCCCAATATTGGCCCCGTCCACTGAATCCGAGCGCCACGAGCGTCGAACGGCCCGCTCGGCATTTCGGCGACGAGAAAAATGGTCATGGCAACGGCGGATCCGAAGGAAGAGCCGTCCATCGGAGGTCGCGTCGATCCAATTTCTGAGCGTCGACCAACCGCCCGTCCTGAATCCCGCATTCCACGCGGCAACACGCCGCCGTGTTGCCGCGTTTCCGCGAACGAGAGCCGAAGCATTCCGAAAAGCCGGCTCGAATCCCAACAGCAAGGGCACCTGCTCTTGCGACGAGGTCGGGATGTGGCCGCTAGGCACCGGTCGAGCCGTCGTCTTTGCCGCTCCGCGGTCCGAAGATCGCCGCCGCTACGGCACCAGACGACTGGCGGAACTTCCTCGGCGCGTGCGCGAGCGATCAGCGTCCCTCACCGCCGACCGCTACGCCACCAGCTCCACTCGGAAGTCCCAAGAAATCAGCGTGCTCCAGCGCGCATATCGCCCCCGCGGTTTGAACGTTCGACCGAACGTCGCCTCCCAGAGAGGACGTTGACTCATCGAGGCTCGATCTCCCGATTCGATCGGTACCCAATCATTCCGCGATTCGCCGAGTGGTACTCTCATGATGCAGACCGCATTTCCCCGGTCCGAAGAAACGGCGCGCAGCATACCGTTTTTCCGGAACGGCGCGTAACGGCTGGATCGTCCGGGTTACGCCCGATCTAACAATTCTCTAGGTTTGTAACGCGCCGTAACGGCCTGAAACGGGCCGCATCCTGTTCACACGGTCGAAGTCGCAGGTTCGATCTCTGCTGCGGCCACCGGAAATCATGCCGGCTTCGCATTTCGGATCTTGAGCGCTGGGCACTCACAGTGCCCACGCCGGTGCGAGAGTAGGAACGTCCTTCTCCGGGGGCGCGCGGAGCGTGCTCGTCTAGGCAGGGTAGGCGCGGTTTCCCGTCGTCGTGCCCTGCGGGCACCATGGCCGTCTGCTCGTTCAAGTCGATGCGCGCGAACGCGAAAGGGTTCACCGGAAAGGCCCTCCGCCGTGTAACCCCGCGATGTCTCCCGCCGAACCGCCCGGCTCGGGCGATCCGATCGAGCTCGTCGCGCTCGGCCGAGAGCTCGTCGGCGCGCGACCGAAACCGGTGTTCGGCAAGGTGCCCCGCGGCGGGATCCTGAACCCGGCCGGGCTCGTGAAGGTCCTCGCGGACGCCATCCCGTTCGAGCGCATCGACGGACACATCCGCTCGGGAAAGCTGCTCGCGGCGAGCGTCTTGACGACCCACGTCAGCTCGGGGCGCACGGTGGTCTTCGTCCAGCACCACGACGATCTCACACCGCGCTGGGGAAGCCATCTTCGTGCGATCCGGCTGGCTTCCAGCGGGGGCGCCGAGCGCGGTGTGCGGTCGCCTTCGCGCCGGTGTAGAATCGCGGGCGACCAGAAGCCCCGCGCACGATGCAAGCCCCCCAGGCGGTGACCGGAGAGTTGAGTCCGATGCCTAGTAAGGTAGCAAGAAAGAAAGCCGTCCCGGTCGATTCGCTCGACGACAAAGACCGAGCCCTGCTCACCTTCGCGAACGCGATCGGTTCCGCCGCCGACGACACAATCCGGATTGTGGGCGACATCGGCAAAGACATGGCGCGGATGCTTCGCGAGCGCGAAGCCGATGACGGGCTTTGTCCGTTTGGCTGCGGCGGTGCCCGTCACGAGATTCACTTGCTGCCGCAGTGCCCGGGCTATCAAGCCGAGGTCGCGCCGACGAGGCAGTGGATTCAGGAATTGATTCAGCGCGAGGCAACCGCTGACCGCGACGCTTCGCGACGGCCGTCGCGGCGAAGCTCGCCTCTGCGAACGCGCCCCGCGTCGTCAACGACGTGGAGCTGACCGACGAGCTGCGCGAACAGTTCATCGAATGGCTCGCGGGCCAGGGCTACTCGACGACGGACGACGAGCGCGGTTGGCGCGGCCCGAAAGGACAATGCGGACTCTCGCGTTGCCACATGCGCAAGCACGTACAGAGGTTCTTCCCTCGCCTCTCGTCCTTCGTCGAGCCGGGCAAGGTGGACGGCTACATCACGGCGGCGCTGGCAAAACGCGCGTGGTCCTCGGTGCAGCACGAGTGCCTGACGCTTCGTCTCTTCTTGCAGTTCAGCGCGGCGCGCAGATGGATCGTCAATCCGCCGAGCGTGCCGGATCCGCCCGAGACGGCCATGGGTGTGCGTGACCCGCGTCGCAAGGCGCACGCGACCGACCTCAGCCCCGAGCAGTGGGAAGCGTTGCTCGGGCAGCTTCCCGAGCATGCGGCGCGTGCGCGGCGCGAGGGCGGCAGGCTCACTCCGATCCGCGACGCGGTGACGTTGCAGTACGAGCTGATGCGTCGACCCGTCACCGTTGAGCGGCTCCGCAAGGGCGAGCACTGGCGCCCGGAGCACGGGGCCCGGATCTGCCTCACGGCAGACATCGACAAGAACGGGAAACGCCGCGCTCGGCGAGGAGAGAAGGCCGAGTGGATCGCGCTCTCGCCACGAGCCCACGCGATCGTGAAGCAGCGTGCCGCCGAGGTTCGCGACGGCGAGCTCATCATCGGCCCGTACCAGGCCACCGTGCGTTCGTACGTTCAGGCGGCCGCGCTCGCGATCGGGTTGCCGGCCGATGTCGCCAAGCACGTGAGCCTCTACGACGGCAGGCACAACGCCATCCGTCACGCGGTTGACGAGACGGGCGACCTTCGCGGTGTGTCGGCGCAGTGCGGGACCGGCATCGCGAGCCTCGCGAAGCACTACCTCGACAGCGGCGAGAAGCAGGCGACGCGCATGGTCGCGAAGCGCGCCGGAGCCGCGCTAGCTCGCGCTAGCGCCTCTCAGACTGCCCCCGAGCTAGTTCGCGAAAACGGCCTCCCGCAGGGGAGGCCGTCGAAGTGCGAAGGGGGGGACTCGAACCCCCACAGGAGTTACCCCACTAGCACCTCAAGCTAGCGCGTCTGCCATTCCGCCACCTTCGCGTGGGGTTCCGTGCGATCCCGGGGAACAGGAGTCGCAGGGGAGAGCGGATCTAGCTCGTCAGGCCGAACGGGGGCAAGGGGTTTTCGTGCCCCGGCGATGCGGATCAGCGGGGGCGAGGGAGCCGCGTGAGTGCGTCGACGATCTCGACGATTTCGAAGGGCTTCCGAACCCACGCGTCGACGCAGGGGGCGTCGACCTGAGGCGCGACGGAGCCGCTGATGATGACGACGGCCGGCGCCGGGTCGAGGCGGTCGAAGAGGCACAGGGTCGCCATGGGGTCGTCGCCGAGCGGCGAGAGATCGACGAGCATGACGTCGAAGACGCCGCGCTCGAGGAGCAACTTGAGGTCGCCCAAGGTTCGGGCGGTCGCGACTTGAGCGCCGCGACCGCTGAGGCCGATGTCGATGAGCGCGGAGATCGCCGGGTCGTCCTCGAGGAGGAGCACGCGGAGTCCGTCGAGCGATTGCGGCGGGATGGTGCGACGGACGCAGGACGGCGCTTCACCGACGGGCCACGCGAGCTCGAAGTCGCTTCCGCGCGGACCGGTGCGACGGAGACGGAGCTCACCGCCGTGAGCCTCCGCGAGTCCCGACGCATGACGGAGTCCGATTCCGGCGCCGCCGCGTCGCGTGGAGTCGGGCGAGCTGAACAACGTCTCGATGCGCTCGGGTGCGATTCCCGGGCCTCGATCGATGACGTGGAAATGCATTCGGTCGCCCAAGCGTTCTACAGCGAGAACGACGCGGGAACCTTGCGGCGAAAAATGCACCGCGTTCAAAAGGAGATTGATGAGGATCTGCTGAGCAACGGGCGCAGAGCCGACGAGTAGATCGTCAACGGTGCGATCCTCGACGTCGATGGCGACGCGACAGCGAAGCGCCTCTTGCGCGACGCCGAGAGCCGCGTCGCGTGCGACAGAGAGCGCGCTGCGCGTCACGTTCGACGCCTCACTTTCGGCGCCAATCGCGCGCCGTGCGATGGCGTGGCCAAGGCGAGCGTGTGCGAGCGCGACCTCGATCGCTTCGTGCGCCGCGTGCGCTGCGAGTTGAATCTTCGCAGCGTCGAGCCAACCGAGCACGACGGTGAGCGCGTTGGATACTTCGTGCAGCGCTCCAGCGAGATTCGCCGAGGCCGCCTCATCGTCGCGGCCGCTTGCCGACGCGAGGGGTTTCACACCAGACACACTATTACAGCCTTCGCTGACGGACCAGCCCCACTATGCCCCAAGGTAGTAACGGGTACGACGCGTCGCAGCGTGACCCACGAGTCGCGCAAAAATCGTACACCGTCACAGACATGCTCGCTGGCTCCGCGTAGTTTCGGAAGCGGCGAAATTGAGCGGGAAAATGCGTCTCTCGATCGACACCGCAAATTCTCGACCATCGTGCGAGCGCCGCGAAGCGTTGTATCGCGGGGGCGCGCACGGCGAGATGGCCACGACGGTCCTCACTACAAGGAGGCTGGCACGACCAGCATGAACGTTCCGTCGCCGTCTGCGCGCGTTTCAGCAACCTGGAGAGCCGAGCGAATGCAGCGCGCGGCGGACGTGGCGCCCGGGGACGTGCAGCTCGACAAGGTGCCCGGCGAATCCACGACCGCCCCGAGATTGTCGCGCAATACATAAGCGCGAATGAGCGCCCCGGGGACCGACACGGGTTCTGCCGTCGTGCCTTGCAGCACTTCGACGACGCCGCGCTGAATGATCGGAAGCGGAATCGCGAGCGTCTTGAAGTCGATGTCCGCGGAGACGGTCACTCCGGGATCGACGAACCACGGGAACCCGCTGCCGTCGGGAGGGCGCACGGACAGGTCGAAGAGCGCGCCGGTCCCCGAAGTGCAACCGCCGCAATCGACCTCGGCCAGCGTGAACCTTCCATTCGTCGCCACTGCGCTCGCGGAGCGCGGAACGAACGCGTCTTGGCCGAGCGCTTCGTCGAGCACGGTGGCGACTTGTCCGCAGGTCGCACCGCCATCGGCGTCGCATTGCCGTGACCCGATCGACGCGGGAAGCACTTCCACGGTCGCGCCATCGACGCGCTGATTCCCGAACGGTGCGTAGATGGAACCGGTGAGCGTCGCGGCCTCGGGCATGAGCAACGTTTTTCCGGTTTCCGGCTGGGGTGATTGCCCGGCGATCGCCGGCGCACATCCGTCCGGGCCGCTCGCGACGTGCGAACAGGCGACGTCGATGCTGGTCTGAGTCGCCGCGAACCCGAGGCCGACGTCGGGGACCGCGCGGACGCGGTATTCACCGGGGAGCACCGTTGCGGCAAGGGTGCCGCTTGGTCCGACCTTCACGGTGGTCGAGAACGCCGCGAAGATGCCGTCGGGGACGCCGGTGAGCGAGGTCGCGGTGAGCGACACCGTCGATGGCACCGCCACGGGTGGGTTCATCATCGTCCGGACCGAATCTGCGCTCCACACCCACGAACCCAGCTCGACGGGGCCCGGGAAAGGACCGATGACCGGCGTGACCGCGACGCCGGGTGACGAATTCGCCTCGAGCGCCGAGCGCTCGAGCTGGATCACCGGGGCGACCACGGTCGACGGCGGTGTGAGGCGGACGAGTTCCTGCGCCGACGTCAACGGATCTCCGCCGACGATCGTCGAGACGGCGAGATGCGCGACGTATCCGACCGCAGTGGCCGAGCTCGCGATCGCCGAGATCGGGGAAGGCAAACCTTGAAGCACCGCGTGATTGGACAAAATCTGGCCGGTCACCGGATGCACGACGTCGACGCCGTAACCGTCGAGCGATACGTCGCTTTCGCCCAGCGGGGTTTGAATGGCGACCGCGAGCGACTCGGACGAACCTTGCGACAGCGCGAGACAGGCCGCCGATGCGTCCTGGTTGGAGAAGAGCTGCGGCACGCATCCGGAATTCGTGTTCACGCCGGCGTCACCGCCCGACGTCGCGGTCGGAGAGACGTAGATGTCGTATTTGCCCGCGGGCAGCGCGACCTCGAACTCGTCCACGTTCTGAACGCCCTTCAACACGGACGCGCAGGCGTTCCCCGTCACGGTGGTGAGACGTGTCGTCGCGACGTAACTCACGACGGGCAGCCCGTAGGCCTGCTCGCGCGGCGAGATCGTCACCTGTACGGGAACCGAAACGCCGCCGGATTCTTGCGATGCGCAACTCTCCTTGGGATCGTTCGCGCGCACGAAGCCGTGCACCGTCGCAGCGGGGTGCAGATCGAGCTTGTAGTCGGTACCGCTTCGCGAAAAGCCGTTCACGAGCTCGAGGAACCGAACACCGCCGATCCCGGCGACGTTCGACGGGGGCGTGACCTCGAGCAACAGCGTCGAGAGCGAACCTTGATGCGCGACGCAGAGCCCCTGTCCTGCCCAGCACACCCCGCCCGCGCACTCGGAATCGTCGGAGCATTGGTTGCTCGAGACCTGCCCCGCGCCGTCCTTGGACAGCCCGAGCGAGCAGCCGGACACGGCCAAGCCGACGAACGCGGCGCACGCGAGCGCAGAGAAGAACGAGGAAGCGATGATCGCGCGCAAAAGCGATATCCGTGCCATGGCTGAATTCGGCGCGGGGAAGAGCGTCAGGGCATGACACGGGTGTCGTACCCGACGGTCATACTGTACTCCACGTTCCGCTCGTATGCCGCCCGCCGCCGCGGACCTGCTGCCAACGCGTGCTCGCAAACTCGAGGCTCGTCGCGAGTCGGACGAGGTCGGCGACCGCCGGGCTCGAGCTGCAGAGGGCTTCGAGACCGCCGGGCGCGTCGAGCGCGCGCGTCGACACCCCGAGGTCCGCGCACGCTTCCCGAATCGCGACGGTAAGGTCGCCGGAGACGAAGAGCCCGGCGCGACGCACCGCCTGTTGCGCGGACGACAAGGCGAGATCGTAGTCGATGCGCGACGGCTCGTTGCAGAGCTCGCGGAGCCGTCGCTGCGAGCGCGCCGGGATGCTCTCCCAGAGCATTTCGGCGAGTGTCGCGATCGACGCGAGCCCACCGCGCTCGGACGACGGCGGACCGAACGCGGCGACGAGCGCGCGGAGGACGTTCTTCACTTGCGACTCGGGAGCGCCGAACAAGAGGACGTGCTCGGGAAGCGTCGCAGCGAGCATGGTGCCGATCTGATAGCCGAGCGCCGGAGTTTCGTTCTTCACGTCGCCGGTGAGCACGAGCGCGGGCGGCGAGAGCAACGCGACCGAGAGCTTCACGGGCTCGGCGCTCCGTCGCTGAAAGAGCGGCGTGCGCGTGAGCCCGAGCAGGCGCGTCGCTGAACCGAACAGGCGCGACAGCGGGGTCGGGCCGCCGGGGCTCACGCGTTCGAGCCCGGTGACTCCGTAGCTCGACGGATCGCGCCGAAACAAGTGCTGTGCGCCGCTCCAGAGGAGGCGGAGCGCCTCGGTCGCGGGACAGGACGTGTCGCGGAACAAGACGGCGTGAACGCGATCGGGCTGCTCGATCTGCTCGGTGAGCGGCGGAGGCGCGAGGAGCGCCGCCTTGGGATCGAACGCGCGGAGCACGTGCTCGACGGCGCGCGCGTACACGATGTTCCGGTCGGCCAACGTCGCTTCGTAGAGTTTTTCGAGGACCCAGCGATCGCCGGGGAGAAAATGCGCGATGTGGCGGCAAGCGTTCACGAGATCGTGGGTGCGATCGGGTCGATTCTCGAGCTCCTGGACGAGCTCTTTGCCGGCTTCGATCGACCCGCGCGAGAGCGCGGAGAGCAACGCTTCTTCGCTCGCGGTCGCCGCCGCGAAGGCCGGCACTCGGAACCCCCGCGGCGTCACGGCGCGCACCAGATGCGGCTCGGGGCTCAGCGTCGTGCCGCTCGCCTCTTCGAGCTCCTCGGGCGGCTCGATCTCCGGGGCCGGCGCTTCGGCGATCAAGACCGGGTCGCCGCTCACGGCGAACTCGCGCGGGGTCGGCACCGGCGCATCGCGCGGGGTTTCGGGGGGCTCGGCCGATTCGAGCGCGCTCGGCAGATCGGCGGTCGTTTCGAGGAGCGGCGGGGCTTCACTCAGACGGCCGAGCGCGCCGCGAATGCGGATTTGCTCGCCGAGCGCTTCGGGACGCGTGTCCGGCGCGGACGCGGCGATCTCGAGGTATTCGAGCGCGCGATCGCGTCGCCCGGCGCGTTCCGCGGCGCGCGCGGCGGCGAGCGCGATTTGTCCGCGACGACGGAGCTCGCGCGTATCGCCGTCGAGCGCTGCGTCGAAGAACGGGAGCGCCCGATCCGGCTCTTGTCCGCGCGCGAGCCGTTCGGCCATGCCGATCGACACGAGCGGCATGGGCCCGAATTCGACCTGGACTCGCGCGAGCTCGCGGAGCCCCTCCCCTTCCCCGTTCGCGACGTCGAGCGCCTCCGCGAGCAGAAAGGCGTGGAGATCGCGGTCGCGCGCGTCGAGGGGTTCGCGCAAGGAGCGGAGCTCGCTCACGCTAGTGTGTGCCTCTTCGCGACTTCCCGGGCCGCGTTCGCGATACTCGAGCCAGCGCGCGAAGAGTTGCGGGCCCGACGAATCGTTCGCGATGCGCGCCGCGCGCTGCGCTTGACCGAGCGCCATGCGCGTTTCGCCGGCGGCGAGCGCCGCGCGCGCCGCGTCGACGAGGAGGGCGGCCCGCGCCTTTGGTGGATCCATCGACGACAGCGCCATCTCTTCGAGCGCCTCGGAGAGTGCGCGAGGATTTTCGCCGCGACGCTCGATCTCGACGCGAAGGGTGACGAGGGCCGGAGTCCTCGGGTATTCCCCCATGTCGAGAAAGACGCGGCGCGCCGAGGGTGCGTCGCCACCGTCGAGGTACGCCTGGCACGCGCGTCGCGAGAACTCCGCCGCGTCGACGCGATCGGTCGAGAACGCCGCCGCGCGGAGCCAGAGCGGAGCGGCGCGCAGCTTGGCGGACGCGCGCTCGTTCAGATCCGCGAGGGCGACGAGCACCGAAAGGCTGTCCCCGGTTTCGCCGAGGAGGGCTTCGAGCACGGCGCGCGCGTCGTCCGGGCGCCCGAGCTTCGACTCGAGCACCACGGCGCGCCGTAAGCCGAGCACGCGGCGCGCATCGACGCCGAACTCGGCAGTCGCGCGGCGCGACAGCAGCTCGGCAACGGTGTCCCAATCGCCGCGATTTTCCGCGTCGCGTTCGAGCGCCGACAGCGCGCCGACGTCGCGTTCGTCGATCGCGAGGATCTGCTTGTAGCGGGCGAACGCGCTCGCTTCGTCGCCGTCCGCGAGCGCGAGCGGCGCGAGCCTACGGAGGAGCACGAGCCGCTTTTGAGGATCCTCTTCGAGCTCGACCAACCTCGACAGCGCAGCGACCTGACGCCAGGTGTCCTCGAGCGAGCGCGCGTGGTTCCAGACGTCCAGGAGTACGTCGCGGCCGGGCGGACGGAGCACCACCGCTCCTTCGAGCACGTCGAACCCTTCCGGCGCGCGCTCGAGCTCGAAGAGCAATGCGGCCAGATCTCGCGCGGCCACGACGCGCAGGTCGATGTCCTCGAGGGCGAGACGCTCGCGGAGAAGCGCCTCGAGAGGCTCGAAACGTCCCGCACGGCGGTACAAGGTCACGAGCCGCGTCTCGATCTCGCTCTTTTGCTCCGGCGAAATCCGTTCGACGGCCCGCGCCTCTTCGACGGTCGCGAGGGCGCGCTCGGTGTCCCCCTGCGCGGCGGCGAGATCCGCGGCGCCGAGCAGCATTCGGATTCGCTCGTCGACCGGAACCGCGGCGAGCACGGCGTCGAGGAGCGCTGCGTCGCCCGCGGCGCGAGCGGCCGCCTCCGCGCGATCGATGACGCGGCGGTTCTCGGGTTCGCGAAGCGCGATCGCGACGAGCAGGACGGCGCGAGGCGCGACGTCGGCGACGTCCGCGACGGCTTCGGCGAGCTCGATGAGCGCCGGACCTAGGACGACGTGCGGCGAACGCACGATCTCGGTCAAGGCGGCGCAAAGCTCCGTCGTTCGGGTTCCGCCCGCGCCGAGCATCGCCGCCGAAGGGACCAGCGCCCGATACTCGTCGATGCTCGCGTCGGCCGCCGCGGCGCGCTCGATCGCCTTGGCGGCGAGGTCGACCGACTCGAACGTGCCGAGGGCGGTTTCTGCGGCAAAGACGGCGACGCGAGCGCCGTCCGGGCCTTCGAGCCGCGGCAGCATGGCGGCGAGCGCGCGAGAAAATCGCATTTCCGCGACCTCGCGCTCGTCCGGCGCGGAGCGCACCAGCTCGGTCATCGCGACCCCGAGCGAGCGGAGCGTCTCCGCGTGTGGATTCGCGTCGAGGGCGCGGAGCAAGACGTCGACCCGCTGGCGTTTGCCTTCTTCTCCGAAGCCGGCGACGAGCGCCGCGCGCCGGAGCCAAGCGGCGCGTTCCTCGACGCCCTTCGCGAGCGTCGCGACGGCCTCGATGGCGTGCACCGCCTCCATCGAATCGCCGACACGTTCGGCGAGACGCAACATGAGCACGAACGTGACGCCTTCGGCGGGGACGGCCTGAAACGCGAGCACGGCGTGGCGGAGCGCGCGCTCGCGGAGCCCGCGCTTTTCGAATTGCCGGGCCGCGCGGTAGTGCGTCGCGCGCTCGCCGTAGATCCCCATCGAACCGCGAGCGACGATGTCGTACGCGCGCTCGAGGGCTTCGCCGTCGTTTTCGGACGCGGAGCGTTCGGCGATGCCGAGCACGTCGGCGCGCGACCAGTCCGCTTCGAGCGCACGAATCGCGATGCCGAGCGCTTCGACGCGAAGGCCGCCATCGAGCGCGACGGCCGCCGCGGCGGCGAGAGCGCGTGCGACGTCGGAGCGGTTCCGCCGTCGCGTCGCGAGATCTTCGAGACAACGGACCGCCTCGGCGTGGGTCGAAAATGCGACCAGATCGCGCGCGAACCGCTCGATGCCGACCTCGCCGTCGAGGAGCGCCGCGCGCTCCCACGCGAAGATCGCGCCGTGCTGGTCGTCCGCGAGATCCCAGAGCGCCGCGCCGTATTCGCGCCACGTCCTGGCCGTTCCTTCGAGTTCGGCGAGCGACAGCGCGCTCAGCGCTTCCGCGCGTCCCGCGAGCACCGCGAGCTCGCCATCGGAGCTCTTCGGCGGCAACGCGATATCGAGCTCGGCGAGGACGAGCCCCGGTTCGGCGCCTTCGGCGAGGGCTCGCACCAGGGTCGCGAGCGCGCCGTCGGCATCGCCCGCGTGACGACGCCGCTTCGCGAGGTCGATGAGGAGCTCGGCGCGATTTCTCCCGGGCGCGCCCGACGCCAGGTTTCGTTCGATCACTGCGATACCGAGCCCGCGATCGCCGAGCTTGTCCGCCACTTCGAGCACGACGTCCGAGAGCTCCGCGACGCGCGGTCCGAACACGTCGAGCGCACGCCGGGAAAGGGCCGCGGCACGCCCCGCGTCGACCTCCGAGAGCCAGCGGATCGCACGCGCGAGGTACGGCACGATGCCGGCCAGGGGCTGGGGCTGCGACAGGATCCACCCGAGCGCGTCGGCGACGCGCCCCGGATCACCTTCGACGAGCACGCGTTCGACCAGTGCCTTGGTCGCTTCTCGATCGCCGGGCCGGAGCGCGAGCCAGCGCTGCGTCCAGACCAACGCGCTCGCCGAATCGCCGAGCGCCTCGTGCGTCTCGGCGAGTGCGCGGCACTGAGCGGCGCGCGGCAGAACGATCCCGGCGATGCGCTCGAGCGCCACCGCCGCCACGCGATCGCGCTGCCCTTCGGTGGCTCGCGCGAGCGCCGCGATCGCACGCGGGGACGAGCTGTCGGCGTGGCAGGCTTGCTCGGCCGCTCGCCGGGCGCCGGCCATCTCGGACACCGAAAGATGGATTTCGGCGGCGACGCTCGCGATGAGCGCGACCAGGGGACCATCGAGGAGGGTCGCCGAACGACGCAGCGCTTCGGCGCGCACCGACGGTCGATTCGCGAGCGTCGCGAGCGCGAACAGCATCGCCCACCCGGCGCGATGGACCGCGCCGTCGTCGAGGAGCGGCTCGAGCACGGCGATCGCGCCGTCGACGTCGTTTTGCTTGCGACGGAGCCACGACAGAGCGAGACGCGCGCGTTCGTGCTGCGCCTTGGGGAGCGCCTTTTCGAGGTCGGCTCGAAACAGCGCCTCGAGCGCGTCGTCGCGCCCGATGCGAACGAGAGCCCGTTCGAGGAGCTGCCGGTACACCCGCTCTTCGGGGGCCTCGCGAGCCAGCTCGTCGAGCACCTGTACGTATTTTTCGACCTCGTCGGGGCGACCGCGGAGCGCCACCGCGGCGACGCGAAGTTGCTCGACGCGGAGGCCACTTCGCGACGACTCGAGCTGCACGAGGGTCGCGGCGAGGGCCTCGTCTTGCAAGCGGGCCCGGGGCGCGAGCCGAGTCGCGATCGCCCGGAGCTCGTCGTCCTTCTGGTCGACGGCGAGAAGCTGCCGTACCGCCCAGAGCGCAAGCGACGGATCGGCGAGCCGTTGATCGGCGAGAATCACCAGCTCGCGCAGGCAAAAAATGCGATCGGGATCCTGGGGGGTGCCCGCGCCGCCGCTCATGCCGACGCGGATCAGCGCTTCGACGAGCGGCGCATGATCCCCCGAACCGACCGCCTGTTGGCGGAGCAACGCCTTCGCCTGCTCGGAGCTCGTGTCCGAGACGAGCGCGTCGATGAAGGCGTCGGCGGCACGGTCACCGCTGCCGATCGGGCCGGCAGCGACCCGACCCTGCGCGATGCGAGCCCGCGCGCGTTCGCTCCCCGAGAGCGCCTCCGCCGCGAGCTCGAGCCGCGCAGCGACGATCTCGTGAAGGCCCACGTCGAGCAGCAGCCGATCGAAGGTGATGAGCGACGTGCCCGATTCGTCGGAGCTCGCCGTTCGCGCGATGTCGCTCGGTTCGAAGTCGCGATCGAGGCCGGCATCGAACGCCGCGCCGAGGGCGCGAGCCGCGTCCCCATCGGCGACGGCGTCGCGCAGACGCGAATGATGAATGGCGAGGGCTTGCGGGCCCGAGGCGCGCGCGTGTTCGCGCAAGAGCTCGTCGGCAGCGCCGGCGCGACCGCGCGAACCGAGGTGTTGAGCGAGCCGCTCGGCGGCGGCGGGATGAAACGGAGCGATCTCGAATGCGCGAAGCAGGTCTTCGAACGCCGCGGCCGACTCGCCCTTCGCTTCGCGGCGCCGTGCCGCCTCGAGATAGGCTTCAGCCGCGTCGGCAGGAGAGACGGCGTCCGGCGACCACGCCGCGATCGCCCCTCGAAGCTCTTCGGGGACCGCGTCTTCGCGATGCGCAGCTCCGGCGTGGAGCAGCGCCTCGGCCGCGCCGCGAGCGTCGCCGTTGCGACCGAGGAACACCGCGATGCGAATGAGCAGCCGCGCGAGGCGAACGCCGGTCTCGGTTTCGGCGAGCGAGCGCAAGGTGCGCGCGGCCAGACCGGGTTCGCCGAGTGCCGCGAACCACGACGAGAGCTCCTCGCGGAGCGCCGGATCGTCGCCGAGCATGAGCGCGCGACGGGCGAGCTTCGTCGCGTAATCGAGCTCGACACCGCGTCCGGCGAGTGCGCGCGCGAGCGCCGTGGCCGCCGACCGCTCCGCGTCCGTGTCGCCGGCGCGGGTCGCCGCACCGAGCCGCGCTCGGAGGAACGCGATCTCCGCGCGCGTGCCACGGCACCTCGCGACGGGCGCGTGGCGGGTCAACCACTCGAGGGCAAGCCCGGAGACCGACCGCGGCGCGGTCCATTCCGCCGGTGGAAGCGTGCGCCGGCCGGGAAAGACGCTTTCGACGGCGGTATCCCCGTCTGCCCCCGGCCGTGCCGAAGGCCGAGGCGAATCGGAATCCGCTGTCGTACTCATGTCGATAGGCGCAAAATCCGACCGGTTCTGCCACCGCGCCGGTGTGGTCTGAAAAGCGGGACTTGTCCCCTCATGACCAGGCGTTCTAGCCTTGAGCAGTAACCTGGGTTTCTAATGGAGGCTCTATGATGCGAAGGCTTTCTATTATCGCCTACTTCCCGCGCGCCGGGGTGGGCGTTCTGATGGGCGCCTTCGCCGCGGCGACCCTGCTTCCGAGCGAGGCACTCGCGGCACCCAAGAAGACCGCGGAATCCAAAGCACCCGCCGCCGACACTTCAGCAAGTGCGGGATCCGCTGCCCCCGGGGCGCCCGACGCAAAGACGAAGAAAGCCGCGCGCGAAGCCTACGGCGGGGGCGAGAAGGCCTACGGCCGAGGCGACTATGCCGCCGCATTCCTCGAGTTCAAGAAGGCCTACGATCTGATCCCGACGATCCACGCCCAGTACTGGATGGCGATGAGTCAGTCGTACGGCCCCGAGACTTCCGACTCGTACGATGCGCTCACGGCGGTGCTCGCCGCGCCAGACAAGGACAAGCTCGGCGACGACAAGATCGCCGCGGCCAACGCTCGGCTCGAAGAGCTGAAGAAAACGCCGGCGACGGTCGACGTCACGTCGACGCCCCCGGGCGCCGAGGTCTCCGTCGACGGCGCCGCGCAACCCGGAGTGACGCCGACCACGGTTTCGATCGTCGCCGGGACGCACAAGCTCGGCGTCGGTGCTCAGGGTTACGAGCCGTACGCCATCGACTTCACGGTGAAGCCAGGGGAGAAGCTCCAGCAAGCCGCGGAGCTGACGAAACAACCCGAAGCGGCGCCGCCGCCTCCGCCGCCCCCGGTAGCCGCCGTGAACACGTTGCCCCCGCCGCCGCCTCCACCAAAGGCGCCCCCGAGCAAGGTGCCTGCGTACGTGACCCTCGGCGTGGGCGTCGCGGCCGCAGCCGTGGGAACGGTGTTCGGCATCGAAGCGCTCAGCGCCAAGAGCGACTTCAACAAGAACCCGACGAACTCAGGCGCCGACAAGGCCGAGCGCGACGCGCTCATCGCCGACATGAGCTTCGGCATCGCGCTCACCCTCGGCATTACCGGCATCGTGCTCCTCACCACCAGCGGCGATTCCGACGTCGCGGCCAAAGCCGAACCCACGATGCACCTCGCCCGCGCGCGTCTCCAAGTCGCGCCCGTCCTATCGCCCACGACCCAGGGCGCCGCCGCACGCCTCACGTTCTGATCGAGCCGTTTGATCGATCGACGGAAGCAGAAAACCTAACGGACGGTGCCTCAGAGACCGTAGCGAGCGCCCCGGGGCTAGGAAGGCCGACGGAGGCATACAGATGTATTTCGAGGAGGCCGACCGAAGCAGCGGGGCGCGCAGTAGGTCTATGAGGCACCGTCAGCCGAAGTGCTTCGTGATCGCGTCCATCACCTGGCCGTAATCCGGCGGCAGGTAAACGGGCGGGTTCGCCAGCTTCGAGTCGATGCCTTCGAGCTCGCGCTCGTGGTAGCGAACCTTGAACTCGGTGAACTTGAGACCGTGCGCGGTCGACACGCACACGACGCGCTCGTCTTTTCCGATCACGCCGCGGTTCACGAGCTTCTCGATCACGGCGAGCGCGACCGCCGTGTGCGGGCACGTATACATGCCGGTCCGATCGGCCTCGGCGGCGGCGTCGGCGAGCTCCTGTTCGCTCGCTTGTTCGACCACGCCGTTCATCGCTTCGAGCGCTCGCACTGCGCGCGGCGCACTCACGGGGTTACCGATCTGGATCGCCGAGGCGAGGGTCGGCTTGGCCGTCATCGGCGTGACGTCGTGCTTGCCGGCCACGAAGGCGCGGTACATCGGGTTCGCGTTTTCGGCCTGGGCCACGACGAGACGCGGGTAACGATTGATGAGGCCGAGGTCTCGCATCATCTTGAACCCGGCGTAGAGCGCGGAGGCGTTTCCCAGGTTTCCGCTCGGAATGACGACCCAATCGGGCACTTCCCAGTCGAATTGCTGGACGATCTCCATCGCGACCGTCTTCTGGCCCTCGAGCCGGAGCGGATTCATCGAGTTCGCGAGGTAGATGACGCCCTCCTCGGCGAGCCGCTGGATGACCGACATGCACCCGTCGAAATCGGTGTCGAGGCCGAGCACGAGCGCGCCGTTGGCGAGCGGCTGCACGAGTTGCCCGGTGGTGATTTTTCCACGCGGCAAGAGCACGACGACGGGAAGCCCCGCCGCGGCGCCGTACGCCGCGAGCGATGCGCTGGTGTCGCCGGTGGACGCGCAGGCAAGCGCCTTCACCTTGAGCCCGCGCTGGATGGCGAGCCGCGCGACGCTCACGAGGACGGTCATCCCGAGGTCTTTGAACGAACCGGAATGGCTATTTCCGCAGAGCTTCACCCATAAATCGGTCATCCCGAGCTTCTTGCCGTAGCGCTCGGCCCAGAACAGATTCGTGCCGCCCTCGTCCATCGAGACGATCAGCTCGTCGGGCACGGTCGGCATGACCCACTCTCGCTTGCCCCAGACGCCCGAGCCGTAAGGCCACGCAGTGCCCTTGTAACGTTGCTCGAAGAGCCGCATCCAAGCCGCCGCGCTGCGATCCTTCAGCGCCTCGACGTCGTGAGTCACCTCGAGCAGGCCGCCGCACTTCGGGCAACGATAAATCGGCTGCCACACGTCCCACGATCCCTCGTGGCCCGCGAAGCACGAAAACCAACATTTGTACTCCACGGCGGGACTATATCCCGAACCCGCGGAAGGGCGAGCGCCGGCAAAAAGTCCGTCCGATCGAGCCCGTCGCGTTTGTTCCGAAGGCACCCGCCGCGCTAAGGTCCGCGCCGTGAGCCGCCCTTGGGTGCTCGTCCTCAGTCGTCCGAACGGCGCCGCGGTCCGTCGCGTAGGAGGGCTCGCCTTGGCGTTGCGACTCGCGCTCGACGCGCAGCGCGCCGGAGCCTCCGCCGTCGTCATCGAGCCGAGCTCGGGGTTACCGGTGAGCGTGCTGGCCGATGCGCGATTGAAAATTCCGGTGCTCGAGGCCCCGCCGCCCGACGCGCGGATCGTCCGCGCCAGTGCGAGCCTGCTCGTGCATCGTGACGTTTTCAAGACGCTCGCCGACGCGCAGGGCGAAGTGACGCTCTCGCCGGAAACGCCGCCCGTGCCCGGTTCGGCGGCGCCGTTTTCGCCGATCGACGTGGTCGACAAGCGCGCGGCCAGTCGCGCCGAGCAGCTGCTCTTTCGCTCGCTTCGAAAACCGGAAGACGGCTGGACCTCGCGCTATCTGAACCGGTACATCTCGCTCTCGATCTCGCGCTTCCTCGTTCGAACGTCGCTTCGCCCGAACCAGGTGTCCGTCGCGATCCTCGCGGTCGGCATGCTGGGCGCGTGGCTCGCGTCGCGCGGCACGTACGCGAGCCTCGTCGCGGGGGCGTTCTTGTTCCAGGCGCAGAGCGTGCTCGACGGCTGCGACGGCGAGATGAGTCGCGTGACGTACCGCGGTTCGCACCTCGGCGAATGGCTCGACACGATCGGCGACGACCTCACGAACTACGGCTTTTTCGCCGGAGCCGCGGTCGGCCTTCACGCGAGATATGGGGGCTCCCTCTATCTCGTGGCCGGCGGCGTGATCTTGTTTTGCGGCCTGACGGCGAGCTTCTTCGAATACCGCTACCTCTTGAAGATCGGTTCCGGCGATCTGCTCAAGTATCCGACCAGCCGGACGGCGTCGGACGGCAAAGGGCTCCTCGCGGCGATCGCGCCGCTCTTCAAGCGCGACACGTTCGTCTTTCTGGTGCTCGTCGCCGCGATCCTCGACCTCACCGGGCCGATGCTCATCGTGTTTGCCCTTGCCGCGATCGGCATCCTCGCGAACGTGCTCGCCGCCGAAGTGTCGATGCGTCGCGCCGCGCGACGACCGAACCAACCGCGTCCCGAATGACCGCGTGGACTCGGTCCGCGAGCGCTCGTCACGGAGCCGCTCTCGCTTTCGGCGCCGCGTTCGCGCTGACCGTGACGGCGAATGGCGGAGCGACGCCGCTCGGACGCGACGGCGACCCGATTCGAACGAGTCGATACAGCGTCGATTTGACGCAAACGCCGGTCCTCGCCGGGAGCCGCGTCACGGGCTTGGCCGGCGCCTACGTCGCGATCGCCGAGGGCATCGACGGCGACGTACAGAACCCGGCGGCGCCCGCGGTGCGAGTTCCCTATTCGACGGACCATTTCGAATTCGAGCTCGGGCTCGGGCTGACCTTGCCCGCGACGTTGACGAGCACCGACTTTTTCAACACCGGACGCGAGCGCACCGAGCTCGGCAGTACGCATCAGCAAGGCTTCGTGTTCGTCACGCCCGCGCTGAACCTCGCCTGGGGCGACTTCGGGCTCGGTGCGACGCTCGAGCTCCAGAACTATTCGCTCGCACGCAACGACGTCACGAACCAAAACGCGCGCCAGGAAGAGCTCACCGCCGATTTTGCCGTCCTTCACCTCCAGGCCGCGCATCGGTTCGATCACGGCAACATCGTCGCGGGCGTCGGGCTCCGCGTGCTCCGGCTCGACGTCACCAACCCGAGCGCCACCAATGGACAGACCGCCCTCTTCACGACGAGCGGACTCGGCGTCGAGCTCGGGGCGCTGTGGATGCCCAACGACTTGCCGTTTCGGATCGGCGCAAGCTTCCGTTCCGGAGTGTCGACCAATCCCGACCCGAACAGTCGCGTGACGGCCGACACCGAAGGCGATCGCGTGGTGAACCCGAACGACCCTGCCAACACCATCTTCCTTCCCGATCGCGTCGATCAACCGTGGGACTTGAACGTCGGCTTCGCGGTTCAAGTCGGGCCGCGTCGGTTCAATCCACGCTGGATCGATCCGAAGGATCGCGACTCGGAGATCGAGCGCGCCCTCCAGCGCCGCACCGCCGAACGAGAGTACCGGCGCGCGCTGGAGCTCGATCAGCTGCGTGCCGAGGGCAAGCTCGACCCGGCGGCGCGTCGCGCCGTCGACGCCGAATTCGACAACGACCAAGCCGTCGACGAGCTCCACCTGGATCATTCTCAGGACCTCACCCAGAAGCAACTCAAGGCGCGATACCGGCAGTACCCGCGGCGCTACGTGCTCCTCTCCGCGTCGCTCGTGGTGACCGGCTCGCTCACCGACGCCGTCGGTGTCGAGTCCTTCCTCGAGCGCACGGTGGCTCGGTCCGGCGCTCAGCTCGGCTTTTCGCCCCGATTCGGCGTCGAGACGGAAATCGTCCCGGACTGGGTGAAGGTGCGCGGGGGTACGTACGGGGAGCCAACGCGTTTCGCGACCAGCAGCGGACGCCTCCACGGAACGTTCGGGTTCGACGCGAAGCTATTTCCGTGGACGGTTTTCGGCCTGTTCGACGACGAAACGGCGTGGCGGGTGAGCACGTCGCTCGACGTCGCGACTCGCTACTTCGGCTGGGGCGTCGGGATCGGCGTCTGGCACTGATCCCCGCGGGATCGCCGCGATTCTGGCGCTTCCGGAGGCGCCCGGGTTAGGATCGGGGTTCTATGGGGAGTGCAGGTCCGCTCGGCCACCCCGAACTTCGCGTCATCGAACGACTCCTCGATGCAAACGACGTCGTCGAGGCGCAGCGACGTCTGGCCGATCTCCGCGAAGCCAACGAGTTCGCCGACGGCATTGCCTACCTCACGACGCGCCTCCTCTACTTGAGGGGACGGCTCGACATGCGCGGCGTCGCCGATCGGTTGCGCGAGCTCCTCGCCAAGGCCGAAGCGTTCCCCGAGGCCCGCGCCTTTCTCGAGGAGGCCGAGCATGGGGTGTTGAATACGCTGCCGCCGACTCCCCCGTCGCTCCAGCAAGCCGCGGTGCGAGGACCGACGAGCTCGCAGAAACAGCGCGCGCAGAAGCCGGCTCCGGAGGCCGTCACGAAGACGGACCCGCACGCGACGGCGGCCCTCGACACCGAAACGTCGCGGAAGGCGGCCTGGCCGCCGGTGTCGGCATTTCCAGCGTTCTCGGACGAGCCGAGTAAGCCGGCGCCCATCCCCACCGCGCCCGCGCCCGCGCTCGCGCAACGCGCGCTGGTTGCTGCGGTCGCGAAAGGGGAATCGGTGCCCGCTCCGCGAGTCCGCTCGCGGCGCGCTGCGACGGAGGTGAACGTCGAAGAAAACGACAATCCGCGACCGCGCAGCCGGCCGCCGAGCGACATCCCGCAAGATCGTGCGTCACGCGGGTCGCATCCGCCGAGCGTGAAGCCGCAAAAACGGCGCTTCACGCCCATCACGGGGCTCGAGGCGATCTCCGAGTGGCAGCCGAGCGTACGGGAACGAACGGACGACGAGCGACGCGAACCGCCGGCTCCACGCTCGATCATCCCCGCGATCCCGCGCGCGCCCGCGATCCCGCAATTTCGCGAGAACGACGCTCCGCCGAGCTACGCGCCGGAAGACAAAGAGAACGACCGCGACCCGATCCACACGAAGAGCCTCTTGCCGCTCGGCGCGGGTCGTTACAGCGAATCGCCACAGTCGACCGATTTCGTGAAGGCGCGGCGTCGCGCGCCGCGCAATCCGCTCCGGCGCGGTTCCGCGCCTCCCGCGTCGAGTTCGGCGCGGCCGCGCGGACCGAAACCGATGGCGCCGAGCACGCCGCATGGACCCCCGGCGAGCAACCCGCCGAGCGACGTCCCTCCCCTGCCGACCCTGTTCGAGATCGGGTCGTGGGTCGACGAGGGGCGCTTTCGCGACGCCATCGCGGCAGTCAATCGCGCCGGGCCCGACGCGGGTCCCGAATACGCCGTGCTCCGCGCGCGAGCACTCGCGGGAGCTGGCTACGCCGATCAGGCGTTCGACGCCCTCGAACGACTCGACGCCTTCGGTTTGCTCGAGGCGGAGCTCCGCGCGTCGTGCGCCCGTCTCTTCGTCGAGCTCGGCGACCCTGCACGCGCGCTCAAATCGGCGAAGCAAGCCCTCGACACCGATCCCGATCGTCCGCTCGTTTGTTTGACGTACGCCCTCGCCGCCGTGCGCACCGCGCGCCGCAAGCCCGACGATGCCCTCCTCCAGAACGCGCAGCGCACGCTCGCCCGGCTCGAAGGACGCGAAGGGCCGCTCCCCGCGGCGTTCCAGGCGCTCAAGGCGTGCGTTCAAGCGGGCGTCGGCGATCCGGAGCGCGCGATCTCGATGGCGCAGCGCGCGCTCGGCCTGGATCCCAAATCACCCGACGCGCTCGCCGCGGTCGCCGAGGCGTGCGCGAGGCTCGGACGCATCCACGAAGCCCGACAAGCCTGGACGAAGCTGCGAGAAATATCGGTCGACGAAGCGGAGGCACTCGCTCCGCTCCTCGCGCAGGCCGGCGTTTCCGCCAAGGACCCGCGCTCTCCGGCCGGCGCAGAGCGGCCGCCGCTCTGGTCGACGCCCGAGCTCGACCTGGTCGATGGAAAGCGGCTCGAGGCGATGCAGGCCGTCGAAGAAGTGGCAAACTCGATGGTCGGACGCGTATCGCGCTCGACGGCCGAGAGCGGGTTCACCGCGATCGCGACGGTCGCGTCGACGTTTCTCACGCTGTCGCCGGTGTTCTCGAGCTTCGCGCCGTTCGACCTGTCGCTGTTCGGTCTCAGGCGCCTCGAATCGGCGCTCGACGTCCTCTACGGACGCGAACGTCGCCCGCGGCTCCCGAACGACGACTCGAAGATCGTGCTCCTGCTCGGGTCGTACGTCGGAGAAACGCTTCGACTCGCGCGGAACGGTTTCTGGGAGGGGGGGCTCGGCGAGCTCGAGGCGGCGCGCGTCGTCACCGATTCCGAATCGTGGCACCCATTTCGAATCGTGAAGGCGCGGCTGCAAGCGGGCCGGCGCGCGACGCTCCGCGACGCGTTGTCGAACGTGCTCGTCAAGCCCGGCACCGAACCGTGGCGCACGCGGCTCGCGAACCCCGTCGCGCCCCCGGTCCCCTGGGCGCCCGCGGCGTGGCCGCGTCCGAGCGAGGTCGCCAGCATCGGCCGTTCGTTGCCGCGCTCGCCGGTCGGGCTCTACTGCGCCGAGTTCGCCGAGGGCGCGCTCGACCGCTCGACGGCGAGCCTCATCGCGCTCGACAGCTACCTCGATCTCGTCGCGCCGCGCGCCGCGACGCCCGATCCCGACGCCGCGTGGACGCGTCGCGTGGCGATCCTGGCGGGCGGATACGTCGGCGAGACCGTGCGCGAGCTCATCGGCGGCGACTGGGTCTACGGCGTCGACTCCGCGGACGACGCGCTCGGCTTCCGGCTCACGCTCCGGGGCACCGTTCAAGCAACGCCCGTCGCGCACGTGCTCGAGCGCGTGATCGGCGCCCGGTCGTCGACCTTGGTCGACTACGCGAAGACGCTGATGCGTCGCGCCGGTCGCGGCTGAGCAGCTTCTTCGAACCGTCGAGCGCGCGCTCGACGCTCCGGTTCGGCGGCGCTCCTGGTCGCTCGGTCGAGACGCGAATGCACGTTTCGAAAGCGGCGCATCCTCGGCCGCGCGGTCGCGCTGGTTGGACTCCAGGATAAAACGTCGCGCCGTCTCGAATCCGGCCGACGAACACGCGCGCTGGCACTATCGGGAAGTGGAAGCGAGGTAGCGAGATGAGCGCAAAAACGGAGCGGCGTGTCGGAATCGTCGGTGCAGGCATGGCGGGCCTCATGGCCGCCTACCGTCTCACTCGTGCGGGAAAACCGGTCATCGTCTTCGAAGGGCGCGACGCGATCGGCGGTCGCATCAAGACGATCGCGCCGGCGTCGGGAAAGAACGGCCTGCGTCCGATCGAGCTCGGGGCGGAGTTCGTTCACGGCGCCGCGCAGCCCACGCTCTCGCTCGCGGAGAGCGCCGGGATACCGCTCGAGCGAATCACCGACCTGCATTCGCTCTATTCCGGCGGCAAGTTCCGCGACATGGGAGACATCTGGGGTCGACTCGCGCAGGTGCTCGAGCCGGCGAACAACGGCCCCGACGAATCCGTCGCCGATTTCTTGAAGCGCCGTGCGGGGGACGAGGCCGACGCAGCGTTCTTGCGGACCATGGTCGAAGGATTCGACGCCGCGCCGCTCGACGACGCCGGCGTCCTCAGCATTGCCGAAGAGGCCGCGGGCACGACGCGAGACGCCGCGCAGTTTCGACCCGCGGGCGGATATGGCGCTCTCGCCGGACGGCTCCTTGCCATGATCGAGCCGTCGCTCTTGCGCCTTCATCTCGAGTCGACCGTCGAAGAAATCGAATGGAAGGCGGGAGGCGATTGCAGACTCCGCGTGTCCGATGGCGGCGGCACTCAGACCGTGCAGACGAGACATTGCGTCGTGACCGTTCCGGTCGGCGTACTCGATGCGAGCACGGACTCGGGCGCGGCGACGATTCGTTTTTCGCCGAAGCTCACGACGCTCGCGCGACCGTTGTCGCTCCTCGCGATGGGGCACGTGGTGAAAGCCGTGCTCTCCTTTCGTGACGCGCCGTGGATGGAACGCCTCCCCAAGACCGATTTTTTTCATTTCGCCGATGCGCCGTTCCCGACGTTCTGGCAGGCGCCGCACGGCAGCGGCCGATTGCTCACGGCCTGGGCAGGCGGACCCAAAGCGAAGCTCCTCGATCTGCTCGGACCGCGCGATTTACTCGACCAGATCTCGACGCAGCTCGGTGAATGCTGCGACGTGGCGCCCGTCGAGATCCGCGAGGCGCTCTTGCGCGTGCACCAGCACGATTTCACTCGTGACCCCTTCGCGATGGGCGCCTATCCGTACGCGAGGCCGGGCGGTGCCGGCGCCTGGGCGGAGCTCGCCGAACCGATCGAAAATGCCCTTTTTTTCGCGGGGGATGCGACGAGCGAGGCCCACTTCGGAACGGTCACCGGTGCGGTCGCGAGCGGCGTTCGCGCCGCGGAGCAGATTATCGCGCTATCATGACGGCGTTCGATCCCCGCCATGACTTCGTCGGCCTCGATTCTCGACGCCGCTCACGCCGAGAGGCTCGTGGCGCAAATTGGCGCAGCCCCGGTGATGACGCTGGACGGTGAGTCGACCCGGATTCGTGAGCTCTGGCGCGAGAACACCACGGTCACGAGCTTCGTCCGTCACTTCGGGTGTCTCTTCTGTCATCAGATGGTCCACGATCTCGTGGCGACGCTTCCGGCCATTTTGCGCCGCGGCGGGCAGGTGATCATCGTAGGCAACGGCACGATGGAGCAAGCGCGATACTTCTTCTCGATGAAGCAGCTTCCCCGAGCGGGCGTCTCGGTCGTCACCGACCCGGAGCGCGAGTCGTATCGCGCCGCCGGCTTCGAGCGCGGCGTGGTTCGGACGTTGATGAACCCTGGTTCTGCCCTCGCCTATGGGAACGCTCGACGGCACGGCTTCCGCGTCAAAGGCATCTTCGGCGATCTGACGCAGCTCGGCGGCCTCCTGGTGCTGAAGCCACCGAGATCGCTGGTCTACTTCCACAGGTCTCGCTTCGCCGGTGACCACCCGGACATGAACGAAGTGCTCGCGGCGTTCGACAGTTGACCGGCGCCGATCGACCCGCGAACACTTTCGTCGTCGCTCGCGGGGTGCGCGAGCACAACCTCAAGAACGTCGACGTCCAAATTCCGCGAAACGCCCTCGTGGTGTTCACCGGCGTGTCCGGCTCGGGAAAATCGTCGCTCGCATTCGGCACGTTGTACGCCGAGGCGCAGCGGCGCTACCTCGAATCGGTTTCGCCGTACGCGAGGCGTCTCTTCGATCAAATGTCGGCGCCCGATGTCGACTCGATCGACGGATTGCCTCCCGCGGTCGCGCTCCAGCAACAGCGCGGAGCGCCGACCACGCGCTCGTCGGTGGGCAGCGTCACGACGCTCTCGAATCTCCTCAGGATGCTGTACTCCCGCGCCGGCGAATACCCTGCGAAGCAGCCCCTTCTGTACGCCGAATCGTTTTCGCCGAACACGCCGGAAGGAGCATGCCCGAAGTGCCACGGGCTCGGCCGCATCTACGACGCGACCGAGGCGTCGATGGTACCGGACGACTCGCTCACGATCCGCGAGCGCGCGATCGCGGCGTGGCCGACCGCGTGGCAAGGCCAGAACCTGCGCGACATCTTGACGACGCTCGGCTACGACGTCGATCGCCCCTGGCGCTCTTTGCCGAAGAAAGATCGCCAGTGGATCCTCTTCACCGACGAGCAGCCGGTCGTCCCCGTGTACGCGGGCTACGATGCGGCCGAAGTACGGCGCGCGATCAAGCGCAAGGAAGAGCCGAGCTATCAGGGCACCTTCACCAGCGCGCGGCGACACGTGCTGCACACGTTCAGGACGACCGAGAGCGCGCTGATGAAGCGGCGCGTCGCGCAATACATGCTGAGCACCGAATGCCCGGAGTGCGGAGGCAAGCGTCTCCGCCGCGAAGCCCTCTCGGTGAAGTTCGAGGGACTCGACATCGCCGACATGTCGCGCCTGCCGATGAAGGCGCTCGCCGCCGTCTTCGCGCCGTTTCGCGACGGCAGCGCGCCCCACTTCTCGAAGCGCGACGCCGCTCACCCGGAAAAGGCGATCGCCGTGCGGGCCATCGCGGTCGACCTCGTCGAGCGGCTCGAGGTGTTGCTCGACCTCGGCCTCGGCTACCTGTCGCTCGAGCGCACGACCCCGACCCTGTCGCCCGGGGAATTGCAGCGGCTCCGGCTCGCCACGCAGGTGCGCTCGAATCTGTTCGGCGTGGTGTACGTCCTCGACGAACCTTCCGCCGGGCTGCACCCTGCCGACACCGTCGCGCTCCTCCGCGCGCTCGACGGACTCAAGGCGGCCGGCAATTCGCTCTTCGTCGTCGAGCATGACGTCGACGTCATGCGCCACGCCGATTGGATCGTCGACATCGGGCCCGGCGCTGGCGAACGCGGGGGCGAAGTGCTCTACAGCGGGCCCCTCGCCGGACTCGAACACGTCGAGGCGTCGACGACACGCCGCTTCCTGTTCGGGAAGGGCGATCGGTCGAATCGCAAACCCCTGGCGCCGCAGGGCTTCCTCGCGCTTCGCGGCGTGACCCGCAACAACCTCCGCGGGCTCGACGTCGACTTCCCGCTCGGCGTGCTCACTACCGTGACGGGCGTCTCCGGCTCGGGGAAATCGACGCTGGTGAGTCAGGCGCTGGTCTCCCTCGTCGCCGAACGTCTCGGCAGAGCGCCGGGCTCGGGCGAGCTCGACGGCGAACTGGACGGCGAAGAGCTCGAGCGCCCGTCCGAGGCCGCGCTCGAAGGACGAATCGAGACGGGAATCGAGCACGTCAAACGACTCGTGCAAGTCGATCAAAAACCGATCGGCAGGACACCGCGCTCGAACCTCGCGACGTACACCGGGCTCTTCGATCGCGTTCGCAAGCTGTTCGCCGCGACGAAGACGGCGCGCGCGCGCAAGTACGACGCGGGGCGCTTTTCGTTCAACGTCGTCAAGGGCCGCTGCAAGACGTGCGAGGGCGACGGGGCGGTGATGGTCGAGCTCCTGTTCCTGCCGAGCGTGTACGCGCCTTGCCCGACGTGCCACGGCGCGCGCTACAACGACGAGACGCTCGAGGTGAAGATCCGCGGGAAGAGCGTCGCGGACGTGCTCGCCATGACGGTAGACGTCGCGCTCGCGTTCTTCTCCGACGATCCGGAGGTCCATCGCGCGCTCGTCGTTCTTCGCGACGTCGGGCTCGGCTATTTGCGACTGGGCCAACCAGCGACGGAGCTTTCGGGCGGCGAAGCGCAGCGCATCAAACTCGCGACGGAACTACAACGCGCGCATCGCGCGGACACCCTGTACGTCCTCGACGAGCCGACGACGGGCCTGCACCCCGCGGACGTCGAACGACTCGTGCTCCAGCTCTGCGAGCTCGTCCGGTCCGGCGCGACGGTGATCGTCGTCGAGCACGACCTCGATGTCGTCGCCAGCAGCGATTGGGTCATCGACATGGGGCCGGGAGCGGGCGACGAAGGGGGTCGCATCGTCGCGACGACGACGCCCGCGGCGCTCGCCGACTCGAAACAGAGCCGTACGGCGCCCTTTTTGAAACGGTTCCTGGCGCAGCAGGGTGCTTCGGCGGCGCGCTGAGTTCTCGTGTGTCCGGCGCGCGTCCATGTCGCAAAAAATTGTAACCGTCGCCATTCGACATTCCTACGCTACTCACGGGCGGCACCGTTCGAATCGCCCGTGCTTCGTTTCGGGGTATTTATTCTGGTTCTCTGAGTAGTTCGCGATGGCTCGCCGCTTAGAATTTTCTCTCGCTCACGGAACGCCTCGCGTGGAACCGCGTCGGGCGAAGACGAGCGACAGCGCGGAAGCGGGCCACGCGTTCGAGCGGCGGCCGTCGCTCGACCACGCGGTGGAGGGAGCGAGCGGCGAACGCGTGCACGCAGTGCTAGCGGCGAGCGGGCTCGCCGAATAAGTTGTCACGAGTCAACGCGAGAATAAAAGGTGGTCGCATGAAGATTGACAAGCTTTTCCGAGTCATCGTCGTCACGGGCGCTTCGTCCACCGTCGGCCTTGCTGGATGCAACAGCGACAACGGCGGCACCGGCGGCGGCCCCGACGGATCGACGACGGCAACGGGCGGCGCAACGAGCAGCGGCGGCGAAACCGGCACCGGCGGCACCACGGTCGCGACGGGCACTGGCGGCGTAACGAGCACGGGCGGCGCAACGAGCACGGGCGGCACCACGGTCACGACGGGAACCGGCGGCACGACGACTACGTCGGGCGGCACGACGGCGTCCGGCGGAACGACGCACACCGGCGGGACGACCGCGTCGGGTGGAACGACGGCGAGCGGCGGCACCACGCACACCGGCGGGACGACCGCGTCGGGTGGAACGACGGCGAGCGGCGGCACCA
>CAZDNG010000052.1:51589-68008 GCA_964506835.1 uncultured Polyangiaceae bacterium
CGGCGTCCGGTGGAACGACGCACACCGGCGGCACGACGGCGAGCGGCGGCACGACCGCTACCGGCGGCACGACCGCTACCGGCGGCACGACCGGGGCGACGTGCGACTGCCACGTGAGCGCCTCCAGTCCGAGTTGGGAGGACTGCAACGGCTGCTGTTGCTGGCTCTCGTCCGGCTCGACTTGCTTCGGGGGGGACAACCCGATCTGCAGCAGCCTTGCCGACGCCAATTGCTGCGCCGCCAGCGGGCACCCGCAGCCCTAGTAGCGCGAGAACACCATTTCCTCGGAAGTCACTTCATCGGATACGGAGATCGTTCGCGCGCGGCTCGCGTCGACCTGGGCGTTCAGAACGCGCGCGGAAATCGAGGCGAGCGCACGCTTTTCGCGCATGGCCGGCGAGCTCGCGGAAAATGGCGCGACCGACGTCGTCGTGCAAGGCGCAACCGAGGCGGCCGGCGACGAAGCGCGGCATCGCGATCTCTGCAATCTGGTCGCGGTGAAATGGGGCGAACCGAATGCGCTCCGGCACGTGCCGCCGCGCCAGCGAATCGGTCGCGCGGACATGAATCCGCGCGATCGGTTGCTCTGGGAAATGGTGTCCGTGTGCTGTCTCGGTGAGACGATGAACACGGCGCTCATGACGCGCTGTCTCGAGGTCGCGAAGGACGAGGAGATCCGAACGACGTTGCGGGCGCTCCTCAAAGACGAAGTGCGCCACGCGCGGCTCGGATGGGCACACCTCGCCGCCGAGCGCGGAGCGGGACGCGGCGAGTTTCTTCGGGACGTGCTGCCGCTCATGCTCGAATCCAGTATTGAGCCTGGGTTTCTGGAAGGCACGATGCAAGTGCCGTGGACCGACGCGCTCTACGACTACGGCGAGCTTCCCTTGCCCGAGCTCGTCCAGATCTTTCGAGATACGTTGCACCTCGTCGTGTTCAAAGGGCTCGACGCGATGGGCATCGACACGTCGAAAGGCCGCGCATGGCTCGACGCTCGTCTCGCTCCCGACGCGGCGTAGCGTCGCTCCGCGCCGGAGACGCGGGTCGGCTGGGTGCGCCCAGATCTCGTCAGGCGACGGACGCGAGCGGCACGTGAGCGCGAACCTTCCGTCCTTTGCAGGTCTCGCGAAGACGCTGAGCGGCCGTCGCCGTGAGACGCGTACACGCGGGCAGGAGCATGCCGCCCGTGGCGTTGCACACGTCTTCGGCGAGCACGAATCCCTCGCGCAGATCTTCGACACGCATTTCGACGGCATTCACCGAACGAGCTGAAAATCCGAGCGCAAACGACGTATCGCCAAAGGCGACCGTCGTGACGATGCTGGCGAATGCCCCTTCGATCAGCGCACGAATCTCCTTCGACGTGGTCCGCTTGGGAAGCACGAGGGTGAACTTGAAGTCGTTCGTGCCAAACTCCGTCTTGAGGACGCCCGCGAGCAGATTCAGCACCTCGGCAAGGGCGTCGGCAGCCTCTTCGGCGTTCCCGGGGGCTTCGCCCAGCATGGCGGTCGCGACCGAAATGGCCGCGCTCTCGCGCGCGAGAATCCAAGGAGTGACCTCGCTGCCGTTGCGCGCGTCGACGAGGCCGCACGTGAGCGCCACCGGATCGTCGGGAACGTCCGTCGCGAGCTCGACCGACACCGGCGTTCCCAGGAGCTCCGTCAGGGGGCCGGACGAGAGGGCGGTGATGTTCGACCACGCGGCAGCGCGGGTCATCGGGTGATTGCCTTCGGGGGCTTTGACGACGACGGGTTTGAGCTCGGTTCGAAGCGCCTTCAGAAGGGTCGCGGCAGACACGGGCTTCGGAAGGAAATCGAGTGCGCCGGCGGCGGCCGCGTGTTCGCGCGCCGCGGGAATGTCGATCACGGACGTCAGGAACGCCTTCGTCTTGTTGCCTGGACGGCTCGTCACACGCCGCACGATCTCGATTCCGTCGAGCTCGGGCAGCATCCAGTCCGCGATGACGGCGAAGAAGTCTCCAGCCTCGACTTCGCGGAGCGCGGACATGCCGTCCTTCACGACGACGACCTCGTAGCCGTCCTTTTCGATCATCCGCTGAACGATGACAGAACAGACCACCTCGTCTTCGGCGAGTAGAACTCGCTTACGGCCCGGCGCGCTCATGGTGATGGTGTCGTTTCTTCGGTCCCTTCGCGCTTCGCGCTCAAGATTCAGAACGGGCACCAACCTGGGAGCTTAAGCGACTTCGTCGTGCGGCCCATTCGAGACGCGAAACGTGAAATGTGATCCGCGTGAGAAATGCAAATCGTAGGTGCACGGTTTGCGCGTCGAAGCGCGCGAACCGACTCTTTCACGTCTTCGTTCTCTCTCGATGAGTGATCGGCGCGTGTGCCGACACCGTACTTCGACGTTTCGGTGCACGCTTTGCGCGTCGACACGCACTCTCTACTTCTCGCACTCGATCACGCAAGAGCGGTATTCCTCGAAGAGAGCCCTCAAGCAAGAGGAAGTGTCGGCCGTTCATCGAAGCATGCCGATTGTCGCCGGTTACACACGACGAGACTCTTCCCGTCACGCTGACGCTTGCACCCGAGGACGCCGATGACGAACGGCGCAGAGCTCGAGGTCGCCGATTCCGGACCGAATCTCGAGCTGACGATCCGCGGAGTGGCGACCATCGCCGTCGCGAGTTCTCTCCACGAGCGGCTCGTCGAGGCGATGTCGGATCGAGACGTGGTGGTGCACGCCGACGCGCTCGAAAAGATGGACGCAGCGGGGCTTCAACTGCTCTTCGCGGTCAAGTCCGACGTGGAAAAGCGCGGATTCAAGTTCGCCCTGACCGCCGCGGGCGGCGCGGCGCTCGCAGCCATACGGATTGCCGGGGCGGACGTCCTCTTGGGGCTCGAATCAACATGAACGCGATTCTTGGCGTTCGAAAAGCCGCACATTCGTGCGGCGCGCGAGAAGGAGAACTCTGATCGTGAAACTCGCATTGGTCGTGGACGATTCGCTCGTCATTCGCAAAATGGTCAGTCAAACGCTGAAGACGCTCGGTTTCGAGACGATCGACGCGGCCGACGGCAAGCAGGCCATCGAGAAGGCGAAGGGCAAGGAGCTCGCGCTGGTCATCACGGACTTCAACATGCCGGTCATGAACGGCATCGAGTTCATTCGCGAGCTTCGCACCCTGCCGGGGCACAAGTTCACGCCCACCGTCTTCTTGACGACGGAGAGCGACGACGGAATCCGCGACCAGGCACGCTCCGCGGGAGCCACCGCCTGGATCGTGAAACCGTTCCACCCCGACAAGGTCATCGCCGTCGTCAACCGACTTTCGGTGTGAGCATGAGCGAAGTCACAGTCGACATCGAGGCGTTCCGCGCCACTTTCTTCGAGGAGGCGGACGAGCACCTCGTCACCTTCGAGAGCGGCCTCTTGCAGCTCGAGTCGACGCCCAACAACGGCGAAGTGATCGGCCAGATCTTCCGCTCGGCGCACTCCATAAAGGGAGCGAGCGGCACCTTCGGGCTCAACGACGTGATGACCTTCACTCACGCGCTGGAGACGGTGCTCGATCGCCTGCGCTCGGGCGAATTGGTGTATCGAGCGGACGTCGCCACGGTGCTCTTGGCATCGGTCGACGTGCTCAGGGCGCTTCTCGAAGCGGCGCGTTCGGGCGGAGCAGCCCCCGCAGAGGCCGTCGAGGTTCGCCTTTCGCTCGAGAGATTGCTCAGCCCGGCCAAACCCAAGGATCCTCCTCGGCGGACGATGGGCGTCCGTTTCATTCCGAAACCCGAGTTCATGTCGCGCGGGATGGACCCGCTCGCGATCCTCCGCGATCTCGGAACGCTCGGCGACGTGCTGTCGCGCGAGGTCGACGCTTCGCACGTTCCGGAGCTGCGTTTGCTGGACCCGGAATCGTGCCATCTCGCGTTTCGCGTGGTCGTCACCACCGCGGCGACCGACGAAAAAATTCGGGAAGTCTTCGAATTCGTCGACGACCTGTGCACTTACGAGCTCCGGGAAGACACACCCGAGCCCGCGCCCCGTCCGACCGAGGCCGCGCAGCCCGAACCGGAGACTCCCGACGGACGCCCGGCGCCGTTGGCACCGGTGGCGGCGCCTGCAGCGGCTCCGAACGCCGCGTCGACGCCGCACGCCCCTGCCGCGACCATTCGCGTCGCGACCGAGAAGGTAGACAAGCTCCTCGACCTCGTCGGCGAGATCGTCATCGCGCAGGCGATGATCGTCGAGGCCACGCGCTCCGAAAGCAGCGATTCGGCCGGAAGGCTCAATGACGCATTGGTCGCCATGGATCGGCACACGCGTGAGCTCCAGGAACGGGTGATGTCGATCCGGATGGTTCCGATCGACAGCGTATTCCGACGGCTTCCTCGCATGGTGCGCGACGTCGCGGAGAGCGTGGGAAAGAAGGTGAAGCTCGTCGTCGAGGGAGAAACGACGGAAATCGACAAGAGCATGGTCGAGCAGCTCGCCGACCCGCTGACGCACCTCGTTCGCAACGCGGTCGACCACGGACTCGAAACGGCCGAGGAGCGAAGCAAGACCGGAAAACCGGACGAAGGAACCGTCTTTCTCCGTGCCTTTCATCAAGGCGGCAACGTCGTCATCGAGGTCGCCGACGATGGCCGCGGTCTCGATACCGATGCGATCCGCGCGAAGGCCGAGCGGCTTGGCCTCATCGGGCCGGACGCGGGGCTCACCGACGAGCAGCTCCACGAATTCATCTTCCACGCGGGTTTCTCCACGGCGGCAAAAGTGAGCGACGTCAGCGGACGCGGCGTCGGGATGGACGTGGTCAAGCGAAACGTCGAGGCCCTGAACGGCTCGTTGTCACTGACCTCGGAGCGCGGGCGCGGAGCGAACGTGAGGCTTCGCCTCCCTTTGACGCTTGCGATCCTCGACGGTTTGGCCGTGCGCGTGGGGTCGCAGACGCTCGTGGTTCCGCTCCTGTCCGTCGTCGAAGCGTTCCGACCGACACAGTCACAAGTCCGCGAGGTCGTGGGCGCTTGCGAAGTCCTCGACGTGCGCGGCAGGTGCATTCCCATCGTGAGGCTCCACGAAATCGTCGGAGCCTTCGACGCTCAGCGCGACCCGACCCGTGCGCTCGTCTGCATCGTCGAAGCGAACGGGACCCACGCCGCGCTCCTCGTGGACGACGTGCTCGGCCAAGCTCAGTTCGTCGTCAAGAGCCTCGAGGCCAACTTTCGCAAAGTCGACGCCGTCATGGGCGCGACGATCCTCGGCGATGGCAAGGTGGCGATGATCGTCGACGTGCCGGCGCTCACACGCGCTGCCTCGTCATCGCCGGTCCCCGTGCTCACGTCGGCGCATACCCAAGCGAGGCGACCCGTCGTTGCCCAGGAGCTTCAATGAATCCCTCCGCCACCGCCGCGCCGACCGTCCTACCTGGACGAGGCCTCTATCTCAGTTTTTCGCTCGCCGGGGACGAGTACGCCGTGGATATCCTCGGCGTCCGCGAGATCCGTGAGATCTGCCCCATCACGCCGCTCCCCCAATCGCCGCGACACGTTCGCGGCGTGATGAACCTGCGGGGAGCCGTCGTTCCGGTCATCGATCTGCGCTCCGCCCTCGGACTCGAAGAGACTGAGTACAACAAGTTCACCGTCATCGTGGTCCTGTCGGTGCACGACCGCACGATCGGCTTCGTGGTCGACGGAGTCTCCGACGTTCTCTCGCTGGACGAATCGGCCATCGAGCGGTCGCTCGATCTCGGGGCGCGGGTCGACTCGTCCTTCGTTTCGGGCATCGGTCGAACGCAAGAACGCTTCGTCGTTCTCCTCGACGTCGAGCGCATCGTGGCATCGGATATTCCGGGAGGATCCATCGCGTGACCCCCATGCCTCGTCAGGGCATGCCTGCGGCTGCCCCGCGCTTGGGGCGCGGCGACTTCGACACGCTCCGTCGAATGATCCTGGAGCTGACGGGCATTCAACTGACCGACGAGAAGCAAAGTCTCGTCAGCGGGCGGCTCTCGAAGCGCCTCCGCGTCCTCGAGCTCGAGACATTCAAGGAGTACATCGACCTCGTTCGCTCCGACACGAGCGGCGACGAAACTCGCGAGCTCATCAATTGCATCACGACGAACAAGACGAGCTTTTTTCGTGAGCCTCATCACTTCGAGCTCCTCGCGAAGACCGTGATACCGGCGATCGCCGAGCGGGCACGACGAGGGGGAGCGAAGCGGATCCGCATCTGGAGCGCGGGGTGCTCGAGCGGACAAGAACCGTGGTCGATTGCGATGGTGGTCCGCGCCGCCCTCGGTTCCCTTGCCGGCTGGGACATCCGCATCCTGGCGTCAGACCTCGACACGAACATCCTCAGCGCGGCGGAGGAGGCGATCTACGACGAAAGCGCCATTTTGGACGTGCCGCACGCGCTGCGAGAGGCCGGGTTCGAGAGGCTCGGCGATGGTCGCGTCAGGGTCGTCGCGCCGCTCCGCGGGCTCGTCGCGTTTCGACAGCTCAACCTCGTCCACCCTCCCTGGCCCATTCGAACGAAGTTCGATGCGATCTTCTGCCGGAACGTCGCGATCTATTTCGACCGTCCCACCCAGCGGAAGCTCTTCGAAGGGCTCGCTCGCTTGCTCGACCCGGAAGGGTACCTCTTCGCCGGTCACTCCGAGAACCTGCACTGGCTGAGCGAGATCCTCACGTCCATCGGAGGAACGGTCCATCGCCTCACTGACGGAGCTGCCGCGCCCCATTCGAAAGCTCGCCGCTCACTCGCGCCCCATTCGAAAGCTCGCCGCTCACTCGCGCCCCATTCGAAAGCTCGTCGCTCTCTGGCGCCGCACGCGAAGCCTCGGAACTCTCTCGCGCCGCACGCGAAGCCTCGGAACTCTCTCGCGCCGCACGCGAAGCCTCGCACCGGTCCACCGGTTGGAAAGGACGTTCCGATCGTTGCGGGAGGCCTGCACGCCAGCGCCCAGGGTGACGTCATCCGAACATTGCTCGGCTCGTGCGTGGCCGTCTGCCTGTACGACCCGGTGGCCCGCGTCGGGGGAATGAACCATTTCATGCTGCCTGACGGCCACAACGCGGATCGAAACGCGGCCGCGTTCGGTGTCAACGCGATGGAGCTCGTCATCAACGCCATGATGAAATGCGGCGGCGATCGACGGCGATTCGTGGCCAAAGTGTTCGGCGCATCGACGTTGCGTGCCGAGGGCGCTGGGTTCGCCGACATCGCCCCCCGTAACGCCAAGTTCGCGCTCGAGTTTCTCGCCGACGAAGAGATTCCGGTCGCAGCTCAGAAGCTGGGCGGTCGCAGCGCCCTTTCCGTTCGATTCGACACGGCGACGGGTCGGGCGCTCGTTCGAGAAATCGACGAGCCGCAAGAGGTGGCACGTACCGAGATTCGACTCCGCGCGACGCTGTCTCATCGGCCGCCCAGGCCAATCGAAGACGACATCTTCGTCTTTGGAGAATCCCCGTGACTGCAAAAATTCGCGTTCTCATCGTCGATGATTCGGCGCTCATGCGGCAGCTCCTCACGGCGATTCTGTCGAGCGATCCTGCGCTCGAGGTGGTCGGCACCGCGCCGGACCCCATCGCCGCGGAGGCCAAGCTCGCGTCTCTGCAACCTCACGTCATGACGCTCGACGTCGAGATGCCGAAGATGGACGGGCTCGCCTTCCTGGAGAAAATCATGCGCACGCGGCCGATGCCGGTGCTCATGGTCTCGTCGCTGACCGAGCGAGGCTGCGATGTCACGCTGCGGGCCCTCGAGCTCGGCGCGGTCGATTTCGTCACCAAGCCGAAGATCGACGTCAGTCGCGGGACGACGGAGCGCGCGGGCGAACTCATCGCGAAGGTGAAAGCCGCAGCCGCAGCTCGCGTTCGCAAGCTCGGTTCGCGCGCGGCGGCCACGGGACCTGCGCCGACCGCGCCGTCGCCGGCGGCCCGAGCCCCCATTCGCTTCCAGACGACCCAACGAATCGTCGTCATGGGCTCGTCGACGGGCGGCACCGAAGCGCTACGCGAGATCCTGACCCGATTGCCCGCGGACGCTCCGCCCATCGCCATCGTGCAGCACATGCCACCCGTCTTCACCCGTCAGTTCGCGCAACGCCTCGACGGATTGTGCCGCGTGCGGGTGAAGGAGGCCGAAAACGGCGACGCGCTCGTGCAAGGGCACGTTCTCATCGCGCCCGGTGGGGAGCATCACCTGCACATCGTCCGAAACGGCGCGAACTATCACGTGGCGCTCGTCAGTGGACCGCCACGCGATCATCACCGGCCCTCCGTCGACATCATGTTCGACTCGTGCGCCCGTGCCGCGGGCTCGAACGCGACCGGCGTGATCCTCACGGGTATGGGCGCCGACGGCGCGCAGGGGCTCCTCGCGATGCGGCGAGCCGGCGCGACCACGATCGCCCAGGACGAGAACACCTGCATCGTATTCGGCATGCCGAAAGAAGCCATTGCGTGTGGCGCAGCGGAACAGATCGTTCCGCTCGATCACATCGCTGCCGCATTGCTCAGAGCGGCGACAGATTCAACCAACAGAGTAGCGGCGGAGGATCGGCGATGAAGCGGTTTGACGATTTGCAAACGATGACCAAGCTCGTGGTGAGCTTCATTCCCATCATGGCGATGATGATCGTGGTGGGCACGACGGGGCTCCTGTCGGGATCGGCCGCCACCTCGGAGATGGATCTGCTCGCGCATCGCGACCTTCCGGGGATAGACGTAGCTCGAGAGCTCGATATCAACCGGCTCGACATCGGCCGAACGTTTCGTGATGGGATTTTGGCCCAGGACGAGGCGGGGACGGAGGCCGAAGTTCGCAAGATCGAGGCGCTCGAATCGGATCAGCGCCGCTTGCTCGACGAGCTGGAGAAAAGCGTCACCGTGCCCGAGAACCGCGTGCGACTCGTCGAGGTTCGACGTCTCCTCGCTGACTACGACGAGCTCGCCAAGGCCGCGTGTCGAACGTACGTGAAGGACATGAACTCGGTAACGGCCGCGCGCGACAAGGCGCGCAACGCCGGGGAAAGCGTCGATGTCGTCCTGAAGCTCGTCGTGCAAGGGACTGCCGATCTCGCCGAGCGTTCGTACGAAGAGGCGTCGGCGCGGGCCGCATTCGCGAACAAAATGATCATCGGCACGACGCTCGCGTCGATGCTCGCCAGCTTGTTCATCGCCTGGTTCGTCGGCGGGGCGATCGGCACTCCGCTCGGAAAGGCCGTCGAGGTCCTCCGTCGCTTGGCGGGTGGAGACTTGACCACGCGCCTCGACGTCCAGCGGAACGACGAAATCGGTCAAATGGCCGCGGCACTCAACGATTCCATCGAAGCGATCGGATCCACCCTGAGCAACGTCCAGCAAGCTTCGATCGAGCTTTCGAACGCGTCTTCGGAGCTCGCTGCGAGCTCCGAGCAGATCTCGGGCGGCGCGCAGAAACAAGCCGCGAGCCTCGAAGAAACGGCGGCGAGCCTCGAGGAGATCAGCTCGACGGTTCGGCAAAATGCGGACAACGCGCAGCAAGCCGCGCAGCTCGCCAACGGCGCGCGGGAAGCGGCCGAACGCGGCGGACACGTGGTCGAGTCGGCCGTCGCCGCGATGAGCGAGATCACGAAGTCTTCGAAGCACATCGCCGACATCATCACGACGATCGACGAAATCGCCTTTCAGACGAACCTGCTGGCGCTCAACGCCGCGGTGGAGGCGGCACGCGCCGGCGAGCAAGGACGCGGCTTCAGTGTCGTGGCTGCCGAGGTGCGCACCCTCGCGCAGCGCACCGCTGCGGCAGCGAAAGAGATTCGTAGCCTGATCGCCGACTCGTCGGCCAAGGTCGAGACCGGAACGCAGCAAGTGAACGAGTCCGGCCACACGCTCAGCGAAATCGTGCGCTCGGTGAAGCGGGTCACGGACATGGTCGCGGAGATCGCGGCTGCTTCACAGGAACAGAACACGGGCGTCGATCAGGTCAACACCGCAGTCACGCAAGTAGACCAGGTGACGCAGTCGAACGCGGCGCAGACCGAAGAGCTCGCCGCCACGGCGACCGCCCTCTCGGAGAAATCGGCCGAGCTCCAGCAACTCGTCGCCGGATTCACTCTTTCCGCGCCAGGGGCTGGCGCGAAGCGGAGACCCGGCAGTGGTGCCTCGGGTCAACGTGTTGCTCCCCCGCCGCTTCCCGCGCCGGCCCGGCTCGCGGCCAAGCGCCCGCGCACCGGCTCGGCCGCCATCCGCTCCAGGGCCACCTCGAACGGCAAACCTTCGAACGGATACGAGGAGTTTTAAACGGCCATGAACACTTCTCGTGAACGGAGCAAAGCCCAAAGGCGGAGCACATGCAGTTCTTTGCGAACCTAAGGACCGTCCACAAGCTCGCACTGGGCTTCGGTCTGCTCCTCGTCGCGGTCGTCGCGGTGGGCTACGTGGGGATCCGGGCCGCCGGGCGTCAGTCGAGCGAGCTCGACGTCCTCTATCACAAGGACATGGCGAGCGCGGTCGACATCCGACGTGCCCAAGCGGAGAGCATTCGCATGGGGCGTTGCGCACGCCACGCGCTCCTCGAGCCCGACGACAAGACGATTGCCACGGAGCTCTCGCACGTCGAAAAGAGTAGCGCGCTGGTCGGCACTCTCCTCGCTCGCATCGACTCGCGAATGGATCGGCCCGAGCAAAAGGCAAAGCTCGCCGAAGCGCGCGAGGCCATCGACGCCTACACGGCGAACATGCGTGCGCTCCTCGCGATTGCGAAGGACCCGGCTGCGGCGCGTGCGTTTCTGAAGGTCGGCAAGCCGCTCGTTGCGCGTCTCGAAGACGCCGTGTCTGCCATCGATCAGATGGAGACCAGCATTGCCCAGGCGACCTTCGACGCGAGCACGGCGGACTCCAAGCGAGCGGCACTCAGCCAGTTCGTCATGATCGTCTTCGCAATCCTCTTCGGCATTGGGTGCAGCTTCTCGATCGGAGGGGCGATCGCTCGCCCTCTCGGGCGCGCATCGGACGTATTGCGCTCGGTGGCCGAGGGCGACTTCACCCAACGGCTCGACATCCGTACGATGGACGAGATCGGCACGATGGCGGCGGCGGTCGACGAAGCGGTCGCCAGCATGAGCCGAGCCATCGGCCAAGTCCGCGGCGTTGCGAGCGACGTCGCCGTTGCGGCCCGACAACTCTCGACGGTGTCACAAGAGATCTCGAGCGGGGCTCAGCAGCAAGCCGCGAACCTCGAAGAGACCGCTGCAAGCCTCGAAGAAATCACGACGACGGTGCACCGCAACACGGAAAACGCACAAGAAGCCGCGACCGTCGCCGCTTCCTCGCGGGACGTGGCCGAGAAAGGCGGGGCAGTCGTGGGGCGAGCCATCGGAGCCATGACCGAAATCACGGCGTCGTCGCGAAAGATCTCGGATGTCGTCAACACGATCGAGGAATTCGCGTTCCAGACCAACGTGCTCGCGCTGAACGCGGCCGTCGAGGCCGCACGCGCCGGCGAGCATGGCCGAGGATTCGCCGTGGTCGCCGTCGAGGTCCGCGAGCTCGCGAAACGCAGCGCGCAAGCCGCGAAAGAGATCAAATCACTCGTCAACGCCGCCCTCGCGAAGGTGCAGGTGGGCAGCCAGCACGTGACCGACAGTAGCGCGCTTTTGACCGAGATCGTCTCGTCGGCGCGCCAGGTGACGGAGCGTGTCGGACAAATCGCCGTCGCGTCGAACGAGCAACTGACCGGGATTGAACAGGTTCAAGGGGCGATGACCCAAATGGACCACGTGACGCAATCGAACGCCTCGCAAACCGAGGAGCTCGCCGTCACTGCTCAACGCCTCGCCGAACAGGCCGACGAATTGAACAACCTCGTGGCCATGTTCAAACTCGGCGACGAAGACCGCGAGCAGGAGCCGCGTTCGACGGCAGCCCTTGCAGCGCGACCGGCAGCCCCGCGCGCCCCGCGCGCTGCAGGGACGAAACCACGAGCCGCTCGGCTCGCCGGATTGTCGCCGCGAGGCGCGCGGGCGAACGCAAGCGACGAGTTCTGAGCGTCGCTCCATCGTCGAAGGCACCGCGCCACACATAGCAAGCGTGCGGCGCGCACGCTCTCGCGGACGGTCACCGTGCGGCGATGCGCGTTTCCGTCCATCGAGAGTGTCGATCGACACCCATCAATTCGTTGGGACCGGGAACGTTATCCCTAATGTGACCTGGGGCTGAGCCGTATCTTGGAATGGTTCGTTTCGATTGGAGTCATCATGTCGTTCAAGCAGTTGAGGTTTGGGTTCCTGGCGACCACTATTCTTATGTGTGCGCGAAGTGGTGGTGCGCAGGAGCAACCTCCCGCGGCACCCCCAATGGACAAACCGCCGGCGGTCGTCTTGAACCATGACGACTTCAAGGAGCCGGGACGCTTCGGCTTCGTCGGAGCGATCACCGAGGACGCCTTCCAATTCGGAGGGACGCGGGTCGGCGAACACTATGAGGTCGTGTTGACGGCAGACGCCAGCTTTGCGTCCATCCACGGGAGCTCGGCCCTCAAGGGTGGACTCGGAGACGTCGGCATGACGCTCCGCGGCGGCCCGCGCTTTTCGCTCGGACACTTGAACTATCTATCCTTCGGTGTGCAGGGCCACACGCACGTGTTCGGCAAGGACGACGGCGTATCGACCGACGGAGCCTACACCATCGGTCCGTACATCGGGCTGCACAGGAATTTCGCGGGGACCCCGCTGATGATCAGCCTGTGGGTATTGCCCTACGAATTCTCTCGCGACGTGATGAATGACGGGTCAGGCGGCCGAGTCACGCTCGAGCAGCACCAGTTCTTCCAGGCGGGCGGGTTTGGGTTGGCCTACCTGCTCTAAGCGTGGGTGTCTGACGGGGTCTGCGGGAAATCCGCCGGTGATGAGTCGTATTCGGGAAGATGTTGGAGTGTGAATGTCGAACAAGTTGTTTAAGGTCGTGTGCCTATCCGCTAGTATCGTGCTGTGCGGGGGAAATAGTCGTGCAGACGACCAGCCTCCAGCGACGCCGCCGTCGGCGCCTCCGGCGACCGTACTGAATCACGACGATTTCAAGGAGCCCGGACGATTTGGTTTCGTCGGTGCCATCACCGACGACGCCTTTCAGTTCGGCGGCACCCGTGTCGGAGAACACTATGAGGTCGTCCTCACACTGGATGCGAGCTTTGCGTCCATCCACGGGAGCTCGGCCCTCAAAGGTGGGCTCGGCGACATTGGCGTGACGGTCCGCGGTGGTCCGCGCTTCTCCCTCGGGCACCTCAACTATCTGTCGCTGGGCGTGCAGGGGCACGAGAGCTTCTTCGGCAAAGACGACGGCGTCTCCACGGAGGGCAGCGTCGCGATCGGTCCGTATGTCGGCGTGCACAGGAATTTCGCCGGGACTCCGCTGATGATCAGTCTCTGGGTGTTGCCGTACGAGTTCACTCGAGAGCTGATGAACGACGGAGCGGGCAACCAAGTCTCCCTCGAGCAGCATCGGTTCTTTCAGGCTGGCGGCTTTGGGCTCGCGTATTTGTTGTAAATCGGTCCGGCGATGACCCGGTTCGAGATCTGCTCGTTGGTGTTCATCGGCGTGGTGTCGTTCGCGATGAGCTACCTGGGCGCGGCCGTCGGTCTGGTGCTCGGTCATTTTCGCGTCGTTCTCATCGGCTATGTCCTCGGGAGCGCAGCCGGCGGGGCGGCAACGAGCATGGCCATCTCGACCGTCAGCACGTTTTCGGGCGCTCTCGCCCACGCCCGGAGTGGCCGCGTGCAACTGGCGCCGGTGCTCTTGATCGGCGCTCCGTCTGCCGTGGCGGCCTATGTCGCCGCTGGCTATGCGTGCCGCACCGATCCCCGCCTGTTGAAGCTCGCCATCGCGTGTGCGCTGCTGGTTGCCGCGGCAGATCTGCTCTGGCGTCGGCGCCCGCCCGTCGTTCGCTCGGCTCCCGAGCCTCGGCCGGATTCCTCACCGGTCTTGGCGGTGGCGGCTCAGGTTTTCATCGGGACGGTGCTCGGCGCCATTTCCGGATTCGTCGGCTTGCTCCTCGGCTCCTTGCGTCTACCCGCGATGGTACGCATCGGCGTCGAGCCGCGGACGGCAATTGGAACCAACATGACGATCGGCGCGATCACGGGCCTGTCGGCGGGGATTTCGGCGCTCGCGGTCGGCCAAGTCAACTACGAGGCGTTCGCGATCGTCGCGCCCATGGCCTTCATCGGCTCGCATCTGGGCGCTCAGCAAACCGGCAAACTCGACCCCGTGCGACTGACCCGATGGATTGCCGCTGCGCTGATCGTCACCGCGACCGGCATGTTCGTCGACTTCTGGTTCGGCAAGAGTCGCTGAAATGAGACGGGCCCGTTTTGGGGTCGGTCTCATTCACGAGATGGGCTCGAGCGCGTCGAGCAGCGCCGTCACTTCGTCGTCGGTGCCGACCGTGATCCGAAGCCCGTCGTCGAGCAAGCGGCGGTCGAAATAGCGCACCAAAATGCCGCGCGCTTTCAGAAATTCGTATGCGGTGCGGGCGCGCTTCGCGTCGGTGAGCCGCGCGAAGACGAAATTCGCCGAGCTCGGGAGCACGTCGAATCCGAGCGTCGCCAGGCCCGCCGCGAGACGCGTGCGAGACGCGCGGATTTTCGCGATGTTGTCGCGGACCCACGGCAGATCGCCGAGGCTCGCGGCGCCCGCGACGATCGCGAGCCGGTCCAGGTTGTAGCTGTCCTTGATCTTGCCGACGCCGTTCACGAGCTCGGCGGAGCCGAACAGGAGCCCGAGCCGCATGCCGGCGAGGCTGTGACTCTTCGAAAACGTGCGGAGCACGGCGACGTTCGGACGGGTGCGCGCCAGTTCGAGTGCATTCTCGTCCGCGAAATCCGCGTATGCCTCGTCGACCACGACGACACTGTTCGGGAGCGCGCGCGACAACTCGTCCAGGAGTGCGACGGGGTACGTCGTTCCCGACGGCGAATTCGGGCTCGCGATGAACACGATTTTCGCTTGGGTGTCGAAGAGCGCGCGCGGCAACGAAAAGTCGCGCGAAAAGTCGTAGGTGACGATGCGCGCGCCTTGCGCGTCGGCAAGCGTCTCGTAGAGCACGTACGTCGGGTACGGATAGGCGACGGCTTCGCCCGGCTCGACCAGCGCCCGCACCAAGAGCGCGAGCAATTCGTCGGAGCCATTGCCGGCGAGGATCTGCTCGAACGGATGCCCCGTCGCGTCCGCGGCGGCTCGCCGGAGTGCGCTCGCCGTGGGATCGCTGTACAGACGAAGCCGCGCCCCCTCGTCGGCGAGCTCCCGCCGGATCGCCTCGGCGACCCGCGGGCTCGGCGGGTACGGGTTCTCGTTGGTGTTCAGCTTGATGACGCGCGACCCGGGCGCGGGTTGCTCCCCCGGCACGTACGCGGTCATGCGAGAAACGGCGTCGCGAAACGGCAAAACCACGTCGCCGCCATCGCACGTTTTGCGGTCAGCGCCCACTCCCTCTCCGACGCCGCGCCACGACCGTCGGCCTCGTCCCCACCCCGTCGAGCCGAGTCCGGTTCACGCACCCCCCTCCTTCGAATCTGACCGCGCTCTCGATTCGGTGATCCCCGGACGGCGCAAGATCCAGTGCTCGGCGCATTCGGTACTTCCTGGATGACGCAATTTGACGGGCGGACTGTTCCGGTGAGCCGGACGGTCGAGCGTTCGAGCCAAATCGGCAACCGGGCGACATTGAAGTGCCAGCCGACGGCCGCTACGACGATCGAAGGTTTCGCAGGCAATGCGGCTCGACCGCGAAACTGAAAGGTTGCTTAAAAATGCCGAGAACGATGCGATCTGCGACGGTCTGGACCTTGGGCGCGGGAGCGCTCTTACTCGCTGCGGGTTGCAGTTCCGGCGATAATGCAAGCGGTCCATCGCCCGCCGATTTCGAAACTGGGGGGCTTTCAGGCGCTGGTGGTTTCGTCGGAACTGGCGGAATTCAAAACGGAAATGGCGGTTCGACGTCGTCGGGTGGAACCGCGACGGGCGTCGGCGGTTCGGGTATCGGCAGCGGCGGCTTTCAGGAGAGTGGGGGCACCCTTAACGGCACAGGCGGCGAAGTGGGGACCGGCGGCGTCTCGAGCGGAGGCACGACGGCCAGCTCGGGCGGCACGGGGAGCTCCGATCTCGATGGTGGACCCGACGGCTCGATCGGCAGCGGGGGCACCGCCTCCGGCGGAACGACGAGCTCGGGCGGAACGACGGCCTCCGGCGGCACCACCGCATCGGGCGGCACCACTGCCTCCGGCGGAACGACGGCCTCCGGCGGAACCACTGCATCCGGTGGAACCACGGCTTCCGGCGGAACCACCGCGTCGGGCGGAACCACCGGCGATGGCGGCCCGGCGTCGGGTGGAACGACGGCTTCGGGCGGAACCACTTCGTCGGGTGGAACGACGGCTTCGGGCGGAACCACTTCGTCGGGTGGAACGACGGC
>CAZDNG010000053.1:0-65347 GCA_964506835.1 uncultured Polyangiaceae bacterium
GAGAAGATGTGCGAGCGCGGCACCTGGACGCAGGTCTATCCGTACGTCGATCGTTGCAACTACATCTCGCCGATGTTGAACAACGTGGCCTTCTCGCTCGCGTGCGAGAAGATGCTGGGCATCGAGGTGCCCGAGCGGTGCCAGTGGTATCGCATGGCGCTCGGCGAGCTCGCGCGCATGAGCGACCACCTCACGTGCGACGGCGCCATGGCGATGGAGCTCGGCGCGTTCACTCCCTTCCTCTGGATGATCAAGGCTCGGGAGATGATCTGGGACATCATGGAGGAAGAGACCGGAGCTCGGCTCACGCACAGCTTCGGACGCGTCGGCGGCATGGCGTTTCCGCCCACTGCGGGGTTCAAAGAGACGTCGCGCGCGACCGTCGATCAGATCCTCAAGGTCGTCGAAGAAGTGGAGCGCTTGCTCCTCGGGAACCGTATTTTCTTGGACCGCCTCGAAGGGGTCGGCATCGTCTCGCCGGAGGACGCCATCTCGCTCGGGTGGACGGGACCGTGCTTGCGTGCGAGCGGCGTCCCGTACGACATTCGCAAGTCGCATCCGTACTTGAAGTACGGCGAGGTCGAATTCGACGTCCCGGTCGGGCAGACCGGCGATTGCTTCGACCGCTTCATGGTTCGCATCGAGGAACTGAAGCAGAGCGCGCGCATCATCCTGCAGTGCCTCGAGCGCATGGCCGACTCGGGTCCGGTCAACGTGGACGACCCGCGCGTGACGTTGCCGGACAAGAAGGACGTCTACTCGACGATCGAAGGGACGATCCGTCACTTCAAGATCGTCATGGAAGGCCTGAAAATCCCGGCCGGCGAGGTTTACTCGTACACCGAGGCCGGCAACGGCGAGCTCGGGTTCTATCTCGTCAGCGACGGGAGCGGCACGCCGTACCGCGTGCGCATCCGCCCGCCGTGCTTTCTCATCACGAGCGGCCTCGAGCGCGTGATCACCGGACAGATGATCGCCGACGTCGTGCCTTGCTTCGGATCCTTGAACATGATCGGTGGGGAGTGCGACCGGTGAGGGAAGTTCGCTAATGCCTACGTTCAAGCTAGACGATCGAGAGATTCCGTTCGAGCCGGGGGACACGATCATTCGTGCAGCGCGGCGTTCCGGGATCGACATTCCGCACTACTGCTGGCACCCCGGGCTCACCGTCGCGGCGAACTGCCGGATGTGCCTCGTCGAGATTTTGCCACCGCCCGGGCGCCCCGCGCTGTCGCTCGCGGTGCTCTCGTACGATTCGAAGACCGGCGAGTACGTCGATCAGAAGAAGCCGAAGCTCCAGCCTGCGTGCCAGATGGCGGTCGCCGAAGGCATGGAAGTGAAGAGCGAATCGAGCGAGCACGTCGACCGCGCGCGTTCCTCGGTGCAAGAGCTCCTGCTCTTGAATCACCCGGTCGATTGCCCGATTTGCGACCAGGCGGGCGAGTGCCGGCTCCAGGATTACTGGCTCGAGCATCAGCACAAGTCGAAGCGCATGAAGGACGAGCCGGTGCACAAGCCGAAGGGCGTCGTGTTCGGCCCGACCATCGTTTACGACGCCGAGCGCTGCATCGCCTGCACGCGGTGCATCCGCTTCTGCGACGAAGTCGCGAAGGATCCCGTGCTCACCCTGCGCGAGCGCGGCAACTTGAACGAGATCGCGGTCGCGCCAGGTCGGCAGCTCGACAACGCCTACACCTTGATGACCGAGTACGTGTGTCCGGTCGGCGCGCTCACCGCGTCCGATTTTCGGTTCAAGGCGCGCGTCTGGTTCTTGCGGAGCGCGCGCACCGTTTGCCAGGGCTGCTCGACGGGTTGCAACGCGTTCCTCGACTACGACCCGCGCACGAGCACCGCGTACCGGTATCGCCCGCGCGAGAACATGGCCGTCAACAAGTACTGGATGTGCGACGAGGGCATGCTCGACTACCGGCGCGTCCACGACGGTCGCGTCCTTCGCGCGGCCATCGATGGCGAAGCGTCGACGGTCGGCGTCGCGCTCGATCGCGCCGTCAAATTGCTCGGTGGCGTCGCGCCGGATGGGCTCGCCGTCATCCTCAGTGCGCAACACTCGAACGAGGACAACTTCGCGTTCGCCAAGGTCGCCCGCGACGTGCTCGGCGCATCGAAGTTCTTCGTCGGCGGGAGACCCCCCGGCGAAGGCGATCAGGTGCTTCGTGAAGCGGACAAGAACCCGAACACCCGCGGCGCAACGTCGTTCGCGGGTCCAGCGCCGGGGTCCATGAAAGACTTCGGCGACGCCATCGCGGGCGGAAAGATCACTGCGGTGTTCGCGCTCGGGTCGGAGCTGCGCGAACTCGAGGCGTCGGTTCTCGGGCGTCTTGGTTCGGCGGTGGTGCTCGCGACGCACGAAGGCCCGCTCGCCGAGCGAGCCGCAGTGCTCTTGCCGACGTCGAGCTTCGCGGAGTCGGACGGCACGTTCGTGAATTCGAAGGGGATGGCCCAGGACAGCGAGCAAGCGCTCGGCCCGCTCGGCGATTCGCGCCCCGCGTGGAAGCTCGCCGCCGCGCTCGCCGCGCGACTCGGTCGTGACTTCGGCTGGCGAAAACTCGCCGACGTCCAGAAAGCCATGGGGCCCGACGGCGGCGTTGCCGCCGAACGCGGCTCGGCTCAGGCGGGAGCGGCGTCATGAGCGTCCTCGACGTCCTCTTCATGTTCGGCAAGGCGTTCTTCGTCGTGATGTTCGCGATGAACGTCGCGGTCATCCTCACGTGGGCCGATCGTCGCTACGGCGCCTTGCTCCAGGACCGCGTGGGTCCGGAACGCGCCGTCGTGTGGCTCCCGCGGCGCATCGCTCAGGGCGGCGTCTTCGCACCCGCGGCGATCGTCGCGCTTCTCGTGGTCGCCTTCGCCAAAGCGCACGCGGAAGACGTCGCCAGCAAGATCGGCAACGCAATGGTGCTGAGCCAAGCGGCGATCTTCATGACCTGGTTCACGGGGCTCGTCATTGCCGGCGCGGTGAAGACGCGCGGCCCCCGCGGCAGCTTCGACAAGTTCATCAAATCGATCGGCGATCCGCGGCGGTTCGTCTACGCCGGGCTCTTCGCCCACCTGACGACGATCCTCCTCCTCGGCGTGCTGCGCGACTCGTCGGCGGGCGCGTCGCTCATCGAGGCAGCATATGGCGGCGGAGCGGCGCTGCTCGCCGCATCGGTCGTCGGTGGCGCCGGCTACGCAGTGTTGCAGCTCAGAGACGAGAAGATCGGACTCCGGCTGCTCGGCTTGCTGCACCCTGCGGCCGACGGCTTGAAGACGGCCTTCAAGGAAGACTTCATTCCGCCGAACGCCGATCGCTTCCTGCACAGCCTTGCGCCGATGATCTCGTTCTTCCCGGCGCTCGTCGTGCTCGGCACGGTTCCGTTCGGTGACACGCTCTGCTTCGGCGGAGCCGAGGACACGGTCAAGTTTTTGGGGCTTCCGTTCTTCGCAAAGGGCGGCATCGATCCGCGCACCTTGTTCGAGCTGGTCCCGCGCGACGGCGTGTGTCCGGACCACGCCGTGAAGCTTCAAGTCGCCGATCTGAACATCGGCTTGCTCTACTTCTTCGCGCTCGCCGGGACGGGGATCGTCGGCGCCGCGCTCGCCGGCTGGTCGAGCGACAACAAGTACAGCCTCCTCGGTGGCCTCCGCGCGGCCAGTCAGATGGTCTCGTACGAGGTGACCTTGGGGCTCACGCTCGTCGGCGCGATCATGGTGTACGGCACTCTCCGCGTGGACGAGATGGTGCGCTGGCAAGCGGAGAACACCTGGGGCGTCTTCGTGCAGCCGCTCGCGTTCGTCCTCTTCTTCGCGGCGTCGGTCGCCGAGTCGAAGCGCATTCCGTTCGACCTGCCCGAGGGCGAAAGCGAGCTCGTGGCCGGCTACTACACGGAATACTCCGGCATGAAGTTCGCGATGTTCTTCTTCGCCGAATACGTCGCAGTCGTCACGTCCGGCGCGCTGATGGCCGCGGTGTTTTTCGGGGGCTGGCACGTGCCGTTCATGGCGCGCGACGGGATTCACATCGCCATCGGCGACCACGTGCTCTTCTCGCAGCAACTCGCTCACCCCATGGTGATCGTCATCGGGGTGCTCGCGTTCGTGGTGAAGACGATCGTCCTCTGCATGATCCAGCTCACCATTCGCTGGACGTTGCCCCGCTTCCGCTACGACCAGCTCATGAAGCTCGGCTGGCGAAAGCTCCTGCCGGCGTCCCTCGCCAACATTCTGGTCACCGGTCTCGTCATTCTCGCGGTGCAGACCGCGGGTCCCGCCGTGATGGCCGGGCTGCGCGTCGCCGGCGATCTGACCGAGGCGTTCGTCGCGGTGCTCGGTATCGCCGTGGCGGTGTACTTCGTGCGCTTCTTGCTCGAGCCAGCCACGCACCGCCGCAGCCTCGCGAGCACTTCGGCGAAGTATGCGGTGCTCGCCGGCGGCACCCGCACCGCCAAGATGGGAGCTTGAACGTGAAAGAATCGACCGTGAAGCCTCAGGTGCTCGGACCGCGCAAGGTCGTCGGAACGCCGGTGGCGCGCCCCAGGCGAACCCCCGGAGTCCAGAGCTACGTCCCCGAGGTCGCTCGCGGTCTCGGCATCACGATGTCGCACTTCTTCCGGAATGCGAAGGAGATGGTGCTCGGGCAACGGAACGACCCGGTCCTCGACGGCATCAGCGACGGCGTGAACACGATTTCCTATCCCGAGCAGCGGCGTCCGTATCCGGAGCGGTTCCGCGGCATGCATCGGCTCACCCATCGCGAAGATGGCTCGCCCCGCTGCGTCGCGTGCTTGTGTTGCTCGACGGCATGCCCGGCTCAGTGCATTCACATCGAGCCGGCGGAGTATCCGGAGGGCGACAAACGGCGCGGTTACGAGCGGTTCCCCGAGAGGTTCGTCATCGACGAGCTCCGGTGCGTGTTCTGCGGGTTCTGCGTCGAAGCGTGCCCGTGCGACGCGATCCGCATGGACACCGGCATTCACGCCGCCCCGTACGATTCGCGGCAGCAGTTCATCTTCGAGAAGGATCTGCTCATGGGGTTTTCGGGGCGGGACGGCTCGCACGCGTCCGCGAACCCGCGGCACGAGCCGGGCGAGAAGTCGTACCCGGGCGTCGATCGAGAAAAGCGTCACTAGATCGATGGACTACGAGACAGTCATCGGTCTCGAAGTGCACGCGCAGCTCTTCACGGCGAGCAAGCTGTTCTGCGGATGTTCGACGGCCTTCGGGAAGGCGCCGAACGAGAGCGTTTGCACGACGTGCCTCGGGCTCCCCGGCGCCTTGCCGGTTACCAACGGTCGGGCGGTTCGGCTCGCCGTGCGCGCGGCGCTCGCGCTCGGCTGCACGATCCACGAGCACAGCATCTTCGCCCGGAAACAGTACTTCTATCCGGACCTTCCGAAGGCGTACCAGATCTCGCAATTCGAGGAGCCGTTCGCGACCGACGGCCACCTCGAGGTCGAAGTCGACGGCGTCACGACGCGCATCGGCATTCAGCGCGTGCACATGGAAGAAGACGCCGGCAAGAGCGTGCACGGCGTCGGCGGTGATTCACTGGTCGATCTGAATCGAGCGGGCACGCCGCTCTGCGAGATCGTGTCGTTTCCCGACATTCGCTCGAGCAAGGAAGCCGCGGCGTACATGAAGACGCTGCGCGATATTTTGGTCTTCGCCGGGGTCAACGACGGGAATCTGGAAGAGGGAAGCCTCCGCTGCGACGCGAACGTCTCGCTCCGGCCGGTGGGCGCCACGACGCTCGGCACCCGCACGGAGCTGAAGAACATCAACAGCTTTCGCTTCGTGCAAAAGGCGATCGACACCGAGGTGCTGCGCCAAGCGGCGATCCTCGACGGCGGGGGGCGCATCGTTCAGGAGACGCGCTCGTTCGACCCCGAGACGGGAAAAACCGCGAGCCTCCGCTCGAAGGAAGAGGCGCACGACTACCGCTATTTTCCCGACCCCGATCTGCCGACTCTCACCATCACGCCGGCGCTGATCGACGAAGAGCGGCGCGCGATGCCGGCGCTCCCCGCCGACGTACGACGTCGTTTCGTGAGCGAGCTCGGGCTCTCCCCGGGGACGGCGCAAACCCTCGTACAGCATCCGGCGTACGTACGGTTCTTCGAGGAGGCGTTCGCGAAGTTCCCCGACGCCTCGAAGGTCGCGAACTTCGTTCAGACCGAGGTGCTCCGCGACACCAAGGTGCATGGCCTCGATGCGGCCTTTCCGATCACGCCGGCGCAGCTCGCCGAGCTCCTCGCGCTGGTCGACAAGGGCGACATCAGCGGCAAGCAGGCGAAAGAGGTGTACGCCGCTCTCGTCGGTACGACGAAGACGGCCGCGGACATCGTCGGAGAGCGCGGGATGCGCGTCGTTTCCGACGAAGCGTCGCTCCGCCCGCTCTGCGAGCGGCTCGTCGCAGCGAACCCGAAGCAAGCCGCGGAGTATCGCGCGGGCAAGAAAGGCATCCTCGGCTACTTCGTGGGTCAGGTCATGAAGGAGACCAAAGGGTCGGCGAATCCGAAGCTCGTGAACGAGCTCCTCGTCGAGATCATCGAACGCTCATGACGGCGCTTCCGCATCCGGACCCGATCTCCGGCACGAGCTTCTCGGCGGTCGAGCTCTTGCCCGGCGATCGCGTCGTGGCGATGCTCGATCAGCGCGAGCTCCCCGAGCGCGAGATTTACCATCGCCTCGAAACCGTCGAGGACGTCGCGACCGGCATCGTCGACATGGTCGTTCGCGGCGCGCCGGCCATCGGCATTGCTGCCGCGTACGGGCTCGTGCTCGCGGCGCGCGCGGGGCGTTCGCTCGCTTCAGCCGGCGCGTTCCTGAAAGCGACGCGTCCGACGGCCGTGAATCTCGCCTGGGCCGTCGAGCGGATGCTCGCCGTCGCAGCGCGAACGCCACCGTCCGACCTGGCCCGGGCGCTCGCGACGGAAGCGCGCGCCATTCATCGCGAAGACGTCGCGGCGTGCGTCGCGATGGGCCGGCTCGGCGCCGAACGCGTCCCGGACGGCGCGACCGTGCTCACGCACTGCAACGCGGGCGGTCTCGCGACGGGCGGTTACGGCACCGCGATCGGCGTCATCCGTGCGGCGCACGAAGCCAAAAAGCGCATTTCCGTGCTCGCCGACGAGACCCGCCCATACTTGCAGGGTGCTCGCCTCACGGCCTGGGAACTTCACCGTCTCGGCATCGAGGTCCACGTGATCGCCGATTCGGCGGCCGGCCATTTTTTCTCGCGCGGTGAGGTGACCTTGGCAGTGGTCGGTTCCGATCGCATCGCGAAAAACGGCGATGTGGCGAACAAGATCGGAACCTACGGCGTGGCCTGCCTCGCGCACGCCCATGGCCGGCCGTTCTACGTCGCTGCCCCGTGGTCGACGGTCGATCTTCGCACGAAGGACGGGAGCGCCATCGTCATCGAGGAGCGCTCGCCGGCGGAAGTCACGCACCTCGCGGGCAAGCGGCTCGTCCCCGAGGGCGTCGGCGCGAAAAATCCGGCGTTCGACGTCACGCCCGCACGTCTCGTGTCGGCCCTCTTCACCGAGCGCGGCGTCGTCGAACCGGTGGGCCCGAGCGGCCTCGAAGCGCTCGCGTCGGTGGTGAAGCCGGGAGCGACGGCGTCGTGAAAGACGTGACCGAGCTCGCGCCGGCCGCGCCGAAGCAGCGCGACCCGAAGCCGTCGTGGCTCAAGGTGCGCGCGCCCTCGGGCGAGAACTACACGTCGCTCAAGCAGACTCTGCGTCAGCTCGATTTGCACACCGTGTGCGAAGAGGCGCGCTGCCCGAACGTCGCGGAGTGCTGGGGTGCGGGCACAGCGACCGTCATGCTGCTCGGGCACACGTGCACCCGCGGGTGCCGATTTTGTGCCGTCACGACCGGCAATCCGCGCGGCGCGGTCGACCCGCGCGAGCCCGAGCACGTCGCGCGCGCGATCGCGTCGATCGGGCTCAAGTACGTCGTGCTCACCATGGTCGATCGCGACGACCTTTTGGACGGCGGAGCCGCCCACGTCGCGCGCACGGTGGTCGGCTTACGCGAGCGACAACCGAGTCTCCTTCTCGAGACGCTGGTCGGCGATTTTCAGGGGCGGATGCGCGACGTCGACGTTGTCGTGGACGCCGGTCCCGACGTGTTCGCGCACAACGTCGAGGTGCCGCGGCGGCTCACGCCGCTCATCCGCGATCAGCGGTGCACGTACGACCATTCGCTCGCCGTGCTCCGTCACGCGAAGGAACGCGCGCCCGACCGGCTCACGAAGAGCTCCGTCATGGTCGGCGTCGGCGAGACGGACGACGAGGTGGACGAGACGCTCGTCGATCTCCGCGCCGCCGGCGTCGACATCGTCACCATCGGCCAATACCTGCGCCCCACCGAAAAGCACGCCCCGGTCGATCGCTACGTCACGCCGGCGACCTTCGAAGCGTACGAGCGGCGAGGGAAGGCCATCGGCTTTCGCTATGTCGCGTCGGGCCCGCTCGTTCGTTCGAGCTATCACGCCGCGGAGGCGTTCGTGTCCGCCGAGCTCCGTCCGTCCGCCCTGGAACGACCCGCCGGGCGAGCTCCGGAATCCGAACCCGAGCCGCTGATTTCACCGCGCACGCTCGTTCGCAGTCGACGCTGACGGTCGCGGTCCCTCGCATCGCGGCGTGGCGGCGACGACTCTCGCCGGCCGATCCGAGCTCGATCTGTGCGAGCATCAGAGGACTCCATGCCGAAGATGGTGCCCCCCAAGAAACCGCTGCGCGACGGAGCCACGGCGAAGCTCAGGAGAGCGGTCGAGCGCGGCGGACTCGACGCTCCATCGCTCCTCGTCGCAACGGCCGCAAAATACGGGGCGAAGTGGCTCGATGGTGCGACGTCGGACGACGGCGACTTCGACCCCGCCGCGCTTCGGCTGTTCGAAGCCATCGTGGAAGGCGCCTACCTCGTGGCCGCCTCCGACGGCGATTTCGACGCGGCCGAACGCGCGGCCTTCGCGGAGGTCATGCGCGCTGCGTGTGGCGAGAAGGTGTCTGCCGAGACGTTGCACGCGGTGGTTGCGGACCTTTCCGACTTGCTCGCCGAAGATGGTATGGAAAAGCGCCTCAAAATGATCGCGCGGTCGATTTCCGAGCCCGAACAGGCGCGTGAAGTGCTTCGCATCGCGACGCTGATTGCCCAGGTCTCGAACGGGGTGAGCGAGGTCGAACGACGGGTGCTCGATTGCCTCGCCACGGAGCTCGGATTGGACGGCGCGGCCGTCGACGATGCCGTCCGCGTCGTCGAGCAGGCGCTCGCGGAATGACGCATCGCGCGCGCATCGCATCATGGCGCGACCAGTCGCCCTCGACTAACCTCCCCGCCGAACTCGGACCCACGATGCACGGAACCGATACGCCGCTCGCCCGAGGCCCGGCCTCTCATCCGCCCGACGATCTCGTTCGCGTACTGCAGGACGACGGGGAGCTCTCGGCGGACGTCGATCCGAAGCTCCGCCTGGACGAGGTGGTTCTCCTCATGAAGCACATGGTGGAGACGCGGTTCTTGGACGAGCGCCTGACGGCGCTGCAGCGTCAGGGCCGGATCGGGTTTCACGTCGGATCGCTCGGCGAAGAGGGCGCGATCATCGGCGCGGCGTACGCGATGCGCTCGCAGGATTGGCTCTTCCCTTGTTACCGCGAATTCGGCGCGGCGCTCTACCGGGGTCTCGATTTCCAGCGCTTCATCGACAACATGTTCGGCAACGCGAACGACACCGTGCAGGGCCGGCAAATGCCCGACCACTACACGTGCAAGAAGTCGCACTGGCTGTCGATCAGCTCGCCGGTCGGAACGCAGATCACGCAGGCCGTCGGCTTCGCATGGGCGGCCAAGTTGAAGAAGGAAGACCTCGCGACGCTCGTGTACTTCGGTGACGGCGCGACCAGCTCGTCCGATTTTCACAGCGGGATGAACTTCGCCGGCGTCTTCAAGGCTCCGGTCGTCTTCTTCTGCCGCAACAACGGCTGGGCGATCAGCGTGCCGGCCGAACGGCAGACGGCGTCCGAGACGTTCGCCGCGAAGGGGATCGCGTACGGCGTGCCCGGCGTGCGCATCGACGGCAACGATCTGTTCGCCGTCGTCCACGCCGTGAGGCAAGCCGTCGAGCGCGCGTCGCGCGGCGAGGGTCCGACGCTCATCGAGGCGATCACGTATCGCATGGGCGGACACTCGACGAGCGACGACCCGAACGCCTACCGCGTCGCGGACGCGCTCACCCAGTGGGCGGAGCGAGACCCGATCAAGCGTGTGCGTTCCTATCTCACCGCGCGGAACGCCTGGAGCGACGAGAAGGAGCAGGGTCTCGTCGCCGATCTCGATCGGCGATTCAAGGAAGCCGTCGCGATCGCCGAAGCGACGCCGAAGCCGCGCCTCGAGACGATGTTCGAAGACGTGTACGAAAAGCCGCCGTGGCATCTCGTGGAAGAGCGCGAAGAGCTCCTCCGTGGGCCGAGGCCGCCGGAACACTCGTAGCCCCCACCTGGCGAAGACGCGACATGCCTCAGATGAACATGGTGCAGGCGATCAACGACGCGCTCCGCGTGGAGATGCGGAAGGACGATCGCATCGTGGTGCTCGGCGAAGACGTCGGCAGGGTCGGCGGTGTCTTTCGCGTCACCCAAGGCCTCTTCGACGAGTTCGGCGAAGAGCGGGTCATCGATACGCCGCTCAGCGAGGGCGGCATCGTCGGGTGCGCGATCGGCATGGCGCTCTACGGCTTGGTGCCGGTCCCCGAGATCCAGTTCTCGGACTTCATCTGGCCCGCGTACGACCAGATCGTGAACGAGCTCGCCAAATACCGGTATCGTTCCGGCGGCGAGTACTCGTCGAAGATGGTCATTCGCACGCCGGTCGGCGGCGGCATTCGTGGCGGTCATTATCACTCACAGCACCCGGAAGCCCCGTTCGTCCACGTGCCGGGCCTCAAGGTGGTTTGCCCGTCGAATCCCTACGACGCCAAGGGCCTCCTCATCGCCGCCTTGCGTGACCCGGACCCGGTCATTTTTTTCGAACCGAAGCGGGTCTACCGCGCGGCGAAGGGGTTGGTTCCCGAGGGCGAGTTCACCGTGCCCATCGGCTCGGCGAGCCTCGCCCGTGAGGGGAGCGACGTCACGATCGTCGCTTACGGCGCGATGCTCTACGAGGCGATCGACGCAGCGACCAAGGCGGCGGAGCAGGGCGTCGAGTGCGACGTCGTCGACCTGCGCACGCTCTGGCCGGTGGACCTCGACACGATTCTCGCCAGTGTCCAGAAGACCGGTCGCTTGGTGGTCGTTCACGAAGCGCCCCGGACGTGCGGTCTCGGCGCGGAGCTCGTGTCGCTCGTCACCGAACGCGCGTTCTATCACCTCGAGGCGCCCCCGGTGCGCGTCACCGGCTTCGACACCCCGTTCCCCTATTCGCTCGAGCTGGAGTATTTGCCGCTATCGCATCGCATCGTCCCGGCGATCCTGAAGGTGGCGCAAGCCTGAGCCGAATCCGGGCGGACCCTGTTCGAGAATCGCCGTCGCTTTAGTAGAGTCCCCGCATGTCGCGATTCGAGTTCAAACTGCCGGACATCGGCGAAGGCGTTACCGAGGGCGAAATCGTCACTTGGCTCGTGAAGGTCGGCGACCCGATTGCCGAGGGCAAGGACATGGTCGAGGTCATGACGGACAAGGCGACCGTCACGATCGGCGCGCCCAAGTCGGGAAAAGTCGTCGAGATTCGGGGCAAGGAAGGCGAGACGGTGCCGGTCGGCTCGGTGCTCGTCGTGCTCGACGTGGAGGCGGGTGAAGGGGCGGCATCGGGACGACCGGTTGCGGCGCCGAGTCCGCCTGCGCCGCAACGCCCCGCGGCGCCGCCGCCGAAGTCGAGCCCGGCGGCCGCTCCCGCGAGCAAGACCGTCGCGTCCGCCGTCGGCGATCTCAAGGACGTCCTTCCCGGGATGCCGCGCTCGCCGCGCATCTCCGAGGACGAGTTTCACAGCGACAAGCCGCTCGCGGCTCCGGCAACGCGGAAGCTCGCGCGCGAGCTCGGCGTCGATTTGAAGCGCGTGCGTCCGACGGGCGAAGCCGGGCGCATCACGCGCGAAGACGTCGAGCATTATCGCGAGGCGGCCGCGAACCCGCGCGCCGAGCCGTCGCCGCACGGCGCGGTCACCGTCCGTCCGAAGCCCGCCGTCGAAAACGGCGGAGGCCCTGCCGTGGTGTTTCGCGGCGAGGCGCCCCACGCGCCGGGCGCCGAGCGCATTCCGATTCGAGGGCTCCGTAAGCGCATCTACGAGAACATGGCGCGCGCCAAGCGCACCGCGGCCCATTTCACGTACGTCGACGAGTGCGATGTAACGACCCTGAAGCAGATGCGTGAGCGCTCGAAGGAGCACGCGAAGGAAGCCGGCGTGTCGCTCACGTTCTTGCCGTTCATCGTCAAGGCCGTCGTAGCCTCACTCCGGCGTCACCCGACGCTGAACGCGACCGTCGATGACGCAGCGATGGAAATCGTCCAACGCGATACCTACGACATCGGCATCGCCGTGGCGACGGACGCGGGCCTCATGGTTCCCGTTCTCCGCGACGCCGATCGCCGGAATCTTCTCGAGATCGCCCAGGAGCTCGAGCGGCTCGGGAGCGAAGCGCGCGCCGGCAAGACCCGCCGCGAAGACCTCGGGGGTTCGTCGTTCACGATTACGTCGCTCGGCAAGAAGGGGGGGCTCTTCGCGACCCCCGTCGTGAACTACCCGGAGGTCGCGATCCTCGGGGTCCACGAAATCAAGAAGCGGCCAGTCGTTCGAGGGGACCAGATCGTGATCGGCGAGGTCATGCTCCTCAGCCTGTCCTTCGACCACCGGATCATCGACGGGCACGTGGGCGCGGCCTTCGCTCAGGACGTCATCGCCTATCTCGAAGCGCCGGAGCGTCTCCTGCTCGAGATGCGATGAGCCGCCGGGGCCGCCCTGCCCGAAGGCGTGGTCGAGCCCCGGGACCCATTTCGACTCGGTGTAGGCGGATGTGAGGCGCGTGTGTGTGTTGCGCGCCGAGAAACGCGTTCAGTGCGGTGCCGAAGAGGATCCGCCCTTGGCCGGGTTTGGCCATTGGTTCACGATATCGAATAGACTCCGGTCACGGAGGCGGCCCCTCGAGGTACCGCGTCCGGCAACAGCGGCAGAAATGGGCGAAAGGCCTGAGGTGGTCCGAGTCATGGTCTTGGAGAATCGCGCGTGAGTCACCGAGTGCTGAGGGTCCTTGCGGTTGCATTCGTGCTGGGGCGCGCGACGTTGGCGTCGGCGGCCGACAGTCCGTCCGTCGACGACGTCAAAGCCGCGGAATCGGACTTCAACCATGGCCGCGAAGCCTACAAGGCCGGGAGCTACAACGAGGCCGCGGATTATTTCGAAAGCGCCGACACGCACGCTCCGAACGATCGCGTCCTCGAGCTCGCGATCAACGCGAGGGACCGAGCCGGGCACCTCGATCGCGCCGCGACATTGTCCGAGCTCGCCATCACTCGCTACCCAAGCAGTGATCGACTCAGGAAGGTCGCTGAGCCGCTCCTCGAACGCGCGCACACCGAGCTCTTGGCGGTAACCGTCGATTGTACGGACGCTTGCACGCTTCTCGACGGGGAGCGGATCGTTCACGGCGATGCTGCGGCACACCGGGTCGTCTATTTGAGCCCGGGGGATCACACGATCCGCGCAGGGTGGTCGGCGGATCGGACGGATTCGAAGCCGGTCACCGGCAAGGCGGGGGACACGGTTTCGATTCAGTTCACCGCGCCGCCCCTGCCGAAGGTCGAAGAAGCGGCTCCTCTCGCGGGCCCGACCAACCCCGTCACCGACAACGGGCCGACCGTGTCGCCCAAGCCGCTTCCGCCCGTCGTGTTCTGGTCCGGGCTCGGTGCGACCGTGGCGCTCGGCGCAATCACGACGTGGAGCGGCGTCGACACCCTCAACAATCCGGGCAAGGACAAGGTCCGCGCGGAGTGCAATCCGACGCCGAAGAGCGACTGTCAGAGCCTGTACGACGAGGGCCGCAATCACCAGACGCGCACGAACGTCTTGATTGGAGCCACGAGCGTCGTGGGCGTCGCGACCGCGGTGATCGGCCTCTTCTTCACGAATTGGAAGGGCCACGCGTCGGGCGACGCGAGCGCCGAGACCGGTGTCTCGCCGTGGGTCGCCTACGACAGGGGTCCATCTGTAGGAGCCACCGGGAGGTTCTGAGGGCGTGGCGGCACCCAAGCTGATCGACAATCACTACGACGGTCCTCAGAAGATCGACCGGTACGACCTCGTCGCCGAAATCGCGAGCGGCGGGATGGCGACCGTCTTTCTCGGACGCCTCTCGGGCGTCGGCGGGTTCCGTCGATTCGTGGCGATCAAGCGGCTCCATCCGCACCTCGCGAGGGAGCAGGAATTCGTCGAGATGTTCCTCGACGAAGCGCGCTTGGCGGCGGGCATCCATCACCCGAACGTCGTCCCGATCCTCGAGGTCGGCGCGAGCGAGCGTGGCTACTACCTCGTCATGGAGTACGTCGAGGGCGACACCCTCGCGCGGCTCCTCGCGCGCGCGGCGACGTCCGGCAATCGTCTGCCGATTCCGATCGGAACGCGCATCATCGTCGACATGCTCGCCGGGCTTCACGCCGCGCACGAGCTCCGCGACGAGCAGGGCAATCCCACGGAGCTCGTCCACCGCGACGTATCACCGCAAAATATCTTGGTCGGCATCGACGGACAGACGCGCATCACCGATTTCGGTGTCGCGCGGGCGGCCAGCCGGCTCTCGGCCACGCGAGCGGGCCAGCTGAAGGGAAAGATCGCCTATATGGCCCCCGAGCAGGCGATCGGCGATCCGGCGGTCGATCGACGCGCCGACGTGTTCTCGTCGGGCATCGTCCTCTGGGAAGTGCTCGCGGCACGCCGGCTTTTCAAAGCCGAAAACGAAGCGGCGACCTTGGCTCGAGTCATCTCGGAGACCGTGCCGCACATCTGCAAGGTAAATCCTGCGATCGATCCGCAGGTCGGCGAGGTCGTGATGCGCGCGCTCGAGCGCGACCCGGATGCTCGGTACGCCAACTGTCAGGCGTTCGCCGACGATCTCGAGCGCGCATCGCTGGCCGCCGGAACCATCTCGACGGCTCGCGACGTGGCCGCCTACGTCGGCGGCGTCATCGGTCAAGACATCGCGCAGCAGCGCGAAGCGGTCCGCGCGTGGCTCGCCCGGAGCGAGCCGAGCCAGACCATGTCCGAAGGTGTCGAACCGCACGCGACGGTGCCGCCGGGGCTCGCGAGCGTTCCGCGCGCCCGTGGCTCCGAGCAGTCGGGCATGGTGGCGTCGCCGATCGCGACGCTGGACGACGCGGACATCGTAGAGCAACGCTCCAAGGCGCCGCTCATCATCGCGGGCGCCGCGCTCGTCGGATTCGTGGTCGTCGCGCTCCTCGTTCTTCTGATGGGACGCGGCTCGAACACCAAAGCGGCCCCCGAGGCGGCAGGCTCCGGCTCGCCGGCTCAGGCCGCGCCGGTGGCAGCGTCGCCTGCGACGGCGGCGCCCGCCGCGCCGGCGACGACGGGGGTCACGCCCACGGCGGCGCCGCGCCCGGTGGAGCCCGCGTCCGAAGCCGCGAGGGTCTCTTCGTTCCATTCGCGGCCGCGAAGTGCGCCGTCGGCGACCCCGTCGCCGGGCGCGGCGAGCGCGACACACGCGCCCCCGCAAAAACCCGTCGAAGCGCCGTCGGGCGGTAGCGACGTCGACCTCTCGAACCCGTACCGGTAGCCGGAGGGTTCACGCTCTGTTTCCGGGGCCGCCCGGGCCGTCGTTGACGGCTCAGAGCCCAGCTGCTACTCATTCCCCGCGTAGATGCGCCCGTTGTCCAAAATTCCGGAGTGTTTTCCACTGGTTACGCGGTGGATGCGGGCGGGCTTGCCGTGAGCAACACCGACCTCTGCCTCGTCTCGGGTACGGCGAACCTCGCTCTCGGCCAAGAGATTGCGCGCGTCCTCGAGACGGAGCTCGCCAAGTGCAAGTTCTCGCGGTTCAGCGACGGCGAGTCGTTCTTTCAGATCGAAGAGAACGTCCGCGGCCGTCACGTGTTCGTCATTCAACCGACGTGCTCGCCGGTGAACGACACGCTGATGGAGCTCCTCATCATCTGTGATGCGCTACGCCGTGCGTCGGCGGGCATCATTACCGCGGTCCTGCCGTACTACGGCTACGCCCGTCAAGATCGCAAGGTCGCGCCGAGGACGCCGATCACGTCGAAGCTCGTCGCCGACATTCTCGTCGCGGCGGGCGTCAACCGCGTCATCTGTCTCGATCTCCACGCGGGTCAGATCCAGGGGTTCTTCGACATCCCCTTCGATCATCTCTACTCGTTGCCGGTCTTTCTTCAGGACTATCTGAAGCCGAACTTCGACGAAAACGCGGTGTTCATCTCCCCGGACGCGGGCGGCGTCGAGCGGACTCGCGCATATTCGAAGCGGCTCGACGCGGGCCTCGCGATCGTCGACAAGCGCCGCGAGCGCGCGAACGTGAGCGAAGTGATGCATCTCATCGGCGACGTCCGCGGCAAGGACTGCATCATCGTCGACGACATGATCGACACCGCCGGGACGCTCTGCAACGCGGCGACCGCGGTCATGCGCGAGGGCGCGCGCCGCGTCGTGGCCGTTGCGACGCACGGCGTGCTCAGCGGTCCCGCCGTCGAGCGCATCGCGAAATCGCCGCTCGACGAGGTCGTGGTGTCGAACTCGATTCCGCCGAGCGCCGCGGCCAAGGCTTGCCCGAAGATTCGTTATTTGTCGGTGGGCCGCCTTCTCGGCGACGCCATCCGACGTATTCACCAAAATGATTCCGTGAGCTCTCTCTTCGTATGAGAGCGAGCCCGCGGCGGAGACGATAGCCATGCAAACGACCAAGTTGACTGCTCTTCCGAGAAACCAACACGGCAAGGGAGCCGCCAAGCGGCTGCGCGCCGAAGGGCGTATCCCCGCCGTCGCTTACGGCCGTGGCCTCGAGAACACGCCGATCGCGGTGTCGCCGAAGGAGCTCACGACGATCTTGTCGACGGAGTTCGGGCGCAACACCGTCATCGAGCTGAACATCGAAGGCGGCAGGAACCTCACCGTGCTCATCGCCGACTACCAGTGGCACCCGGTGACGCGGTCGCTCCTTCACGCGGATTTCCGCGAGATCAAAGAGAACGAGCCGATCGACGTCGAGGTGCCGTTCGAGACCACGGGCAAGGCCAAGGGCGTGGTCGCCGGCGGCGTGCTCCGCCAGGTATTCCGGAAGCTTCCCATCCGTTGCTTGCCGTCCCAGGTTCCGGCGAAGCTCTCCGCCGACGTGACGGAGCTCGAGCTCGATCATTCGATTCCGGTGAAGGACGTGAAGCTTCCGGAGGGCGTGACGATTCGTCTTCCGCCGGAACAGACCGTCATTGCGGTCGTCACCGAGAAGAAGAAGCCCGACGACGCGGAGCTCGCGGCAGCAGCGCCGGGCGCGCCCGGCGCACCTGCGGCCGGCGCTTCGGTGGCCCCCGCAGCCGGAGCTGCCGCGGCACCCGCAGCGGGCGAGAAGCCCGCGAAGGGTGGAGCTGCCCCCGCGGGTGGCAAGGGCGCCAAGCCCGGGAAGTGATCCTGCTGGTCGGCCTCGGCAACCCCGGGAAGCGGTACGCCGACACCCGGCACAACGTGGGCTTCGCCGTCCTCGACGAAGTGGTTCGTCGAGCGGGCGGCGGTCCCTGGCGCGACAAGTTCTCTGGCCAGTTCGCCGATGTCGAACACAGGGGCCATCGCATCCTGGGCCTGAAACCCGAGACGTTCATGAACGACTCGGGCAGGAGCGTCCGCGCCGGGGCGACCTTCTACAAGGTCGTTCCTGCGGACGTGGTCGTGGTCCACGACGAGCTCGACCTGCCATTCGGCGTCATCCGCCTGAAGCTCGGCGGAGGTGAGGCAGGCCACAACGGGCTGCGTTCGGTGACCGCCGAGCTCGGAACCAAGGACTACGTGCGATTGCGAGTGGGGGTAGGGAAGCCGCCCGCGGGGTTTCGAGGAGGCGGCGCAGAATTCGTGCTACAAGCCTTCGCGCCTGCGGAACGCGCGGAGCTCGACGGCATCGTCGGGCAGGCCGCCAACGCGGTGGAGCTCGTCCTCGATCAAGGTCTCGAACACGCAATGAACGTGACCAATCGTCGAACGGGCTGACTCCTTGCTCCCATCATTTCGGTGGGGGCCTCACGTCCACGAGGAGACATTCATTGGCTGAAACGCAACCTGCGGTCGGCAGCGACCGCGAATACGAAACTATCTTCATTCTCAAACCCGACGTTACCCGGGAGAGCTCCGAGAGCATCTCGACCCGGCTGACCGACGTCGTGGGTCGCGAGGGCGGCAAGCTCACGCGGATCGAAAACTGGGGCCGTCGCCGGCTGGCGTATCCCGTCGGGAAATCCCGTCGCGGCGTGTACGTGTACTTCAAGTACGTCGGTCGCGGAGGCCTGGTGGCCGAGCTCGAGCGCAATCTCAAGTTGCTCGACGATGTCATCAAATACCAGACCGTGAAGATCCGCGACGAAGTGGCGACCGCCGAGCTGGTCGTCGCCGCGGAAGACGTGAAGTTCGAGCACGTCGAAGCCACGCCGGACGCCGACGAGGACGACTCGCGCGCGCGCATCCTCGGCCTCGACGATTCGCATCGGCCCGAGCGGGATCACGATCGTGATCCGCGACGGCGCGACGACGCGGACGAAGTGGGCGACGGTGAAGACGGCCCCGACCTGAATTCCGACGATGAGGAGGACGACGAATGAAACGCGAAACCCCCAGCGAGCGACCCGGCGCCCCCGATTCGGTTCCGCCTCCGCGGCGCGGCCGCCGACGCGGCTGCCCCTTCTGCGGCGGCGAGTCGAGCGGCATCGACTACAAGGACCCTCAATCCTTGAAATACTTCGTCACCGAGCGCGGCAAGGTCGTGCCGCGACGCATCTCCGGCGCCTGCGCGAAGCACCAGCGCGAGCTCACCTTGGCGATCAAGCGCTCGCGCAGCATCGCGCTCCTACCCTTCACGATGAACGAGTAAGACGATGGCCACCATGATTCACGTCGTCCTTCAGTTGGACGTGCAAAACCTGGGCAAGAGCGGCGATCTCGTCCGCGTGCGCCCGGGCTACGCGCGGAACTTCCTGGTTCCGCGTGGGCTCGCCGCGCCGGCCACGGCCGGCAACGTCGCCCGCATCGAAGACCTGCGGCGTCAAGCGTTCGCTCGCGCCGCCAAAGAGCTCGCTCAAGCGCAAGAGACGGCCAAGAGCCTCGGCAATCTGTCGGTGAAGATCCCCCGCGCCGTCGGCGACGAAAACAAGATGTACGGGGCGGTCACGTCCCGCGACATCGAGGAAGCGTTCCGCGCGATTGGCGTCGAAGTCGACCGGAAGAAAGTCCTGCTCGACGAGCCGATCAAGACGCTCGGCCTCCACGAGGTGCCGATCAAGCTGCATCACGACGTCACGACGAAGCTACGCGTCGAAGTCGTCAAAGGTTGAGAGTCACCGACGGAGTGACAATCGCGTGAGCGGCGCGCGAAGCTTGGTTGACAGACCTGGCTTCGTCTGAGAATCTTCATTGATTCGCTAGCACCCCGGTGGGCCCCTGAGCCGCCGGGGTGTCGCGCATTTGGGCCCCTGTTGATAACTCGTGGAATCGAAGTGCATAAGTTCGGGAAGCCCCGAATTTTGCGGATTAGCAATAGGGAATTCTCCACAAAAGGCGGCTGGGTGGACATTGTTTGACAGGGCACAGCGGGGGGATCGAGCGTCACTATTCGATCGGAGGGCCGAGCCATGTTCATGACGGATCGAGCGCGTCGCCAGGAGGTTCCGGAGCTCCGGCCGACGCAAGGTCGCGTGCCGCCCCACGATCTCGACGCCGAAGGGGCGGTGCTGAGCTCGGTGCTCCTCTCTACGGAGGCCTTCGACGCGGTCGCCGATATTCTCCGGCCCGAACATTTCTACTCCGAAGCAAATCGCAGGATCTTCGAGGTCATCGTCGATCTACAGAGTACCGGTAAGCCGGTCGACGTCGTGTCCGTCGCGTCGGTGCTTCGCGATCGCGAACGGCTCCAGCAAATCGGCGGCACGCCGTACCTCGCGCAACTCAGTGACGCGACGCCGGCCGTCGCTCACGTGGAAGCCCACGCCCGCGTCGTTCGCGAGAAGTGGCGGCTCCGGCAGTTGATCTCGACGTGCCAGCGTTTCGCCGCCGAGGGGTACGGCGATTGCGGCGAGGTGCAGAACTTTATCGATCTCGCCGAGCAAGCCGTCTTCGACATCGCGCGCATCCCGGAGACCACCGCGGTGCGGCCGGTTCGTGAAGCGATCCACGGCGCGTTCGACATTCTCGTCGCGGCGTCCAAGCGCGGCGAGGGCATCACCGGTGTCCCCACCGGTTTCGATCGCCTCGACAAGAAGTGCGCCGGTCTTCACAAGGGCGACCTCTACATCGTCGCCGGTCGCCCCGGCATGGGGAAGACGGCGTTCGTGTTGAACATCGCCGTGAACGTCGCGTCGTCGCGGCGCGTGCGAACGACGGACCCGGGCGACCCACTCGGCGCTGGCGACGTCGAACAGCCGGGCTGGGGCGTCGGGTTCTTCTCGCTGGAAATGCCGCGCGAGCAGCTCGCGTCTCGTTTGCTCGGCGTCGAAGCGCGCGTCGACGTGTCGCGCATCCGCAGCGGCAACATCAAGCACGAGGATTGGAACAAGCTCACCGACGCGGCGGCTCGAGTCGGGCGGCTCCCGCTCTGGCTCGACGACACGCCGGCGCTCACCCTGCTCGATCTGCGCGCGAAGATCCGCCGTCTCAAGGCCGAGATCGGACGGAAGATCGGCGACGGCCCTCCCGCTCAAGGGCTCGGGCTCGTGGTCGTCGACTATCTCCAGCTCATGCAAGGGCGTCGCGACGCGGGCAGTCGCGAGCAGGAGATCAGCGAGCTATCGCGGGGATTGAAGCAGCTCGCGAAGGAGATGGAAGTTCCGGTCATCGCGCTGAGCCAGCTCAATCGCTCGGTCGAGACGCGGACCACGAAGGACAAGCGTCCTCAGTTGAGCGATCTCCGCGAGTCCGGAGCGATCGAGCAAGACGCCGACACGATCATCTTCATTTACCGCGACGAGTACTACAACCAAGACAGCACCGAGCGCGGCGTCGCGGAGATCATCATCTCCAAACAGAGAAACGGCCCGACCGGTATCGTGAAGGTCCGCTTCACTCCCGAGTACACGCGCTTCGACAACCTCGCCGGCGAAGGCTACGAATTCGACGAATACGACGACTTCGAAGAGGGCGGCGCGTAGGCAGTCGTCGCTATTCCTTCCTCGTACGTCGATTCCCGAGACGGCGCGCCTTCTCGGGCGCCGTCGGCGCGCACGCCGGAAGGATCCAGCCGCTTCGCGGGTTACCGTTTCGTGCGCGGACGAATCCCGGGTCTCGAGTGTGCCGAAGCGGTGGCGGTGGCCATCGTGGTGGCCGCCCTGCTGTCGCTCCTTCCTCGAGCGTGGCAACTGCCGGGCGGCTTGCTCCTCGCGTGGAGCGGTTTCCTGATCGCGCTGGCGTCGAACGCGCGTCGGCGAAGGCCGCACGAACGGTAGAGCGGGTCGCGTTCGACGGTCGCGTCGAATCGCCGGCGCTGCCGCGCCGCACTCAGCCGGTCGCGTCTGCGACGGTCGGCGAAGGCACCACGGGCGCCGATTCGGCGAGCGTACGTGCGAGCAGCGACACGAGGTCGTCCATGCCCTCGTGAGTCGCGGCGCTCACGAGACGGAGCTCGACGCCCTCGGCCGCGAAGAGCGGTCGCATCGCCTCGTACGACTCGCGCACGTCGGGGAGATCGGCCTTCGTCATCGCGACGATCTCCTGGCGCGCCGCGAGCTCGGGGCTGTAGTGCTCGAGCTCGGCGCGGATGGTTCGGTAGTCGTCGAGGGGCGTGCGATCGGGCTCGCCGTGAAGCGTCACCAGATGCAGGAGCAGTCGCGTGCGCTCCACGTGGCGCAAGAACCGATGACCGAGCCCGACGCCTTCGCTTGCGCCTTCGACCAGGCCGGGGATGTCGGCGATGACGAAGCTCGAGCCCCCCGCTGCGCGCCCCTCGCCGACCACCACGACGCCGAGGTGCGGTTCGAGCGTCGTGAACGGGTAGTCGGCGACCTTCGGGCGCGCGCGGGTGATGGTGCGAACGAGCGTGCTCTTGCCGGCATTCGGAAAGCCGACGAGCCCGACGTCGGCCATGACCTTCAGCTCGAGGCGGAGCCGCTTCTTCTCCCCGGGCCAGCCCGGGTCCGCGCGCCGAGGCGCGCGATCGATCGGCGTCGCGAAGTGCTTGTTGCCGCGTCCGCCGTCGCCGCCCTTCGCGGCGATCACCCGCTCGTGGTGCTTGGTCACCTCGAATAATTTCTCGCGCGACGCGGCGTCGAACACGACCGTCCCGAGTGGAAGGCGGACCACGACGTCGCGTCCGGCGCGCCCGTACATGTCCTTGCCGAGCCCGCCTTGCCCATGCTCCGCCGCGATCAGCCGCTGGTGCGTGAGGTCGTGCAGCGTGCCCATTCCCTCGTCGCCCTCGAAGATGACGTCACCGCCGCGACCGCCATCGCCTCCGGCAGGGCCGCCGAACGGGACGGACTTCTCCCGCCGGAACGCGACGGCGCCGTTGCCGCCGTTGCCCGCTTCGACGATGAGCAAGCACTCGTCCACAAAATGCATGCCGCGTCTCTAGCACGTGCTCCGGGAAATCCCTCGGGCGACGACCGAGAGAACGGTTTGCGGCGCGCCGCCGGTCGGGTAAATCCTCGGTTTCGCATGAACGAAGCGGATCGGCCCCGATCGGAGCGCCCGTCGCGAACGGGGTTCGCCGCGCCGGACCGCATCGCCGTCGTCGTCAACGGCAACGCGCGGAGCGTCACCAGCGAGGTGATCTCGACGCTCGACCAAATCCTCCTCGGGGGCGATCTCTTCGTGTCGCGCCGCCTCGAGGAGGGCCCGGAGCTCGCTCGGACGCTCCTCGCCCGCGGTTACGGGACGGTGCTCACCGGCGGTGGTGACGGCACGTTCACGAGCATCGTCACCGACGTCGTCCGTGAAGCGCAAAAGCTCGGGAAGCCGATCCCGCGCTTCGGCTTCTTGAAGCTCGGGACCGGAAACGCGCTCGCGTGGGTGGTCGGCGCCAGCGGCTCGAAGGGCCGAAGCTTGGCCGTCGACATCCAGCGCTTGCGCGACGACGCCGGCAGTCGCCCGGTGCGCCTCATCGAGGTCGAAGATCGGATCGCGCCGTTCTGTGGCGTCGGCGTCGATGCGGTGGTGCTCCAGGACTACGAGATCGTCAAAAAGCGATTGCTGAAGACGCCGCTTCGCGGCGTGGCGCCGGGAGCGCTCAGCTACGCGGTCTCGGCCGTGACGCGCTCGATCCCGAGTTATTTTTTTCGCCCGGTCCCTCATTGCCGGATCGTGAACGACGGAGCCGACGCGTATCGTGTCGGATACAAGGGAAGCATCGTCGGGCCGCCCATTCCGAAAGGACAGACGATCTACGAGGGGCCGGCGCGCATCGCGGCAGTGTCGACGATTCCTTACTACGGCTTCGGGCTTCGCGCGTTTCCGTACGCCGAAGAGCGGCCCGATCGAATGGCGCTTCGCGTGTCGACGATCAATCCCATCCCGTTCGTGAAGAATTTTCGCGCGATCTGGCGCGGCGAGTACGAAAATCCGTCGACCTTGTTCGACTACCTCGTCGAAGCCGTCAGCTTCGAGCTGGATCCGCCGACGCCGTTTCAGATCGGCGGAGACGCCTGCGGTGAGCGGGCGAGGGTGCAAGCGGTGCTCTCTCCGACGACGATTCGTCTCGTGGATTTCTACGCGCCGCCGAGCGCGGCGTGAGACGCCTCGCGCTTTCGGTGGCCGCGTGCGTGCTCGCCGTAGCCGCGGGCGCTGGCGCCGACGAACCCCAGGTCGACGTGTCGGCATCGTGCGAGCACCGCGCAACCAAAGGGCGCGTGCTCTGCGACGTCGAGATCGAATCCGCTCGGGCGCGTATCGCGTGGGCGGACGTACTCGTCGTTTCGGCGCCGGATTTCGCGCCGCCGCTCCGTTCACGCGTCGGCATCGCCGACGCCCGCTCGCGCACCGATCACCGCGTGCGCATTCCGGTGGCTTTCGTCGCGACCGAGCAAGCGCGCGGTACCGTCACGCTTCGAGGCCGCGCCGTCGTCTGCGAGACGACCGGAGCCTCCGCGTGCGTGCCGGTGTCGCGCACCGCGTCGGTGGAGCTCGCCGTCGGCCCCGACGTGATTCACTAGAGCCCATCTCATGAATGAGATGGGTGCTCTTCGTACCTTGTCTTCGAGGGGCTCTGCCCCTCGCCCCGACCGAGTGAATCGGATCGGGGCCCCACTCCCTGGTTTGGGGCCCCAACCCCAACGGTTTTTTTTGAGAGGGCTGCTGAGCTCGAATTTGGCCGGCCGTCGGCGCCGCTGGTAGACGGAGCAGATGAACCTGCCGGGCCACCTTCGGCTGACCACGCTCGGAGACGTGCTCGGGGCCGTCTATCGAGAGGGCGCGACCGGGGTCGTCGAGCTGGTCGAAGGCGGCGCCAACGCGGGCACGTTGCATCGGATTTTCATCGTCGCGGGGCTCGTCGGGGACGTCGAATCGCCGTACGGCGGAAAACGGCACGAGCGCCTCGAACGGCTGTTCGCGCTCCGGGATGCGCGCATCGCGTTCCGCGTGCGGGCGCGGCCCGGGGCGACGCCGCCGCCGCTCGAACCGCGTGAGTTCTTGCTCGGGAGGCGACGAGCGCGCGACGGCGAGGGCGCCCGTAAAGGCACGACGCGCCGCGACCCGGTGCGGACTCGCGCCCTCGCGACTCTCGGGCTCACGGAGATGGCCGACCGGGCCTCGGTCCAAAACGCGTTCCGCGAGCTCGCGCGCCGGATGCATCCGGATCGCTTTCCGACCGCGAACGCGGCGGAACGCGTCGAGCTGATCCGTCGATTCGCGGAGGTCACCGCGGCGTACCACGCGCTCGTCGCGTGAACACGCTCAGAGCGGCAGGGCTCGTCGCGCGTCGACGAACGGCAAGAGGCGCCCGAGCCGTTCGAGCACGACGTCGGGGCGACACGCTCTCAATTCCTCTTCCGATCCGAATCCGCCGAGCACCGCGGCGGTGACCGCCTGCGCGGCGCGTCCCGCCTGCATGTCCTGAGGTCCGTCGCCCACCATGATCAAGCGCTCCGGCGACAGCCCGAAGCGCCCGGCGATGTGCAAGATTGGAAGCGGGTGCGGCTTGTGCTCCGGCAGATCGCCGCCGCCGACCACGACGCCGAAGTAACGAGCGAGCCCGAGCTCGGCGAGCACCCGATCGGCGACGAGGCGCGGCTTGTTCGTGCACACCGCGAGCGAAAGCGGCGCGAGGGCGTCGAGCACGTCGAGGACGTCCGGCATCAGCGTGGTCCGTTCGGCGGGGTGCTCGGCGTAGTACTCGACGTACGTCGCCTGGAGCGCCGCTATCTCCGGATCCCCGGGTTTCAATCGCGCCGCTCCGGCGAGGAGCGCGCGGGCGCCGTCGCCGACGAACCGCGAGATCTCTTCCGGCGTGCGCTGCGGCAGTCCGTGACGCTCGAGCGCGACGTTCGCCGCGTGCACGATGTCGGCGCGCGAATCGACGAGCGTGCCGTCGAGATCGAACACCACGCCGAGCTCTCCGGACTTGGGCGTCGCCACAGCGAAGGCCCGCGCTATCCGGCGTCGCCGCGCCAGATGGCGTGACCGACGAAGAACGGACCCATCTGATTGATGAACTCCGACGTTTGCCGCGTCTTCCGCATCGCTTGTACGACGTGCGAGAGCGGATAGAGGTCCTTGCCGATGAGACCGATGACGAACTCGTTGTCGTTCGCGTCGAGCCCGTGGCACGCGAGCCGAATGTCGTGTGCGAGATCCGCCTCGCCGTACGAGCGACCGATCTCGGCGTGCTCGCGCAAGATGCCGCCACGTTCGCGCCCCTCGAGTCGTTCGAACGCGCCACTTCGTCGGAGCGGGTACCAGACCGCCCAAGGCCATTTCGTCGAGAGCGCGGTCTCCTTCGGACGCCGGAGAAGCCAGTACTCGAGGTCGGGCTCGTACCCCGACGAGTACGTGCGTCCGAGCATCGTGAACTCCGGGCGGAGACGAAGGCCGAGCGCCGTGGGATCGTCGAACGCCGGGCGGAGCTTCGAGACGAAGTCGGTCGGATCTTCGGAGAAGCTCAGGACGCCGAAGCCGTAGGGGTTATTGACGTCCTCGTAGACCACCCCGGACACCCGGTGTGCGGCGAGCGCCTCACCGAGGCGCTTCCCGATCGCCGAAGGAGCCGTCTTTTCGGCGGTCTCGAACACCAGCAGCTGCATGTAGAGCCGGCGGTCAGTCGTCTGCGGAACGCCGTCGCGCGGCGCGCCGCGCTCACGCAAATCGAGCGCTCGAGAACCTTCGTGGGGCGTTTCGCTCATGAACCCTTGTCGGCGAAACCCTACGTGTCACGGCCGGGTTCGGCAACCGATTCTTCGAGGCGCGCTCGAAGCAAAGCGCCCGCACCTTGTTCGCGCGTCCGCGTCTCCGCGATGGCTGCTCAGCCGGCCTTGACGTCGTCTTCGAGCACTTCGATGTCGTCGTCTTCGTCACCGAAGAAGGACGACGCCGACTTCTGGATGGAAGGGCCCGTGTCTTTGGCGGGCGCGGTCTCTCCAGGCCCCTTCATCTTCATCTTGGAAGCGTCCTTCAGCGGGGCCATTTCCTTCGCCTTGCCGAGCACCGATTTCACCGAGGTCGCCTCGTGAGCGGCGGCGGGAGCGGGCATCGCGATGGCCGGCTTCACCGGGTCGGGAGTGGGAACGGGCACGGCGACCGACGTGATGGGCGGCGCTTCCTTCGCGACGGGGTTCGACTTCGCGTCGGCGAGGTAGCCGTGTCGCTGGGCGATCTTCGGTTGAATGACCGCGTCCCAGAGGTGCGGGAGCGGAACGTACTGAACCAACGAGCGCGGCGGCGTGGTGCCGAGCAAGTCCACCTCGGTGAACGAGCTGCCCTTCTCGGCGTTCTGCAGGGCGCATTGGATCAAACGGCCGAGCTCGGTCTTCGGCAGGCGGTTCGACAGCTCTTCGACGGTGACGCCTTCGACGACGTCGCGATGCGTGATGAGCTTGTCCTCGAGTGCTCGCTCGAGCATGAACGCGATGTGATTGCGAGCCGAGTCGGCTTGCGTCTTGTTCGAGGACGAAGACTTCCAGAACTCCCCTTCGGTCAAGAACACCCAGATCTTCTGCGGGTCGAGATAGCGCACGCGATCGTCGGCGTGAAAGAGCGCGACCACCGATTCGGCGTCCGTCTCACCTTCGTCGAGCGCGATCTGCAGATCGGTCGTCGCGTCTTCCCATTCCTTCTTCAACGCGATCTTCTGCTTCAAGCCCGTCGTGAGCACGAGGATCGTCGCGCGGAGGCTCGGTTGATACTCGAGCCCCTTCATGATCGCCTTCGCCGGGAAGTGCCGGATGAAGTCCTGTGCGGTGCGCCTGCCGCTCACGAAGCTGTGTTCGATCGCATGCGCGAGGAACCGCTGATGCCCGTCCTTCAGAGACGAGACGAAGTTGGGGTCACCGGTGTGATGGTGAGGGCCGGGGGACTCGGTGTGTTCGGTGGTCATGCCTTCTTCTCCGCGGAGTTCGCGCAAAAATATCCTGAGCGAAGATCAGATTACCCGATCCCGCGCGCCCGGGGGCGCCTCACACGCCCGCTGTTCACGAAGTGAAATGTCGTTTTGTGGGCGGACGTCCGCGTATGGGTGGCCTTCTCGTACCGAGCCGAAACTCGCACTGCGGAGCCACGTTTCGCGACGTCGATCCAGCCCGGCGGCAACCGCGTCGGGTCGTCATGCTAGGCTCCGCGCGCCCCGACCCCATGGCACTCTCCACTCCACCTCCCGCCGACCCGTCGCGCGCCTTCGGAGCCGTCCGGCCCAACGGAACGAGCGCGCTCGCGCACCCGCTTCCCGCCGGAATGCGTGACTTGGTGCCCGGCGAAGCCCGTCGTTTGCTGACGCTAACGCGCACGATCCTCGAGAGCTTCGAGCTCTTCGGATACGAGGCAGTCAGCGTGCCTCCGTTCGAATACGCGCAGGTGCTCGAAGAAGACATGGGCCCGCTCGATGCCGGCCAGGTGCTTCGTTTCGTCGAACCCGAGACCGGCGAAGTCGTTGCACTCCGACCAGACATGACGCCGCAAGTGGCGCGTCTCGTCGCGACCCGTCTCGGGGACGCGCCGCTACCGGCGCGACTTTGTTACGAAGGTGCCGTCGTTCGTCGCCGCGCCGAACGCGCGCGCCGCGATCGACAAATCCACCAGGCAGGATTCGAGCTGGTCGGCCTCGGGAGCCCGGCTGGAGACCTCGAGGTGCTCACGGTTGCTGCCTCGGCTGTCCGCGCGGCCGGGCTCGATCGATTCACGTTGGATCTGGGGCACGCGGGCATCGCTAGTTCGCTGGTCGCCGGCGCGGAGCCCGCGGTGCGTGCGCGGATCCTCGAGGCGCTGGCCGCGAAGGACGTCGACGAAACCGAGCGACGCGCGCGCGCCTCGGGGATCGCCGGCGCCGAACTGGCGGCCCTCGTCGCGCTGCCGAGCCTGTGCGGCGGGCGGGAAGTGTTCGACCGAGCGGCAAAGGTGTTCGCCGGGACGGCCGCGGAGGGCCCCACCGCCGAGCTCTTCACCTTGTGCGATCAAGCCATTTCGCGGGGCCTTTCCCCGAGCGTGCTCATCGACCTCGGCGAGACGTGGAACTTCGCCTACTACACCGGCGTGATGTTCCAGGTCCTCGCGGATGGCCCCGGCGAAGCCGTCGGTTCCGGCGGTCGATATGACCGACTCTTCGATCGATTCGGCGCGCCGCGCCCAGCGGCTGGGTTCGCCATCGACCTCGGGAACCTCGGGTGGGCGCTCGAGCGCGCCGGAGGCACCTCCGCCCGGCCGTCGCGGGTCCTCGTCGTTCGCGCCGGGGCGGACCCCGCCTCGATCGACGAGTTCCTGTCCGAGCTTCGGCGTCAGGGCGTTCCCGCGGCCGAGGCGCCCGAGACGGGCGCAGTGGATTACGCGCGGACGTGGCGCTACACGCATCGCGTCGAGCTCTCCCGAGACGCGCTCGTCGTGGTCGACGTCGCCACCGACGAACGCCGCACCCAAGTCTCGAAAACTCCGCGCGACGCCGTCAGGGCGGCGCTCGCGCTTCTCGGTTCGAAGATCCCCGACAGCGAGGTTGCTTGAAATGTCGTGCGTAGCCGTGATCGGCGCCCAGTGGGGCGATGAAGGCAAAGGAAAGATCGTCGACTTCTACACGGAGTTCGCGAACATGGTCGTCCGGTGGGGTGGGGGACCCAACGCAGGACACACGCTCGTCGTGAACGACGACAAGGTCGTCGTTCGGCTATTGCCGAGCGGCATCCTGCGCGAAGGCACGAAATGCGTGCTCGGGCAGGGCATGGTCGTGGACCTCGCGGTGCTCCTCGGCGAGATCGACGAGCTCGGCCGGCGCGGTCAAAAAGGCATCGCCGAGAACCTCGTCGTCAGTAACCGCGCCCACCTCGTGCTCTCGTATCACATCCTCGTGGACGGGCTCCGTGAGGCGCGCCAGGGGATCGGCACGACGAAGAAGGGCATCGGTCCCGCGTACGAAGACAAGGTCCGAAGGACCGGCATTCGCGCCGGCGATCTGGCGGATTTCGGGAAGCTCGCGAAGAAGGTCGAAGCGGCGCTCGATCAATGGGCGCCGATCATCCAGGCCTTCGGCGGCGAAGTTCCGACGGTGGACTCGGTCGTCACGCCGCTCGAGCCGCTCGCGAAGCGTGTGCTGCCGCTCCTCGGCGACACGTCGAAGATCGTCGACCACGCGATTCGAACCGGCGGCAAGGTGCTCCTCGAAGGCGCACAAGGCACGTTGCTCGACGTCGATCACGGCACGTATCCGTACGTGACGTCGAGTTCTCCCGTTGCCGGCGGCGCCGCGGTCGGCGCGGGCATCGGACCGAATCGCATCGACACCGTGATCGGCATCACCAAGGCATACGCGACCCGCGTCGGCGGCGGCCCATTCCCCACCGAGCTCGACGACTCCGACGGGGTGCATCTGCGCGAGGTCGGCGCCGAGTTCGGCGCGGTGACCGGTCGCCCGCGCCGCACGGGTTGGCTCGATCTCCCCGCGTTGAAATACGCCGCTCGCGTAAACGGCCTCGACGGCCTCGCGCTGACGAAACTCGACGTCCTCACCGGTCTGAAGCGCATTCGCGTCTGCGTCGCGTACGACACGAAGGAAGGGCGCGTGACCGATTTTCCGATCGATCTGATCGACGAGCCCGGTCGAGCCACGCCGGTTTACGAGGAGCTCGAGGGCTGGAGCGAGACCCTCGGCAACGCCCGCGTGCTCGACGATTTGCCGCTCGCCGCGCGCGCTTACGTGCGCTTTCTCGAGGAAGGGGCCGGAGTGCCGCTGTTTCTCGTGAGCGTCGGGCCGCGCCGTCGCGAGACCATCATTTTGCATAACCCGTTCGTCGGCCGCGCCGCAGCGCCGTAACCGAAATCGTGGTACCGACCGAGGAGTGCGTCGCGTCCTCGGAGTCCTCGCGCTGTTGGCGCCGCTCGCGTCCGTGAGCGGCGTCGCCTCGTCCGCGCGCGCGGACGCCGACACGCCCTCGGTGGACCTCGTGGCGCTCGCGCGGTCGTCGGAGCGGCCCGACGAGTGCGCGGCGGAAACGGAGGCCGCGTCGGGCGTCTGGGATCGCGCTCGCGCTCCCGGGCTCGACCAGTATTGCGACACGCTCGTGCTGGGCTACGCGGTGCTCACGAGCAATCCCTCGCTCGCCAAGACTCGCGCGACCCTTGCCGAGCGCGAGCGTCCGGGGAGCGACGCGCCGCTGCTGCTCACGGCGAGGGCCGACCACGCGCTCGGCGACGAACGGGCGGCGTTCGACGAGTTCGAGACGGTCCGGAAGCGGTCTCCGCGCGGTCTCGAACGGCTCGGCGCGCTCGTCGACTACGCGCACGCGGCGCTCGAGACCGGGCACTTTTCCGAAGCGCTCACGGCGTATCGGGTGCTCGTCCCTCGCGTTGCCCTCCTCGACGGCGGATGCACGCGCACCCGGATCCTCGTCGAGGCGTCGATGCTCACGATGCGAGACGGTAAGGCTCATCTCGCCGATGCGATCGGCACGCTGAACGAGGCGAGGCAGCTCGTCACTTGCCCGGAGCTGCACGACGCGGTCCTCGCGGCGCTGGCCCTCGGCTTGAGCCGTCAGGGGCGCGCCGCCGAAGCCGACGGCGTCGCCAGTGAAACGGACGGACCGTATCGGCTCGAGGCCGAGCGAGAGCGCGAACAGACGAAGAGCGTCGCGGGCGCTCCACCGTCGAAGTCGTCACCGCCCGCGCCGCTCACGGGCGAACGGTTCGTCGCGCTGCCCCCGGGCGAGCTCGACGCCATGATCGCGATCCTCGCCGAGCACCACGACCGCGAGCTCGCGCTCGAGCGATGGCAGAGCTACGCGGAGAGCGAATCCGGCAAGCATGGCCCGTTTGCGGCGCAAGCCCGCGCCGCTCACGACGCGATCGTTCGCGGGACGAGAACTGGGCGCGCCGCGCCGGGTACTTCCGGGGCGCCGGCCGGGGGAACGCCGTGAAGCGCGAGCTATTCGCTTTTGGATTGGCGCTCTTCGCGGCGCGTGCGTCGGAGGCGTCGTCGCTCTGGGATCGGGTGCGCGATCCGAACACGCGCCGGAACGAGAGCGCGATGGTCGAGGCGCTCCGCGCACGAACCCCGACCGACATTCCGCCGGACGTCGTCGACATGGCGCCGGAGTTCGAGAGCTTGCTCGCGCTTCGAGCCGCGACGGTGCTCGAGATGCGGGGCGGCGCGGCGCTCCACGATCCCGAAGTATCGTATTTTCTCGGCGACGCGCTGGTCACCGCGGATCGCGGGCGCGACGAGGACGCGCGCAACGTCTTGCTCTCGGCGATCGCGATGGACCCGTCGTCGCCGGAAACGGCGCGCGCATGGTTCGACATCGCCATCGCGTCGAACCGTCTCCACGAGTTCGAGCACGAGCGACAGGCGTACGACGAAGCGCTCCGCGTCGAGTGGGACGGCAACAAGCGAGCGGGGATTTACATGAACCGCGGCGAAGCCAGCATGTCGCTCGGCGATCTGACCCTGGCTGAAAAGGATTATCAGATCGCGCTCGCGACGACGGACGAGTCGGAAATCCATGCGCTCGCGGCGTGGGGCCTCGCGGTCGCGCTCGCGCGGGACGAAAATCTACCGGACGCGCTCAAGTACGCCTACGAGGCGAGTCAGATGACGTTCCGGGAGCCCGGAGGGCGCACCATCTCGGCGCTCGAGCTTCCCGGCGTGTTCTTCACGCCCGACTACGAGGTGCTCTACTACCGAGCTCTCGCCGAAATGGCGATCGCCGATAAGATCACCGACGAGAAGATCCGAAAGCCCGCCCTCGAGCGCGCGCTCGCGGACTTTCGCGAATACATCCTGCGCGGCAAGGACCACGGAGATCGGTGGCTCACGAACGCCGAATTCCACCGCACCTGGGCCGAGCGGCGCCTGCGCGACGGAAAACGAAAAGCCCGCTGAGCGAGGGCGGCCGTTCAGGCCGCTTGCGAGACCGGGTTCACGCGCCGCGCGAGCAAGATCCGGCTGACGCTCTCCGCGTCTTCGACCGACGAGAGCACCGGGAGCAGTTGAGGGCTGACGCCGGCCTCGCCGAAGGCGCCGCTCATCGCCAGAGCGCGCGCGTGGGGGCCGTCGAGGACGAGAAACACGTCGGTCATACCGCCCGCGCCGCGCGTCGGAATGACGTCGACGATGCGTTCGCGATCGAGGTGGAGCTCTTCACGCCCGCGCTGAATGAGCACGCGACGGTCGGTGATCAAGTAGCGCGTGTTCTCGCGTTTCCGTGCCGGGGTGACGATCGCGTCGTACGCGAAGTAGAGGGCCGCCCCCAAAACCAAGAGCGCCGCGATGCCCTCACCGATGAGGAGCGCCGCGAAAGGCGCGTGCTCTAGCCCCGCGGCCGCGAGCACTCGCTCGTTCGGGATCGCGCGGGCGAGCATTTTGAAGAACACGCAGAACAAGATCCCCGAGAGCGCGAGGATACCGAGCTCGCGACGACCGCGCGGCAAGTACGCGAGCGGCGTCGTCTTCGGGCGCGCCGACCACACGACGCGCTCGCCGTCGTCGAGACGTTGCGTGAGCGGACGATCTCCGTTGTGCGGCACGATCGGGCTGTCGATGCCGCGGATGATCGACCACACGCGATCCGGCGCGACCACGCCGCGAAGCTGCAAGAGGAGGCGCCGACGAAGTGCGCCCGTCGGCACGGCGCGCACGAGATCCATGTCGCCGATGCCGGGGCTCCGCGAGCTCCAGTTGATGCGCGCGAAGCTGATCGCCCGCCGCTCGATGGTGCGGCGGAAGGGACCGCGTTGCATCACGACGTGCCGCTCGGTGACGATGTATTCGACTTCCGCGAGCCACATCTTCGGTGCTTGCAACACGAGCACGCCGAACACCGCGGACCACGCGGCGAAGAGCAGACACGACGTCGGCGTCACGTGTAGCGCAAACGAGACGACGACCGCGAAGCACAGCGACACCGCCGAGAACGCGAACAGCAAGAGAGCGATGGCGCGGAGCGTGTCGGGGGTTTCGATGACGCGCGGTCGACCTGACCAGACGATCCGTTCTCCGAGTGCCGCGTCGCGTGTCATTGCCTCCCTTATATTTCGACCACTTCCCTCATTCGTAAAGGGGGACAATTGTTTTCCGTTCGCGCTGCAACCTCGTTCCGCTGCAACGCTCCGCGGTGAGCGCGAGGGTCAACGCCCTCGGTGCGCCTTCGGTGCGGACGTGACTGCTACGAGGTAGGCGCGACGAACACGATCTCGACGCGTTCGTTGCGTCCAGCGGCCCTGGCGCTCTCGGGTTGGGCCACGGGAAGCACGTCGCCGGCATCGCGACTCGACACCTTGGGCGCCCCCGCTTCTTTCAGCGCAGCGGCAACCGAGTCGGCCGCGGGCGCGGCATGGCGGCCGCCGCGCGCACCGTGCGCGACGACGAGCAGCGGAAACGCGGGATGGGCACGGGCGATCTCGGCGACGGCCGTGAGCTTCTCCTTGGACGCCGCGCGCAGGGTTTTGCCGTCAAACAAGTCACGGAGGACGATCACGACGCCGCGGTCGTCGCGCGACGGCTCGACGCCTGCCTTGGCGAGCAGATCGAGGAGCTCGTCGGGTTCGCCGGCCTCCGGGGCGAGAGCCGTCGCGGGCCGCCGTGCGCTCGTCAGCTCCGACAAGCACGACGACCGGAGGCGCACGGCCTCGTCGATGGGCGCGTGAGCCGGCTGTTTCGCGAGCGTTGCTTGCAAGCCGTCGAGCGCCTTCAACGAATCGGCGAGCGTCTTCGAATCCGGGGCGAGCATCTGCGTCGCCATGCAGAGCAACCGCGCCTCTTCGCCGATCGCCTTCGCCGCCGACAGGCGCGCGCGTTCGCGCTCCGGCGTGGCCGGCTCCGAGGACGGCAGCGGCAACGCGTCGCGGGCGACTTTGAGTCGCATGTCGTAATCGTCGGCTTCCGCCGCCGTGCGGCGTTGCTCTTCTTCGAGCGCGCCGAGCTCGACGCGAGCCTGGTCCGCGTGACTCTTTGCCGCCGCGAGCCGCGCATCCGCCCGCGCCAGCCGGGCGAGCACCACCGCGTGTTCGTAGGCCGCGAGCGCATCCTCGCCGAGCAGCTGGGCGCCGGCGCGGTCGCCGTTTGCGAACGCCGCGTCCGCATCTCGTCGCGCCTTCTCGGCGGCGAGAAACGCCTGCGGCGCGAGCGTGGCCGCTTCCTGCGACGCGGGCGAGGTTCGCGTCCGGTCCGCCTCGACGAGCGCCGCGGGCCGCGGGAGCGAGGCACAGCCCGTCGACAGCAACGCGATGGCGAGCGCGCGGCGCATCATGGCGTCCCCTTCGAGCCTGTCGAACCGGAAGTCGGAGTCGTCGCTGGGGTTTTGTGGGGCACCGTCGGCGTCGCGCCCGTCGCTGTGGGGACGCTCGGCGTCGCGGGCGGAGCCGCCGGGGGCGCGGGCGTTGCCGACGCCCGGCCGGGGGACGGCGCCGTGCCCTTTGCCGCCGCGTGCGGCTTCGACGTCGCGGGCGCCTCGAGGCCGCCGTGCTTCGACTTCGACGGGTCGGCCGGCGCCACCGGCGTCGCGGGCTCGAGCTGGTCGAAGAGCTGGCGGGCGCGTCCGCGGCGAGCGACGGTCTCTTCGAGCAAGGCGCGGCCTCTCACGAGCTTGGTGTCGAGGTCGTCCCCGTCTTTTTCGGACGCGTCCGCGGCGGCCTCGGTCGTCGCGGTGCGGACCAGGTCACGGCCGAGGTCGAGCCACTCGATGCCCACCTGGCGGAGGATCGTCGCGTGTCGGCCGTCGCCCGCGAGGTCCATCGAGCGCGCTCGCGTCAAGGCGTCGCGCGCGTGGCCGAGCGCGCCCGCGAGGAGACTCTGATGCGCCGCATCCTTCTCGAGATCCGCGAGGATCGCGTTCGGGTCGCGCGGGGCACCGAGCGCCGGGGTCGCCGCGGTCGTCGCTGCTCCGGCAAGGAGAAGCGTCGCGAACGTCCAAGCGCCAGTTTTCCCAGGGGATCGCACGCCGGCAAGAAGCCACGAGCGTCGGGGAAGGTCAAGGAAGTTTGGACGCGCGCCTTTCCGACATTAAATGGGACGACGCGAAGATGGCGGAGCGAACTCGAGCGAGCTGGGACGAATACTTCATGGCGATCGCGCGTCAGGTCGCGACCCGGTCGACCTGCGACAGGAAGCACGTCGGCGCGGTCGTCGTCCGGGAGCGCATGATCCTGACGACGGGCTACAACGGCTCGATCCGCGGGTTGCCGCATTGCGACGAGGTCGGCCATCTCATGGAGGACGGCCATTGCGTCCGCACGACGCACGCGGAGGCGAACGCCCTGGTTCAAGCGGCGCGGAACGGCGTCAGCGTGGACGGTGCGCACATCTACGTGACGGCGTCGCCCTGCTTCGGCTGCTTCAAGCTGATCGCGAACGCGGGGCTCACGCGTATCGTGTTCGGCGAGTTCTATCGCGACGAACGCATCTACGAGTTCGCGACGGAGCTCGGGCTCGATCTCGTGCACGTCGCGTTGCAGGAGGCTCCATGAGCGCGTCGTTCAACGTCGCGGTCGTCGCGGGCGGTCCGTCGGGCGAAGCCGCCGTGAGTCGCGCCTCGGCCGCCGGCGTCGAACGTGCCCTCCACGACGCCGGTCACGATGCGCGCGTCCTCGAACTCGACGACGCGTTGCCGGCCGCGCTCGCCGCGGGGCACTTCGACGTCGTGTTTCCCGCGGTCCACGGTCAGCTCGGCGAAGACGGTTGCTTGCAGGGGCTCTGCGAGGTGACCGGCTTCCCCTACGTGGGTTCCGGCGTTCTCGCGAGCGCGCTCGCCATGAGCAAGCCGCACGCCAAGGTGCATTTCGAGCGCGCCGGGCTGCCCGTCGCGAAAGACGCCGTGATCACCGGAAAAGACGACGTCGAGCGACGGGCGCGCGCCGTGCGCGCCGAGCTCGGCCGTTCGATCGTCGTGAAGCCCGGCGCGGGCGGCTCGGCGATCGGCGTCGAGATCATCAAAGAGGACGACTCGGACGACGTCTTCGTCGCCGCGCTCCGGCGTGCGCTCGCGCTCGACCCGAGCGTCTTGGTCGAGCAATTCACGACGGGCAACGACGTGACGTGCTCGGTGCTCGAAGACGACGGCGGGGCGCGCGTGCTCGCCGCGACGCTGATTTTGCCCGAGGGCGCCGCCTTCTACGATTTCAAGGCGAAGTACGCTGCGAAGGGCAGCGTCCACCGGTGTCCGGCGCCGTTCGCGCCGGCGCTCACCGAGCGGATCCATCGCGCGGCCGTCACCGCGCACCAGGTCCTCGGCTGTCGCGATCTGTCGCGCGTCGATTTCGTGGTCGATGCGGTGGCGGGCAACGTCACCTTGCTCGAGGTGAACACGTTGCCCGGCATGACCGCGACGAGTCTTTTTCCGGAGGCGGCGGCGGCGGCGGGGATCTCGTTCCCGGCGCTTTGCGACCGTCTGATCCGTCGCGCACTCCAGCGCCCGAAGCTCGCGGCGCCCCCCGTCGTTCCGATGCCCGACTGAGAGACGGCGCCGCGCCGACTACTCGGCGGCAGAACGTCGATTCGGCACGTGCAGGCCGCCGGCCTTTGCCATCGTGCGTGCGCGTTCGCGAAGGCGCTCGAGGAGCGCGTCGCGATTGGCGGGCGGCACGACCACGCGCGCCGTCCGGGCGTGCACACCGCTCTTGTAAACCTGGGCCACCGGCGCCTCCGGCGCGGGTTCGGGCGGCGCCGCTGCGGCTTCTGCTTCGGCCGCCGCAGCCCGCGCGTGGGCACGCCGGATCTCGAGAGCCCGCTTCAATACGGCCTTCGAATTGGCGTCGAGCTTTCGAAACTTCACGCGGAGCGCGCTCGGTTGCTCATCCACGCCCGCGGTCCATTCGACGACGCGACCGTCCCCGGCGACGGCGCTCTCGCCGCTCTCGAGAACGATGTCGAACGTCACTTCCGCGCCGGCTTCGAACGACTCCGCCCCCAGCAGCAACATCGACGAACGATCGACCGTCCAGGCGTCGTTCTCGAGGAACTCGTCGAGAGTTCGGTAGGGGCGCGTGATGCGGACAGGACTCGACATTGCTGCTTTCGATCCTGGTCGGCGGCAGCGCCGCGCGTGGCCAGGCACACCAATCAATCCCTAAAGTTACTCGCAAATCCGGTCCAAAGCAATTTGGGGCGGCCGCATTCTCGCGGCTCGTGGTAGCGGACGACCGAGCCATGGGTTCCAAACGCAAGATTCTCGTCGTGGGAGCGGGCGCTCGAGAGCACGCCCTTGCCGCCCGGCTGGCAGATTCTTCGACGGTTTCGCAAGTCATCGTCGCGCCCGGCAATGCCGGTACCGAGGGTGGTGCGGAGGGACGTCTCAAGAACGCGACGGGAGATCCCGTCGACATAGCCGTCGGCTCCGGTGTGGATCTCGTGGTGGTGGGGCCCGAGGGGCCGCTGTGCGATGGCCTCGTCGATCGACTCGCGCGCGCGGGCGTTCCCACATTCGGGCCATCCCAATCGGCCGCTCGACTCGAAGGCTCGAAGGCGTTCATGAAGGACTTCGCGGCGCGCATCGGGCTCGTCTCTGCGCGTTACGAAATCGTGAAAACGGAAGCGGAAGCACGGAAGGCCGTTGGGAGCTTTGCCGCGCCGCCGGTCGTCAAGGCCGATGGCCTTTGTGCCGGCAAGGGCGTCGTCGTGGCAGCAACGCACGAAGAGGCCCTCGCGGCGGCGCTCCACATGCTGAGCGGCGAGCCGTTCGGCGACGCGGGACGCACAGTCGTCATCGAAGAGCGGATCGAAGGGGCGGAGGCCAGCGTGCACGCGCTCTCGGACGGCGAACGACTCTTCGTCCTGCCGGCCGCCCAGGACCACAAGCGCATCTTCGACGGCGATCGCGGCGCGAACACCGGCGGCATGGGCACGTACGCCCCGGCGCCTCTCGTCTCCGCGGCGATGATGGAGCGAATCCGGAGGGAATTTCTCGAGCCGACGATCCGCGGAATGGCGGAAATCGGCGCGCCGTATCGCGGTGCTCTCTTCGCCGGGTTCATGATCACGCCGGCGGGCGAACCGTACCTGCTCGAATACAACGTGCGGCTCGGCGATCCGGAGACCGAGGTGCTCTTGAACGTCCTCGACGGCGATCTCGCCGACGCCTTCGACGCGGCGGCTCGTGGCCAGCTTTCAGCCGACGCGAGCGGCGCCCTCCGCCACTCGAGCCGCCACGCCCTGTGCGTCGTATTGGCCGCCGCGAATTATCCTAGCAAGCCGCGAACCGGAGATCCGATCAGCGGTCTCGAAGAGGCCTCGGCGCTCGACGGCGTTCGCGTCTATCACGCCGGCACGCGACGCGACGGTGACCGCGTGGTGACGGCCGGGGGCAGGGTGCTGGCGGTCACCGGTCGCGGCGCGAGCCTCCGCGAAGCCCAGAACCGCGCGTACGCCGGCGTGGGGTGCATCCAGTTCGACGGCATGCAGTACCGGCACGACATCGGCCATCGCGCCCTCGGCGACGGCGGTTCCCACTGAATTGAGCGTCCGCTCTCGCCATGACGGCGGGCGGGCGGGCTTTGTGATACCGAGTTGCGGCCTTGTTGGACATCGCCCCGCTCAAGCCGCTCCGTTACGCCGCCGATATCCTCGACCGAGTGATTGCGCCGCCCTACGACGTGATCGACGCCGAGCTGCGCGCGCGGCTCGGCGCTCGCGATCCTCGCAACGTCGTGCACGTCGATCTACCGGAAGGGAAGGGTGCGGAGCGCTACGCGAACGCGCGTGAGTGCTTCGAACGCTGGCAACGAGACGGCGTGCTCACTCGCGACGAGACGCCCGGCTATTTCCGATACGCGCAGACGTTCGAGCCGCCGGGCGGGGGCGCGCGGATCACGCGACGCGGGTTCTTCGCGCTGGTGCGGGCGGTGCCCTACTCGGAGCGCGCCGTGTTGCCGCACGAGCGCACCCTGACCGGTCCGAAGGAGGACCGCATCGCGCTGTCGCGAGCCACGCGCGCGATGCTCTCGCCGCAGTTCATGCTCTACACGGACCCCGAAGGACGCCTCGAGCGCGACCTCGACTCGGGTTCGACGTTCGCGCAATTTCGAACCGACGACGGCATCGAGCACGAGCTTGCCAAAATATCCGAGGCCGGCGCCATCGCGCGCATCACGTCGGCGCTCCACCCGACGTCACTCCTCATCGCCGACGGCCATCATCGGTACGAGACGGCCGTCGCGCTCGCGACGGAGTTCGACGCCGAGGATCGCGCGGCGGGGCGCACCCCGAAACCGCGCGCGGAGTACCGTTACACGTTTGCGCTCTTGGCGAACGGCGACGACCCGAAGCTCGTCGTGTTCGCAACGCATCGGCTCGTGCACTCGCTCCCCAAGTTCGACCTCGAGTCGCTCGTCGTTCGCGCCGGCGAAATCTTCGACGTGAAGAGCGTGAGCGGCGGCATCGAACGGCTGAAGTCGGAGCTCGAACAGTGCAAGCGTCCTGCGATCGGCGCGGTCACGCGCGACGCGGCGGTGCTGTTCGTGCTTCGCGACGACGTTGACCTCGGACGACACCCGGTGCTCGGCGAGCGGCCCGCGGTAGTCCGCGAAACCGCCGTCGCGTTGCTCCACGACGGCATCCTCGAACACATCCTCGGGGTCACGCCGGAGGCGCAGGCGGCCAAGACGAACCTGCGCTATCTTCAGGACCCGAAACAGGGCGCCGCACTCGTCGAACGCGGCGAGGGCCAAGTGCTCTTTCTCATGAACCCGACTCCGGTCAGCACGGTGCGACGCATCGCCGAAGCCGGCGAAGTGATGCCGCAAAAGTCCACCTTCTTCTATCCGAAGGTGCCGAGCGGGCTCTTCTTCCACACGCTCTCGGGAGAGCGCGAGGTCGGGTGAAGGCTTCATCACCGTCCGTTCCCCAATTCACCGAAACGTGCCCTAGCGTGCCTTGACCCGCGGCGTCATCGACGTTACGCGGGTAGCTCTAAAAAACCCTTTGGGAGATCCATGGCTCGAGCAATGAATTTCAATGCGGGTCCTGCGGCGTTGCCACTCGAGGCTCTCGAGCGGGCGCAGCGCGAGCTCATCGATTTTGCCGGCACCGGAATGAGCATCATCGAGCACAGCCATCGTGGGAAAGCCTACGAAGCGGTGCACAACGAAGCGATCACGCTGCTTCGCGAGCTCCTCGACATCAAGGACACTCATCACGTCCTGTTCCTGCAAGGCGGCGCCAGTCAGCAGTTCGCGATGATCCCGATGAACCTGCTGAAGCCCGGACAGAGCGCCGACTACATCGTGACTGGCGCATGGGGCAAAAAGGCGATTCAGGAAGCGAAGACCGTGGGCACGGTTCGCTCGGCGTCGGCCGGCGATCCGGAAGCGAAGCCGGCGCGCGTCCCGAAGCAGTCGGAGCTCGATCTCGACGCGAACGCCGCGTACGTGCATCTCACGAGCAACGAGACCATCGGCGGTAGCCAGTGGCACGAGTTTCCGTCGACCGGCAAGGCGCCGCTCGTCGCCGACATGTCGAGCGACATCCTTTCACGTCCCATCGACGTGTCGAAGTTCGGGCTCATCTACGCGGGCGCGCAGAAGAACATCGGACCGAGCGGCGTGACGTTGGTCATCGTCCGCAAGGACCTCGTGGAGACCGGCCGCACCGACATTCCGAAGATCTTCCGGTACGCGACGCACGCCGCCGAAAATTCGCTCTACAACACCCCGGCGACGTTCGCGGTGTACCTCGTGCGGAACGTGCTCGACGTGCTCAAGAAAAATGGCGGCCTCGCGGCCATCGACAAGCAGAACCGTGCCAAAGCGAAGGCTCTCTACGACGCGATCGACGCGCGTCCGGACTTCTACCGGTGCCCGGTGGAACAGGGTGCGCGTTCGCTCATGAACGTCGTGTTCAACCTGCCGACGCCGGAGCTCGAAGCCGAGTTCGTCACGGCCACGCAGAAGCTCGGCATGGTCGGGCTTAAGGGACACCGCTCGGTCGGCGGCATCCGGGCCTCCATTTACAACGCGGTCCTGCCCGAATGGGTGGGCGCGCTCGCTCAGTTCATGAACGATTTTCACAAGGGTTCTTGATGGCAAAGGTTCTCGTCAGCGATTCGCTCAGCAAAGAGGGCCTCGCGTTTCTGAAGGAAGCGCGGGACATCGAGCTCGAAAACAAACCGGGACTCAGCGAAGACGAGCTCGCGAAAGCGATCGTCGGGGTCGAGGGGCTCGTCATCCGGAGCGGCTCGAAGGTGACCGCGAAGGTCATCGAAGCCGCCGACAAGCTCAAGGTCATCGGACGCGCCGGCATCGGCGTCGACAACGTCGACGTCAAGGCGGCATCGCGCCGCGGCATCATCGTGATGAACACGCCGACCGGCAACGCGGTCACCACCGCCGAGCATGCGCTCGCGCTGCTCTTCTCGGTCGCTCGAAAAATCCCGCTCGCCTCTTCCACCATGAAGGAAGGCAAATGGGAGAAGAAAGCGTTCGAGGGGCGCGAGCTCGCGGGGAAAACCCTGGGCGTCATCGGCCTCGGCAACATCGGTCGCATCGTCGCCGACCGCGCGCGCGGCCTGCGCATGGGCGTCATTGGTTATGACCCGTTCATGACCGCCGAGCGCGCCGCCGAGCTCGGCATCGAGCTCGTCTCGATCGACGACCTGTTCCGGCGCGCGGACGCGATCACCGTGCACACGCCGCTCACGTCCGAGACGAAGGGCATCGTGAACGACGCTGCCATCGCGAAGATGAAGAAGGGCGTCATGCTCATCAACGCCGCCCGCGGCGGCATCTACGACGAAGCCGCTGTCGTTCGGGGCCTCGACTCGGGCCAAATTGGCGGCGTCGGTCTCGACGTGTTCGTCGAAGAGCCGCCCGGGCTGACCGACATCGTCAAGCATCCGAAAGCCGTCGTGACGCCGCACCTCGGTGCGTCGACGGAAGAGGCGCAGCTCCGCGTCGCGCTCGAGATCGCGCAGCAAGTCGTCGCCTACTTACAGACCGGCGCGATTTCGAACTCGGTGAACGTCCCCTCGGTCGCCCGAGAGATGGCGCCGGTGCTCGGCCCCTATCTGTCGCTCGCCCGGAACCTCGGCCAGCTGCTCGCTCAGGTCGAGTCGGTGCGTCCGCGCACCATCGAGATCGAGTGCGCGGGGGAAGCGGCGACCTTGCCGACCGCTCCGATCGTGAACGCGGCGCTCGCCGGCCTCCTCGCCGGGTTCTTCGAAACGCCGGTGAACGCCGTCAACGCGCCGATCGTCGCGAAAGACAGCGGTATCGAGGTGCGCGAAGAGCGCACGACGCAGAAAGGCCCGTTCGCGACGTCACTCACCCTGACGGTGATCGGCGCGGACGGTCAGCGCGCCGCCGTCGCTGGCACGCTTGGGACCGATCGAACGCCGCGACTCGTCCGGTGGGGCAAGTTCGAAATGGAAGCGCATCTCGACGGTTCGATCCTCGTGGTCCGCAATCACGACCGTCCGGGGGTCATCGGCAACATCGGCACCATCCTCGGCACCGGCGGCATCAATGTCTCGAGCATGCAGATGGGCCTCGACAAGGGGTCGCACGAAGCTGCGGCCCTCTGGGCGCTCGACTCGGCGCTTCCGGCGTCGATCCTCGACCAAGTGCGCGCCGTGAAGGACGTCGCCAAAGTCTGGGCGATTCAGATCGGCTGAGCGGATCGGGTGCGTTCGGCGCCGCGACCTTGACTCAGTGCGGCGCCGAGCGGTACCCCGGGGGTGCGTGAGTCCGCTCATCGACATCGCTCCGGGGGCCGAGCGGCTGCCGCTCGCCGTGAGCATTGCCGAGCTGGTTCGCAGTAACGTCGCCGGCGATGCGAAACGCCGCGCTGCGTTCGACCGGCTTCGGGGTGCGGTCGCGATTATCGCCTACGATCGGGAAACGGCGCTGACCTTGCGGTTCGACTTTGGCCGCCTCGTGATTCACAGCGGGGTGGTCGGGGTGCCCGACGTGACCCTTCGTGGCCCGGCGGCGGTGCTCGAATCGCTCGGGGACGTCCCCCGGCCGAGCCTCCCCTGGCTCGCCCTCGGCATCGCGCGGGATGGTGGGGCCCGCGCCGCACTAGGGACACTGCTCGACCGCTCGGGGAGAACCCCGCTGAAATTGTACGGGCTCGTGGCACATCCGGTCCTGGTCCAACGGTTGCTTACCGTGCTTTCGAAGCAGTCGTGAGCTTTCGCGCTAGACTGGAGATGGTCCGTTCGGCCCTCTCATGAAGTATCGGTTGAGGTACCAGCAGCACGACTTCGAGCTGTCGGACGGCGAGTTCGTCGTCGGCCGAGGGGCGGATTGCCAACTCGCGTTGGACGACGCGCTCGTCTCCAGGCGGCACGCGATCTTCTCGGTGCAGGGGGACGAGATTTCCATCGACGACCTCGGCAGTCGCAACGGGGTTCGCGTGAACGGCGAGCGGATCGATGGAAAGACGAAGTTGAGCGACGGCGACCGGGTGCGCATCGGCAATCAAGACATGTCGATCCTCCGGGTGCAGCGCGTCCAGACCGCGACTCTGGCGCAGCCCGCGCCGACGTTGCGCGCGGATGCCTTCGGGCTGCTCGGCGGTCTCGCCGACAAGGCGCTGGCGATGGGTCGCGGCGAAGAAGCCGAGCGGATCCTCAGCGTGCACATGACCAACATTCTGGAAGACGCGAAGAGCGGTCGGAACGTGTCGCTGGAGACGGCGAAGGCCGCGACCCTGTACGCGGTGAAGGTCGGGGCCGCGACCTCGAAGGGGCGCTGGATCGACTACGTGTTCGAGCTCTACATCACGCTCGAGCGATCTTGCCCGGCAGAGGTCGTCGACGAACTCTACGCGGGGGTGCGCAAGGTTCGCGGCGTCGACGTGGTTCGCTTGCGTAGCTACGTCGAGCTCATGAAAAACAAGGTGAAAGGCCCAGCCGAGCGGTTCTTGCTGAATCGCGTGGAAGGCCTCGAGCCACTCGTCGCATTGAAGTAGATCTGCCGTGGTCCCCGCCGAAAAAGAAGACTCGAAGAGCGGTCATCCCGCGCCGATCGGGCCGGCGCTGCGGGCGTGGCTCAAGTTCGACGACCGCGAGGTCGAGGTGGCTCAAGGCGAAACGCTCGTCGGCCGCAGCGCCAAGTGCGGGCTCGCCATCGACGACCCACTCGTCTCTCGTTCGCACGCGCGGCTCGTACTCCGGCGCGGCTCCCTCTCGATCGAAGACCTGGCGAGCGCGAACGGATTGCTCGTCAACGGCGAGCACAGCGAAGGAGTGATTCCCCTCGCCGAAGGCGATCGCGTCGTCATCGGGCACTCGTCGTTCGAAGTGCACACGTCGACGAGCTTCGACGTCCTCGAGAGTGAACCGCGCGTCGCATCGAAGATCGGCAGTGTGAGGGCCCCGGACTTCGAGATGCCGGCGACCGAGGTTCGCAGTGAGATGGCGACGCGCCGAGGTGACGCGCTCGATCTCCTCGTCGGCCTCGTCGAAAAAGCGCTGCTGCTCGGACGCGGTGACGAGGCCGAACGGATCCTCGCGAGCTATCTCCGAAATCTGCTTCGCGTCGCGCGCGCGAGCGGACACGTCGACCCCGACATCGCCCGCACGGCGAGCATCTACGCGGCGAGGATCGCCGAGGCGACCGGGAAGGGGACCTGGGTCGACTACCTGTTCGAGCTGTACTCCGTGGCACATCGACCCTTGCCGGCGGACGTGGTGGATCGTCTTTACGATTCAGTTCGTCACATGTCGGCGGTCAGCGTTCACGCTTTCCGGCAGTACCTTTTGGCGCTGCAAGAGGCGGAGCCGAACCTGGGTCCGACGGAGCGGTTTTTGGTGCGTCGGATCGAGGGTCTCGAGGGGCTCGGGGTGTTGCGATAGGCGCTCGAGCGGCGCGGCCGAGCGAGTAAGCCGCTGCTTCGGCGATCACCGCGCGCAGCCCGGGATCATCGACTCGCTCGAGGCGCTGCGCGAGATCGTCGGGGAGCGCGATCTTTGGAATCGCGCGGGCCGGAAGCGGCGCAGACGGCGCAGTGACGACCCGCTCGCCGATGTCGCCGACGCGAAACCGAACTTCGTTCACGGCAAACCCGGCCTCCGCGAGACGATCCTTCATCGCCGACGACAGGAGCGACAGCTCCTGCGCCCAGACACTCGACGCCACGTAGACCGTCAGTACGCCGCGCTGGATCTTGCCGGGTCGAGTGCGTTCGGCGACGCGCTCGCCGACGATCCGTCGCCAGCGCTCGTGATCGATGCGGTCGCCGCGCGACGCGAGCTCGGCGCTTCCCGCGAGCAGGCGACCGACCTGGGTCAATCCGTCGTTCGTTCCGCGCTTGCGCGTCAACGTTCGCTCACCCGATCTTCAGGAGCTCTTTCACGGTGGCGATGACCTTCGGCGCCTGGATCGGCTTCGTGATGTAAGCGTTCGCACCGAGCCGGATCGCGCGATCGCGATCCGCGCTGCCGCCTTCGGTGGTGATCACGACGATGGGCGTTTCCCGGTGGGTCGGATCGTTCCTCACGCGCTGGATCAACTTGAGCCCGTCCATGATGGGCATGTTGATGTCCGTGAGGATGATGTCGTAACGCGACGAGGCGAGCTTGCGGAGCCCGTCGACGCCGTCGTCGGCTTCGGTGACGTGCAGATCCTTGATGCGGCCGAGCGCGAACACGATGAGCTGCCGCATCATCGGCGAGTCTTCGACGACCAAACAGGTGAAGTCAGCCATCAGCGACCAGTGTCTCCGAAGACCTCAGGACCAGGCAACTTGCGCTCCGCTTGCGCGTAAAGACCGGAGCTCATGAGCGCCGCAGCGGCGTGCTGCCCGAGCAACTTGAAGAGTTCGAAGTCCACCGTCGAAAATCTCGTTTTTTGGGCAAAGCTTTTGAAGATGGCTACGACTCCGACGATGTTGTCGTCGATCTGCAGCGGGAAAATCGCGGCCGGCTTTTCGACGCCACCGACGCTCGGGTCCGACTCGTCGTCGATGCGCGCCTGGCCGGTGCGCGCGACGTGGCCGACGGCACCGCTGGCCAGCAATTCCGGCGACGGGCCTTCCTTGCCGAGCCCGACCACCGCGATCGGCGCGAGCGTCCGGCCGCCGTTGGCGACCAAATAGACGCCGAACTGCTCGGCTCCGACGAGCTGTTCGAGCACTTCGGTGATGCGTCGAGTGACCGCGCGGGGCGAGAGACTCGAGTGCAGGCTGTTGCTCGCGACGAACAGGTTCGCGAGGTTCGCGAAATCGTCTTCCATCTCATGGAAGCGGGCGTTGAAGTCGGACGTGAGCTCCTCGACTCGCCGATGATGGGAGAGCAATTCGCGTTTCTCGGCTTCGAGCGCTTCGATCTTCCTCAGCAAATCGCGGATCGCGTCGTCGGCCTCGATGGCCGCGCGAAGGCGCCCGTTCTCCGCCTGGAGGTCGTTCAGGCGGCGCTGGAGCCCCTCGAATTCCTCGACGAACTCCTTCGAGAGCTGCGCCCCCTTGAAGGCCCTCAGGAATTGATCCCGCTCGAGTCCGAGATCGTGGCCCGGCGCATCACTGCGGTTCTTCCGGTCCTCCGCCATCCTATAACCCATACCACACGGCCACTTACGGTGCTCGCTCGCCTTTTCGACGGGGCCGCGCGGCGACGATCTTCGCCGAAAAACCGGGGTTCAGGGGGCGGCGGAGGCCAGCCGACACGCGACCTTGGGGACGAACTCCCGCGACGGCGACCCGCGGAAGGTCAGGACGTCGGCCCGCTCCTTCGGCGCGACTTCCACGCGCTGCGGCTCGGGGTTCACGTTGGTCGAGACGACGCAAACCACGCCTTCCTGACAGGCATTGGCGATGCTCACGAGGTGGTCGTAGCCGTAATTTCGATAGACGGCCTGCGCCGAGACCTGAACGCAATCCGGCGTTCCGGGCGCCGCCGAGGTTCCCCACGCCGCGAACGCCGAGATGCCGATGACGACCCCGTACCGAGCCCAATTTCCGATCAGCGAACGTCGCATGAACACCTCTCTGCCTCGAGCCCCGTTGATTTGAGGCTCGCCGAGCGAAGGCGCAAGCAAACGGCGGCTCTATCGGTCATTTGGCCGCCGGGGGCTCCGTCGCCGTCCCTATCGAATCGAGGTACCGAAGGTCGGACTTGAACCGACACTCTCTTTCGAGAAGCGGATTTTGAATCCGCCGCGTCTGCCATTCCGCCACTTCGGCCTGTTGCGCCCGGGTTTTTACTTGCGTCATCACGGGGTGTCCACAACCCGGCAAGGTCGCGGTTTCGAATTTTCGGGTACAGTCCGCCGGCTCCATGGCCCCCGACCCGAAGAGAAACTACGCCCGGGCCGCGGCGCTCGTGCCTGCCGTCGTCGTGAGCGCCCTCCTGGGCGTCCTCCACGTGCCGGTCGTCCCGCGTGTCATTGCGGGCGTGGGCGTGGGCCTCATCGCGATTGCGCTCGTGCGGTCCCTCGACCAGCGCGCACCGAAATAACGCGACGAGCCGGAGAACGCGCGTCGATTTTCGACACGCGAGTCCGAAACATTGGCTGACTTCGGGGGCGCGAGACCGGTTCTTGATGCGTTGCTCGGCCCGGGAGTCCCATGTTGCCCCGCCAGAAAAGCATCAAATCTCCACTTTCGAGCGCCGACGCGAAAAAGATCGCATCAAGAAATTATCAAGAAACGTTGGCCCCGTAGTTTCCCGGTCACCACACAGATCGTTGCGCATCGTCAGCACGGCGATGGCAACGAGACCGGCCCACCGAATGTTCGAGGGCGGTTCGCTGAAACCCGTTTTTCGTGTTTGCACGGGGGGAGGCATCCGCTGTCGAGCTCTAGGCGGGCGTCCACCCAGTCCAGGAGACCCGATGTTAACGGAATTCAAGCGTCGCATGCGACAGACGGAGTACCGGCGCCTATTCGCCACTCTCGTCGCGAGCAAGGTGGGCGGTGTCGTCCTTCTTCTCGCTCTGATCAAGATTGGCACGTGGTACTTCGCCTCGCCCGCGCTCGCGGACGATGCGGCTGCACCTCCGCCAGCGTACATCAACCCGATCAACACGATGTGGACCGTCATCGCGGCGTTCCTCGTGTTCTTCATGCAGGCCGGGTTCATGATGCTCGAGGCGGGCTTTGCTCGCACGCGAGAGACGGTCAACGTTCTCCTCGAGGGCATCGTCGACACCTGTCTCTGCGGCATCCTGTTCTACGCGTGGGGCTTCGCGTTCATGTTCGGCTCCGGCAACGGCTGGATCGGGCACCAGTACTTCTTCCTGCAGGGCACGCCCGACACGTACGGTTCGTCCGGAGTCGCGTTCCTCGCGTTCTGGCTCTTCCAGTTCGCGTTCGCCGACACCTGCAGCACCATCACCTCGGGCGCGATGGTCGGTCGCACCGGCTTCGTCGGAGACTTGCTCTACAGCTTCGGCGTCAGCGGGTTCATCTACCCGATCATCGGTCACTGGGCGTGGGGTCCGGACGGCTGGCTCAACACGATCAAGCCGGTTCCGTTCCACGACTTCGCGGGCTCGACGGTCGTTCACACGATCGGCGGCTTCATCGCCCTCGCCGGCGCGATCGCCCTCGGGCCGCGCCTTGGACGCAAGTTCAAGCGTGACGGCGGCGGCATGCCTCCGGGCCACGACATGGTGATCGCGTCGGTCGGCGGCGTCATCCTGTGGTTCGGCTGGTACGGGTTCAACCCGGGCAGCACGCTGTCGGGCATGGACATGATCGGCTGCGGCCGCGTCGCGGCTAACACGACGCTCGCGGCTTGCGCGGGCGGTCTCTCGGGCCTCGCGTACATGTATCCGCGAAACAAGGTTTGGGATTGCGGCATCACGGTGAACGGCTTCCTTGCCGGTCTCGTCGCGATCACTTGCCCCTGCTACTGGGTGTCGCCCCTCGGTGCGATTTGCCTGGGCGCCATCGCGGGCGTCGTGTGCGTGCTCGCCATCGACCTCGTCGAGTGGCTGCGGGTCGACGACCCGGTTGGCGCGGTCGCCGTTCACGGCGCCTGCGGCATCTGGGGCACGTTGAGCCTCGGTCTCTTCGCGACGGGCGAGTTCGGCGCTCCGACGCCGACGGGTCCGGACAATTCGGCCGGCTCCGTCGTGAAGGGTCTCTTCTACGGTGGCGGTACCGATCAGCTCGTCGCGCAGATGATCGGCAGCGCGTGCATCACCACCGCGACGTTCGTCGTCGCGATGGTGCTCATGTACGCGGTGAAGGCGACCGGCACCCTGCGTGTGTCCAAGGACGGCGAGATCGAAGGGCTCGACCTCCACGAGCACGGTGGTCCGGCGTACCCCGAGCTCGTCGGCGGCATGCACGGCGCGTCTCCGGCAGAGATGTCGGAGTCGGTTCCCGCCGCGGCGGTGGGAGCGGTCCTCGCCGCTTCGAAGTAGGCAGCGACCGATTCGCAGCTAGCAAGACGGCCTCGTCGGAACTCCGACGGGGCCGCTCGCTATTTTGTCCGCGCGATGTGGCCCGAACTCCGGCCACGAAGACACGGAGGCGCTACCGTCTGACGCACGCGGCGGCACGATGGCCCGGCGCTCTCGAGCGACGAAGTCCGTGCCCCTTCGCGACGAGGCCGTCGCGGTTCAATCAGACGGTGAGTTGGCGGACGCGCTCTCGCGACAGGCCGAGGAGCGAGCTCGCGTCGCGAAGACTGATGCCGAACTTCCGTGTGAGCGTATCGACGACTTGGCGCGTGGCCGCGCGGAGCTTGACGACCTCCGCTTGCGCTTTCTCACGTGCGTCGCCGTAGCGCTCGAGTTCCTTCTTCGCCGCGCCGGGCAAGCGAACGTCTTCGATGAGGACCGCGCGCCGCGCGACGGTGGCGGCGTTCTTGATGCTCGAGGTGCCGAGCGCTTTGCGCACTCGACGGCGGGCCTCCGACAAGCTGCGCCCCCAAGCCTCGCAATCTCGCACTTCGGCGACAGTGGCGCGCCAACCGGAGCCCTCCTGTTCGAAGACGACTTTGAAACTGCCCTGGGCGGCTGCCTTGCTCCTAGCCATGCGTAATTTCGTCCTTGCTCTCTCTACTCGTCGACCCGCTGCGGATGCTCTCCATACCTCGGACCGAGAAGACGTCCAGTCAATCGAAGGTACGGCGAACCTCGGGATCGGTCAACGTGACTGGCCGCATTTCGCCTGGGGACAGCGAGCGGCCTTCGCCGGAGTCACCGACGCCATCGCACGTCCGCCCATCGTCACGTCGACGGATCGACCATGCATCGATGAAGGTTGCTGTTCATGTTCGAGGCGTTTCGCCTCGGAATTCGTGTGCCGAGGCACTCGGTTACATCAAATATACAGGTCATGAGATTTCCCCCCAGCCGCCCCTAAGTGTCCGAACGAGCCAGCGCCGCGGCGGACAGGTACTTTTGATTCCAGGCGTCCTCCGACCACTCGGATGGCCTGGACCGGTCAGGCGAGCCGTGCCAGGTTTCCGGAGTTCGGAAGCGGCATTTCGCGAAGCTTCCACGCGATTCGGGTCGCCATGGCGAGGATCGTTTCCTGTGGATTCACGCCGAGGCTCGTCGGGAGCACGCTGCCGTCCGCGACGTAGAGGTCATCGGTGTCGAAGACTCGGCCGTTCGGGTCGACCACGGCGTGTTCCGGAGAAATACCCATGCGCGCAGTGCCGAGCGGGTGTTGCGACGTGCACTCGAGCTTTCGCCGCGGAACGCGGTCGAGGTCGAGCGCACGAAAAGCATCTGCGTCGACCGGCGCCGCGCCGAGGATCGGCAGATAGACTTCGCGAGCGCCGGCTGCGAAGAAAGTCTCGGCCATGAGTGACAGCGCGCGTGAGGCGGCCTTGCCGTCCGCTCGCGACATCTCGTAGGTGATGAACCGCTTTCCGAACACGTGGCGGACCCGTCCGCCGCTCTCGTCGTGGATCATGGCGCCGAACACCGCGAGGTGAGGGACGAGCGCGGCGCGCCGCGCGTGGTCGTCACCGATGCCGAGCATCGTTGCAGCGAGAACTCCGGGCGGCAGGAAGAGGCCGACCAGGTTGATCCGTTCGTGCTCGTAGGCGTGCGTGTGAGCGCTCTGCAGCGCACCTTTCCAACCTTCGACGCGTTCGTCGAAGAGTCCCATCATCCGGAATCCGGGGTGCAAGGTCAGATTTTTCCCGAGCTCGCCCGACTGCTTTCCGAGGCCGCTCCGTTCGAGGATGAGCGGCGTCGCGTAGGCGCCCGCGGCGACGACGACGCGGCGCGCGTGGACGGTGAACCGTCCGAGTGCGCGCCCTCGCTCGCCGTTCCGAATCCTGCCGGTGACGCCCACGGCGCGGCTCCCGCGCGTGAGCACGCGCTCGACCCGGACGTCCGAGTACACGATTGCGCCGGCTCGCCGCGCGCGCGGCAGATACGTGAGGTCGACGCTGAGCTTCGCGCCTTCCGGACAACCGAAATTACAGCGGCCGCACCCGGTGCACCCGCGCGTGTTTCGCCGCAGGGGGCGAAGCGGGTGGCCGAGGCGCTCGGCGCCGCGCCCGAACAATGTCGTCGATCGTGACCGCATCTCGACCGGCACTTCCTCGACGTGCACCGCGCGCTCGACGTCGTCGTAGAAGGGTTCCATCGCGGACTCCGAGAGCTCCGTCAGCCCGAAGCGCTCCGACCATTCGCGATGCACCGAGCCCGGCGTCCGAAAGCAGACGCCGCCGGTCAGCACCGACGAGCCGCCGACGCACTCGCCCATCATCACGTTGATCATCGGCGTGTCGCCGAGCCCGACCGCGATCGTCAACCCTCCGTCGCGCCACAGGTGCCGCATCGATTCGCTCGGCCGCATGCGGCCGTATCGCTCCCACGGCACGTGCGGCCCTTCTTCGAGAATGACGACGCGCTGCCCCGCTTCGGCGAGGTGCGCCGCGACGACGGCGCCGCCCGACCCGGAACCGACCACGACGACGTCGGCGGAGGTCTCGAGATCCCCCGTGATGGCGCGACCTTCGATGATCACGCCGCTCCGTGCCCGGTGATGACCGGCGACGCGGCGCGAGTGCCGTGCGGCAACGCACACTCACCGTCGAAGCCCGCGTCGCGCGCGCCGTCCGGGTGTTCGTAATAGAGGAGGCAGAGCACCGCCTTGACGGCGAGGAGCGGTTCGCCGAAGCGCCGCTCCAACGCGGCGAGGGCGACAATCCGCTCGTTCAAGGGCAAGGAGGGAAGGCGCGCGAAACGTCCGACCGTGAGCGGCGAAAGCACGCAAACGAGCCAGACCAGCAGCGAAAGGACGAACCGCGTGCGGAGCCCGGCGCGCGCGAGGAAATCCTCGGCTTCGAGCGCGACCCATTCGAGCCGCTCGCGCGGCGGTGGCGTTCCCCCGCGGGAGAACAAGGCTTCGGCGATCGCCGACAGCGCGCGGACCGTCTTCGGCGATACGACGGATTTTCCATCCTTTCGACGAAGCAGAACCATCTCGAGCGACGCTTCGGTGCCGGAACCGGGTTCTGGGTTCACACCGCATAGTAGATCTCGCGACCGAATCGCGCGGGCTGATTTAGAGTCGCGCCGATGCGGATCTTCGGATTCGGGAGTGAAATGCGAGGTAAACGGAGTCGTCGGTACGCTGCTCGGGCGTTCGCCGCGAGCGTCGCGTGGTCGTATCTGGCGATCGGTGCCGACGCTTCGCCGAGCCCGCACACGCCCCCGCCTTCGGATTCGCCGCCGCCCGCGACGAGCGACGAGCTCGTCGAGAGAGCGCGGGCGCTGTTCGACGCCGTGGTGAGCGGGCGCGCGGAGCTCGCCGATCCCTTCTTCTTCCCGCGAGAGCCGTTCTTGCCGTTGAAGGACGTCAAGGATCCTGGCCGTTATCACCGGCAGCTCCTCGCGGCGTATCACCACGATGTGCGCGACCTGCACGCGCAGCGTCGCTCGTGGGATGGCGCTGCGTTCGTCGGGTTCGAACTCGGCACCCCGCCGAGGTGGGTGAAGCCGGGCGAAGAATGGAACAAGCTCGGGTACTTCCGGACCTTCGACGCCAAGCTCAGCTACGAGATCGCCGGCAAAACCCGTGCGTTCGTCGTGCACACGATCATCTCGTGGGACGGCCGCTGGTACGTGACGCACCTCGCGCCCATCGTGCACGCGAAGTGAACCGTGCGTCTCGCGGCGCGCAGGTCCGACGATTCGCGCGGGCGTCGATCAGGTTCGTCGAACGCCGCGGCTCGCTTCGGTGCTGCCGAGGTAGCGGCCGATGTCGTCGCGTTTGGCTTGAATCGCGTCGAGGAGCGCGAGCGCGTTGGCGACCCGGCGCGCGCCGGTGGGGTTCGGGTACGCGAGCCGCACCTTGTCCCATTTGAGCTTCACGGTGCCCTGGAGCGCCCGCAAGTCGTAGACCGCGCGGCGGTACGGGGTCTTCTGACTCGTGCCCGGCCACGCTGCGTCGATCGCGATGAAGAGCGCGGCGGCTCCGGCGAGGATCGTCGTCGCGGTCAAGAGGCCGAGCGACGCAGTGATCGACGCCGCAACGGCACTGAGAAACCCAGTTCCACGGAGCACCCAAAACCGCAGGCTCTCCCGATGCTCGCGACGTTCCGTCGCGAGGGCCCAGCGCTCGAGATCGTTGATCTGTTCGTCGATGGCGGAATCGGGAGAAAAGGCACCCGGGGGAAACTGCGCGTCGACGTCTGCGACTTCGAAGTGGGACGCTCGCGGATCGGAGTTCAGCGAAGGCGCCGGCGTCGCTCGCGGTGCTACGTCCGATCGGTGACCCGGGTGCGGCGTGGCGTCAGGAGACGGCGGCAGCGGGACGTCGGAAAGCGAAAGCATGCGGTCGCGCGCCATGGTGAGGACATAGACCGGAGCCCGACATTCGACAAACTGTTCTGCACCCCACACCCTCGGGGACTCATTGGTTTTGCGGCCCGAACGTGCTGAATCCGCTCTGGCTCGATTCCGCGGAGCACCTATGCGCTTCCCGGGCTAATTCCGCGGCGCGCTAAGGCGCTTCCGCGAGCGATTCGGCGCGGAACATCGCGAGCGCGCGCACGCTTCTCGGCGCGCCACCCTCGGTCTCGACGATGTGTTCGACGAGCTCCTGACAACCACCGCAGCCGGTGCCGGCGCCACAAGCCGCGCCGACGGCACGCGCCGAACAGGCGCCGTTTTGAACGGCCTTTCGGATGGCATGATCTGTAACCGCGTGACAGTGGCAAACGATCATCGGAGCTCTCGGCCTCTTCTTCGAGTCACTGTAGCAACTTGAAAATGACTTTCAATATCGTCTAACGGCTTTTCGCCCCATTTCTTTAGAAGATACTGAAGGGCCGCTCCGGGTCGGACAGAAGTCCCCAAAATAAAAGACTATTTCAGCGCCGAGCCGCGATGGGCGGAAACCGGCCCGGTCGTTTGCGGAGCGCTCAATCGACGATTTGTCGCGAAGTTGGCGCCCTGCGGAGGGTCAGAATGACGGCCCCAACGTCACGCGTCGGCAATTGCGCTCGCCGAGCTTTCGCTGGGTTAGCCGCGTCTGATACGAGGAGGCAGCCGCGTCATGCGGTGGAAGGAGCCCCGCGTGAAAGGTGACCCGGAGATCATCGACGTTCTCAATTCGGTTTTGACCTCGGAACTCACCGCGATCAATCAGTACTTCATCCATCATCGCATGTGCGACAACTGGGGGTATCCGCGGCTCTCGGCGAAGAAACGGCACGAGTCGATCGACGAGATGAAACACGCGGACAAGGTCATCGCGCGGATTCTTTTCCTCGACGGCGTTCCGAACATGCAGCGGCTGAGCCCGGTGCGGGTCGGCGAAAATCCCGTCGAACAGCACAAGCTGGACCTCGAGGTCGAGCTCGAGGCCGTCGAGCGGCTGAACAAGGGCATCGCGGTCGCCGTCGCCAAGGGGGACAACGGCACGCGGGAACTCCTCGAGAGCCTGCTCGTCGACGAAGAAGAGAGCGTCGATTGGCTCGAGTCGCAGCTTCACGTCATCGGGCAGATCGGCGTCGAGCGGTACCTCTCCGAACAACTCCGCGAATAGCGTGGCGGGCCCGCTCGGTTTCACCTAAATCGGGCCCGATGAGTCGCGCCGTCGTCTTCGTCGTTCTGTCGTCCGCCGTGTTCGCGTCTGCGTGCGCACCGCCGGAAGAACCTACGTCACCGGCGGCCGAGGCCGCGTCGCCGAAGAAGGGCGACGACGATCTTCCGCCGATGCTCCCGCCGCTCAAGAAGGAAGACGAAGTCGTCGGAACGGGTCCCGAAGCGAAGAAGGGCGATCGCGTTGCGGTGCACTACACGGGTACGTTGCTCGACGGCACCAAGTTCGACAGCTCGCTCGACCGCGGAACGCCGTTCGAGTTCGTCATCGGCGAAGGCTCGGTCATCGCGGGCTGGGAGCTCGGCGTGGTGGGCATGAAGAAGGGCGGCAAGCGCAAGCTCGTCGTTCCGCCGCACCTCGGTTACGGCACGCGGGGTCAACCGCCGAAGATCGGCCCCGACGCGACCTTGCTCTTCGAGATCGAAATGGTCGACATCGTCGAATCGGCGCCGGCGCCCACGCCGCCGCCCGTCGACCCGACGGCGCCCTGACGCCCACTTCGACATGCCTTCGCGTGCGAAAGGACGCCCGACAAGTCGAGCCGCGTCGCGCGGCGGCGACGTGATCGAGATCTTCGGCGCGCGCGAGCACAACCTCGAGGTCGAGCACCTGATCATTCCCAAGAACGCGCTCGTGGTGTTCACCGGGCGAAGCGGGTCCGGCAAATCGAGCCTGGCGTTCGACACGCTCTACGCCGAAGGGCAGCGCCGCTACGTGGAGTCGCTCTCGACCTACGCGCGGCAGTTTCTCGGGCGGCTCGATCGCCCCGCGGTCGATCGCCTGCGGGGACTGTCCCCGACGATCGCCATCGAGCAAAAGAGCGCGTCGTCGAATCCGCGCTCGACCGTCGGCACGATCACCGAGATCCACGACTATCTCCGCGTGCTCTGGGCGAAGGTCGGACGACAGCACTGCACCGCGTGCGGAAAAGAGGTGCGGGGCCAGGGCGTCGACGAAATCGTGAACGAGGTGCTGGCGTCCAGCCGCGGCAAGAACGCGACGTTCTTGGCGCCGATCGCGGCGCACCGCAAAGGCGAATTCCGCGAAGTGTTTTCCGAGCTCGGCACGCGCGGCTTCGTCCGCGTGCGCGTCGACGGCAAGGTCCATCGCCTCGACGAGCTGCCGGCCATCGACAAGAAAAAGAAACACGTCGTCGAGCTCGTGCTCGATCGCATCAAGGTCGAACCGGGCGGGCGGTCGCGGATCGCCGAGGCCGTCGAGATGGGACTCCGCGAAGGAAAAGGCGAGCTCGTCGTCGAACCGGAAGGCGAAGCGCCGCGCAAATTCTCGTCGTTGCGCGCGTGCTGTGGCGTGAGCTACCCGGAACCGACGCCGCAGAGTTTTTCGTTCAATTCGCCGCTCGGCATGTGCTCGGGCTGCAATGGCCTCGGCGTACGAACGGAGATCGCCGCCGATCTCGTGGTGCCCGATCCGTCGCTCTCGATTCGACGAGGCGCGATCGCTCCGTGGGCGACCTCCGTCGCGCGCGGCGACGGCTGGACGTTTCGCATGATCGAGGGAATGGCGAAGGCGACCGGCGTCGACCTCGACGTCCCGTTCGGCAAGCTGTCGAAAAAACTCCGCGACAAGGTCCTCTACGGTCTCGACGGGAAGAAGATCAAGATCACCTGGGGTAAAGAGGGAACGGAGAACCACGGGTCCTGGGGGATGCGGTTTCACGGCGTGATCCCGACGCTCATGCGGCGTTATCGCGAGACGAACTCCGAGCGCATGCGCGAGCAATATCGGCAATACCTCCGCGAGGGAGTCTGCGACGATTGCGACGGGCAGCGGCTTCGTCCCGAGAGCCTCGCCGTGAAGGTCGGCGGAGCAGGGATCGCAGAAGTGTTGTCGCGCTCGGTGGAAGAGAATCGGCAGTGGTTCGACGCGCTCGAGCTCCAAGCCGGGCACCGAAAAATTGCGGAAGGCGCGCTTCGCGAAATCGAGAGCCGGCTCGCGTTTTTGCTCAACGTCGGGCTCGAATACCTGACGCTCGATCGCGCGGGGCCGTCGCTCTCCGGCGGCGAAGCGCAGCGGATCCGCCTCGCGAGCAACCTCGGTAGCGAGCTCTCGGGCGTCATCTACGTGCTCGACGAACCGAGCATCGGGCTTCACCCTCGTGACAACCAGCGACTCATCGCGACGCTCCGGCACCTCCGTGACCTCGGCAATTCGGTCATCGTGGTCGAACACGACGAAGAGACGATTCGCGCGGCCGATCACGTCGTGGATTTCGGCCCCGGCGCGGGCCATCTCGGGGGCAAAGTGGTGTTCGAAGGGCCGCCCAGTGGCTTCGAGAAGGCGAAAGGAAGCCTCACCGCGGACTACCTGACCGGCAAACGCACGATCGAAGTGCCCGCGCGTCGGCGGACCCCGAGCGGCAAACTCGTCGTCCGCGGCGCGCGCGAGCACAACCTCAAGAACGTCGACGTCACGATCCCGCTCGGCTGTTTCGTCGCGGTGACCGGCCCGAGCGGCGCCGGCAAAAGCTCGCTCGTGAACGGCATTTTGCTCCCGGCCCTCGGTGCGATGCTCCACGATTCGACGGCGCGGATCGGCGAGCACCGCGCCATCGAAGGGCAAGCTGCGATCGACAAAGTGATCGCCATCGATCAACACCCGATCGGGCGCACGCCGCGCAGTAACCCGGCGACGTACACCAAGGCCTTCGACGAGATCCGTGCGGTCTTCGCCGCGCTTCCCGACGCGCGGATGCGCGGATGGGACGCGGCGCGCTTTTCGTTCAACCTGACCGGTGGTCGCTGTGAAGCGTGCGAAGGCGACGGCGTCGTGCGCGTCGAGATGCACTTCCTGAGTGACGTCTACGTCACGTGCGAGATCTGTCAGGGCAAGCGCTACAACGCCGAGACGCTCGCGGTGCGATACAAGGGAAAGAGCATCGCCGACGTGCTCGAAACGGACGTCGAGGGATGCCTGGAGCTGTTCGCCGCGCATCCGCTCCTCGCGCGCATTCTGCGTACGCTCAGCGACGTCGGGCTCGGCTACATGAAGATCGGTCAGCCGGCCCCGACGTTGAGCGGGGGCGAGGCCCAGCGCATCAAGCTGTCGCGCGAGCTCGCGCGCAAAGGGACGGGTCGCACGCTCTACGTCCTCGACGAACCCACGACGGGCCTACACTTCGAAGACGTGCAGCGCCTCCTCGACGTGATCGGGAAGCTCGTCGATGCCGGCAACACGGCACTGATCATCGAACATCACCTCGACGTGGTGAAGTGCGCGGACCACGTCATCGATCTCGGTCCAGGCGGCGGCGAAGCGGGCGGCCGGGTCGTTTCGGTGGGTACCCCTGAGGCGATCTGTCGCGATCCAGGGAGCGTCACCGGTCCGTACCTGGCTCCGCTGCTGCGCACGCGCGCGGCTCCCCATCGTCGCGGCGTTGTGGCACCATCGCGCAATGACGAAGATCGCCGTACTCGGTTCCGGTATCGTCGGTGAGACGTTGGCCGACGGCTTTCTGAAGCTCGGGCACGAAGTGATGCGCGGCACTCGCGAGGTCGCGAAACTGTCGTCGTGGAAGGATCGCGCCGGCAAGAACGCCTCGGCTGGGTCGTTCGCCGATGCCGCGCGTTTCGGCGACGTTGCCGTGCTCGCCGTAAAAGGGTCGGGCGCAGAGTCGGCGGTAACGCTCTGCGAAGGCGGCCTCGTCGGCAAAACGGTGCTGGATACGACGAACCCGATCGCCGCTGCGCCGCCGGAATCCGGCGTGCTCCACTTTTTCACGACGCTCGACGATTCGCTGATGGAGCGTCTGCAAAGGCGAGAACCGGGCGCGCATTTCGTGAAAGCGTTCTCGTCCGTCGGTAGTCCATCGATGGTTCAGCCGAACTTCGGCGGCGTGAAACCGACGATGTTCATTTGCGGCGACGACGCTTCCGCCAAGGGCGAGGCGAAAGGGCTCATCGAAGCGCTCGGCTGGGAGGTCGAAGACATGGGAGCCGCGGTAGCCGCTCGCGCGATCGAGCCCCTGTGCATGCTCTGGTGCATTCCGGGCATGCTCCACGGAAGTTGGACGCACGCGTTCAAGTTGCTCAAGAGGTGAGCGGCTGTCGCGAGAGCGCGTCCGAATTGCGCGAGGTCGCGTGAAAGTGATGCTTTCCGCGTCACGCGTCACGACCTATTGCCCGACGAACACGAGCTTCCTATATACTCACTCGTCGATTTTTCGATCGAAACGTAAGGAGCCGAGACCATGAATTTCGAGGTTGCGCCGTTGCCTTATTCCAAGGATGCGCTCGAGCCGGTGATGTCGAAGGAGACCTTCGAGTATCACTACGAGAAGCATCACAAGACGTACATGACGAAGCTGAAGGGCCTCATCGAGGGGAAGCCCGAAGCGTCGAAGACACTCGAGGAGGTCGTCAAAGGTTCGTCCGGCGGCGTCTTCAACAACGCGGCTCAGGTCTGGAATCACACCTTCTTCTGGGAGAGCCTGAAGCCCGGCGGCGGCGGCGCTCCGAAGGGCGCGATTGCCGATCTGATCACGCGCGACTTCGGCGGCTTCGACAAGTTCCGTGAAGCGTGGAAGACCGAGGGAATGGCCCGCTTCGGCTCCGGCTGGGTGTGGCTGGTGCTCGACGGCGGCAAAGGGAAGATCGTGACGACGCCGAACGCGGAGACGCCGCTCACGACGTCTGCGAAGCCGCTCATCACGTGCGACGTCTGGGAACACGCCTACTACATCGATTACCGGAACAAGCGCGACGGGTTCCTCGAAGTGTTCACGGACAAGCTCGTGAACTGGGACTTCGCCGCGAAGAACCTAGGCTGATGGGTGGAGCCCGCGCGACGTCTTGGCCGTCGCGTAAAACACCACGAGCGACATCCAGAGGGTCGTGGCAATCGCCAGATGCACGACCTGCATGGCCCCGGGGGCGCCGAGCGCGATATTGGTGACCCCCGCGCCGACCTGGATGACGACGAGAGCCGACACGATCCGTGCGCCGCGTTCGACCGCGGCGCGCGGGCGGGCCTCGGCGGCTTTCCGCGCGACGGCGAGAAGAAACACGGCGACGAGCGCTGCGAGCGCCGGATGAATGGCCCGTCCGCGCTCGAGAAACGTCGCGGTCGTCGCGTAGTCCGCCGCGAGCCGAGCGGCGAGTGGCCGAGTCGTTTGCACGGGAAATAGCGTATCGCCGAGCGCGGTGACGGCGCCGGTGACCGAGACGGCGAGAACGGCGACGAGCGCGCCGGCGAGCGCCCAATCGAGAGCATCCGAAGGAAACCACGACCGGGGCGACCGATGCGTCCCGCTCCATGCGGTGAGGGCGATCGCGCCCGTGAGCAAGCTCGTGTTCACCAAGTGGAGCGACATGACGAGCGCGCGCGCGACGGACACGTTGTCGGCGACGAGCGCGCGGCGCACGAGCACGCCGCCGATGTACGCCTCGACGAGCATGAGGCCGAGGCTCGCGACGCCGAAGCGCCGCACCGCGTGTCCGCTCGGGAACCTGCGGAACCCGAGCACGGTCATGCCGAGCACGGCGAAGAAGCTGAACCCCGACGTCGCGCGATGGCTGTACTCGATGACCATTTTGACGCCGTGCGGAAGGACGAACGCATCGCCCTGGCAGGTGGGCCAGTGCTGTCCGCAGCCGGCGCCCGAGCCCGTGATGCGGACGACGGCGCCGAACAGCACGACGAAGACCGTGTACGCGAGGACACCCCAGGCGACCTTCGCAAACGCCGCTTCCGAAGCCCCGCGACTCGGCGCGGGCGAGGCGAGGGGAGCGACGTTGCTGCTCATGGGCCCGCGAAACCTACGTCGGACAGCGCTGGGCGCCAATCCCGGGCACTTGATAATATTGAGAACTTCGGTCGATGCCGCTATACCGCGGGCCGCGACGCGCGTCGTCCGCTACGCGCAGGCGCCCATCCCCCATCCCCGGAGCACCGCGTATGGCTCAAGTCCACCTCCCGCTCGCCCCTCAGCGTGGGTTCGGCGAAACCAGCCGTCCCGACAACTGGTGGGTTCAGCCCCTGGTCGTCTTTCTCGGGCTGAGCTCGTTCATCGTTTACGTGTCGTGGGCCGGCATGCAGAACGACCACTACTGGTACGGCGGGTACCTCTCGCCGATCTACTCGCCTGAGCTCTGGGGGAAGAGCCCGCACGCGATCTTCGGGGGTCCGCAGCCGCCATGGTGGCCGAGCTTCTTCACGGGCCCGCTCGCGTACTCGCCGGCGCTGTTGATTCTCATCGCGCCGGCCGGGTTTCGGCTCACTTGTTATTACTATCGCGGCGCCTACTACAAGTCGTTCTGGCTCTCGCCGCCCGCGTGTGCCGTCGGCAAGCCGCACAAGAATTACACCGGTGAGCGGGACATCCCGCTCATCGCGCAGAACATCCACCGGTACTTCATGTACGCGGCGGTCGTTTACTTGTTCATCCTCGCGCACGACGCGATCGACGGCATGTGGTTCACGGGCACGGACGGCCAGGAGCACTTCGGCATCGGCGTCGGCACGATCGTCCTGATCCTGAACTGCACGTTCTTGAGTCTGTACACGTTCGGCTGCCACTCCTTCCGGCACACGATCGGCGGGTACAAGGACATGCTGTCGCGCGCGCCGCTTCGGCAAAAGATTTACCAGGGCTCGACGTGGTGCAACGTGCGCCATCAGCGCTGGGCATGGACGAGCCTCATCTGGGTCGGGTTCACCGACTTCTACATTCGGATGTGCTCGATGGGCGTCTTCACGGATTGGAGAATCATCTAAATGGCGTCGTACGACACCATCGACCACGACGTGCTCGTCATCGGCGCGGGCGGCGCGGGTCTCCGCGCGGCGATCGGCGCTGCAGCGTCGGGAGTCAGCGTCGGCCTCGTGTGCAAGTCGCTCCTGGGCAAAGCTCACACGGTCATGGCCGAAGGCGGCATGGCCGCGTCGATCGGCAACGTCGACGATCGCGACAACTGGAAGGTCCATTTCGCGGACACGATGCGCGGCGGCCAGTACTTGAACAACTGGCGCATGGCGGAGATCCACGCAAAAGAAGCCCCCGAGCGCGTGAAGGAGCTCGAGGCGTGGGGCGCGGTCTTCGACCGCACCAAAGACGGCCGCATTCTCCAGCGGAACTTCGGCGGTCACCGGTATCCGCGCCTCGCCCACGTCGGCGATCGCACGGGCCTCGAGATGATCCGGACCTTGCAAGACCACGGCATCCATCAGGGGATCACCGTGTACATGGAGACGACGATCGTCCGTCTCCTGAAGGACGGCGAGCGCATCGCCGGCGCGTTCGCTTACGAGCGCGAGCGGGGTCGCTTTCGTCTGTTCCGCGCCAAGGCCATCGTGCTCGCCACCGGCGGGATCGGGCGCGCTTTCAAGGTGACCAGCAACAGCTGGGAGTACACCGGCGACGGGCAGTCGCTCGCGTACCACGCGGGCGCCGCGTTGAAGGACATGGAGTTCGTCCAGTTCCACCCGACCGGCATGGTCTGGCCGCCGAGCGTGAAGGGCATCCTGGTGACGGAGGGCGTTCGCGGAGAAGGCGGCGTGCTCCGGAACAAGGACGGCAAGCGGTTCATGTTCGACGACATCCCCGAGCTCTACAAGAACCAGACCGCGGACAGCGAAGAGGAAGGGTTCAAGTACACGCAGGGCGACAAGAACTCGCGTCGCCCTCCGGAGCTCCTCACGCGCGATCACGTCGCGCGCAAGATTCAAAAAGAGGTGCGCGAGGGGCGCGGCAGCCCCCACGGCGGCGTGTTCCTCGACATCGCGTGGATCACCGCGCGGGTTCCCGGTGGACGCGAGCACATCAAGAAGAAGCTCCCGAGCATGTACCACCAGTTCAAGGAGCTCGCGAACGTCGACATCACGACCGAGGCGATGGAGGTCGGACCGACGACCCACTACGTGATGGGCGGCGTCCACGTCGACGGCGACTCGCAGATGACGACCGTGCCGGGGCTCTACGCCGCTGGCGAAGTCGCTGCAGGGCTTCACGGCGCAAACCGGCTGGGCGGCAACTCGCTCAGCGATCTTCTGGTGTTCGGAAAGCTCGCGGGAGAGCACGCCGCTCGCTATTCGCGCGAGGTCGGGTCCGTGACGGTCGACGTCGGTGCCGTCGCCGCGGCGGAGCGCGACGCGCTCGCGCCGTTCGAACGGAACTCGGGCGAAAACGCGTTCCTCATCCAGCGCGATTTGCAGGATTCGATGCAGGAATTGGTCGGCATCGTGCGCATCGAAGCCGAGATGAAGCAGGCGCTCGAGAAGATTCACGGGTTCTGGGAGCGCGCCGCGAAGGTCGGCTGCGATGGACACCGCGAGTACAACCCGGGCTGGCACACGGCCCTCGACCTCGAGAACCTCCTCACGGTGTCCCAGGCGTGCGCGATGAGCGCGCTCGACCGCAAGGAGAGCCGCGGCGGCCATTACCGCGACGACTATCCGGCCAAGGACGCCGAGTACCAAAAGCACAACACGTTCATCCGGAAGGGTTCGAACGGCGAAATGGTGCTCTCACGCGAGCCGATCCCGCCGATGCGCGACGAGCTCAAGCAAATCATCGACGAGCAGCAGAAGTAAGCGCCGATGACCACGATCTCACGCAAGCGCGATCAGGAGACATCATGAAAGCGACGTTTCGCGTTTCTCGAGGCGACTCGAACGAGTCGAAGTTCGTCGACTACCAGACCGACGTGACCGAGGGCATGGTCGTGCTCGACGCCGTTCATCAGATCCAGGCCGAGAGTGCGCCGGATCTCGCGGTGCGCTGGAACTGCAAGGCCGGCAAATGCGGCTCGTGCTCGGCGGAGATCAACGGCATGCCTCGGCTCATGTGCATGACGCGGCTCGACACCATCGATCTCAAGATGCCGGTCATCATCGAGCCGATGCGCGCCTTTCCGCGGATGAAGGACCTCGTCACCGACGTGAGCTGGAACTACGAGGTGAAGAAGCGCATCAAGAAGTTCAAGCCTCGCCCGCCCGACGCCCCCGACGGCACGTGGCGAATGAAGCAAGAAGACGTCGATCGCGTCCAAGAATTTCGGAAGTGCATCGAGTGCTTCCTCTGCCAGGACGTCTGCCACGTCCTCCGCGACAGCCACAAGCACGCCGAGTTCGCCGGGCCGCGACACTTCGTCTACAACGCCGCGCTCGAGATGCACCCGCTCGACGTCGAAGACCGCGTCGCGGATATCAAAGAGCAAGACGGCCTGGGCTACTGCAACATCACCAAGTGCTGCACGAAGGTGTGCCCCGAGCACATCACCATCACCGACAACGCGATCATTCCGCTCAAAGAACGCGTCGTCGACAAGTTCTACGATCCCATCGGCAAAATCTTCCGAGTCTTCTCCCGCCGCGAAGTGCCGTAGACGAGCGGACGCGCCTGGGCCGTAAAGCGCGCCCCTTCTCCTGGATCCGCCTCGCTGACAGTCGCTGCGTCCGCGTGCGTCTTGGTCTGGATTTGCCTTGCTGACAGAGCGCCCCGCGACCGGGCAGGGCCCCGGTCGCTGCCACGACCTGATCAGTCTTGGCGGACCAGATCACGACTATGAGGCGGGCCAGAGGTCAACGAGTCGGCAAGGGATTGGGTCGCATTTCTC